>NZ_KB910957.1 GCF_000383235.1 Bacillus sp. 123MFChir2
TCAGTTGAAGGGCTGTTTTTCTTATTTTTTATTGTTTCGTACAATTTTTTTATACATAGTTACAATAAAGGTCATCAGAGGTTGGGAAACCCAAAGGGTTTCCCAACACTCTGAGCAAAAAACACTCATGAGAGTGTTTTTTGCTAAAATCTTATTTTTACACAGTTGTTTTTCACTTTCTCAGTAATGCTTTTCTGTTTAGAATATCTTGTTTAAAGAATAATCGATCGCGTACCGTTTCTTTAATCGGTATCAGTTTTTCTTCCTTTACAAGTTTGTTGAGATACTGCCTTGAACACTCAAGAATGTCCAAAGCTTCAGATGTATTCACAATCTCGTCGTTAATAAAGCCTATTAACTCTTCTTTTGTTTCAAATTTATACATTACTTATGCTTCTCCTTTATAAAGGCTGTAGTTACATTGAAAGCAAATGCTATAAAAGCTAATGCACATACGATAAAATACGCGTAATCTAAAGTACTCAGGTTGTTATAATCGATTATTGTAAGAAAGAGCACCAATACTAGTACAACAGGAATGTTTTGTAACATGGTCTTCTTCATAATAATTTATGAATGTGTTATAATCTTAGGTACAATGGAGGTTTCCCTCCCTTGCCTTTGTTTTGGATTCGGATCGGTTACTACCACCAAACCATTATAGAGGATTTTTTTATGGATAATTATAATAAAAGAAAATTCAGATTAATGTTTTGAGTTGAAGTATTTTAATGCGACACTAGTGACTATTTATGTTTTAATATTTCTATGTACATAAACAGGGGAAATTGGAAAATTATATTCAATATGTTGTAAGAAAGGGGAATATTTTTTATATGGAAACTCCAGAAAATCAATTTAAACGTGCACTTAATCCTTGGTTCTCCATTTGGATAAAACCACGTGATACAATGAAAGAAATTTTTATATCCAAACCTAAGAATGTGTTTTTACTCATTTTATTAGGCACATTCGTACAGGCTTTAGATCGAGCAGCTTCTAAAAGTATAGCGGATTCAATAAGTAGTCCACTTCTACTAATCTCAGGAATTATATTAAGTGCCTTCGTTGGTGCCTTAATTTATTATTTTTTGCTACCCGCGTTATTAAATTGGGTAGCAAAAAAACTTGGTGGACAAGGTACATTTGAAAAAACACGTTACGCTACTGCCTATTCTTTTATCCCTTTTGTTTATTCTCTTATATTAGTTTGGGTGCCTTCATTTTTCTTGTTTGGGATAGAAAACTTTACGAGTGAGACACCGCAAATGGATAGTAGCATAACTTTAACGATTTTGTTCCTTATTTTTGCCGTAATTGATTTCGTTATTGGAATTTGGACAATCATTATTTCCTTAAAATGTTTAGGAGAAGCACACCAATTTTCAGCATGGAAAGCATTATTAACAACAATAGTATCCTTTGTGATTATCATTCTTCCATTGGTAATAATAGTAATACTTATAGCAGGAGCTATAACCCTTTAATAATTTACTTGCTGCTGTGTGCTAGTGGTTAACATTTAAAAATAGAGATATAAAAGAATCATTGAGGCCACTGAAAAACTTCCATTTCCCATCTCATAAAACACATGTAAAACAAGAAAGGCGACTTTTCCTTCAAAATTGAACGGAAAGTCGCCTTTCTATCTATATTTTTGCTACTTTTTTCTTTTAATAGGGTCATGATTCGTTTTAAGTTAACAGCATCTGTTTTAGTTGCTTGATAGAATAATATCGATAACCATTTTCATGATTAATCTCATCGGGATGAATTAATCCAATTTCATCATAATATCGAAGCGTTTTTGTCGATACCCCGCATATCTTTGAGAATTCTCCAATTGATAGCAAGCGATTACCTCCATTTTCCTTATTTTTTCAGATGAAATACCTTGTTCCATTCTTTTATACACCTTATCGTAAGGGGAAAGTCAATCGCAATCATGCTTCTATATAAATACAAGTTGACTTTTTAACATCTAAGTCGCTGCTATGCCGAACAAAACATGGCCGCTACTTGCTGTCTATCTTTGTTTTAAACTTTGCACGTGGAAGAAAAAGGAACTGACCGCCTCTATGCATGGCCAGTTGCTCTGGCCCACCGAAAAAGAAAAGGGTTTTTATGTTAGTTTTGCAATTCGCATCTATATAATATTTCATGCCAAAGCAAAAAAAACACTCATGAGAGTGCTTTTTACTATAATCTTATATTTACACAGTTACTTTAACTTTTCTTCTATTGACCTTTACGCTTAATTGAATTAATCTCTCGCGCTCTATTAATACCACGCGATTTGCGCTAGCAAGTTTGCGTGCTGCTGGTGTGAAATGACTATTCGTAACAACCCACGTTTCGTCTGCTTTATACAAAGCTTTTGCGCCAACAATTTCTTGAACAGAACTAATTCCTACCTTATTCTTATAGCGTTTTGCTTGGACAATGATTTTTTTGTTATTTTTTCGTAAAATTAAATCTGCTCCAAAATCACCAGATGCCTTCGTAACTTGTGTTTGATAGCCGAGTTTTTGAAACAAAACACCTAAGTATTCTTCAAATTGATAACCGTTCATTTTATCAATATCATGGATTTTTGATTGCCTTAGTTCTCTTAGTTTCTTAACGTGCACATAAATATATAACAATATAATAGCTGCTGATACCATTACGATCGGTATCAAAAACTCACGTTTCCACAGTATTGCAACAACTGTCATAACTAGTAGAGAACCTAATATAGAATCATCTTGCTTTCGTTTTGCCATTTTTTCACCTCCGTTCTTTTGCCAAAATAACTAAGTTTAATAGGCTATATAAAATATGATTCCTAAAATAACTAGGGCAATACCCCCTTTAATTATAGGTATGATGCTATCTGGTATATACGATCTAATGATTGCAAGTATAATACTTGCAACAAATACAACACCCAAAGTTCCCCATAGATACCAAAGCATGTCTTTTAGTGATTGTGGTAATTCTACATTGAAATTCATTGCTTTTTCCTCTCTACATAAAATTCGTTTATTTATATAATACATTATTTTGTGTTTAAGATGAAAAAGCACTCAAATATATCGGCGATCGGATACAGAATAAAGACCCTTCGACAAGTTTAGTCACACAAGAAAGGCTGCCAAAAAGTTTCACTTTTTGGCAGCCTCCTCCACTTATCCGAAAACCCTCATCTCATCTAAAAACGCTCGCTTATTTCTATTCTGTATTTCCAGTGCTTCTAAGCGACTTTCCCACATATCGTATTCGTTTATCTTTTCGTAAATGTTTCTTACCTTCTTAAAGTATGTGATAGATTCTCGGTAACTCTTACGATTCCCATTCGGTATAAATGAACAGCCTTTATTCCAATAATACTCAATAATTTCTCTTGGATATTGATCTACAAGCTTGTCCGCCAAGCTGTCCCAGTCTGTATATGTATATGTATATCGACTCGGTTCAAGGATGGTTTTTAATATTTCATCATACCTTTCCATGTCATAGCAAATTTCCAAGTAACCCCTCATATTTTCTTTTTGAACAATTCCTAGCATCTCTTCTTGCACTTCTGCCCAATCTTTAGCTGAGAGTTGCTCTTTCATGGAATTGAAGTCATCATAATGGTTTTTATTGCAATAATCCGTTCGAAATGCCCTTACTAAAATATTCTTTAACTCTTCATACTTATTCTTCCGTTTAAAGTATCTAAAAGCACGATCACATATTAAACCAATGTCTGATTGCTTTTGGAAAGCCATATCTACTACAGCTTGTATTTGAGTCATTTCATCTTGTTCTGCATAATGATCGAATACAAATAGAAATAGTTCCGTCAGTTTACCTTTTCCGTTTCGCAAACCAACTTCAGCCGTTTCGACTGCTTTAAATATATTATGTTGCGTTATATAATATTGCACCAGATCCCAATAGTCCATCCCATATTCCAACGTTTGTAACCGTATCTTCAAATATTCCTCATCATCTTTTAACTCGTCTTGATAAATCCTCATGATGAGTTTCTGATGCCAAGAACCCGGATTCTTCTGAAGCAGTTTAATAACATGCTTCCAATCAAATTCCGAATCACATATCCCACAGATTGCGTCCATCAGCATATCTTCCAACCCAGAATTATTAATATCATATTGTTTAAACATACTATTAATAAGGAACCTTTTCTCTTCAGAAGGCATGGAATGTTGAGAACATAGTTCAGTTACCTTATCCAAATACTCACAAGCTTCATACTCGAGATGCTCAGGTCCACCGCCATATTTATTGAAATCGCTAATAATCTCCTCTGCTCTCTCCCAGTACTCCCATAACAATGTCTTTGGTAAAGAAGATTTATTATTTGTCCCTTTCTGTAATGCATACCATTCCATTACAGCCATATCTATATTATATTGATCTGACAAATACTTGACTAATTCAATTAATTCTTCTTTCTCTAATTCTTCACATAAATCTTGTAATGACAAATGTTGTGCCATATACTCACTACTTTCTAACATATTCTTCTTATATCGCTATACCTCCGCTACTCCTATCTCTTTACAGCAAAATTCTCCAAAATACCATTAATAAACTCCAGGTCAAATTCCTCTGAATCAAATTCTCCAAGCCATTCTCTTGTCTCTTCATCCAGCTCTCCTTCACCTTTTAGAGCTGCTTGAATTTCATTATACATGTAAACACCACCGCAATCTTCAGGCGGACATGCTCGTTTTCCTTTTAGGCATGTCGGAACAACCATTTCCTCATCAATTGGCAGTATTTTTTCTAGTACTAGCTCATGTTCCCAGTCATCACCAAAGTCATATGTATACAGACATTTTTGCTTTTCTTCTGTTATTAGTTCTCCTATTTGTGTCTCTTCAACATCATATATTTCCTTTGAAGATGGGAAGAACTCAAATGAATCATCTGATATTTCAACACGTGCGTCTTTCGTATCAAAATTGTATAAATGATAGTTTTCCCATCCCATTACAACCTGAATAATAATATGCAAGTCTTCAAAGGTTACTTGATTATCAATAAGAAATCTTCTCCAAATTGGTGGGCGAACTCCCTTTAATGTAACTTTAAATTGATAAATGGCAGGTTGCACAGGTTTTTGCTCTCTTGTTTTCGCTTTCTCTTGTCCACCAACAAATTTTATAATCTCCGCCAAACGTTCTTTTTCTGCAGGTGGCATGACTTTCCAAACTTTGGCTTTTTTTATCTCCTCAATGAGGTCTAATACTATTTTGTTTATTAGCATTTTGAAGCACCTTCTTTCTTTTTTCATAGCTTATATGAATCATTATAAACACTTTTCCACCATAAATAATCACGAATTGATAGATTTTCGAATCTGCACAATCCTACTAACCGGCACACTCGCCTCATGCATAACTGTCAATGATTGAGAAAAATGCTGTAAGTACTTTGGATCATGACTTTTCGGCGATACGATAATCATTTTACGATCCAATTCTTCTTCAAATAGGGTGAATACTTTTTCCTTACGGTTATCATCTAACGCACTATCGTATTCGTCGAGAATGATATAACCAGGCGATGCTTCAATTGTTTGGAGTAAAGCAAGCGCAAATAATAAAGAAGATAACGATTCTTCTCCTCCAGATACACCGCTGCCCACTTTGCCGCCTCGGCCTTTGGCGCTAATATCCTCCATTTTGCCGCGATGTCCTTTTTTACGTGCTTTTATATATAAATAGTAGCGCATTTCACCGTGTTTATTTGTATCCATATCCCATTCTACTTTGCCTTCGAAGTGGAATTGTTCCATATATTGTTCAAACTTTTTATGAATTTTATGGACATTCATCTGAATGGTTGTTTCAAGACGTTCCTTCATGGTTTTCATATTTTCGCGAATGTCTGCGAGAATTTGTCCGCTGTTATGCACTTCTTCGTTACTTTTTTCGTATTCTTCTTTCATTTTGGCATAGTTTTCAGGAGCGAGTGGATTTACCTTTTCTTTTAAAGCTTGTTCGAGCAAATCCTTTGCTATACCACATTTAGAAACAGCCATTACCTCGGTCCAGTTTTCTGTTTTCTTTTGCCATCCTATTTGTTCTAATAGTTTTCGATACATGTCATCAGCATCTTTACTTTGTCTTTGAGCTGTAATCAAATTTGTTTCATGCATCATAAACGAATCATACGTACGCTGTTTTTTCTTTTCTAACTGCTGAACGTATGAGTGTAATGTTTCTAAATCTTGCTTTTTATTTTTTATATCTCGGTTTAATTTACTGCATTGGTCTTCCAACTGGTTGCACGTATCTTCTACCTCATCCTTTTGATTTTCTAATTCTTTCATTTGACGAGATAACGTAATATACAGTTGTTCCAGTTCTTGCATACGCACAATTTTTTCTTGTTCTTTATGCAGTTCTTCGTAAATTGCTACATATCCCTTTAATACTTCAATACGCTCTTTCAGCCTTTCAATACGTGTATGCAGCGCTTGGTCTATGCGGCGCAGTTCTTGTATTTGCTCCTCGAACTTTTGCTTTTCTTCACGTTTACGCTCTAATGATTCAATCCGAAAGGCACGGTCACCTGTTTGCTGCAAAACTGCTTCTGCGTCTCTTACTTTATAGACGATATCGCGCAGCCCGTTTTCCTTGTCCGTTAGTTTTTCAATGCCGAGATTATATTGTGAAAGCTTATTCTCAGTAATTTTAATCCAGTTTTCCGTTTCCTTCAGGCGCTGGAGCATTGCTTTCTCGCTTAAAATATACTCTGCCTTCTCCTGAGCGCCGCGCAATCCTCTTACATCACGCAAAACATTTTGCCAAATAGATGGCTGCTCACCTGTAAAAAATTGTTTTACCCACCATAAAGCCTTCATCGCAACAGAAACGAACTGGTCATTCTCCTTTATTTTCAGCTGATATTGCGGTAATGAGATTACACTCTCTGTCGGAATAATGAGCGGAAGAGGAACGTAATACAAATCATTTGGCGGCGTAAATTCTTTCGCTTCTACGAAAATGGCATATTTAATCGTATTTAAAAGATCTTCACTTCGAAGGGCAGCATTTTCCTCTAATTCAATCAAATCACGTAATGGATAAGCTTGTATGCCTAATCTCTTAAAATATCGCAGTCCTTCTTCTTGCCTTGGGCTTACATAACGGTTCAACTCGATTTGCTTTTTCTCTTCTCTTTTTTTCTGAAGTTCCTGTGTTAATAATGCAGCATCATCCTTTGTTTGCCGAAGAAGCATTTCTGTTTCTTGTTGTTGCTTTTCGACAGCAAAGCTTGATGTATATTGTTCGATGTAACTTTTCGCATCCGTTACTGCTTTTTCATCTGCTTTCACTTGAATTTTTAATTCCGCAATTTGGTCTATTAGCTTATTACACTTGTCGCTCTCATTCTTAATCGCCTGTTCTGTCTGCGCTTTCTCTCGTTCTGCTTCTTGCAGCTTTTGCTCTTTCGTTGTTTTTTCTTCATACACTTGTTTTTCACTAATCGAAATACCGTTTACACGTTCTGTTACGTCTTTTATATCTTCCTTAATGGCCGTTAATTCTCTTTGCACATTTTTACTTTTTTCCTTATGCTGCGCTATGTTTTCCTCTAACAACCCAAGTTCTTTCTCTGCTCCTTGAAAATGGTTCTGTTGCTGTACGAAGTCTGCTGCTAATGCCGAAATACATTCTTCTGCCCACGCAGTCTCCTCATATTTTTCTTCAAGCGTCTCACTTACTTCTTCTAATTCGTTCTTATATTTCATACGCTCTGCTTCATAATATTCTTCTAGCGTACACAATGCAGTTTTATATTGAACAAGTCCTTCCTTTATGCGCACTTGCTGACTTTCGTAGCGATTCTTTTCCCTTTCCCATATCTCAAGGTCAAATTTATACTGTATTTGATTATTGCGAGCCGTTTGCATCGTTGCTTCAGCTTCACGCTCTTCGTCCTTAATCGCTTCCCACGACTTTTGAATGTTCTCAATCCCTGTCATCTCGCTAAAAATACGAAACCGTTCCTCCGGCTTCATCACCGCAAACTGATTCACATCCTGCTGGTACCAAATTAAATAAAATGCATCCGGATCAATTTTATACTTTTGAAGCAGCACCCTTTTATACTCTCTAAAGTTAAAATGCTTGTCCGCAGATGAGAAACGCGTTTCATGTTCCCACTCATCTACATGATCTCCTTCTGCAATGTAATACTCTTTCTTTAACGGATGACCTGGTGTCTGCTCTAATACAAGCATAAATCTAACAAACTGCGCGGCATCCACAAATCCATTATTTTCAAATATCAGTTCAATTTTCGCACGCCATACTTGATTATCTGGAAGGTTTTTCGAACGAAGACCTTCTATATTTACCTTACTAGAGGCCATCACTGCTCCCCAGCAAAATGTGAGCGTTGATTTTCCAGCACCGTTTGCACCACCTATTAAGATGTGATCCTGCTTACCAGATAAGTCAATATTTGTAGATTTATAATCTCGTATACCTGTAAAAGAAATGCGATATGGAATCATAGTGTTTCCTCTCCTCCCACGTTATAGCGCTTGAAAAATTTCAAAACATCGTCCATATGGAGCTGCTGCGACTGACTAAATTCTGCCGCCCGGTGTAAAAACGAATCAGAAAACATTCTACTCCCAATTGCCGTTAATGCATACGCTTCTTCTTGAGAAGGCGATTCATACTTTGTAATCGCTCCTATTTTCAAGAGTGGCTCTAAGTTCGTCAGCACTTTTCTACGCGCTTGTAGCGTCTCATGCCCAAGTGCACTGAGCAGCTGATGAAATAGCGTAAATTCATTTTGCAAAACTTCTTGATGGTAAAAAATAAACATGAGAAGGCCGAGGCTTTCTGAAGATAACACATCACGCGCCTGCCTCGCTGGTATACGCATCATCACAATCACTTGATCGCGCCGTTCATCATATATGCATTGAAAATAACCGCTTAACGCACCGTTTATACGTTTTAGAAATGATTGAAATCCCTCTACATCATCCTGATTCAGTCCAAGCATTCGCACTACTTCTTTACGTCGTAATCCAAAATTATCAGCCCGCATACGAGCCGAAGAGGAAAACAACAATTGCATAAACGTATATTCTTCATCGCGTGACAATACGTCGCGGAGCTCACTCAATTTTACCAGTGGATTGATTCCCGTTTCGGCTTCGAACTCGTTTTCGTTTATCATCCTCGCTCACCCACTCCCATTCTTTTTGTACATTTCGTTCTTTTACTTGTTGATTATCAAGAATCTCAGCTTTATGATTCGCTGTTAATGCTGACAGTGCAATTAACGCATTGACCGCATCTCCCCATGTATCAGATCCTGCTTCTAGTACAAGCTCTTCCATATCCGCTTCTTCCGTTTCAAATAAAAAAGCCTCCAGCCTTTCCGTATGAATCTGTTCCTTCGTCATGCTCCATTGCTGCTCTTCTAGAAGCTTACTCACTTCCTCTTCTGACAACTCTTCCACATCTTCATACGCCTCTTCCGGCACTTCCTCTATATCATCTGTGTATGGCTGATACTCCTCTAAATACTGGATAGCACCAGAAATCGCTGTTGGAGATACAGGCGCAGCAAACTTCACCGGCATCCACAAACCATCAAGGCGCTCACCCAGGCGCCGATCTTGTTCCATAAAACTCAATACTTCATGAGCATCCGGCTGCTCTATATCTTGCTTTGTAAAACAATTTTCGATAAAGCGGCGAAGCAAATCATGACGAATCTCCACCCCAATCGGTGATTCTTGAATATGTGTAAAATGCAAGATTTTCTTAATTGTTCTAAGGCTCACTTGTGAACCTTCAAAAATAACGCTTGTCCCTCTTTTAATAAGCGGCTCAATCACAAGGCTCTCTTCAAATGTTTTAAACTTTTGGAATCGTTCTTCAAAACGTGCATTCAGTTCATTTATTAAGCTATGAATAATTTGGACTTGCGGCAATGCATAACGATCTGCCAAATACTCAAGCTCTCGTTCCTTTAATTTATCCACAGCTTCCTCGACATTCTTAATCATACTCGCAAGCTTATTCCCGCCAGATACGCCCTTATCATCATACGCCTCGCTTAAATCTGCATCACGATTTGCTTGATACAATGAGCGCGTTACATCATCCTGCATATAATAGGCTAACGAATCATTCGCCAGTCGAATGAGCACATCGATCATCCGTTTCCCAACATCCATCATCGTAATCTTGTTTTTCCCTTTAGAAACCCAGCCATATTTATCTAACACATTCATAAAATGTTCTAAACCGATATCTGGATCGTGACCATACATATTACGATAGCGAAACTTTAACGTACGCACATCTTCAATAGATGAAGTGAGTCCTAGCGCCTCTTCATTTAAAATATTTAACAGCAGCAAAAACTGATGTGTTTTCACCGGGTCATTAAAATATTCTCCCTGCCCTAATTCTGAAATGACACCAGCCAGCTTATTCAAATCTTTCATCGCATTACGAAGAGAAATATGCGACGCATCCGCTTCTAAAATAGAAATTAATGATTGATCCATGCCTTCCAAACCGCTGCACCTCCTAGCTGCTCTTCTTGTTCGCTTTCTCGTAAGTGAACCGTTTCTTCGTACTCCTGTTTGCTTAATGCTGTACCTTCTGAAGAAATCCACTTGATGCAGCGGCCATACGGCTCTACTACTTCAAACAACATATCACGAATCACTTTCCCAGCACGGTCATAATCTGTCCAAATTATAATTTTCGTAATCGATTCTGAATGTGTCAGCACACTTTGAATCAATTTTTTATGCCCGCTGCGCAGTTGTCCATCCACACCGATTACAAGACTACCTGTCTCGTTCAAAAAATTCTCCTCCGCTGCCATTCTTGTAAGTACAGCCCGGTTCTCAACAAGCCACAGCACCTTCGCATTTGCCCTATACTCATAACGAAACACAGCCAAATCCGTTATCGCTCGCACCGTATCACATAAATAATGAGTATCTCCTTCCCGTAAATCTCCGCAAAAGAAAATCGGCGTAACCGTACCTAAGCTTACTAATCCAAAACAATGCGGCGGCGCATCTAATAATTGCTCCAGCAGATCGAGAAATTCTTTTTTATATGCATCAAACTTTTTCGAGCCACCAATATTTTGATAATACATTGCCCCGATTTCCTTCCAATCAAATGCCTGCTTCTCACAACTAATTTGATACAAGGCAAGCAGAAACTCTAAAAATAGTAATACCTTCGCATGTGACCACCGCTTTTCTTCTAACACCGGCAGATCTCGTTCTATTTTCCCTTCTATTTCATCTAATACATGCAATAATTTCTCTGTATATACATGCGTATAAGCCGGAAGTAAAGATTTTTTCTTAATCCATTCCTGCAGTTCCTCTTGCTCTTTCCTCTTCTCTATTTTGCGTTGCTCCTCCATGTATAGAAATAACCCGTATCCCATTCTATACACCGTATAATCAACGGTTTTTCCGTCTTTTTTAAACCGTACTTCTTTTATAAGAAGGCCACGCTCTATACAATCCACTAGATCACGCGGAGCCAACCATTTAGAGATCTCGCTCTCTTTTTTCTTTACGTTAGGAGTATAAAATACTTTAGCAACTTCTTTCGGAACGTCTAGCACTTCTGCTTCACTGATGAAAATTTCTGCTGTTTTTATAATTTTACGAGGGGTTTGTTTCATAATTGGGAGAATTGTTACGTTATTTTCTTGACGTATATATAAATTGTCAATTGTTTCTGCACTTTTAACGATATGTGTTTGAATAAATTGCAACATATTCATATTATCACTTCCCTAATTTATCGCTGCTTGTATTGTATCATAGATGCTTTATGGAATTTAAAAAAGAGAAGCTACCCCAAAAATCTCCGCCCTCATCAACTAATAAAAACAATATCAACAAATTTCACCATACAATGGAGACTATCTCTGAAGAATAGCCTCCATCTAACTATGCTTTCACACGAAACAATCCTACCGAACTCACTCCGTCCGGAACCTTCTCCGCAATCGCCTCCCCGATTTTCAAACTAGCCGTCGCAGCCGGAGACGGGGCATTACAAATATGCATGGAGTTAATGCCCGGAATGATGCAAAAGTCATCAACCATGTTTCCATTGGAGAGAATCGCTTGTGCTCTTACTCCCGCATGAGTTGGGACAATGTCTTTCTCTGTGAGCTCTGGTATTAAACGCTGCAAGCTTTTGAGAAATGATTGTTTACTGAATGAGCGGATCATTTCTTTCATGCCCTCTTTCATGTTTGGCATGGCCATTTTCCAAAAGCCGGTGTAGGTCATAGTTTCCATAAAGTCTTTTAGGTCAAAGTCTTTTTTGGTGTAGCCTTCTCGTTTGAAGCTGAGGACGGCGTTTGGCCCTGCGTGTACGTCTCCGTTTATCATTCTTGTAAAGTGCACACCTAAGAACGGAAAGTCCGGATTGGGTACTGGGTAGATTAAGTGTTTTACGAGATGGCGTCGTTCTGGGATGAGTTCGTAATATTCACCGCGGAACGGGACGATTTTCATATCTGTTAGTATGCCTGCTTTTTTGGCGATTCGGTCGCTGTGTAAGCCGGCGCAGTTAATGAGAAATTTCGTTACGAATACGCCTTGGTTTGTTTCGATTGTGACGACGTCCTTTTTTTCATGGATTTGTTCTGCTTTTGTTCCTAGGTGCACTTCTCCGCCATTTTTCTCAATGAAGCGGGCAAAGGCATGGCTGACTCCTTTGTAATCGGCGATGCCGCAAGACGGAACGCGAATTGCGCCTAGCCCTTTAACATGCGGCTCGATTTCGGCTAATTCTTCTGAGCTAATTTTTGCAATGTTTAAGCCGTTTTGCAGGCCTCTTTCATAAAGATTTTGCAAAAGCGGAATCTCTTCTTTTTCTGTTGCGACAATGACCTTTCCGCACATGTCATAGGCAATTCCATTTTCTTTGCAAAATTGGACCATTTCGGCGTTTCCTTCTTTTGCGAATTTTGCTTTGAAGCTGCCTGGTTTATAGTAAATGCCAGAATGGATGACTCCGCTATTATGTCCCGTTTGGTGGTGGGCCAGTTCTGTTTCTTTTTCGATGATTGCGATTTTGGCATGAGGGAATTTTTTCGTTAAGGCCATCCCTGTTGAAAGCCCGACAATTCCTCCGCCGATAATAATAAAATCGTACATGTTGCTCCCTCCTAAAAAAACATCTATGTATATTATGAAAGGCAGGTCTTGTTTCAAGACCCGCCGCACTGATTATTATTTGGAAAAGCAGCCACGTTGGCGCATGAGCTCTCTATATAAATCTTTATTTTTTTCGAAAGGAGCTCGCCCGTGCATCCAAAATAGGTTATTTAATAGAACTAAATCACCGACTGGTAGTTTTAATGCATGCGTTGCTGGAGAGTTTTCAACAGAGTGTGATAGTTCCTTCAAATAGTTTGCTTGTTCAATGTTATCAGGGTAAACAAATTGATCGATAAAGCAAATACACGGCGCATTATTTACGTCAAAAAATGTTTCACGGTGTACAATTTCTTGTGCATTTTTACTTGGCGGTGCTTTATACGTGATTTTGACAGATGCTAGTGAATGGTTTCGAAACTTATCAAGCTCTTCCCAGTCATCTAAATGAAGTAAACGTGATTCGCCGCCTATTGCATTCTTTTCTTCAATCTTCATCATAAGCAGCCAATCTGTCGGTTCGTCAACAAATGTTCCGTCTGTATGAAGAGTGAATAAGCGATACGCTTGGCGCAAATAAGAGTCACTGCTGTCTGTATCTTTCACGTTAAATCTAGCATAATATGTTCCTGTCATCGCATCAAAGTTAGGCGTCCCAATTAAATGCGTTATTGCCGTTGCAAATTTTACATAGTCTTCTGCCGCTGTCGTTTCACCTTGTACACCAATTGTAAATCCGCCCGTTTCGCGGTCATGAATAATCCCGCGAACATTTTCCATAAAAGATGCCCCGAAGATTTTTTTCATTTGATCAGCGAGGATAAAGCGAGAATAAGGAATATATTGCAATGATTGCTCAGAATGCTCTTTTACCTCTTCAAAAAATTGCCCAAGCAATTGCTGATTTAGCGCAATATGATACAAACGTTTATGATCTGGATGAGGCATAATTTCATACCCCTCATATTTCTTCGCAAATTTCATTTTCATTTCTTGTTCCGTAATCATCGATATCTTCCTCCTTAATCTTGAAAAACTAAAAAGCCAGTCATACGCATCTACAATATAAACATTGTAGAAACGTACAACTGGCTTCAAATTACGAATGTCTTTAATCTCTTAAAGTACAATAATATTAGACAGTTTTTTATTCAACTATGTGCTAATTAGAAAGTGAAGATCGGATGTAGAGAAGGATTATTTCTCGTATGGATCTTATCACTTTATGATTAAATATTAATTCAAAATTTTCTGAATGTCAATGTATTTTGTTTGTTTAAATGACAATAAAGTTTTAATAAAATTATCCCTCTATGCAAATTATCGTTAAAAAACTGCGTAAATTTGGGGAGAAATAAATTATTAAGACTATTTTGTAGGTTTAGCTTTAACATAATTTAATACGTTATAAAACATTCTTACAGTAAACATAATAAATATTATTGGATAAACCCACGAAGTAAAATAAATTGAGCTAGCAAATACAAGACCAATTGATATTATAAGACATATAAAATCTAAATAAAAAAATACTTTATCTGTTTTTTTCTTCATCAATAATTCTCCTATTTAATATTAAAGTAACATGAACAAACATTAAATTAAGGTAATTTTATAAATTATTTCAAACTAGAAAGTCATTTTAGGGTATTTCTATTTGTTAGCTTGATGTACATGTGGTGGTACACCTTATATGCCTTACATTAATCCACATTTCCATATAAGAAAGTTTAATAATTTTCGTGAATCTTACTCAATTAAAGCCTCGCATTATTTTTCTTTTAATATTGAATACTTTCGATAAACTTTATAGAAACTGATACCAAAGAAAACAATCATAAGGATAGGAAGCGATCTCAAAAGAACAAATGGAGTTTCAAATAAAAATGCTTTCCAAAACAATGCACCTTTCATACTCCAAAGACCTTCAGTTAAATATAAACCTGAATTCTTGTAAAACATATGAAAACAAGGCAATAACAGTATACCGAGACCAGCTGAACAACCCATCAATCTTTTATAATAATTACTCTTTGATTGGCGATCCGAGAAGATTTCATTTTGACCATCATCTTCTTTTTGCCAATATCGAGTTCCACCAAGCCAGGAGTCATTTATGTAACTCCAACCGAAGTCTTCATATATCCCTTTGTAATCTTTAAACTTTTTCTTTGATAAATAATCTTGATAATCCAGTCGCATTACATATCTCTTGTCGGTTTTTTCGAAAGTGTATATTCCTAATCCACTAATATTTGTACAACGATAACCTTTTTGTAATTGCTCGTTCAGCCATTGCTCCTCTTTTTCGATATCAAAAAACATCTTAAATTTCTTCATTCGATCCACTTCCTTCGTACAGGGATAAAATATGCAATAACCTGTTTTGTTCTATTTTCAAAATGGTGCTTCCTTCCGCAGTTATCATATAAACTTTTCTCCGCCCTGACTCTCCAACAGGTTCAATCCAACCATGATTATTCAAATTTTCAATCGCACCGTATAATGTACCAGCTGCTAAAATAACAGTACCATTACTTATCTTTTCTATCTTCTGCATTACGGCATAGCCATGGAGTGGCTCACGTAGAGCTAACAAAATATAATGCATGGTTTCAGACAATGGTAATAATTTATGTTTCATATACTCATCCTTTATTCAGTTTGACTAGTTAGTTCAACTTAATAATAACATAATACAGTTCAACTGAATAGTCAATAACATTTTCAAAATTGGTCAAAGGAACTTAAAGTAAATAGCTTGATAACAAGGAAAAAATCAATCTAAAAAGTCACTTTACAGACTTATTTCCCTTCGCTTCACTACACGCTTTTCTTCACTCGGTTTCGCCATTTTTATCCACCTCAAATAAAAGAGCCAGTTATATTCCGCATATCAAATAAACCGGAATACAACTGGCTCTCATTTACGAACGCTCTTCTAAAATCGAAGTGCAATAAACTCGACAGTTTCATAATTTACATATTCATTTTCATTTTTTAACATACTATTCGATGTCATGCAGATTACAACATGCCCGCTACTTGCTTGCTCCTTTTATTTTAAACCTGGCACGTGACAGAAACAGGCCCTGACCGCTCTAGTGCATTGCCAGTCCCTCTCGACCATTTAAAAAGAAAGAGGTTTTTTAAAACTATTTTACCGGAGCTATCTCCTCATACTCCTCCGGCGGTGTTTCGCCGTTTACATAACTTGTATATTGGCGGTACAAATCTTTTAACGCACTAATAATCGCATTTTGTGCTTTTCCTTGATAATGATAGGAAATTTCTTCGATAATGTCTTCGATGCCATCTCGCAAACTATATCCTCTTAAAATTTGCGAGATAAAGTCCCGCCCGTGTCCTGTCGCAAGGGTACATGACGATTCAATGATTACGTGATATTTGTGATCTGCCTCTATTGTAATTGTTAGTGTTTCATAGACACTGCGCACAGCCATCCCTTTCGGAAGTCTCGCGTGTCCTGCCATGAAAAAAGTTCCTTTCCGCATGTTCATCCCCCATTATTATGTTGTTATCATACTTGATCTACATATACTGTCTTGATTCTTGTATAAAATTCTGCAGCTGCTTTTCCTTGTTCACGCGGTCCAGCACTAGAATGCTTCATTCCTCCAAATGGAACTTGCGGTTCTGCTCCTGCTGTTTCTGAGTTTACGTGAACCATTCCGACTTCCATATCATCAATAAATTGCTGGGCAAGGCTTAAATTATTTGTACAAATCGATGCACTTAGCCCATATTCTGTATCATTCGCTAGGTGAATTGCTTCCTTATAATTGTTCACTTTAAATAAACAAATAACAGGACCGAAAATTTCTTCTTTCGCAATACGTGCATCGTGAGGTACGTTTTCAAAAATAGTTGGCATTACATACCATCCTTGTTGTAACTCATCTTCTGTTGATACGTTGCCTCCGCAAAGCAGTGAAGCCTCGTTCTTACCTGCTTCAATCATCGATAACACGGATTTCTGCTGGTTTTCAGACGCACATGGGCCCATAAATGTATCCTGTTCTAACGGATTGCCAACTTTAAGAGATTCTGTACGCAGCACAAGTTGATTGCGAAATGCCTCATATATTTCCTCTTCCACGATAATTCTACTTGTCGCGGTACATTTTTGTCCTGTTGACATAAATGAACCTTTAATTGCAATCTCGACTGCTTTTGAAATATCAGCATCCTTTAAGATAACGAGTGGGTTTTTCCCGCCCATTTCTAATTGCACTTTTTTCCCGCTTGCAACCGCCGTTTGCTGAATTGTTTTTCCAACATGATTCGAACCAGTAAAGGATATTGCTTTTATATCCGGGTTTTCTGTTAATTCTGTTCCTACTACTGAACCTGTTCCAAAGACACAGTTGATAACGCCGGCAGGAATACCCGCCTCGTGAAACGCATTGACAAGGTGGTATACGGATTTTGGCGTCACTTCTGCCGGCTTGATGACAACAGTATTGCCGTAAATGAGTGCAGGGGCCATTTTCCATGCTGGGATGGCAATTGGAAAATTCCACGGCGTAATCAATCCTACTGGCCCCACTGCTACTCGTTTACTGTAAAGCATCGTTTTCGGATTAGCCGACGGAATGATTTCTCCCACCGGCTGATTCGCTTCCCCTGCATAATATTCCAAAATGCTAATGGCTCGCTTCGTCTCTCCGATCCCTTCAGCGAGTGTTTTTCCTTCTTCACTCGTCAAGTCATGACCGATTTCCGTCACTCGCTCTTTTAAAATCGCTGCTGCTTTCCATAAATAACTAGCCCTTTCTTGAAACGATAAACCTTGCCAATTGTGAAAGGCTTCTTTCGCAGAAGCGATGGCTGCTTGTGTATCTTCGGCGGAGCTTAATGGAAATTCCCCTAACACTTCTCCATTATGCGGATTATAGTTTTTTGAATATTGCTGAGTAGAGGGCTCTTTCCACTGCCCATTTATATAATTGAAAAACTTCATTCTCCTACCCCCAACCGGAATTTTATTTAGATACCCTAGCAATAGCCGCTTCAAGAATTGCTAGTCCTTCTTCAAGCTGTTCATCTGTAATCACAAGCGGCGGTAAGAAACGAAGTACACTACTGTAAATGCCCGCACTTATTGTAATTAAACCTTTATTGTGTGTTTCCTGCATAATTGCTTTCACTTCTTCTGTTGCCGGCTCTTTCGTATTTCGATCCTTAACAAGTTCCATAGCCGTCATCGCTCCAAGGCCTCTCACATCGCCTATTAATTCATATTTATCCTTCCAGCTATTGAACACTTCCATCATACGATCGCCAATTTCCCGGGCACGTTGTACTAAGTTTTCTTCTTCAATGACGTCTAAAACAGCTAGAGCTGCCGCACAAGCAACCGGGCTTCCTGAAAACGTACCACCAAGTTGTCCTGGGCCAGGTGCATCCATTAATTCCGCTTTTCCTGTCACGGCGCTAAGCGGCATACCGGCAGCGATGGATTTTGAAAATGTCATTAAATCCGGAGCTACTCCGAAATGATCCATTGCGAACAAGTTTCCTGTACGAGCAAAACCCGTTTGAATTTCATCAGCAATCATAACAATTCCATATTTATCACAAAGGTTTCTGACTCCTTGGATAAACGCCGCACTCGGGACAATAAAGCCACCTTCCCCTTGAAGAGGTTCCAAAATAATTGCGGCAATGTTATCACTTGCTACTTCTTCTAACATAAAACGTTCGAAATACGCTAAAATTTGCTCATCCACTTCTTCTGTCGTCATCCCGTCTTCTGCGCGGTAATAATACGGATAAGGCAGCTTGTATACATCTGGTGCAAACGGACCAAACCCGTGTTTATAAGGTCTTACTTTACTTGTAAGAGACATTGTCATCAATGTACGTCCGTGATAAGCACGCTCAAACGAAACAATCGCGCTGCGCCCTGTCGCTTTTCGAGCGATTTTCACCGCGTTTTCAACCGCTTCCGCTCCGCTATTGGCAAACAATGTTTTTTTCTGAAAATCGCCTGGCGTTAATTCATTCAATCTTTCAGCTAACGCAACATAACTTTCATACGGCGCTACATGAAAGCAAGTATGAATAGAAGATTCGACTTGCTCTTGAATTGCTTTTACGACCTTTGGGTGACAATGACCGACATTTTGCATCCCAATCCCGCCTGCAAAATCGATTAATTCATTACCATCTATATCCGTAATAATGGCTCCTTTTGCTGATTGAACATATAAATTCGTAATATTATATGGACCCGCAGATATCGCATTTTTTCTTCTCTCGTGTAAAATTGCAGATTTTGTAGTTACAATATTGTCTTTTAACATTCGAACATACCCCTTTTTCATTTTTGATTTAATCCTTCTCTAAACCAATCTCTGAACCTTTTAAAATTGGAAATCCTGCTTGATCATCTTTGACGGCTGCTGGTCTATTTCTAGCTCTTAGGAAATAGGATGCGATCACCACAGCAGCAGCTAAAATCGTCAAATAAAATTGCATGCGCATATCCGCGATAAATGCTTGCGAAACAAATATCGTCACAATCATCAGAAGCGTTGCGTATGTAAGATAAGGGAATAACCACATTTTCACTTTTAATTTCCCTGGATCTTCTCTTTCTGCTTCTCGTCTCAAACGAATATGAGACACCGCAACAAACATATACATAAGCATCGTAACGCCGCCCGAGCTGTTTGCTAGAAAGGCAAATAGTTTATCAGGAGATATAACCTTCAGCATCGCGCAAATGAATGCGAACACAACACTTGCCACAATCGCCCAAATTGGTGCACCTTTACTGTTTAATTTTGAAAAAATAAGAGGAGCATCTCCCTTTTTCGAAAGCGAAAATAACATGCGAGAACTTGTGTATAATCCTGAATTTAAAACAGATAAGAGCGACAGGAACACAACTCCGTTCATAATTTCCGCAGCAGCAGGAACGCCTGCCATCCGGAATAAACTTGCATAAGGAAGTTTCAATAACTCCGCATTATTCCACGGCATAAAAATAACCAAAATTGTGACAGAACCTACGAAGAACAGCATAAGACGCCATACAACACTATTAATGGCTTTAATGACATTCTTCTCTGGATTTTCCGACTCCCCCGCCGCAATCGCCGCTACTTCACTTCCTGATAATGAGAAAGAAATAAAGACAACACTCAGCAATACAGGAACAATCCCTTTCGGAAAAAAGCCGCCATTTTCAGCGATCGTCGAAAAGTTCGGCCTGTCCACACCAGGGACAAGTCCAAAGATCATCGCAATTCCTAGCCCTAAAAATACAAGAATCGCCGCGACTTTAATAAACGCTAACCAATACTCAAACTCTCCGTACAGCTTTACAGAATAAATATTCGTAATCGTCATCAAAATAATCATGAAAAGACTAGCGATCCACGCTGGTATAGAAGGGAACCAATTACTGACCATCGCCCCTAACAAGACCGCTTCAATTGCGATAATAATAACCCAGTTAAACCAATATAACCAACCGATTGTATATCCGGCCCACGGCCCAATTGCCTTATGAGCATACGTTGCAAAAGAACCGCTATCAGGATTAACCGCAGCCATCTCCCCTAACATCCGCATCACAAGTACAACCATTAAAGCCCCGATAATATAAGACAAAATCGCCGCTGGACCTGTTGATTGAATAATCGTTCCGCTCCCTACAAATAACCCAGCTCCGATAACCCCGCCAATTGAAATCATTGTTATATGTCTGGTTTTCAAGTCTTTTTGCAACTCATTTTTTTCTTTAGCCAAAAAGATCACCAACCTATACGTATTGATAACGCTTTCCAAAAACCCCATTTATAGAAAAATAAAAAGAGCCAGAAAAACAATGTAAAGAATTACACTGAATTTTACTGTCTCTATCCCGATGGCTCGTCTTCCTGCTAAGGAAGTTCAAGTGGAAAGAAGCCAATTATTAACTATTCAATTCAACAGAGCAATATTCGGGCTCGCAGGGAGGCTAATCACTGTCATCCGATAATAAACCAATAATAATACAAATATACTGAATATTCAACATTTATTTTACATTCAGTTAATTTATGCGGAAAACGACATAAAAACCCCTTTCTTTTTAGATGGACGAGAGGGACTGGCCATGTATAAGAGCGGTCATGGCCTTTTCCTTCCACGCGCAGAGTTTTAAAACAAAGAGATCTTCATGACAGCAATCTATATACTAAAAAATGAACATAACTTTCTATAGGTAATAAGGGGCGTATTTTCGCTGGAATCATACTCCTTACCCAACTTCTAAATGAAATGTATGACTTAGTAGTTACAATTATTTCAAATTCAGTTCCTTTGCATTGTCTTTATTTCGACACGAGACATGTTCACATAAACCAATAACACGATATCGACCACTTTTTAGAATATATCGGCGCTTCGACACGAAATAAAGACTCTTCGACAAATCCCAACACAAAAAAAAGAGGCTATCTATAAAAGATAGCCTCCGAATGATGATGCCGACTACTATTTTCTCGGACCGTACGCGGCAGTTGGTTTAACAGGCTTCGCATCTGTCGCTTCCCATATAGGAGCAGTTAATGTTGGATAGTTCAAAGCTTCTACTTTTTTTCTTGTTTCTGGTGATGCTTTTAGTCCCCATTGATCAAAGAATGGAAGTACATTTTGTTTCGCTACTTTCGATGTATTGTAAATAAATGCTTGTATTTCATCTTCATCCGTTTCTGGAAGTTTATCCTTTGGTAACTCTCGATATAGTTTATGAAGGTTCGGATAAAAATCTTCCCCATATGCTAAATGAAGTTGCCAAAACATAACAACTTTCACAAACGGGTCATTAATCTTTTCATACTCTTTATCTGCTTGTTTTAAGTATTGAAAGGCTCTATCATAATCCCCTTCTTTTTCTAAACGTGTTGGTTGACCTGGGAATAATTGTTTTTGTGCAGCTAAAGAATATATATTAACATTGACTTCAACTACTCCACCCCACGTCCAAGGGTATTGTTGCCTTGTATGCCCTGCTTCATGCATTTGTCCCCATCCAAATTCATTTACATTTAAAGCACTTTTAATTGCGTCATAAGCAGTAGTAAATACGACTCCATCCTGACCTGCATACATGTACATGCCCGGTGGGTTGTTAGGATTTTCTACAAAAGCCCAAAGGCGGCGAGTCGAACGATGTAACGGATTAGAACTTGTTTCAGATAGCCCTGAGAATCTATCTTGTACTAGAATCATGTCATCATATTTTTTTAATAGAGGAACAGGGTCTTGATCCACAATATATTTCTTCGCACTATCACGAGTAACAGTAAGTACTGCTTTCTTTGACTTTAATTGAACGGCATGCGCATCTGGATACTTGTCCATCATCGCAATCCAGTCTGCTTTCGTATGCTTCCCTAATTCAAAGAATGGAACAGGGCTCCCGCCTTGTGTTACTTTCACCTTAACTGTTCCTTTCCCTTCACAGTTATCAAACCCTAATAAACCACCGTTTGGAGAGGAAATAGTGTTAGAACCAGAAGAAAGACGAAATGTTTTTCCCCCTTCTTTATCATATTCATTTGTCCCAATAGTTGCTCCAAGCTTGTCTAATCCTGATAGTCCCGATACTTCAATTGTGACTTGTTCATTCGGTTTTACATAAATTCCTGTTGGCGTATAGTTTCGTTGCTCACTTCTTCTTTCTCTTGCTGCTTCACCCATATAATGTCCTGTACTTGGAAGATCAAACGTCCTCACTTCATATTGCGCCTGGGTTTGCGCCGTTTCAGCATGAACATTCAAACTATTTACACCGATAGATGTAAATAATGTCGTTGTCAAAACAGCAGATGTCATCAATACTTTCATTGGTTTTTGTAATCCGTGATTCTTTCTTCTACTCATCTAAATCAGTCCTTTCATCTCAATCCATTCTGATGGTCATACAAAGCACCGATCCCTGACCACTCTTTATACATCTTATAATCTCATTAATGCGATATATATTCCACTTAAAATTTACTTATTCCTATCTGTAAACATTGTACCGGGAGAACATCTAGTATCGCATACAAACGTTCAGAGCCCTTCCTGCCCTAGAAAAAGAAAGCGGATGCATGTCATGTCGTATTTTGCATGGTAGGTATGCCCAAAATCCAAAATAGATATATATAAATCCAATTTTTTTTACATATAGATTGCTACTATGAAAAAAGGAACCTGCGCATGTGGCAGAAATAGGCCCTGACCGATTCTATCCATGGCCAGTTGCTCTCGCCCACCGAAAAAGAAAAGGGTTTTTATGGTAGTTTTTCAATTTGCATCTATATATGGTTGTTACTTATATTAAAACATTTATGTATTTTGAGTGTAAACATCCAATATAGCATAGCGATACTGAGTTAAACACAGTTTATCTATTACTAAATCTGAAAAGTTATAATAAAAAGTATTTCAATATAACTTTCACTTCATAAAATAAACTGTTTTTTCTAAATTAGTTACTTTAAAAATGTTTGTAAAATAATAAATTAATATTATGTAGAATGTGATTCGCTATACAAATATGCAAAATTGCATATTTGTATAGCGATAGAGGATTTATCATATGCTGGGCATCATCATTATTTTTTCACAAGAAAGGTGATCTCATGGATGAACTTTATTCAACTATGGAACAATATACACAGCATATAAAAAAGGAGATGACCCCCTGTTGTATACATACATCTTATACGATGCAAAAGATTCTTTCGGCATCAGCAAATCATATCACATAAAATGCGAAGTTCCACCCCACCGCTTTCGAGCGATTATGATGGAGTTTCGTCGCAATCAAGAAATAGGAGAAAATATTACAAAAAAAATCGGCCTCTCCAAAATACTAGAAGGCACCATAATTTCCATCTGATTCTATTATACTTCTTAAAAAGAAATAGTAAAACCGTGTATAATATTCCGACGCAAAAAGAAAGAACGATTCTTTGAATCGTTCTTAACTATATAAATACAAGTTGACTTTTTAACATCTAAGTCGCTGCTATGCAGAACAAAACATGGCCGCTACTTGCTGTCTATCTTTGTTTTAAACTTTGCACGTGGCAGGAAAAGGAACTGACCGATTCTATCCATGGCCAGTTGCTCTTGCCCACCGAAAAAGAAAAGGGTTTTTATGTTAGTTTTTCAATTTGCATCTATATACATATAAATTACAGCCTGATCATTCTTTTTGCCTTCTCAGCTAATTCTAAGTCATGTGTTACGAATAAGATTGTTTTACCTTCTCCATTCATTTTTTTTAAAATATCAAAGACTTGATCTCTATTTTTTTGATCTAAGTTACCAGTTGGTTCATCTGCAAAAATATAATCACACTGCTTTAAAATAACGCGGGCTAAAGCGATTCTTTGTTGTTCTCCTCCGCTAAGTTCAAAAATTTTCTTTTTCTCGTAACCAGAAAGACCTACTTCATTTAGAGCTTGTCGTATTTGTTCTGTTTTATTCACTTGTTTTTGATATTTTAAAGAAATTTTTAGATTTGTTTCGACTGTTTCATTTTCGATGAGAGCATAGTTTTGAAACAGATACCCAAAACGGTTGCGTTGCAGCAACAACGTTTGTTTTGCATTCGGATTTATTTGACCATCTATTACAATATCTCCTGAGTCAGCTTTTTCTAATAAACCAACGATATTTAAAAGTGTTGTTTTCCCACTTCCACTTTCTCCAACAATTGCAATGAAATCGCCTGCTTCTATTTTTAGATGAAAATCTTCCAGTATCTTTTTATCATGAAATTTTTTATTAATATGCTTTAACTCAATCATTATTAATGCTCTCCTTTAATAATAGAATTGAAAGTTTTACGGCTTAATCTTTTATCAAATATATAACTTGCTAATAACTCTAGTGCAATAATACCAATTCCCGATAAAAGGATAATATTACCGAAATAAAAATACATAATGATCATCGGAATCACATTGATACTTAGGAGTAAACAAATCATTAATTTATTTCTCTCAACAGAACTATAACCAAATATTTTTTTCACATATAACTCTAGTTTGTTTTTTTGATAATAACTAGATACCGTATTATAAGTAATTACTACATTTGCTACAATAAGCATGATAATAAAAACGAGTAATTTTTCTTTTTCCTCTTTCAAATCTTGAATCTCTTGACCATGCTTATCATATAATGAACCGATACGCTGAATAGATGATTGCGCATTACTCTTATTGATTGCTGGTACAATAGAACTATACGGGTCTTTATCTGCCGACTCAAAATAAAAACATCTAGAAACATATGATAAATAGGAGGAAGAATGAAAATTCCCCGTATCAACAATTGCTATAGGGTCTTTAATCATATTTTTATTCTCTTCTGCAATCATTGAATCATACGTAAAATAGTTTTGATTATTTTCTGTATATATGATGTTAACCGATAAATCTTCTTCTTTAGTCGCATTGATAGGTTTATTAAACTCTTCATTATAAATGTTATCTACTTCTACTTTTTCGAAATGAAATTTTTTTCTATACTCATCTTTTATTTTGTTTTCATACTTTTGAAATTTCTTAGGGACTAATACATTCATTACATTTGGATCTCTTATAATCTTCTCTTCGATTTTACCGTTACTTAGTTTAATAGGGTTATAATATAGATAATTTAAATTTATTGTTACGCTTTTACCAGAAGGCGATAATTCAGCATCTTTTCCTTCTGTGTTTAAATTATAAACATATTCACTACTAAGCATGGCATAGTTAGAAGCATCTATCATAAAACCTTTATACTCTTTCTCCATATTATGATAGAATTCTTTCATAATTTGACCCGTTTTATAATTGACTTCCCGATTATTTTCACCGTTATATGTTACTTTCGTAGAATAAATATTTTTTGTCTTATCCCATAAAGACAGATTAGCTAATTTTCGGTTTAGTTCATTCTGTATTTGATTCCAATTGAAAATAGAGAATAAAAGAAAAACGATAAAAATACACTTTAAACTATAATTTAACCAAATTACAAGTGTATAAGGCTTTTCACCTTTTATTTTGCATACATTCATATTCTTTATAAATACAATCATAAAAATAAAAAGAAGAGGTATCGTTAAAATCAAAATTAGTATAAAAGTGGTTAACCAGAACCATAAAGTTAAATCTACATAATAATCTAAACCATTATTCAAAATATAATAAAGACTAAATAATAAATAAGATGTACAACCAGCTATGAACATGATTTTAGTCAGTTTCAAGAAAAAGTTATTTGCAATACTCCAAAGCGTATAACCTAGCATACGCATAATACTCAATTCTTTTAATCGATCAATCAAATAATGCGTAATCGCTATATACGTACATAAAACCACTAAGGTCATACAAATGATTTGAAATATATCGAAATTGAATACAGACGAATTATTTTTCGCATGCACTTCTGCATTTGCTACATCTTTATTGATTAAATTGAGAATAGATTGGATGATTTTTGGATCTTGAGTAGAGATATGATATACACCGTTTCCACTAAACGTTTTATATTCATCAAAATTTCGAATGGTAATCTCCCTGTTAGAATCTATTTGTTTCATTACACCGACTTGTTTTTTTTCATCAAACTCAGAAGTACTTATAAAATCTTTAGAATATTCCTTTGGGAATCTTCCTTTTTTCAAATCAACTTGATTATGTAGACTAACATCAGTTGTGTAAACAACAAGATTATTGCCGCTTCTATACATATATCTTGAAATGCTTACATCCTGTTCTTTCGCTAATCTTTGAAAATATTCGATATAATCTTTGGAATGAGGTTTGCTTTCTTGAAAATTTACGATAATACTAGTTGTGTTTTCATATAATAACTTATTCATTTTTAAGTCTTTAAATATATTTGATCCCCACATTGCGACAAGTAATAGTAAACTAGTAAATAAAACATAAATAATCTTTTTCATAATACCCCCTCCAAAAAAGAATTATAATCCAAAAAATTACTAATATGTAATATAGATACATCAATCTTACATTTTTAATTTTAAATAGGGAATACATTTCTGAATTTTTTCACTAAAATGTCAATATATAAATCCAATTTATTTTTTTACATATAGATTGCTACTATGAAAAAAAAGAACCTGCGCATGTGGCAGAAATAGGCCCTGACCGATTCTATGCATGGCCAGTTGCTCTCGCCCAACGAAAAAGAAAAGGGTTTTTATGTTAGTTTTTCAATTTGCATCTATATAAGGGGCTTACATAATATCTAAAAAAATATGTAACTAGAAACAAGAGAGGTTAAACAACCTCTCTTGTTTTCCTTTTATCTATAATTATAATTTGCTTTATTTGTACCCTCACTTGTCCAAGGTAAACTAGCCGTGCTAAATTCATTTTTCGGCTTCCAACCACCATCTTTATAATCCCCTTCGCCATTTGTTACTGATGCATATCCTTGCTTCGTATAATGTTTATAAGATGAATAGACTTGATTACCTTTTTTTCCTCTAATCCAATAACCGCCATCTTTAGCACCAGATGTAACTCCCTTAACACTACTTTCGTCAAAAGTTTTACTAGCCTTTAATTGATCAGTTTCATACACAATTTCAGATTTCCCTGAAGATTGCTCTGCAGCAAATGTACTTGATGCCATTGGAATAGCTAACATTCCCGCAGCAATTACACCTACAATACCTTTTTTCATGCTTTTTTTCATAATATATCGCCCCTTTAGATTGTAATTGTGATACAACTAGATATTACCAATTAAATGGTTTTTTTTGAATATATAAGGTGTTTTTATCAAAAATATAACAAATATTCTGACAAATTTACAGTACAAATAGATATACTTTTATATCAATCAATAAAACGATATCGGCGCTTCGACATAAAATAAAGACCACTCGGCAAATTCCACCATACAAAAAGAGGTTGTTCATAGAAAACGAATTCTATGAACAACCTCTTGAACATTTTCAAGCGCATCGAATGGAGCTTGTATATTCCATAAGCTAACTGGTCTTACAGCTCAACCCTCGTCCCGATGCCGTTTGTAATAGCCTTCTCATAAAAATACTTCGCCACGACAATATCCACAACAGCAAATCCGACAGATTTAAAAACGGTAATTTCTTGATCGCTTTCCCGGCCCGTTTTTTCTCCGCTTATGATTTGGCCAAGTTCTGCGTGAATGTCGCTTTCTTTGAAAACTCCTTCTTGTACTGGAACTCGCAAGTCACCCGTTTCTTCTAGCGCTGCTTCTTTTGATTCTACTACTACTTTGTCAGCTGCTAAAATGACATGAGTAGGAAGTTCTTGCATCGCTGGTCTGAATGAACCGACAGCATTTACATGAACACCAGGTTTTAATTTGTCTGAAAAAACTGGTGTTAACGAGTTCGTTGTTGTGACAACAATATCGGCCTCGCGGACTGCTTCATTTGCATCAGAGTATACATAGACAGGTTTATTAAAACTCTCCTTTATATAATCAGCAAATTCGGTTGCTTTTTGTTCTGTCCGGTTATAAAGCATAATGTTTTCAATGTCCCGCACCGTAAGCATAGCCTGGACAAGTCCTTTCGCTTGTTCCCCTGTCCCGATGATGCATAAGTTTTTCGCGTTTTCACGAGCTAAGTATTTCGTTGCGACACCTGATAAGGCACCTGTTCGAATCATTGTTAAATACGATCCTTCTAAAAGAGCGAGCGGTTCTCCTGTTTGAAAATCAGATAGCATCACAACTCCGTTAATTGTTTTCTTTCCGATTTTCGTATTATTCGGTGCTACCGTTACGACTTTTAAGCCAAGCGCTCCAAGTTCTTCCGCTACGGAAGGCATTATTAATGCTGTATTTTGTGAATTCGCAAATGGCAGTGAGTTGCGAATCGGAGTAATCGTTCTTTCTGCCGAAAACTCTTGCAGGGCAATTGCTGCACATTCAATTACTTCATTCATATCTACTAAACTTTTTTGTTCAGCTGCATTTATGACTAACATGTTATCTCGTCCTTTCCCTTCACCAAGAAAACAACTCTTCTCCATACATTATGCTAATAAAAACCCTTGTTTTAACGGATCTCTTGGGTCCACTAAAAATTGATGGAACCCTGTAATAAACGCCTGACCCGTTACTTTTGGGATTACCGCGTTATATTCGCCCACTTTTGTTAATGACAATACTCTTCCGCCGAATTGACCATCAGTAATGCATTCATGGACGAAACTTCCGCCTTCTTGTAGCACCCCATTTTCAAAAAGAGTTGCCAGTCTAGCTGACGTACCTGTGCCGCAAGGAGAACGATCTACTTGGCCATCAGCAAAAATGGTTACATTGCGTAACGTTGCATCTTCCCTATTTGGTTCATCGGAAAAGATAACGCCGTATATGCCTTTTAAGTCTCCTTCGAGAGGATGTTTTACTTCCATTTGACTTTCAATGTAATGTTTAATTTTTCCTCCCCACGTTTGAATAGCAGGTAAATCTTTATAGTTCACTTTTAAACCAAGTTCTTTACTGTCGATAACCGCATAGAACGCTCCTCCAAACGCGATGTCTACTTGAAATTCATGGCCATCAATTTGTACAGGAACATCTTTCTTGTAAACAAAAGAAGGAACGTTTTCAAATGACACAGATTCCACTTGGTTCCCATTATATTTTGCATACGCAATCACTTCTCCTGCTGGGCTATCAATAATAAATCTTTGTGCTTCACCTGTTACTTCGAACATACCCGTTTCAATTCCTACTGTAACTACCGCAACAATCCCATGGCCGCACATTGTACTCCAGCCTTCATTATGCATAAACAATACCCCAAAATCAGCATGCGGACTTGCCGGCGGCGTGATGATACAACCATACATACCGTGATGTCCTCTCGGTTCATACATCAGAACTTCGCGAAGATGATCCAAATGCTCCATACAATATGCTCGTCTTTCTAATTGCGTTTCCCCTTTAATCCTTGGTACTCCGCCTGTAATAATACGAAGCGGTTCCCCCGCTACATGTGCGTCAATTGTTGTGTACGTTTTACTAATATTCATTTCTTGCCCTCCGTTATGTTTTATTCTCTTTCCTTATTTATTAGCAAATACCGTGCCAACTCATAAAGCACACAATACAATTCATATTCAGTTAAAATTTTTTTACACTTTTTCAAAAAAGTGTATTCTTTTTGCGACAAATTTGTTTGCCGGTGTCTACTTTCTTTTACACAAAACGATCAAAGAGAGGATAGGAATATCACAGCGAATTTATATAAGAAGATGAAGAAGTTGTAGATTTAAAATAAAGTTTGATTAAAAATGTTAAGGCGGCAATAAAAAAACAGTAGTGATTTTATGAAGGCACTGAAAAACTCCACTTTATAAGAAAAAGGAACCCGTCACCTACTTATATACAGGTGATGGGCTCCTTTCTATTTTCAGCATATCGATAAAATACGTGTTATTTTTTCAAAGTAACCACTTTTTCAGTGGCCTCGATTTTATGTACTGCTGTTTTTTTGCTAGTAAACTACTTGCATTCTATTCTATATAATCTAATAGAATAAATAGCTCCAACAAAGAATACAAAGGCTTCAAATAATATAAAGAATTGACGGAAATACACAATATCTTTATCGACTAAAGAAATAAATATGGCATTCATTAAAATTTGAGTAGCAAAGAATATATAGTGTACTTTGTTACAATAGCAAAAGCGATGCTACTCCATACATAGCATCGCTTCCACCTAGAATTTCATTATAAAAAAAGCGAGGAATATTTATTATTCTTCGCTTTTTTGTTTGTTGCATATCGTTTATGGTAAAGGTACTAATTCATAGCCAGCGTAATCTTCAGGGGCAGATATTCCCCACAATTTATCTTGATTTGCAAATGCTTGCTCTGAAGTTTCTAGCTGGAAAGTTGTGATAACTCCATAACTAGATTGCTGCGGATCTGCATTATACCAATCGGTAGGTCTACCAAGTTTATCTCTCAGATAATCCGTTTTACCTGTTACTAAGTCTATTTCCTTCGAATTTTTTTTCTTAACTGTTAACGTGCTTTTTGATTGGTCACTAAAATAAATCCAGCTTCGATTGCCCGCATTTACATATTTTTTTGTTCCTCCTGCATCAGCATTTGGTCCTCCAATCCACATTGACATTGTAATTGGCGTATTATTTCTTATATATCCATCACTCTCTACTCCAGGCGGTGCTTCAAAATTGATAGGTGTACCGTAATACTCATTACCTTTTGTATCCTTATGCTTTTCAGCATCACCGTAATAAGATGAATTTTTATATTGAATTACATAATGCCAACCCGCAAACTTCTCATAAGTTACTCCAAGTCTATTCTGACCTACAGGTGCCACTCGTTTTTCAAAAGGAATACCTGTCACCCACAAATATTTATCTACTAGGATGTAATCTTTATTTTTGGTGACTGGATCTCCATAAATATCAAGTATACGATTGTCCTCAGCTGCATAAGCAGAGTTTGTAGGAAAAACAGTTACAATCAAACTAAATAAGAATAATAAGAACGTAAGTATAGGTAGTTTTCTTTTAACAAACATATCTGAATTCCTCCTTCTTTTTTCTACATATCTGTATCATCTTAGCATCTAGTTTTAAGGATGTAGATAGATTCGAGAATATATGCAAAATTGCATATTGATACATTCACTTCTTCGCCATATGAATTTTACACAAAAATAGCAAAGGGTTCCTCGATTTCACCGAGGAATCCTTTGCTTGTTTCAAAAACACTTTAAGATTTCGAAATTGATCGTTCATTGATTGGCTGTACTGGTCGATTGTTTGTTGGATGAGAATCGGCTAATAAAATAAAAGCGCCCTAATTTCAGAGCGCTCCTGTTAGTTATACAATTTACTGCACTAAAATCGCACCGTAATGTCCATCGACTGTAAGAGTAACAGTTCCATTCTGTACTGTGTACGTTTTACCAGTCAGTTTGTCTGTTACAACACTGCCATTTTGCATGCTGAGCTGCCATACAGGAACCGTTACGCTATGACCGACAGAATCATTGTTAAGTGCGACTGCAATTCTGTTTGTTGTGTCAAAACGTCCATAAGAATAGATTTTATTTGTATCATCTGTTTGTAGCGTCATGAACGAACCTGTTCTTAACGCTGGATATTGATCACGAATGCTGATGAGTTTTTGTGTTAAAGCTACAGCACGATTGGAAGCAGTCCCTTGTGACCAGTCAAATGTACGGCGGTTGTCAGGATCAGCACCGCCCATCATGCCATATTCATCTCCGTAATAAATTGTTGGCGTACCAACATAAGTCATTTGGAAAATAAGTGCTAAATATGTCTTCCAAATATCGCCGCCCGCACGTTCGCCAAAGCGTGAAATATCGTGATTTGATAAGTGATTACTCATCGCTTGCTGCACGTTTGCTGGATAATTCGCGCGCGTCCCTTTTAACCAGCTGTCAAACTGAGAAGTAGATATGGAAGCTGCATTGTTGCTGAAATCTTTTCCTGTGATCCACTGGGACACTGGTTGTGTAAATCCATCAAAGTTTGTTGTACTATCCCATTGGTTCCCTTGACCTGTCCAAGAATTTGCATTTCCCCAGTACTCTCCAAATATTGCTGCATTCTCGTTTACAGACTTCACGGCATTTCGGAACTCAGACCAAATTTGGTGATTCACCAAACTACCACCATTTCCTCCACCAGCATCTGCACCGCCCGCATCTGTATATTGAGGTGCATCTAATCGCCAACCATCAATGTTATACGGTGCTTTTAAATACGTTTTTGCTATGGAATCACTATTATTATAGATTTGATTTCTTACTGGTGACCCACTCGCTCCATAATCTAGCTTAGGCAAACTGTTGAATCCTAAAAAGCTAGCATATGTATTTGGCCAAGACTGGAATGTATAATAATTAGACCATTGGCTCGATTGAGACTCAAAAGCTCCTAAAGAGGAAGATTGATTGTACTTATCAAACCATGGATGAGTGTCTCCGGTATGGTTAAAGACACCATCTAATACTAAATATCCTTTTTCCCCGTTTGCTGTGCTATGAATATTCGATGATAGCGTTTGCAAAGTTTCGTTTGTTCCAAATGCAGGGTCCACAGTCCTATAATCCTGTGTATCATACTTATGGTTAGAAGGAGATTTAAAAATCGGATTTAAATAAATAATGTTAGCTCCCAGCGTTTGCTTAATGTAGCCGAGCTTCTGATTGACTCCCGCCAAATCACCGCCGAAGAACACAAGGTTGTTCGTATGACCAGGATCAGCATAGACACTGCTCCCCCAAGCTTTTTTCTCAGTTGATGCGCCGTCATACGTGTATGCATTCGTTTGCACATCATTCGATGAATCACCATTATAAAAGCGGTCAGGGAAAATCTGATACATCACACCATTCTTCATCCAATCTGGCGTTTTAAAATTCGGGATAATATAAAAATCGCCTGATGATGGTTCAGATCTAGAAGGACCGTTCGCATTATACCAAACAGAAGAAGCACCATCAGTAATTTGAAAACGATAATATTTTCGTGAAGAACTAGCAGGGATTGTTCCTTGCCAATAATCAAACGTTCCTGTAGAATCGCCGGAAACCCACGACATCGGAATGACACGGAACGATCCGTCAGCAGTATCATAGTACTTTATATTAACACCAGTAGTATCCCCTTTAAACGTCCGGAATTTTAGCGTCACAGTTTGAACAGATGTCGGTTCTGGCGCGCTATCATAAACAGGACCTTGATCATGAAATAAACCATTCCACTCGACATTATTATCAGTAGTAGCAGCATGGGCCGATGATGTACCAGGCGTATACAGTAAGGATGTTCCTAAAACAAGTGTCGATAATGCAATCGTTTGCATAATCGAGCGCACTTTTCTAGCTTTCTTTACTTTTCTCATCACAAACCTCCTATAAATGTAAGTGCTTTCACTTTATTATATAAGGAATCTATTAAAAGTAAATGAATTTTTTAAATATATAAATACAAATTAAAAACTAACATAAAAAACCCTTTTCTTTTTAGATGGACGAGAGCGTCTGGCCATGCGAAGTTAAAACAAAAAGAGCCAATCCCCATCAAAGGATCAGCTCTTCTTTACCCCTTATTCTTCTACTAACTCTGATTGTACATACGCATAAATAAGTGCCTCTGTATGCGCAATTGATGTTTCATGTGTACGCTCATAAGCGTGAGACGCATCAATGCCAGGGCCAATTAATCCATGCTTCACATCTGCTCCGGCGCGGATTGCCGCTGTTGCGTCAGAGGCGTAGAATGGATAGATGTCCACTTTACATTCAATATTGTTTGCTTTCGCAAGTTCTACTAAATGTTTGCGCATTGCATAGTGGTATGGACCACTTCCGTCTTTCGCACAGATTGATACAGTGTATTCATCTGATGCTTGGCCATCGCCAAGTGCCCCCATATCCACCGCAAGATATTCTACTGTTTCTTCTGGAATATTCGAGTTACCGCCATAACCGATTTCTTCATTATTAGAGATTAAGAAATGGGTTGTATATGGTAGTTTCATATTTTCATCTTGTAATCTTTTAATCAATTGCAGTAAGATTGCTACGCTTGCTTTGTCATCTAAGTGACGAGATTTGATGTAGCCACTGTCTGTCATTTGAACACGCGGATCAAATGATACGAAATCCCCTACTTCGATGCCAAGTTCACGTACTTCTTCTGGTGAAGATACACGCTCGTCAATACGAATTTCAATGTTTTGTTCGTCACGCTTTGCTTCTCCAGCATTTTTGTATACGTGTACGGACGTTTGATGGATTAAAATTGTACCAGTATACGTTTTACCGCTCGCCGTTTCGATTTCGCAATATTCTCCTTCTACCGCATTCCAACGAAATCCGCCAATCATCGATAATCGCAGGCGTCCGTCCGCTTTAATTTCTTTTACCATTGCGCCTAACGTATCCACGTGAGCAGTAAGGAGACGTTGTTTCGTATCGTCTTCCCCTTTCACCGTTATAATGAGGCCGCCTTTATTGTTGCGCTTCGTTTCTACATTCCATTCTTTTACGTGGTCCTCAATAAAACGAATAATTGTATTCGTATTTCCAGATGGACTTGGGATTGAAACGAGTTGCTTAATAAGCTCCATTGTGTCTTTTACGTTATGTACCATATGTTTTTCCCCTCTCTTTTATCTTTCTAATTTTCAGTATAATAGAAAAACAACGAAATAGAAATAAAGGACATCGCACTAATTGCGATGCCCTTTACGCCTAACTAACTTTTCGATACTCGTTTACTTGCTGTTTCCCATTTCCAATAAATCCTAAAGTAACATGAATGACTGGAATTACTAAACAAAATATAGCAAACGGTAAATATTGCAACGTAGATACACCAAGTGTTCCTGTAATAAATACACCACTCACTCCCCATGGAATCAATGGATTAACCGCAGCTCCGGCATTCGCTAAAATTCCTGAAAGATTTTTTCGATCTAAATGAATTGCCTCAAATTGTGATTTGAATGCTTCACCTGGTAAGATAACCGATAAATACTGCTCACCTAAAAGAACATTAATACCAATTGAACTTAATGCAGTCATAAGTATTAAATTTCCTTTCGTACTTACCATGCCTGAAATTTTAGAGATTAGCGTTTCAATAATTTTTACTTCTACTAATAGTCCACCTAATGCTAAAGCAAGAAGAATAAGAGAAACAGACCACATCATGCTTTGCATTCCGCCGCGAGTAAGTAGCATATCTACGTTCTTTACACCCGTTTTAGAAACAAATCCATCTTGCATAAAAGAAGCAATTTGCCCGAAGCTAGTCTGCGGGTGGTACATATAACAAATTACAATTGTAATTGCGATACTAAGTAATAACGTTGGAATCGCTGGTACTTTCTTTCTTGCACAGAAAAACAATACTAATACTGGGATTAGTGTAAAAACTGAAATCGTAAAAGAGGAATGGAGAGTATGAACTAACTCATCAATTTTATTTCCTCCTGATACCGATGACCCGTGTCCGACAAATAAGAAAAAGATAAGAGTTATAACAGACGCTGGAATAATTGTCCGCATCATACTACGAATATGTTCAAATAAATCTACTTCCGCAATCGCAGCCGCTAAATTCGCTGTATCAGATAATGGAGAAATGTTATTTCCTAAAAAAGCACCTGATATAATGGCACCTGCTACTATCGCTGGATCCAAGCCCATTATTTGTCCCATTCCTAAGAATGCAATGCCCACAGTTGAAATCGTTGTAAAAGAACTTCCCACCATGATCCCTACAAGGGCACATATAACAAAAACAGAGGGTAAAAAGAATTTTGCGGATAAAATTTTAAATCCGTAAATCATAATGGTTGGAATTGTTCCTGCCACTATCCAAACACTGATTAAAATTCCGATTAACATAAAGATAATGATCGGAATTAATCCTGGTAAAATTCCATTTTGAATCCCTTTATGAATTGCATCCCAAGAAAAACCTTTCATTTTGGCAAATAATATAACAATTCCTATAGTGATTAAAATAGGCACTTGAGGAGGTAAATTAAAACCTATAATACAAGTCCCGATAATCGTCAATAACACAACTAAAAGAAAGGCACTTTCTTTTAGTGTTACATCTCTTTTCATTTGAATAAACTCCTTATTCGGTTAATTGTTAAAGAACAACTATATTTTTTTGTGAATAATTGCACATGAAATATCTAAACACGATATGAAACGAAAATCAATACAAACAGCAACTCCCTACTATATAAATCCAAGTTGACTTTTTAACATATAAGTCGCTGCTATGCAGAACAAAACATGGCCGCTACTTGCTGTCTATCTTTGTTTTAAACTTTGCACGTGGCAGGAAAAGGAACTGACCGCCTCTATGCATGGCCAGTTGTTCTCGCTCACCGAAAAAGAAAAGGGTTTTTATGTTAGTTTTTCAATTTGTATTTATATATAAGAACGAGTTTCTACTAAACTTCTTTCACTACATTTATAGATTGTTTCAAGTTTATCTTGAATCGCTTTTTCCAATTTAAAAGCATATTCTTCAAACACGTCCTTGTCATGAGCATATGGAGATAATGCGCAAGCACGTAATACTGTTATTTTCTCTTCACGATCCCATTCTGCTTCACTAAATCCGAGACTCTTCACAAATGAAAGTGGACTGTTCCCATAGTCAGGGACAGCAAAGTCGGTATGCGATGTAATAAACTCATTATTGTATAATCCGCCTTTCACATACGAAGCTTGCTCAAAGAAATCGTGATTTAATTTGTTCATCTTTTCTAAGTCTCTGTTACCTTCTTCGTTAAATACGTAATCAACCATATTAAAATCAGGTTTTGTTAATGGGTATACGCGAATTGTTTTATCTCCCACTTTAAATTCTTTTCCAGTTAAGTAATCATAGAAACGATAAGCCCCTTCAATACTTGCACCAATTAATTTACCATAACCAGTTACATTTAGTGGCAAGACTTTATGTGCTGCCCAAACTGCTGCTGCAGTTGCACCTGCTTTAGAACCTTCTAACATATATGCACCTAGTAATGCTGGAATATCTGCACCTTTTTCAAATACATAAGTTGCAAAGTAAGAAATGACATCACGCATTCTAGTGTCTTTAATGACAATACCGCCCGCAGAGTAAGGAATATATCCCATCTTATGAGGGTCAATTGTAATCGTTTCTGCTTGGTTCATTGCTTTAAATGAATGATAGATTTCTTCTGTTAACCATTCACACTTTTCAGTAAAGATGTTGTGTTTTTCGTACACCTCTTCTAATTGATCCCATTCGATAAATTCGTTACGTTCATCTAAGAAAATAGAGCGAGCATAACCACCGTAAGCAGCGTCTATATGAATATAGAAATAGATACCTTCTTCTGCTAATTTTTCACGAAGTTCTATCATTTTATCAATACGATCTATTTGTCCTTCTTCTGTCGTACCGATAACCCCAACAACACCAAGAATAGGAATCTGCTTCTCTGCTAGTTCACGAATTTTTTCTTCTAATTTATGAATATCCATACGATAGTTGTCATCAACATCGATCTGCTCTACACAATCAAGACCCACACCGATAATATCAGCAGCTTTTAACCAAGAATAATGCTTCGTTTGCGGGATCAACCATTTACCTAATTTTTGCAAATGTTTACCGCTACGTGCAGAATGAGCTTTAATTTCATCCATTTTTTCTGGAATTTCATCTAAAACATCTAAAATTTCTTCTGTAGACATATTCAGTAATTCCCATTCAGACTTACCTGCAACGAATTCAGGAGCTACTTCTTTAATCGCTAGTGGTAAAGACTTCATATTACGTGCATACCATAGGCCTTCTAAGTTCGCGATGGAACCATCTGCACAAATATGCCCCCAGCTTTCACCTGGTGTATAGCTCATCAGTGCCGCAAATTCATGTCCAACTTCTTCTTCCATTTGAGAAGTAGCTGGTGAAGATTCATATGCTACGTTATTCCCATTCCATAACATTGCAGCTGTATACGCAATGATTGACGGCATTAATGTTTCAGAGTTCATGTGTCCCCAAAAGCGGCCAGCAGTATGCCAAGGTAAAGAGTTTGTACGTAATTTAGAAGATAATACATTAAACACACTGCGAACATGATCTGCAGTTTCCTGGAAACTTTTCGAACTTCTATCTTGAGGTGTAATAACAGGTAAATCTTGAGGCATATAATTTTGTCTCCAGCCAACATGCTCATCTACCATTTTTAATAATAACTCTTTAAATAAATCTACATTTTCTCCTTTATCTCCTAAGAATAATGCTTTTAAGTTAATATTAGGCATTTCATACTTCATTTACCATTCCACTTCCTTTTCTTACAATTGTATTATCCAAATATATGAAAATCAATATTTTACCAAAAAATTATTTGAGCGTGCTCCTTTATTCATTATTCCTTCAGGACTGATGAGCACTTCTGGTGATGTTTCTAAACAGCTAGATAACTGAGTTAAAGAAGTAGCAGCAACATTTTGGCTCATCCATACACATAAAGCGACTAAATCTCTTGCCTGGTACTTACTGGTTCGTTGCACAAAACCAATATCTCTAGCAAGATCTTGTAAGATATTTTGGGATAAGCATCTTTGAATTTCTTGAGCAAATAGTTGTAATTCATCAGATACAGAAATAGACATAAAAAAAACGCTATCCTTATCAATTACTCTACTAAAAGGATAGCGTTTTTTAGGCATATAGGGGACACATATGGAAATTAGCTTGATAGGTATATAGCGCTACCCCTTGTACTAAATTATTATTTTAAAAATCATATAAATCCCAGCTATACAGAATACATCATGACCACTACTGGCTTGCTCTCGCCCACCGAAAAAGAAAAGGGCTTTTATGTTTTCCAAATCTAGCAATAACGAATTTATTTTCTATTATCCCAACTTCACCAAGCTGTATTTCTTTTTCCCTTTACGGATAATAATAAATCTTCCATCGAATGAATTCTCTACCGTAACATCTGTATTTACATCCGTTACTTTGTCTCCATTCATCAAAATAGCCCCGTTATTAATATCTTCCCTTGCTTGGCGTTTAGAAGGTTCAATTCCTAAGTCTACTAACCACTCAACAATATTTTTCGTTTCCTTTGTAGCGGAGAAAGTCGGCATATCTTTAAAGCCTTGTTCAATTTCATCCGCAGTTAATGACTTTATATCCCCGCTAAATAATGCTTCTGTAATTTTTACTGCTTGCAAGAATGCGTTCTCACCATGAACAAATTTCGTCATTTCTTCTGCTAATACTTTTTGTGCTTCACGCTTATGAGGCTCAGTTTGAACTTTACCTGCTAATTCATCAATTCTATCTTTTGTTAAGAACGTGAAGAATTTTAAGTATTTAATGACATCACGATCATCTGTGTTCACCCAGAACTGGTAAAATTCAAATGGTGTTGTCTTTTCAGGATCCAACCAAACTGCGCCTCCAGCTGTTTTCCCAAATTTCGTACCGTCTGATTTTAAGAGTAGTGGAATGGTTAATCCAAAGACTTTTGCATCCGGTCCTTCTTTCTTACGGATTAAATCTAAACCACTAGTAATATTTCCCCATTGGTCACTACCACCAATTTGCAGTTGTACGTCTTCCTCTTTGTATAAGTGATGGAAATCCATCGCTTGGAGAATTTGGTATGTGAATTCTGTAAATGAAATCCCTGTATCTAAACGGCTTGCTACAATATCTTTTGCCAACATACTATTAATGCCGAAGTTTTTACCGTAATCGCGTAAAAACTCAAGGATACTTATTTGATGTGTCCAATCGTAGTTATTTACCATTTTCACTTCGCTATTCCCACCAAAATCAAATAGCTTCTGCATTTGCGCTGTTAACGCTTCGACATTATGCTGTACTTGTTCTAACGTTTGAAGCTGTCTTTCTGTTTGACGTCCACTTGGATCACCGATTGTCCCCGTTGCCCCGCCAATTAAAATAACTGGATGATGCCCAGCTAATTGGAAGCGCTTCATCATCATAAACGGAATTAAATGTCCAATATGCATGCTATCACCTGTTGGATCTACACCACAGTACAAAGAAATCTTTTTCTCTTCTACTAGTTTACGCAATCCTTCTGCATCTGTTTGCTGATTGATAGCATCGCGCCATTCTAATTCATCAATAATATTCATATCTTTCCAGCTCCTTTAATTTGTAAATATTGTTTACTTTAAATTCTTAGCAATAAAAAAGTCCCTATGTCTACACTCGACATAGGGACGATCTTTAACCGTGTTACCACCCAGATTGCATAAATAGCATTACTATTCATACCACTCTTGGCAATAATATCGATTGCCACTCCGCTTAGCATTACCTAAGATACTCCAAAGTGTAATTCACAAGTTTGTTTGTGCTAGGTTCCAGCAACCCCTAGCTTTCTCGATAACAGTGACAAACTGCTACTGGGCTTTTTCATCGTATTTGAAATGTTAAATTACAGCCAATTATAGTAAATTAACATTTTATTGTCAATTATATACAAAAATATTTTTAAAAAACGACATAAAAACCCCATGCCCATCAACTTAAGAATGAAAACAAAATGAAATTTAACAAAAAGAACTTGTAGCAATCACTACAAGTTCTTTTTAAGAAAACGTTAATAAGACAAACTATCCTTTTATTTTTTCCTCATATTGTTTAGCAAGCTTATAAAAAGAAGAACGTTTGATGCCATACTTTTTCATAGCTCCTACAGCTGTAATTGAACCAGATTTCCATTCCTTGTAAGCATCCATAAATTCTTCTGTTATTTCGACAGGTGGACGTCCTAAATGTTTACCTTTCTTCCTGGCAAGAGCAATTCCTTCAGCTTGACGTTGTTTAATATCAATGCGCTCTTTTTCTGCAAATGCTGATAATATTGTAAGTGTCGCTTTTTGAATCGCGCTCTGAATGACGTCATTTGTACTTTCTCCGGTGTAATTGACGTTAATATATGGTTCCTTTATAAATTGTAAATTCACTTTGTGCTTTTCATAGTATCTAAACTCTTCTAATGTATCGTTCATATTTCTTCCAAGTCTTGTTAAGGAGTCAAATACAATCGTGTCTCCTGTACGAACAAGGCGTTTTAACATTTGATAATTCTCTCGCTCCATATTTTTCCCAGATTCTTTATCAATGAAAATGTCCCGATCTTCTATCCCTAAATCCTTCATATTCTGAATTTGCCGTTCTTCATTTTGATCTTTACTCGAAACTCGTACATATCCAAATTTTTTATGTTTCATACACTACACCTCACTGGTAATTACACCAATTCCATCTGTAAAGGTACACAGAATATACAGATGTCTGTAAAAGAAGAAATCGATATTTATAGTGTAACTTTAGGAGATAATTTGCGTAGTTTTTAAATGATAAATTGCATACAGGGATAATTTCGTTTTAGGGAACAATTAATTTCTTAAGTTGATGGGCATGTATGGTGACCCCTAATAGTTTGTTTTATTGAGATACAGCAACGATTCCTTCTCTTTGGATCCACTTACAAATTTATGTTTTTACAAAAACTCTACAAAAATATCAAGCAAGATGATTATATATAAAAAGCTTTGCGAGATTTTCCACAAAGCTTTTGTAATGACATGTAATTATAATAATAATTTTCGTATTTCTTCTATACTGAAACCTGTGAATTTTGCAATGTCTTCTAAAGGCATGCCATTTTTGTGCATACCACGAATTAGTTGGATTTTCCCTTCTTCACGAGCATGAGCTAACTTAGCTTGTTCATCTAGAAGTAACTTTTCACGAGCTTCATAAGCTGTTCGGAAAGAAGAGTCATGGCTCATATTTTCCCATTTATTCATTGCCTTTTGCAAAATTGGATCTTGATTCATTGCGATCTCCTCCAATGTTTGAGTTAAATGTTCATCTTCATGTGCTGGTAGCAATAACATCCAGCGAACAAATACATTTTCCCATGGATTTACTTTTTCTTCACGCCATTGTTTGACCAATTTTGGAATTTCCACAAAATGAATTTCAATATCATCACTTAGTATCTGTTGCTTTTTGCTATTCCATAATTGTCCTATGGTGTGAATAGAATCATCTTGGGAAAATAATATAAAATCTAATAAGTTAATGGTAATTGTTTTCCGAAGTGAACGATACGGCATCCCTTCTTGCATTTGGGATGTATAAAGCTTACTCCAGTAATATAAAGAGCGTTTCACCATATCATGAGTATTACGAAGTTGGATTTCTATATTCACTTGCGTTCCATTTTCTAATGTTGCTAATAAGTCTAATATGGATAACTTATCATCTTCATAAGATTTATGAAGATGTGGATCTTCTAATTGTAGAGATGTAATAGGTGCATCTAAAGATTCCTCTAAAATAGCATTCAAAAATCCGGTTAAAATTTCTTCATTTCCCTTCGTTCCGAATAACTGTTTAAAAGCGAAATCAATTCGTAAATTTACTAATTTTGTGGACATGGGTTTCCTCTCCCTGTCTTTCTTTTCTTCTTATTATTTTATAATGTAATTCTTTGTATAAGCAAATGTTACTTTTACCATTGTAGCTCCAATTCATCACAGTATACATCTAACTCCGTAAAACAGTTTTGTAGATTCGCTTCAAAATCCCAATTTATATGCAATTTATCATTTAAAAACTACGCAAATTATGTTCTAAAGTTACAATATGTTCTTTATAAAAAGTAAAGTTCAGTTCATGACCTTTTGTAATTTGTAAAATTGACTGTTAAATATTTGTAAAAAGGGTTCTGGTGCAAAAATACTTTACCAGAAACAGAAATACCCTATAGAACAGACTTTTTTTCAAAGTGTCTATTCTATAGGGTACATTTTAATCTTAAATAAAATTTCTAATGATCTTGATAAGAAAGATAACTAAATTCGATTTTTTTAGAATTAAATAACTTGTAAAAAGCACGTCATCCTTTCTCATTAATATAAGAGAATGGTAACGTGCTTTTAACTTCAAGAATAGTCCAAATCCTTAAGTTGATAGACTTAGACTTCTAAATATTAATTACACATCATCGGAGTGCTAACTCTCTTACATACATTACCTTTGCAATCTAAATATACATCATAAACGCGTCCTCTACTATCGCACTCATAATGAGACCTTACACATGCGCAGCCTGCTGCTTTATTACTTATTCCTAATATTTTCTTTAACATTTTAATCATCCTCTCATTAAAAAATATTAAAACAATTATCTAACAGATTAGCATGGATATTTTGTACGAGTAATCCCACATAACTCATTTACTGAACAATCATAATAGCGATATACTTCTCTTCCACCCTCACAAGAATACCTTTCAACAGTACAAGAGCATATAGCTCTTAATGGTGCTATACCTAGAAATCTCTTTAACATTTTATCCCTCCTATTACATTTAATTACAAATAATAACTTTAGGATACATTCATTTTCCGCAAGTGTCAATATGGTTCTGAATAATCAGAAAAAAATTAGTAGATTTGTTCTATATCACACATTAACCAGTTCTTGTTCTAAAACAATATCTAGTTTCGTTATTAATTCACTAAAATTTGATAAATCTGCAATATGTTTAATTTCCCCTAACTTGTCTATTAATAATATATATGGAGAGGTATTCACAAAGAAATCCTCAACTATATCTGCACTAACTATAAAATGCGCATTTAAAATGCTTTGCATCATGTTACTATCTAATATTTCACTAGAAACAAAGATATAATTAATATCATATTTATTTATAACATCAGGCATCTTCTTAAATAGTTCTTTGCAACTCGAACATGTATTACTTACAAATAAAAGCAAAGTGTATTCATATGCATCTGATGGCACTACTAGTGTTTTGCCTTCCATAGAGTTCTTTTGAAACATCGGTACCTTTTGTCCAACTTCCAAAGATTTTTCTTCTATTTGTTTATTCTCGCGAATCCGAAAACGATTTAAAAATTTTCCAACTAGCCTACCCAGATATAGTATTAATATAGTTTGTAAAATAACAACAATCCACAATGTGATATTAGAAACGACATACCATTTTTCACTCATTTTTTAAGTCCTCTCCTGATAATTTGAACTAACTCAATTTTTTGTTAAACGGTCTATTCGTAAGGAAATATTATATAGTTGTATCATATTTATTCCTATTAATATAACTATCCAACTAGTAAATACTAAAGTAAAGTACTGAAAGTTAAAGATATCAAACACAAATTGCTTAGTTTTTAATAAATGATCTAAGCTCCCTAATGATAACGGATACATTAATAAGATTACTGAAACAGCACCAATACAAAGATTCCTAACAACTAACATCCATGATAATTTATGATTTCCTAATACACCACCACATCCACAAGATATTTCCTTTCTTCCTCTAAGTAAGTTCACTAAAATAGCAACAGAGTATACAAGAAGTAGTAGTGCTGCACAAATTAGAGTAAATGTATGAAACAATCCTATAAACAAACATATACTTATAAATATTTCTGCAAAAATTTCTATAATAGTAAATAACCTAATTTGATTCTCAGGAATAATCCGATATTCTTTTATAATCAATTGATGGATACTAAATTTTTTAATTTTATCAATGCCGGTACTAATAAATAAAGTCGCAAGTCCAATTTTCATCATAAAAAACAAAGAAATCATTTTTATTCACCTCGTATTTTTAAATAATTTTATCCTCCTTAATATTTCTTATCTTTTCATAATGTGAAAATATTCCCTTATAATACGAATTTTGATATATTATTGTTCCTTTATTATCAATTAGAGTGAATGTTGGAAAAGTGTCTATATCTAAGGAAGTAAAAAAGCTCTCATTTTCCTGTATCTTTACAATATCTTTATAATCTGTGTTTCCTTTATTATCATCTGGCAATTCAAATATCTTTTCAATATTTATTAGAGGTATTTTATAGATACCGTTATTCTCCTCAATCATTTCTATTAATGCTTGTTTACAAAAAGGACATGTAGTTGACGTAAATGCAACTATAGTTATATCTTCAAAATTCAAATGGTTTTCTAAGAAATATCTTTTCATATTTACTCCGATAAGATTATTATCCTTAAAGCTAAAATTCCCACTCTCTATTAATGGAAGTAAATCTATTTCCTTTTTGAAAAAATGTATCTGCCCCAATACAATGCACAATAGTAATAACCAAACACAAATAAACATTAAAAGTATCGACATCATACTCCCCCTTTTTAAATATTTAAAGACTACTCTTTGCCAATTCTTTATGTTCCATATACCATTTTGATTGAGAAACAAATAACTCTTTATATATACCCTCTAAATGCAAGAGTTCCTGATGTGTCCCTCGTTCAGCAATTCTTCCTCGTTCCAGTACAATAATTTCATCAGCTAACCATGCTGCCCCAAGACGATGAGTAATAAATATGACAGCTTTATCACTGGAATATTGAAAAAATCCCTCCATAATTTCCACTTCCGATTTTGGATCAAGGGCAGATGTTGGTTCATCCAATACTATAAGATCACACTCTCTATATAAACATCTAGCTATCGCAATCTTTTGCCATTGGCCTCCTGAAAGTTCGTTTCCTCCATCGAAAAATCTTCCCAATCTTGAATCATATTGATTAGGTAGATTTTTAATGTAGTTTTCTAACCCAACCCTTTTTATTACTTCTTTTAATTTTTCTGTATCGGCTAAACTCTCTAGATTTCCAAAACCTATATTTTCTCTTACCGTAAATTCAAAACGATTAAAATCTTGAAATAGAACGGAAATTTTTTTGAAATATTTGTTCAAATCTATCTTATTTAAAGGCGTACCGTTCACATGTATCATAGATGAATCTGTTTCATATAAACCTGTTAAACATTTTATTAAAGTGGTCTTTCCTGAGCCATTTTCTCCAATAATTGCAATCTTTTTACCAGGCGTAATTTTTAAATTAATATCTTTCAATGTTTGTATATGTTGATTAGGATAGGTAAAACTTAGTTGTTGAACACTTATTTCTTGAATACTATGAATATCTTCTTTATCTTCTGCCTCATCAATTTCAGGTAAAGAGATAAAAGATGAGAACTCCTTAACATATAATAAATTCTCATAAATATTTGATATAGATCTAATTAGACTATTTAAACTGGCTTGGATGTTTTGGATAGCTTGTAAAACTGCCACTAATGATCCTACTAACACTCTTCCTAATTTCATTAAGTATAGGAGAAAAACACTTGTTATCGCATATACCAACACCAGTATAATTTCTGACGCAAATAACCAAACAGTTTGTTTCTTTAATAAATTTATCTCCTCCAGATTATTTTCTTGATATTTTTGACGCCATTTTTTAATTAGAAAGTTTGTTATCTGAAATAAACGTAACTCTTTAACGCTCTCTCTTCTATATAACAGATTAGATATGTAATACATTTCTCTATTTACTGGCGTTAAATATCTCATTAATTCATATTTAGATGATCCGTTTTTTATTTCGATAATAAATAGTGGTATGATTCCAACAAATAATATAACTACCAATACCCAGTGAATATTTATTAAATAAACTAATATAGAGATTAGTGTTATACATTCTTTTAACAGGTTAGAAGAACTTGTTACATTATTTACGATACGCTGATCAATACCACTAATCATCTGAAGTTTATTTTGGAATTCGGGATTTTCAAAATGTATGTATGCTAGCTTCTCCATTTTATTAAATGTGGTTTCTTTGATATGCAAACCAATCTTTTGATTAATATATTTATCATTAATAATGCTGAGATGTTCCAAAATATATTGAAGTAGAAAGGTGGCCAATTGACACGCTAAATATACAAATACTTGTTCTAAGTTACCAGAATGATTTATAAATCTTGCTGCTTCATTTATTAAACGCTCAAAAAGAAAAATGTTAATAACGGGTATGAAACCTTCTATAACTCTAATAAACACTAAAAATATTAAATGATTTTTACATGACTTCCAAAAAATACGTGCAGAATAAAGAAATAATGACATATTATTCAATCAAACATCCCCTATAATAATATTAGAATAGATAAAAAATTCTCAATATATACAATATTTTACATTACTTCTTCTATAACGTAAATATTCATTTAACGGTTCTGGTGCAAAAAATCTATCAAACTTGGACATACTGATATTATCAAGCTACAAAAGGACGTGATCAGTATGAAAAAGCAAAATTTATTTAAGTGGAAACATTACCAGCCTGATGTGATTATATTAACAGTCAGATGGTACTTACGATACAGCCTAAGCTTTCGTGATTTAGTGGAAATGATGGAAGAACGAGGCTTATCTATTTCTCACACAACCATTATGCGATGGGTACATCAATATGGTCCTGAGTTAGATAAACGAATTCGGCGCTATCTTAAACAAACGAATGACTCCTGGAGAGTCGATGAAACATATATCAAAGTAAAAGGTCAATGGATGTATCTATATCGTGCAGTGAATTCCAAAGGAAACACGATTGATTTTTATCTCAGTGAAACAAGAGACACAAAGGCTGCAAAGCGCTTTTTCAAGAAAGCTTTGCGGTCTTTTCATGTTTCACAACCTCGTGTGATAACTATTGATAAGAATCCCGCCTATCCTGGAGCAATTGAAGAGTTGAAGAATGAAAAAAGATGCCTGTGGGCATCCAAATAAGGCAAGTGGAAATTCTGTTTAAAACATGGAAATCTATTTTTCAAATTCATGAAATCAAACCAATGAAGTTAGAACGATTTCAGTGTCATTTATATGGCCAGCTCTTGCGCTTATGTTTGGTGGCAAGTACTACATACCAGATGCGGAGGCTTTTGTGGGAGAAGCAACGGAAGGAAATAAGTGAATTGAAATATGCCTATATGGTGCAAATCTATCTCACAAAATTACACACCGCACTCTTTTGTACTTTCCAACATCCTGTTTCAGTGCTTAGCAGGCTCTTTCAAGATGTCAGCAAGAATGGAAAAAAAG
>NZ_KB910958.1 GCF_000383235.1 Bacillus sp. 123MFChir2
TATCCTTCATAAAACAGTGTATATGAGTAATCAACAAATTTTATTTCAAATCAAGAAGGGAGGGAACCTGGTTTAAAACTTATATCCCTTTGCGTATAGTTGACTCGGATGAATGATTATGCGCAAAACAAGACCGTTCCTAACAGGAACCTGCCGTTATTCTTTCACAGTAGGTGAATGAGAAGGTGATAGCCTTGCGGACAGGAAAAAGGTGAGATCCCTTTTCGGTAGTTGGCTTTTGTCTTGGTTCGCCAACGTTTTGATAGATTTTTATAAGTTTTTTAAACCAGGATGGTGAAATAGAAGAAGGTTATTATCTTGTTTATGATCCGATTCCTTCACATGCTTTTATTGATGCGCATACCGGAGAAGACTTACATGAGCGTAGTCATTATGTAATTGAAACAAGAGAATTTCCAGCTTTAAGTGAGAAACCACAATTAGAAGCAAATATAGACCGTTTATTTCATATCGATAAGAACATTATGAAAAAAGTACATAAGGAATGTTTTTCATTTTGTCTATAAAGCTGTACAGACACAAACAACCACTCGCCCACATACAAATAGTAAAGACCACTATTTTTGCGGGGGTGAAGAGGTTGAGTCTGTTCGCCGCAATTGGATATATGATTCGTGAAATGTTTGTTTTCGTATCGTATGTCAAAAATAATGCATTTCCACAGCCGTTGTCGCCTGATGAGGAAAGGAAATACTTAGAGCTTATGGAGCAAGGCGATGCGCACGCAAGAAATATCCTCATCGAGCATAATTTACGTCTTGTGGCACATATTGTGAAAAAATTTGAAAATACAGGAGAAGATGCAGAAGATTTAATTTCCATTGGCACGATTGGCTTAATTAAGGCAATTGAAAGTTATTCGCAAGGAAAAGGAACAAAACTCGCAACATATGCAGCTCGTTGTATTGAAAATGAGATTTTAATGCATTTACGTGTATTAAAGAAAACGAAAAAAGACGTTTCTCTTCATGATCCAATTGGTCAGGACAAAGAAGGGAATGAGATTTCCTTAATCGATATTTTAAAATCAGAATCAGAAGATGTAATTGATACGATTCAATTAAGTATGGAACTCGAGAAAATTAAAGAATACATCGATATATTAGATGAACGAGAAAAAGAAGTGATTGTGAACCGATTTGGTCTTGGCATGGAGAAAGAGAAAACGCAGCGCGAGATTGCGAAAGCGCTTGGTATATCAAGAAGCTACGTATCACGTATTGAGAAACGGGCGTTAATGAAGATGTTTCATGAATTTGTTCGTGCGGAGAAGGAGAAGAAGGGGAAATGTTAAGGATAATTAGCACGGCTGTGGTAGATTCACAGCCGTATTTTTTTGTTCTATATTTTACAAGTTTATAATTTTAGCTGTGAAAGTAACTTGTGTTGATGAGCAAAAAACACGAGTTGCTTTGATAGCAATGTTGCTCAGGATGAAAATTTAGTGAAATAAAAAGTAATGGATAAAAGGAAAAATCCCTGGGGGACAGGGATTTACTAAGGGAGATATTATTATCGCGCAATGTCGAAATTTGGCATATTCAACAAATTAATATTATCACGAATTTTCAGGATATAGCGATAGTGAATGTGTCAAAAATGTGTACGGATTGCCTATAAAAGTGTTATTTAAATAGAAAGTTGTATTTGGTGAGTAAACAGGAAAAACCCCTAGCTTTCATACGGCTAGAGCTTTTTATAGAATTCATTGACTACTGTAACCCATGAATTTGTTCGTGCAGAGAAAGAGAAGAAAGGGAAGTATTTTTGAAGAAAGTGCTTGCCTTTATTCAAAGGTAGGCACTTTTCTTTTTTATCCCGCATTAACGGGCAGTAAGACCCCCACCTCAAGGTTCAGAAGAAACGAAGAAGATAGGTGGGGGATGAACAAAAACCCCCACTGATGGAAGTTTCGCTTTATATAAAATGAAACTCCTATGATAAATCGATGTTCACGGTTGAAAATGATGGGTTCTATCTGTAATATTAAAAGGTGCTAATAATTTATGATATAGAAACAAGAATAGGAAAAACTACATGTAAGGGTCTTATTACAACATTATATATCATAGTAGGGGGTTCCGCAGTTTGCAACGTACGTTATATCGATTATTGATTGAACTTACAAACGGTCGTTTTACATCTTATATATTGCGTAAATTTGCACAGTCTCATTTAAGTTCAATGATTATTCCATCTTATGCGAAGGTATTTCAAATTAACCAAGATGAGATGGAGAGGGATTTAAAAGAGTATCAAACACTTCATGAATTATTTACGCGTAAATTAAAAGAGGGCAAACGATCAATTGATACAGAAGAGTCTGCTATTGTGAGTCCGGTTGATGGTGTTTTTGCAGATCATGGTCCCATTGATGAGGCAAAAATGTTTGAGATTAAAGGGAAACGCTATTCTATTGTAGACATGCTTGATACGGACGAAAGGGCAACGCGTTACGCAGGTGGTACATACATGGTGATTTATTTAAGCCCAAGCCACTACCATCGTATTCATAGTCCACTTTCTGGTACAGTGACAGAGCGTTTTGTACTTGGAAGGAAGTCATATCCTGTTAATGCAGCAGGGATGAAATATGGAAAGGATACGTTGTCTAAAAACTATCGCTCTGTAACAGAGATAGAGAGCGAAGGCGAGCGGATGGCGCTTGTTAAAGTAGGTGCAATGTTTGTGAATAGTATTGAACTGTTGCATGAGAGAGAAACTATGCAAAAAGGTGAAGAGATGGCCTATTTTACATTTGGCTCCACAGTCGTGCTATTATTTGAAAAAGGTATGGTTGAAGTCGTTCAATCGTTAGCTAGTGGACAAGAGGTTCGTGTTGGTGAGAAAGTGGCAACTCGATTATAAAAGAGCCGTCTTATAAGATGGCTCTTTTTACAGGTGAAGCGGGGATCTCGTTCAACTAATCATAAGTGGTTAAATGTTATCTATGGAAGTTTTACTGTATATATACTTAAGACGATTTTAAAAGCTTGTCTTCTAATGAGCGTCTAATAATTTCTTGTTTAATAAGTAAAATGAAGTCAGGATTTAAATTTAGTTCTTTTGCTTTATAATAAGACTCAGTGAGTAATTCAGTAGATAACTGTTCCATATGTTTCGCCGTCAAGGCGGTTCACCTCCTGCGAAAAAGGAAATTTGTCTCATTTAATGTACCAAAAATTGTCTTATGTCACAATCTGTTGGTTATCCACATTCTGTCGTGGATAAGATGTGTGAGAATTGTTGATAATTTTCGAATTAACTGAATTTAACTGGAGGGAAATTGTGTACAAGTTTATCCACAGATGTATAATCGAAAAATGCTGTCGAAAAATTTTATCCCATTTTAATAGACAGTAGTTGTTAGATGATTTATCTCGCTCTTGCATAAAATTGCGACAAGAGTGACTTCCTGTAAGAGCCCGATAAGTTCAACTTCCACTTTGAGAACGGGTTTCTCTCAAAGTGGAAGTTGAACTATACAAAACTCCTCAAAGAGGTGAAAGAGATTGAGTTTATTTTTACCGAATGAATACGTGAAAAACGTGTATCATATTCAACCTGAAGAATTGAAAAACCGAGGTATAAAAGGAATCATTACTGATTTAGATAATACCTTAATCGAATGGGATCGCCCGAATGCGACACCGCAATTGGAAGAATGGTTTGCAAAAATGAGAGAACACGGCATTCAAGTGACAGTTGTTTCGAATAATAACGAGCAACGTGTAAAAGATTTTGCTGATCCGCTTGGTATTCCGTTTATTCATAGTGCACGTAAGCCGCTCGTTCGCGCTTTTAAACAAGCGCTAATGAAAATGAATCTGCGTGCGGCAGAGGTAGTTGTAATTGGAGATCAAGTATTAACAGATGTGCTTGGGGGGAATCGTGTTGGTTTGCATACGATTTTAGTTGTTCCAGTTGCAAAAACAGATGGATTTATGACGCGTTTTAATCGGAAAATTGAGCGTAGAATCATGCGTAATATGAAGAAAAAAGGTTTAATTAATTGGGAGGAATAAGCTTGACTGAGACGTTTAAATGTATTGGATGCGGCGTTGCAATCCAAACAGAAAATAAAAATGAAGTTGGCTATGCACCAGCTTCTTCATTAGAGAAAGAGCATATCATTTGTCAGCGTTGTTTTCGCTTAAAGCATTATAATGAAATTCAAGATGTGTCATTAACAGATGATGATTTTTTACGCATTTTAAATGGAATTGGACAATCTGATGCATTAGTTGTTAAAATTGTTGATATTTTTGACTTTAGTGGAAGCTGGCTTCCTGGTCTGCATCGCTTTGTTGGAAATAATAAAGTACTTCTTGTCGGGAACAAAGCAGATTTAATTCCAAAATCAGTAAAGAATGAAAAGCTTACACATTGGATGCGCTATAGTGCAAAACAACTTGGTTTAAAGCCAGAAGAGGTTTTCTTAATTAGTGCTGCAAAAGGTCAAGGTATCGAAGAGCTTGCGAACGCAATTGAACAATACCGTGATGGAAAAGATGTGTATGTTGTTGGATGTACAAATGTTGGGAAATCAACGTTTATTAACCGTATTATTAAAACGTTTAGCGAGGAAACGGAAAATGTCATTACGACATCACATTTCCCGGGTACAACGCTAGACTTAATTGATATTCCGCTTGATGAAACTTCATCTTTATATGATACGCCAGGTATTATTAATCATCATCAAATGGCGCATTACGTTGGAAAGCAAAGCTTAAAAATCATTACGCCAACAAAAGAAATTAAGCCGATGATCTTTCAACTGAATGAAGAACAAACGTTATTCTTCGGGGGATTAGCACGATTTGATTATATAAGCGGTGGTCGTCGTTCGTTTACTTGTCATTTATCTAATCGCCTTACGATTCATCGTACGAAGCTTGAAAAAGCAGATGCATTGTATGAAAAACATGCCGGAGAATTATTAAATCCACCAACACCAGAAGAACTTGAAAACATGCCTGAGCTTGTAAAGTACGAGTTTACCATTCATGAACCGAAAACAGATGTTGTATTTTCAGGTTTAGGATGGGTAACAGTGAATGAAGCTGGTGCAAAAATTGCAGCGCATGTACCAAAAGGAGTTAGTGTTTCATTACGTAAATCTTTAATTTAAAGTGGTGAGGGCTTGTGAAACAATTATATGGCGTAATTGGAAATCCAATTGGACATTCCTTATCACCGCTTATGCATAATGATGCATTTGTCCATTTTGAGCTGGATGCACATTATCATGCTTTTCTCGTTCAAGAGAGTGAATTAGGCGAAGCGGTGAAAGGATTGAAGGCGCTTGGAGTTGTTGGATTTAATGTGACAACGCCGCACAAGGTTTCGATTATGCAGCATTTAGATGAAATTGATCCTTTGGCAGAACAAATCGGTGCGGTAAATACAGTGCTTCATAAAGAAGGAAAATTAATTGGCTATAATACAGATGGAATAGGGTATGTTCGTTCATTGCAATCTATTAGTAAAGAGCCATTGACGAACAAACGTATTTTACTGCTCGGAGCTGGCGGTGCGTGCCGTGCAATTTATTATTCGCTTGCAGATGCTGGTGTGAAAGAGATTGACATTGCAAATCGTACAGTAGAGAAAGCAGAGCAGCTTATTGAAAAATGTAGAAGTGAAGTCATGTCTTTGGCACTTTCCTTAGAAGAAGCAACAGAGAAACAAGCGTTGTATGATATTATCATTCATACAACGACAGTAGGGATGCATCCTCATGTAGAAGATACACCGCTACGCATTCGAGGTTTGAAAAAAGGAAGCATTGTATCTGATATTATTTATAATCCGTTTGAAACGAAGTTGTTGCAAGACGCAAAAGCGCACGGGGCAATTGTGCAAAATGGCATTGATATGTTTGTTTTTCAAGGCGCACTTGCATTTGAAATTTGGACGGGACGTTTCCCGAATATAGAACGAATGACACAAATAGTAATGAAAAAGCTTGGAGGCTAAATACATGTTAACAGGAAAACAAAAACGATTTTTACGTGCAGAGGCACATCATTTAACGCCAATTTTTCAAGTTGGTAAAGGCGGCGTAAATGAAAATATGGTAAAACAAATTGCAGAAGCGCTAGAAGTACGTGAGTTAATCAAGGTTAGCGTACTGCAAAACTGCGAATTTGATCGCCATGAAGTAGCAGAAGAGGTTGCACAAGGTGCAAAAGCTGAACTTGTACAGGTAATCGGAAGTACAATCGTCTTATATAAAGAATCAAGAGAAAATAAACGTATTGTGTTACCAAAAACAAAGTAACGATTTCTAAAAGTTAGTTGAACCAATCGAGTTCGTATGGGTTTCTCGTTTTGTTATAAATGAGAATTATCACCTATAAGGACGAGGTAAAGGGGCGTTTTCTTTGAAGAGAATCGGGATTATTGGCGGGACATTTGACCCGCCTCATAATGGACATTTGTTAATTGCAAATGAAGTGTATGATACATTGGAGCTTGATGAGGTTTGGTTTCTACCAAATCAAATCCCCCCTCATAAACGAGACAAGGACGTTTCAAGTGTACGTAATCGTTTAGAAATGATTCATTTAGCAATTGAACAAGATATGCATTTCTCTATTTGTTTAGCGGAACTGGAACGAGAAGGTCCGTCTTACACATATGACACTATGTTACAATTGACAAAGGAGCATCCAGACGTTCAATTTTATTTTATTATTGGCGGGGATATGGTGGAGTATTTACCAAAATGGTATAACATCGATGAATTGTTAAAGCTTGTTACGTTTGTCGGGGTTTCACGTCCTGGTTATACACTTTTTACGCCTTATGATATTGTAACGGTAGAAATTCCAGAATTCGCTATTTCTTCTTCGCTTCTTCGCGAACGTGTTACAAAGAAGAAGACGTGCAAATACTTGCTTCCTAAAGGGGTACAGGAATATATTGAGAGGAATGGGCTATATGGATCGTAAACGGGCACTTGAAATTGTGAAACAGCAAATGCATGAAAAGCGTTATATTCATACAATTGGTGTTATGGAAACGGCTATTGAACTTGCAAAGCAATATGGTGTTGATGAAAAAAAAGCGGAAATGGCAGCTATTTTTCACGATTATGCAAAGTGTAGACCGATTTCAGAAATGGAAGAGATTATTAAGCGCGAACATTTGCCAAAAGATTTATTGTTTTATAATAAAGAATTGTGGCATGCGCCGGTTGGGGCATATTTAGTAGAACGAGAAGTCGGTATTACAGATGCTGATATACTACAAGCTATTACGTATCATACGAGTGGACATGAACAGATGACGATGCTTGATAAAGTGATTTACGTGGCGGATTATATTGAACCTGGTCGTAAGTTTCCAGGTGTTGAAGAAGCACGGAAGTTAGCGAGAGAAGATCTCAATCAAGCGTTATTATATGCTTTAAAGCATACAATCCAATTTTTAATGGAAAAGAATCAAACGATTTATCCATTAACATTTCAAACGTATAATGCAGTCATTAAGGAGGACTTTACGAAATGAAGGACAGAGAATTATTAGTATTGGCAGCGCGAGCAGCTGATGATAAAAGAGCAGAAGATATTGTTGTGTTAAATATGCAAGGAATTTCCCCGCTTGCTGATTATTTTGTAATTTGTCATGGTAACTCAGATAAACAGGTGCAAGCAATCGCTCGTGAAGTGAAAGAACAAGCGCATGAAGTACAAGTTGATGTAAAACGTATGGAAGGCTTTGAAGAAGCACGTTGGGTATTAGTTGATCTTGGTGATGTTGTTGTACACGTATTCCATAAAGATGAGCGTGATTATTATAATTTAGAGCGTCTATGGGGCGATGTACCGCGCGAAGATGTTACAGAAGAGTTAGGTCAATGAGATACGAACAATTTGCATTGTTGTACGATGAACTAATGAATGATGTCCCATATGAAAAATGGGTGGAATTTACGGAGCAAAGCTTGGGGCAAATTGGTAAAACGGATGCAAGAATTCTTGATGTTGCTTGCGGAACAGGGAATGTTACGTTACCGCTTGTACAAAAAGGATATGATGTAATAGGAGTAGATTTATCAGAAGAAATGTTAACAATTGCTCAGCAAAAGTTAGGTGAAGAAGGGCAATTTATTCCTTTTTATCAACAAGATATGCGTGAGTTAGATGTTCCAGGCGAGTTCGATTGTGTAACAATTTTTTGTGATTCGTTAAATTATGTACTAGAAGAAGAGGGCATCCAAGAGACATTCAGACGTGTATATCATCATTTGCGCCCAGATGGTTTGTTTTTATTTGATGTGCACTCTCTTTATAAAATTCATCACGTATTTCAAAATGAAACGTATACAGTGAATGAAGATGAAATCTCTCTCATTTGGAACTGTTTCCCAGGTGAAGAGCCGAATAGTGTGGAGCATGATTTGACATTTTTTGTACGAGATGAAGAAGAGGATGTGTATCATCGGTTTGATGAATTGCATATGCAGCGTACATATCCTGTTGAAGAACTGACGAAATGGCTTGAAAAAGCTGGTTTTACTGTTCTTCGTGTAACAGGAGACTTTGAAAGAATGGAAGTCACAGAACAAACAGAGCGAATCTTCTTTGTCGCTACAAAAAATGCATAATAAAAAAGCAACCATCCTCGGTTGCTTTTTTATTAGATAGCAAAAAATAAAATGTTTTATGAAGGAATATAGTTGTTTTTGTCGTAAAAGATATATTAATGCTTATTAAATTGCTGTTCTATGTGCTCTATATCCTCTTCGTACTTTTCATGTGTTCGATTTAACACCTTGTTAAACAAATCTCCAAGATGTTCTTCTAAAACGCGAATCCCTTCTCCTGTTATACCTCCTTTTACGCAAACTTTCTCCTGTAAAGTTGGCAAGGTAAAAATTTGCTTTTCTAGCAGTTTTCCCATTCCAATAATCATTTCACTCGTTAAAATAGTAGCTTCTTCCCGTGTAATATTTGTTTCCTCTACAGATGCGTCAATAAAACGTTGTAATAAGTAGCTGAAAAATGCCGGGCCGCAGCTTGCGATATCGGATGCTACTCTTGTGATATTCTCATCAATGATGATAGGTTTAGAGATTTTTTGAAACAAGTTCAATATACGTTTTTGCCATTCTTGTGAGCAGTTTTTCCCGAATGTGCATAGAGAGTCCCCGGCTAAGGCGCGATTTGTAATGCTTGGAATAACACGAGCAACGTTACAAGATACGATTGTTTCTAATTGTTCGGTAGATATGGGGCTTGTGATAGAAATCAGACATTTATCGTTGGTAAGAATTGAAGCGTGCTTTGTCAAAATAGGATGTATGTCTAATGGTTTTACACAAATAAAAATGAGCTCAGAGCGTTTGATTACTTCTTGGATTGTTTTTGCTATATGAATAGAAGGATACTTCTCTTTTATATGATATGCTTTTGCGAAAGTACGATTAATGATAGTAAGACACGAAGGTTTGACAACGCGGGCTTCGATGCATGCATCAATAAGTATATTCCCCATATTTCCTGTTCCTATTATTCCTATGTTCAATGTTTCATCCCCTCCTTCGTAACATCTTTCTCCTAAACAATATGAAGTTTATTTTGAATTTATGAATTAGAGGTGCAAAATGATGATGAATTTGCCGAGAAAGTGGTTAGTTTTGTTTGCGGCAATTGGTGTTGTCAGTATTTTATTTATATGGCAAACAAAAGGTGAACAAGGGAAATCGGCAGTGAAAGTGGAAGCGAACGCGAAGATAGAAGAAAGAAAGGAGAAAACAAAGGTAACAGAATCTAAATTTTCATCAAAAACGATTATCGTTGATACGAAAGGAGCTGTGCATCGTGAAGGGGTATATGAGTTGCAAAACGGAGCACGGGTGAAAGATGCTGTTGAAAAGGCAGGAGGTTTTTTACCGGAAGCAGATGTAACAAAAGTAAATTTAGCACAGCTTGTACAAGATCAAATGATGATTTATGTGCCGAAAAAAGGAGAGGCCGCTGTGAATGGACCGCCTGTGTCAGAAGGGAAAATACAAATAAACACAGCTACAAAGGACCAGATTGAAAAAATATCGGGCATTGGTCCTAGGAAAGCAGAAAATATTATTAAGTATCGTGAGCAGCACGGTCCCTTTCAAAAAGTAGAAGATTTATTAGAAATCGATGGAATTGGTGAAAAATCGCTGGAAAAAATGAAAGATGAAATAATTGTTCCTTAAATAAACATTGACGACTTTTTTATTATTTCGCTACACTATAAGCAGATTAAAAAGTAGGTGAAGATAATGGAACGAGTTTCTTGGGATCAATATTTTATGACACAAAGTCATTTATTATCACTTCGCAGCACTTGCACAAGGCTTGCTGTTGGCGCGACAATTGTGCGTGATAAACGGATTATTGCTGGTGGTTATAATGGATCGATTGCTGGCGGTGTGCATTGTATAGATGAAGGCTGCTATGTGATTGATAATCATTGTGTGCGTACAATTCATGCTGAAATGAATGCGCTGTTGCAATGCGCGAAATTTGGTGCGAAAACAGATGGAGCTGAAATTTATGTTACCCATTTTCCATGTTTGCATTGCTGTAAGGCGATTATTCAAAGCGGTATTACAGCGGTGTATTACGCACAAGATTATAAAAATCATCCGTATGCACTTGAGTTATTTAAACAAGCAAATGTAAGAATAAAACATGTTCCTCTTGCATTTGACGTAACAACATTGGAAGAACAACAAAAAATGCAGGAGTTAAAACAGTTTTTGTCTTCGGCACAAACGGACGAAATGACGTTAGAACAGTTGCAACAAGTATTACAACAAGTGAAAAATATGATATAAACCGTGAGGTGAGTACGTGCTATGCGGGCAATGGATTTGCGTTGCAATTTCAGTTATCTTTGGGATTGCAACAGCTTATTCCTCCTTTTCTATCATTCCTCTTCTTATATTTGGTTGTTATTGTGTGGTTTGTTTTTCGCGTCTCTCTTTTCCTCTATTCTCCTTGATTATCCTCGCGTTTGGTCTTACCTATGCATACGCAATCTATGTAGATGCGCAAAATCATTCTATGCCCTCTTTTCGGGAAGCAGACGTAATAGGTACAATTCAAAGTACGCCAATTATAAATGGAAATCGTCTTTCTTTCCAGTTGCAAATGAATGATGACGAAACGGTCCAGTTGTTTTACAAAATCCCTTCTCGTGAATTAAAAGAAAAATTGAAGCAGTTAACACCTGGTATGGTGTGTACGTTTACTGGTACGTTGAAAGAGCCACCATCTCCTCGTAATTTTTATGCGTTTGATTATAAGGATTATTTATATAAACAGCATATTCATGCTCTTTTTGAAGTCGAATCAATTTCGAATTGTGTGCAAAAAGATATTTCGTTTGTTCATTGGTTATTTTCGATGCGACAAGCAGCCGTTTCTTATATAGGAGAGACTTTTCCGGGGCAGTCAGCAGCTTTTATGAATGCTTTATTGTTTGGTGATCGTCAATATATGGCGTTTGAAGTTGAAGAACAGTATCAACAGTTTGGACTTGTTCATTTATTAGCAATATCAGGATCGCACATTGTTTTGTTAACTGCAATATGTTATTTTGTATCACTTCGAATTGGTATAACGCGTGAAAGCGCAACGATGCTTCTGTTTGTTTGTATTCCGTTATATATGTTTTGTGCAGGGGCTTCACCATCTGTTGTTCGGGCATCGATAGCAGCTGTTATTGTGTTTGTAGCCCTTACGCGAGCGGTGCGAGTGTCTGGGATGGATGCTTTAAGTATGACGTTAATAATTATGCTTTTTTATAATCCGTATGTATTATTTGATATCGGGTTTCAGTTTTCATTTATTGGAAGTTTTTCTCTTTTGTTATCTTCATCACGTCTGTTAGCGAATGAAAATGGTATAGTGAAAAATTCTATATATCTTTCCGTTATTTCCCAATTGACAAGTGCACCTATTTTGCTTTACCACTTCGGCTATCTTTCTCCTTACAGTATCATTCTTAATATGATTTATGTCCCGTTTTTATCTTTACTGGTTTTACCGGTGTGTATAGTCATTCTTGTATGTCTTATATGTCTTCCTATTGTGTCTCGGTGGTTGTCGGATCTGTTGTCCCTATGTATACATGTTTCAAATGTCATACTTCAAATGTGTGAAGCTTTACCGTTTGTACGTCTTACCTTTGGGCAAACCCAGCCGTTTCTTGTTGTTTTATATTGTATAAGTATTGTAACTATTCTTTTATCATGGGAAGGGATTATATGGAGAAAGTATCGCCTGTTGTTTCTAGCGACTTTTTTCCTCCTTAGTACATGCCACTATGCATTTCCGTATGTAAATGCAACCGGGAGTGTTACTTATATTGACGTCGGACAAGGGGATGCTATTTTGATTCGCCTTCCATACAATCAGGGGACGTACTTAATTGATACTGGCGGAACACTTCCGGTAAAGAAAGAAGAATGGCAGCAGAAAAAACATGAATTTTCTGTTGGGCATGATATTCTTGTTCCTTTTTTACAAAAAGAGGGTGTACAGATGATTGATAAATTAATTGTGACACATGGAGATATGGACCATATGGGAGCAGCGCAAGAGGTAATGCAATCTATTGCGGTGAAAGAAGTAGTCTTAGGAAAGAAGAGGAAATTCTCCTTGCTTGAACAACAAATACAGAAGCTTGCTATGCAAAAGAATGTGCCGGTTCGAATTGTAGAAAAGGGAGATAGCTGGGAGGCGGGAGAAGCGGTGTTTTCAGTATTATCACCAGAAGGAGAGGAAAAAGAAGATAATAATCAATCTATTGTACTTTGGACAAAAATAGGGGGATTAACATGGTTGTTTACGGGCGATTTAGAAGAAGCGGGTGAGAATCGCTTCATACAAAGGTATCCAGAGATGCATGCAGACGTTTTAAAGGTTGGGCATCACGGAAGTAAAACGTCATCTTCAGGGCAGTTTTTAGATACTGTTCAGCCGAAAAAGGCCATTATTTCTGTTGGAGAGAACAATCGTTATGGACATCCGCATATTGAAGTATTAGGGCGATTAAAGGAGCGTGAAATTGAGGTGTGGAGAACTGATGAACGAGGGGCGATTTCTTACGTTTTTCGAGGAGAGGCGGGAACATTTCACGGTAAGTTAACATATGATGAAACACAGAAAAAAAGAAGACTGCCACATGCAGTCTTTAAGAACCGATAAATTTAACGACTGTTGCGATGATAAATAAAGTGGTAAAAAATCCGAATGAAACGATAAAGCCTACTCCTGAGTCGACAGCGTCATTACGCTTACTTTGAACGTTTTTTTCAAATTCATTCATCTTTGAATCCCTCCCAACATTCCACTTTAGTATAAAATATTGTCAGAAAAAAATCTACAATTTATCCTTCTATTCGTGGTACGTAACCCTATAGTTAGTGGGAAATTTCGACCATTACGAACCTCTGTTAAAGCTCAATTGATTCAATGCTTTTCCAAGTGTGCTAACAGTTGTCATTCATAGCCCGCAAGGTAGATGTAAATAATAAAATTAAAGTGGTCACCGTTACGAAATAAGATTCCCGGGGCTTATTTTGTAACGTTTTATATAGATCAAGGAACGGGTAGCTGCCTGTTCCTTTAAACTTGTAAAACGGCAGTTGTCACATTACTATAAGTATATAAAGTGTTAGGGAGTAGGAAATTACATGAGTGATATACATAACAAAATAAAGAAAAAGCAATTTGCTTCGTTATACTTGTTATATGGAACAGAGGCGTATTTTATAAATGAAACACTTCGGCTTTTGACATCAGAAGCGTTAGCTGAAGAGGATCGCGAGTTCAATGTTGTTACGTATGACATGGAAGAAGCATACATAGAGGAAGTTGTTGAGGATGCAAGAACGCTTCCTTTTTTTGGGGAACGTAAAATTATCGTTGTAAAATCACCGTTGTTTTTAACATCACAAAAAGCAAAGATTGAGCAAAATGTTAAAGTGCTAGAAGAATATATTGCTGAACCTTCACCATTTTCTATCCTTGTATTTATTGCCCCGTTTGAAAAATTGGACGAGCGTAAAAAAGTTACGAAGCTCTTGAAAAAAACAGCGGATGTAGTAGAAGCAAATGCTATGCAAGTGCAAGATGTACGTAAATGGATTATAAGCCGCACGGAAGAAATGCATATTCAAATAGAAGAAGCGGCAGTTAGTTTATTGTTAGAGCTTGTTGGAAGTAATGTCACCATGCTTGCTAAGGAAATGGATAAAGTGACATTATATGTGGGAGCGGGCGGTGAAATTACGGAAAAGCTTGTCGCAGAACTCGTTCCAAAGTCTGTTGAACAAAATGTATTTTCTTTAACAGAAAAAGTAGTAAAAAAAGATATTGCAGGTGCGATGCGTATTTTAGAAGGGTTGTTCACACAACAAGAAGAGCCGATTAAACTGCTTGCGCTTCTTGTGAGTCAATTTCGTTTATTATATCAAGTGAAAGAACTTCAGCAGCGTGGTTATGGGCAAAATCAAATTGCATCTCACATCGGTGTACATCCATATCGTGTGAAGTTGGCTATGAATCAAACAAATTTTTTCTCGTTTGAAGCGTTAAAACGAGTGATTCACGAACTTGCTGAGGCGGATTATAATATGAAGACAGGAAGAATGGATAAACGTCTTGTACTAGAATTTTTTCTCATGCGTTTAAATCATATTGGATAGTGGAAAAATGTTCATGTAGATAACTACATGAACATTTTTTGTAAATAAAAAACGACCCATACGGATCGTTTTTAAACGCCTTACGCGTTTACTTGTTTCGCTAAGCGAGATTTTTGACGAGATGCAACGTTTTGGTGGATAAGACCTTTACGAGCTGCTTTGTCAAGTTTTTTAGAAGCTACTTTGTATGCTTCTTTTGCTGTTTCAAGATCGTTATTGTTAACTAAAGCCTCTACAGTTTTAACAGCTGTACGCATGTCAGACTTGATAGAAGCGTTATGTGCACGACGCTCTTCGCTAAGTTTAGCACGTTTGATAGCAGATTTGATGTTTGCCATATATTTCACCTCCCTGGTGCAATCGAGTGACTCGATTCTTACATAGAACAAGTGATATTCTATCAAACGGAGAAGAGAATTGCAATAGTGGGAACGATGAAATTTCAATATAGGAAAAGAATGTCTGAAAATAAATTGGGGAATTCTAATGAATATTGATTATAAATAGTGGAGGAGATTGTATGAGCGAACCGCTTGATTTAAGTAAATACGGGATTCGAACAGATCTTGCATTAGAAGCTCACCAAATGTTGCAAGAGAAGCAAGAAGAAAAAACTGCTATTCAAGGTGTAATTGTAAAAGAGCGCGAAGAAGAAGGGATTACAATTACAAAGGTGACGATTGATGAAAGTGCTGCTCCGGCAATGGGAAAGAAATCTGGAAATTATTTAACTTTAGAAGTACAAGGAATTCGTCAGCAAGATACCGCGTTGCAACAAAAAGTAGAAGGGATTTTTGCAAAGGAATTTTCGCACTTTCTAAAAGAAATTGGCATAGGTGAAGAAGCAAGTTGCTTAATTGTTGGTCTTGGTAACTGGAATGTAACGCCGGATGCCTTAGGTCCAATTGTTGTAGAGAATGTCCTTGTTACGCGCCATTTGTTTAAGTTGCAGCCGGAAAGTGTTGAGGAAGGTTTTCGGCCTGTTAGTGCAATTCGACCGGGAGTTATGGGGATTACAGGGATTGAAACGAGCGATATGATTTATGGTGTCATTGAAAAGACAAAACCAGACTTTGTAATTGCGATTGATGCGCTTGCTGCTCGTTCTATTGAACGAGTAAATAGTACCATCCAAATTTCGGATACTGGTATTCATCCAGGCTCTGGTGTTGGGAATAAACGAAAAGAATTGAGTAAAGATACGCTAGGTATACCGGTGATTGCAATTGGTGTTCCGACCGTTGTAGATGCAGTTTCAATTACAAGTGACACAATTGATTTTATCTTAAAGCATTTTGGGCGTGAGATGCATGAGGGTGGAAAACCATCTCGTTCTTTACTCCCAGCCGGTTTTACATTTGGTGAAAAGAAGAAGTTAACAGAAGAAGATATGCCAGATGAAAAAAGCCGCAATATGTTTTTGGGAGTTGTTGGTACGCTAGAAGAAGAGGAGAAGAGAAAGCTAATTTATGAAGTGCTAGCGCCGCTAGGACATAATTTAATGGTAACACCTAAAGAGGTGGATGCGTTTATTGAAGATATGGCGAATTTAATTGCGAGTGGCTTGAACGCAGCTCTTCATCATCAAGTTGATCAAGACAACACAGGGGCATATACGCATTGATTGGAAAAGGAGAAATAAGAAGTGGGGCAGTTTACACGCAAATGCATCATTGTCGTTGTGAGTGCATTTCTTATAATGTTAGCGGGGATGCAAGTTGCCAATAGTGGATTGAAACGAATGAAGGGTTATAACAATCCCACATATGAGCAAATTGCTCACATAACAGGAACAAACTACGGGGATATAGAAAAAATAATTCCTGAAAATGTATTTTCCGTTGAAGAAAAACAAGCGCAACTAGAAAAATTAAAAAGCTTTAATATGTTTGAAAGTATGGGGAGAGGCTTGACTTCTTTGGTGCAAAGTGTTAGTCGTAGCATAACATATACCATTGTTGATAAAATAAAAGGTGTATTTCATTAATTTAAAGTATAAAAAAGCGGCTATCTTACGTACGAGTAAGATAGCCGCTTTTTTGATTTTTAGGAAAGGTTTGTCTATTGTTTACAAATTGCATATGATAATAGTAAGAGTACTTGCTTATATCATAACACCAGTTTTCATTGAATCTTTTTCCTTGTATTGATATAATCAGTGCTAGTGTATATTGGCGAGATTAGTAGGAGTGATAAATAGATGAACAAAGAAGAAAGAGCACAAAGGCAGTCTAAAATTCGTAACTTTTCCATTATTGCTCACATTGACCATGGGAAGTCCACGTTGGCAGACCGTATTTTGGAGAAAACAAATGCGTTAACACAACGCGAGATGAAAGCACAGTTGCTTGACTCCATGGATTTAGAGCGTGAGCGCGGGATTACAATTAAATTAAATGCAGTACAATTAACGTATAAAGCGAAAGACGGAGAAGAATATATTCTTCACTTAATTGATACACCAGGACACGTCGATTTTACGTATGAAGTGTCTCGTAGTTTAGCGGCTTGTGAAGGTGCGATACTTGTTGTGGATGCGGCGCAAGGGATTGAGGCGCAAACATTAGCAAACGTATATTTAGCACTTGATAATAATTTGGAAATTTTACCAGTTATTAACAAGATTGACTTACCAAGCGCTGATCCAGAACGTGTTCGTCAAGAGGTAGAAGATGTAATTGGATTAGATGCGTCTGAAGCAGTGCTTGCTTCTGCAAAAGCGGGTATTGGTATTGAAGAGATTTTAGAGCAAATCGTTGAAAAAGTACCAGCTCCAGCAGGTGATTCTGAGGCACCGTTACAATGTATGATCTTCGACTCTTTATATGATCCATATCGCGGTGTAATTGCTTATATTCGTGTTGTAAATGGAACGGTAAAAGTTGGCGATAAAGTACGCATGATGGCAACAGGTAAAGAGTTTGAAGTAACAGAAGTTGGTGTATTCACACCGAAAACAACGCAACGTAAAGAGTTAACAGTAGGCGATGTAGGGTTCTTAGCAGCATCGATTAAAAATGTTGGCGACACGCGTGTAGGTGATACGATTACACATGCAAAACGCCCAGCAGCAGAACCTTTACCAGGGTATCGTAAATTAAATCCAATGGTATTCTGTGGTTTATATCCAATCGATTCTGCACGCTATAATGATTTACGTGATGCATTAGAAAAGCTAGAATTAAATGATTCTGCTCTTGAATTTGAACCAGAAACGTCTCAAGCACTTGGATTTGGTTTCCGTTGTGGATTCTTAGGCTTACTTCATATGGAAATCATTCAAGAACGTATTGAGCGCGAATTTAAAATTGATTTAATTACAACAGCACCAAGTGTTATTTATAAAGTATATTTAACAAACGGTGAAGACATGATAGTTGATAACCCATCTAACATGCCAGATCCGCAATCTATTGATCGTGTGGAAGAACCTTATGTAAAAGCATCTATTATGGTTCCAAACGATTATGTTGGCGCAGTTATGGAAATTTGCCAAGGAAAACGTGGTACATTTATTGATATGCAATATTTAGATGAAACACGTGTTACGTTGACATACGAAATCCCACTTTCTGAAATAGTATATGACTTCTTCGATCAATTAAAGTCAAATACAAAAGGATATGCATCTTTTGATTACGAGCTAATTGGCTATAAACCATCTAAGCTTGTGAAGATGGATATTTTATTGAATGGTGAGCAAGTCGATGCGTTATCTTTTATTGTGCATCGTGATTCAGCATATGATCGTGGAAAAGTAATTGTAGAAAAATTAAAAGAGTTAATTCCAAGACAACAGTTTGAAGTGCCTATACAGGCGACAATCGGAAATAAAGTTGTGGCACGTTCCACAATTAAAGCAATGCGTAAAAACGTATTAGCAAAATGTTACGGCGGTGACATTTCTCGTAAACGTAAACTTCTTGAAAAACAAAAAGAAGGTAAGAAGCGCATGAAATCTGTTGGTTCTGTAGAAGTACCGCAAGAAGCATTCATGGCTGTACTGAAAATGGATGATAACTAATAAAAAAGAAGCCGTACAAACGGCTTCTTTTTATTTAGGGAGCAGGACTTATATATTTAGACATCTTTGTATCTCTCCTTTACAATAGTGGTGATGCTTTTGGTTGTAAGGGAAAAAGTTATTTCGGGAAGAATGTGAATAGAGAAAGTTCGCATAGGATTACAGAAGTAAATAAACCTCCGAAATGCGGAGGTTTTCTTTTTAGAAAGGTAGGAACAGAATTTGATACAAGCTGCATATATCCATATTCCGTTTTGTCAGCATATTTGTCACTATTGTGATTTTAATAAAGTGTTTATTGAGCGTCAGCCAGTCGAACAATACTTGCAATATTTAGAGAAAGAAATTGTGAATACAGTCAACAAAACGCCTTTTCAAGAAATGAAAACGATTTTCGTTGGTGGAGGTACGCCAACAGCGCTAAATATGGAACAAACAAAGAAATTGCTAGATATTATTAATCGGCGTTTACGTCCGTTTGCACCAAATTGTGAACTAACTTTTGAAGCGAATCCGGGAGATTTACCAAAAGAAAAGTTAAATCTTCTATTAGAAGGCGGCGTAAATCGGATAAGTTTTGGTGTGCAAACGTTTCGAGATGAATTACTGAAAAAAATTGGACGCCAGCACACGAAAGAAGATGCGTTTATAGCGATTCGTGAGGCCAAGGAAGTAGGTTTTACAAATATTAATGTCGATTTAATTTATGCACTGCCAGGTCAAACGAAAGAAGATGTGAAAGAAACGTTAGAGATTGCATTTACTCTTGGGGTTCAACATTTCTCTGCATATTCTTTAATTGTTGAACCAAAAACAGTCTTTTATAATTTAATGAACAAAGGAAAGCTGAGACTCCCGGGTGAAGATAGTGAAGCTAAAATGTATGAAATTGTAATGGATGAGATGGAAAAGCACGGTTATCAACAGTATGAAATTAGTAATTTTTCAAAAGAGGGTTATGAAAGTAGACATAACCTCACTTATTGGAATAATGAAGAGTACTATGGTTTCGGAGCTGGCGCTCATAGTTACGTAAATGGCGAGCGAATTCAAAATGTAGGTCCACTAAAACAATATTTTACGAAAATTGATGAGACAGGTCTGCCGTATTTAGACGTTCATACAGTAACAGCGCAAGAAAAAATGGAAGAAGAGTTATTTTTGGGGCTTCGAAAAACAGCGGGTGTTTCAAAAGTAGAATTTAATAAAAAATTCGGTGTAGAGATGAATGACATTTTTGTAAAACAATTAAGTCATAATAAAGAACATGAATTGCTGCAAGAAACAAACACTCATGTCTGTTTAACAAGAAAAGGGAAGTTGTTAGGAAATGAAGTCTTTCAATCATTTTTAGTGGATTAACTTTGCTCAAACGGACGGTATATATAAATCCAAATTAAAAAACAGACAGAAAAACTCCTTTCTTTTTTAGGGAGGCGAGAGCATCTAGCTGCGCATAGAAAAGGGCCTTTTCCTACCACATGCAAGGTTTAAAACAGAAGGAGAAAGCAAGTAGAGGTCATATTGCATTTTGCATAGCAGCAACTTATATGTCGGAAAAATAAAATGAATAAATAACAGTAGGTGCAGAAAGGCGAATTGAGAAGATAGCGGCGGAAAAACTGCTGCTAAAAGTTTCGCTGTATCCCGCTCAAATAGCCGGTACATGAAGGTGGATCAAGAAGAGAAGACCGTCTGTAAGAGCATGATTGGCAGGGCTAATTAGCAGTAAAAGGTCGTGCTGCTAAAAGTTTCACTGTATCTCATCACGTTTCCGTTGACAATTCAATATCAATTTTGGTAAGTTAGTAATAGAATTAGCACTCGAAACACAAGAGTGCTAACAGAGGTGATGATGAAATGCTTACGGAACGTCAGCTCTTAATTTTACAGACGATAATTGACGATTTTATCGGATCAGCACAACCTGTTGGATCAAGAACATTATCTAAGAAAGAAGAAATTACATTTAGCTCAGCGACAATTCGAAATGAAATGGCTGACTTAGAAGAATTAGGGTTCATTGAAAAAACACATAGTTCTTCAGGGCGCGTTCCTTCTGAAAAAGGTTATCGTTTTTATGTAGATCATCTTCTTGCACCGCAACATTTGCCCAGTGAGGATATTGTACAAATTAAAGACTTGTTCGCTCAAAGGGTTTTTGAAGCAGAAAAGCTTGCGCAGCAATCCGCGCAAATTTTATCAGAAATCACGAATTATACGGCAATTGTTCTTGGGCCAAAAGTAAGTGCGAATAAGTTGAGAAATGTACAAATTCTTCCGCTTGGTCATCAAACAGCGGTTGCAATTATTGTAACTGATACAGGACATGTGCAAAGTAAAACAATCACAGTTCCAGAATCTGTTGATTTGCAAGATTTGGAAAAAATGGTTAACATTTTAAATGACAAGTTGTCTGGTGTACCGATGTCCGAACTGCATAATAAAATCTTTAAAGAAATTGTAATGGTTTTGCGTCAGTACGTTCATAATTATGATAGTGTTATGAAGATGTTAGATGGTACATTCCAATTTCCGTTATCTGAAAAAGTGTATTTTGGTGGAAAAACAAATATGCTTGCGCAGCCAGAATTCCATGATATTCAAAAGGTCCGATCATTATTAAATATGATTGAGAATGAAGATGCCTTTTATGACATCTTAAAGAGTAAACAGATTGGCATTCAAGTGAAAATTGGTCGTGAGAATTCTTCTGCTGCAATGGAAAATTGTAGTTTAATTTCTGCGACATACTCAATTGGAGATGAGCAGCTTGGAACAATCGCGATTTTAGGACCAACAAGAATGCAATATTCTCGTGTCATTAGTTTGTTGCAATTGTTTACAAAACAATTTACGGATGGACCGAATGGTTTGTATAAACCGAAATAATTAAGAAACTTTCATTTGGGGCGGGGATCTTCTCTGCTACGGGTGAGTAGTTGAATATAAGAAATTAGATAGCTGGGTTCGTGTTGATTTATGCCTGCCCTGTCTTTTTAAGGAGGTGAAAGTTGTGGAAGAGCGTAATGAACAAATGGTAGAAGAAGTAAAAGAAGCGCAAACAGAAGAAGCTGTAGCACCAGAAAATAGCGAAGAAACTGTTGAAGAAAAAAGTGAAGCTGCTCTTTTACAAGAAAAAGTAGATGAATTACAAGCGGAATTGACGGAAACGGAAGGTCGCATGCTTCGTCTACAAGCTGATTTTGAAAACTATAAGCGCCGCGTTCAACTAGAGAAGCAAGCGGCTGAAAAATATAGATCACAAAGCCTTGTGTCAGATATTTTGCCGGCTCTTGATAACTTTGAAAGAGCAATGCAAGTAGAAGCAAATGATGAGCAGATGAAATCCCTATTACAAGGGATGGAAATGGTATATCGTCAGTTGCAAGAAGCATTAGCAAAAGAAGGTGTTGAAGCGATTGAAGCTGTTGGAAATCAGTTTGATCCGCATGAACATCAAGCTGTTATGCAAGTAGAAGACAGTGAATTTGAATCAAATGCGGTTGTGGAAGAATTCCAAAAAGGCTATAAGCTAAAAGATCGTGTGATTCGACCATCAATGGTAAAAGTAAATCAATAATTACATAAATGTAGGAGGTTTAGTCATGAGTAAAATTATCGGTATTGACTTAGGTACAACAAACTCTTGTGTAGCTGTTATGGAAGGCGGAGAGCCAAAAGTTATTCCAAATCCAGAAGGTAACCGTACAACTCCTTCTGTTGTAGCTTTCAAAAATGAAGAGCGTCAAGTAGGGGAAGTAGCGAAGCGTCAAGCAATTACGAACCCAAATACAATCATGTCTGTTAAACGTCATATGGGTACAGACTACAAAGTAGAGGTTGAAGGTAAAAACTACACACCTCAAGAAATTTCTGCAATTATTTTACAAAACTTAAAAGCTTCTGCTGAAGCGTACTTAGGTGAAACAGTAACGAAAGCTGTTATCACAGTACCAGCATATTTCAACGATGCAGAGCGTCAAGCAACAAAAGATGCAGGCCGCATTGCTGGCTTAGAAGTAGAACGTATTATTAACGAACCAACAGCAGCTGCGCTTGCTTACGGTTTAGAAAAACAAGACGAAGAACAAAAAATCTTAGTATATGACTTAGGCGGCGGTACGTTTGACGTATCTATTCTTGAATTAGCAGATGGAACATTTGAAGTTATTTCAACTGCTGGTGACAACCGTCTTGGTGGTGACGACTTTGACCAAGTAATCATTGATCATTTAGTAGCTGAATTCAAAAAAGAAAATAACATTGATTTAAGCCAAGATAAAATGGCGCTTCAACGTTTGAAAGATGCAGCTGAAAAAGCAAAAAAAGATCTTTCTGGTGTAACGCAAACACAAATTTCATTACCATTCATTAGTGCTGGAGCTGCTGGTCCATTACACTTAGAATTAACTTTAACAAGAGCGAAATTCGAAGAGATTTCAGCTAACCTTGTTGAAAGAACATTAGAACCAACTCGTCGTGCGTTAAAAGATGCTGGTCTTTCTCCAAGTGAATTGGATAAAGTCATTCTTGTTGGTGGTTCTACTCGTATCCCAGCTGTACAAGAAGCGATTAAACGTGAAACTGGTAAAGAACCATATAAAGGTGTTAACCCTGATGAAGTTGTAGCACTAGGTGCTGCAGTACAGGGCGGTGTACTTACTGGTGACGTAAAAGGCGTTCTATTATTAGACGTAACTCCGCTTTCTTTAGGTATTGAAACAATGGGCGGCGTGTTTACAAAATTAATTGAGCGTAACACAACAATCCCAACAAGTAAATCACAAGTGTTCTCAACAGCTGCTGATAACCAACCAGCAGTGGACATTCATGTGCTACAAGGTGAGCGTCCAATGGCAGCGGATAACAAAACGTTAGGTCGTTTCCAATTAACAGACATTCCGCCAGCACCACGCGGCATTCCGCAAATCGAAGTAACATTCGATATTGATGCGAACGGTATTGTAAACGTACGTGCGAAAGATTTAGGAACAAGTAAAGAACAAACAATTACAATCCAATCTTCTTCAGGTCTTTCTGATGAGGAAGTAGATCGTATGGTAAAAGAAGCGGAAGCAAATGCTGATGCTGACCAAAAACGTAAAGAAGAAGTTGAACTTCGTAACGAAGCGGATCAACTTGTATTCCAAACAGATAAAGTTGTAAAAGACTTAGAAGGAAAAGTAGATGCAGCTGAAGTAGCGAAAGCAACAGAAGCAAAAGATGCATTACAAGCGGCAATCGAGAAAAATGATCTTGATGAAATCCGTGCGAAAAAAGATGCACTTCAAGAAATCGTACAACAATTAACTGTAAAATTATATGAACAAGCTCAAGCTGCTGCAGGAGCACAGCAAGCAGAAGGCGCACAAGGAAATGCAGGCGCAAAAAACGATAATGTAGTAGATGCTGAGTTTGAAGAAGTAAAAGAAGATAAATAATCAAATAAGTAAGATGACAAAAAGTCAAAGTCAAGCGTGCCTTGGCTTTGGCTTTTTTCACGAGTGAAGAAAAGACTGGGTATACATGAAGTCTTTTGTGTGAGAATCCAATCTTTTTCTTTTTGCATACTGTAAGTGAGGAAACAGTGTTGCAAAGCACTTTCTTTCGATGTTAAAATTACGTTTATGTGAAAGGATTCGGGGGGTTACAAACTTATGAGTAAACGAGATTACTATGAAGTGCTTGGCATTAGCAAGGGTGCTTCGAAAGATGAGATTAAAAAAGCATATCGTCGTTTGGCGAAAAAGTATCATCCAGATGTAAGTACTGAAGAAAATGCAATTGAAAAATTTAAAGAAGTACAAGAAGCATATGAAGTATTAAGTGATGATTCAAAACGTGCGCAGTACGATCAATTTGGTCATGTTGATCCAAATCAAGGATTTGGTGGAGGTGACTTCGGTGGTGGCTTTGGTTTTGAAGACATCTTCAGTTCATTCTTTGGTGGTGGAGGCGGTAGACGTCGTGATCCAAATGCACCGCGTCAAGGAGCAGACCTTCAATATCAAGTTTCTTTAAAATTTGAAGAGGCAATTTCTGGTAAGGAAATGGATATTGAAATTCCAGCTGAAGATCCATGTAATACATGTAGTGGTAGTGGGGCAAAACCTGGAACTTCAAAGGAAACATGTTCACATTGTTCTGGAACAGGTCAAGTTAGCGTGGAGCAAAACACACCATTCGGTCGTATTGTGAATCGTCAAGCTTGTAGACACTGCTCTGGAACAGGCCAAATTATTAAAGAGAAATGTACAACATGTCATGGATCTGGAAAAGTACGTAAACGCAAAAAAATTAATGTTAAAATTCCAGCCGGTATTGATAATGGTCAACAAATTCGTGTTACTGGTAAGGGAGAGGCTGGTATTAACGGCGGCCCGGCAGGAGACTTATATGTAGTAGTTCGTGTGAAAGATCATGAATTCTTCCATCGCGAAGGTGATGATATTATTTGCGAAATGCCATTAACATTCGCACAAGTAGCGCTTGGGGATGAAGTGGAAGTTCCGACAGTGCAGGGGAAAGTAAAATTAAAAATTCCAGCAGGAACACAAACAGGAACAGAATTCCGTTTAAAAGGAAAAGGTGCGCCAAACGTACGTGGATATGGACAAGGTGATCAATACGTAGTAGTACGTGTTGTTACGCCAACGAAATTAACATCGCACCAAAAAGATTTATTAAAAGAATTTGCAGGTCAAGAAGATCATGATGATAGCCTATTTGGAAAGCTTAAGAGAGCTTTTAAAGGGGAATAATGGAAATAAAAAATGGAGTTGGTAAATTGTGAAATGGTCAGAAGTTAGTATTCATACAACAGAAGAAGCTGTAGAAGCAATCTCGCATATTTTACACGAAGCAGGTGCAAGTGGCGTTGCGATTGAAGATCCTGCTGAATTAACGAAAGAGCGTGAACAGCAATTTGGCGAGATTTATGCATTAAATCCAGCTGAATATCCGGCAGAAGGTGTGCTTGTAAAAGCGTATTTTCCAAAGAATGATGCCCTGCAAGAAACGATTACAAATGTAAAGTCTTCCATTGATCTGTTACCTTCTTATGGAATCGAGATTGGAGCAGCAACTGTATCTGTTAATGAAGTAGATGAAGAGGATTGGGCAACTGCTTGGAAAAAATATTACCATCCGGTGAAAATTTCTGATACATTTACAATTGTGCCAACATGGGAAGAGTATACTCCTTCCTCACCAGAAGAAAAAATTATTGAATTAGATCCAGGGATGGCATTTGGTACGGGAACGCATCCCACAACAACGATGTGCATCCGTGCTTTAGAGAAAACCGTCCAGCCAGGAGATACTGTTATTGACGTTGGAACGGGTTCTGGTGTATTAAGTATTGCGGCGGCTAAATTAGGTGCTGCTTCTATTCAAGCATACGATCTAGATCCGGTTGCAGTAGAAAGTGCGGAAATGAATGTCCGATTAAATCATACAGAACATGTTGTAACTGTTGGACAAAACAGCTTACTAGAGGGCATTGAGGGGCCTGTTGATTTAATTGTCGCAAATTTACTAGCGGAAATTATTTTACTATTCCCAGATGACGCAGCGAAAGTTGTAAAACAAGGTGGATTGTTCATTACATCTGGTATTATTGCTGCAAAAGAAAAAATGGTAACAGCCGCGTTAGTAAATGCTGGTTTTACAGTAGAAGAAGTGTTAACGATGGAAGATTGGGTAGCAATTATTGCGCGTAGAGGATAAACTAAAGTTTTCCTAATCAAGTGTTTATTACCCGTTTGTACGGGAGATGTAAGCGGAAAGTCTCTCGCTGAAAGTAGTGAGGGACTTACCGTTTGTTTCATCCAAATCATACCGTTTGGCTCTTTTCGTAAGCACTCGTTTACGAAAAGAGCTAAACTTTACTAAGGTGATAGAATGCAACGTTATTTTGTAGAAGAACAAAATGTAAATGAAATGGCGATTCGTATTGTAGGAGATGATGTTCATCACATCGGAAGAGTAATGCGTATGACGCCTGGTGATCAAATTTATTGTTGTACAAGTGGAAAGACGGCAATTTGTACAATTGCTGAAATTACCAATGAATTTGTAAATGCGACTATTGTAGAATGGGTAGAGATGTCAACTGAGCTACCTGTGTTTGTGACAATTGCAAGCGGATTGCCTAAAGGAGATAAGCTTGAGTTGATTTTACAAAAAGGAACTGAGCTTGGAGCAGCAGGGTTTTTACCGTTCCAAGCATCTCGATCGATTGTGAAATGGGATGCGAAAAAAGCTGAAAAAAAAGTAGAGCGTTTTAATAAAATTGTCAAAGAGGCAGCAGAGCAGTCTCATCGCAGCGAAATTCCGACTGTGTATGCGCCTGTTTCTTTTAAAGAGCTTCTCGCGATGAGTAAAGATTATGATAGCTGCCTTGTTGCGTATGAAGAGGAAGCGAAACAAGGTGAAAAATCAAATTTCGCTAAGGTTTTAACAAAATTAAGGCCAGGACAAAAGGTGCTCATTTTATTTGGGCCAGAAGGTGGTTTGACAGAAGAGGAAGTATCTTCTCTTTCTGAGCAAGCTTTTGTACCTTGTAGTTTAGGACCAAGAATATTGCGGACAGAAACGGCGCCTTTATACGCGCTAAGTGCCGCTTCTTATCATTTTGAATTAATGGGGTGAGTATATATGGCAACTGTTGCGTTTCATACGTTAGGTTGTAAGGTAAACCACTACGAGACAGAAGCAATTTGGCAACTGTTTAAACAAGGTGGTTATGAACGAACTGAATTTGAAAAAACAGCTGATGTGTATGTAATTAATACATGTACAGTAACAAATACAGGGGATAAAAAAAGTCGTCAAGTTATTCGTCGTGCCGTTCGTCAAAATCCTGATGCGGTAATTTGTGTAACGGGGTGTTATGCACAAACATCTCCAGCGGAAATTATGGCAATCCCAGGTGTAGATATTGTAGTAGGAACGCAAGATCGTGAGAAAATGCTTGGCTATATTGAAGAATACCGCAATGAACGTCAGCCGATTAATGCTGTACGTAACATTATGAAAACACGTGTATACGAAGAGTTAGACGTACCATATTTTACAGATCGTACGCGTGCATCTTTAAAAATTCAAGAAGGATGTAACAACTTCTGTACGTTCTGTATTATTCCGTGGGCTCGTGGTTTAATGCGCTCTCGTGATGGGAAAGAAGTCATTCGCCAAGCGCAGCAATTAGTAGACGTTGGCTATAAAGAAATCGTCTTAACAGGTATTCACACAGGTGGATACGGTGAAGATATGAAAGATTATAACTTAGCAGGACTACTTCGAGATATGGAAGCGCAAGTGAAAGGATTAAAACGCCTTCGCATTTCTTCCATAGAAGCAAGTCAAATTACTGATGAAGTGATTGAAGTACTGCGTGATTCTAAAGTTGTTGTCCGTCATTTGCACATACCACTTCAATCTGGATCTAATACAGTATTGAAACGTATGCGTCGTAAATATACAATGGAGTTTTTCCAAGAGCGTTTAGACCGCTTAAAAGAAGCGCTGCCAGGACTTGCAATTACATCTGATGTTATCGTTGGTTTCCCAGGTGAAACAGAAGAAGAATTTATGGAAACGTTCAATTTCATTAAAAATAACCGTTTCTCTGAACTTCATGTATTCCCGTACTCAAAACGTACAGGAACACCAGCAGCACGTATGGATGATCAAGTGCAAGAAGAAATGAAGAATGAGCGTGTACACCGCTTAATTGCGTTATCAGATCAATTAGCGAAAGAATATGCATCACAGTTTGAAGGTGAAGTGCTTGAAATTATTCCAGAAGAACCATTTAAAGAAGCTGATCGTGAAGGGTTATATGTAGGATATACAGATAATTACTTGAAAGTTGTCTTTGAAGGTTCTGAAGAATTAATCGGTAAATTAATTAAGGTGAAAATTACGAAAGCTGGTTATCCTTACAATGAAGCGCAATTTGTTCGTGTGCTAGAAGATGTATCTCCAAAAGAATCAGCAAGCGCGTAACAGAAAAGCATGCAAACAGTTTTGTTTGTATGCTTTTTTATTTGCTGGAGAAGTTAAAATATGAAAACGCTATACGTTATGTTATAATGCTGACGATTAAGGTTGTCAGACAACCGGTGAGCAAAAAATTCACTACGTATAAGTTGAGGAAGGGGCAATTTTTAAATGAACTATGCAAAATTAATTGATCATACGGCATTAAAACCAGATACAAAAAAAGAGGTAATCGTGACGTTATGCCAAGAGGCGAAACAACATGATTTTGCTTCTGTATGTGTAAATCCAACATGGGTTGAAACGGCAGCAGAACTGTTAAAAGGAACGGATGTAAAAGTTTGTACAGTAATTGGTTTTCCTCTTGGAGCAAATACACCAGAAACAAAAGCGTTTGAAACAGCAGATGCGATTGCTAAAGGTGCAACAGAGGTTGATATGGTAATGAACATTGGTGCGTTAAAAGATAAAAACGATGCGTTAGTAGAGCGTGATGTTCGCGCGGTTGTAGAGGCTGCAAAAGGAAAAGCGCTTGTAAAAATAATTATTGAAACATGCTTACTCACAGAAGAAGAAAAAGTTCGTGCTTGTGAATTGTCTGTAAAAGCAGGCGTCCATTTCGTAAAAACATCAACAGGATTTTCAACAGGCGGTGCAACAGTAGAAGATGTTGCGTTGATGAGAAAAACAGTAGGACCAAATATCGGTGTAAAAGCATCAGGTGGTGTTCGTGACGAAAAAGGCATGGATGCAATGATAGAAGCAGGTGCAACGCGCATTGGAACAAGCTCTGGCGTAGCGCTAGTAAGCGGAAAAACAGCAACAACTGATTATTAAAATAAAAGCGGAAGCCGCTCGTATAGAACATGAGGGCGTTGGAGCTCTTGACGTAGAGGCGTTTTTGCCTCGTAGGAAAGAGTGAAACGACCGATTGTTCTAGCGGCTGTAGCTGGATAAAATAAAAGCGGGCCGGTCGTTTATATAAGTCCAAATCAAAAAAGATAGAAAACCATTCTTTTTCGGTGGACGAGAGCATCTGGCCATGCGTAGAAGCGGTCAGTTCCTTTTTCAGGCACATGTTCAGCTCAAACAAAGGGAGAAAGTAAGTGAAGGTCTTTTTTCTGCATAGCAGCTTACAGTGCAGTATTTAGACGATGGAAAATTAGAAGTAAATATTTTAGTAGAATAATGTTGCATTGATATAGAAATTTGTATCGAAATTGCATGTACCGTGAAAAAAAGAAAAGTAAGTGCTCTTCTTTTCTTTTATCAGATAGTTGACCTAAAAGTATAAAATGTATTATAATCGTAAAAGACATGCTGAGAAAGTGTTTCTTTTTGCATGCTGAAATTAGGATGTAAGTGGATGTTTCGGAGGGAGGGAAAGAGAATGTCAAAAACAGTCGTTCGTAAAAACGAGTCTTTGGAGGATGCACTTCGCCGTTTTAAAAGATCAACTTCTAAAGCTGGTACGCTTGCTGAAGCAAGAAAACGCGAGTTCTATGAAAAGCCAAGCGTAAAACGTAAGAAGAAATCTGAAGCGGCAAGAAAGCGTAAATTCTAAGAGAGGGTGTAATTTATGAGTCTTCTCGGTCGTTTAAACGATGATATGAAACAAGCGATGAAGAATAAAGAAAAACAAAAATTAACCGTTATTCGTATGGTTAAGTCTGCTTTACAAAATGAAGCAATTAAACTACAGCACTCTCTTACAGAAGAAGAGGAACTAACAGTTTTAGCTCGTGAAGTAAAACAGTATAAAGACTCCCTCCTTGAATTTGAAAAAGCGGGTCGTGAAGACCTTGTTGATAAACTGAAAAGCGAAATTCAGATTTTAGAAACATATTTGCCAGAGCAATTAACAGAAGAAGAATTGACTGCTGTAATTCAGCAAGTTATTTCTGAAGTTGGTGCAGCTTCTAAAGCTGATATGGGCAAAGTGATGAGTGCTGTTATGCCGAAAGTAAAAGGTAAAGCAGATGGCTCACAAGTGAATAGGCTTGTTTCACAACTATTAGCATAAAAAAGCGTCTCATTATAATGAGACGCTTTTTTATGCTTTTTTTTAATTTGGACGTGATATTACAAGCTTTTTTTTCATACATATGGGATGAGAGGGGGGTCTTCGATGAGAAAGTTGCAGCAAGTGAAAAATTGGATTACGAAGCAGATAGACCTACCTGCAGATGTATTCATGGATCTGCCGAGAATTACACTTGTTGGGCAGGTACATATTTATATAGAAAATCATCGTGGATTATTGGTATTTAGTGATAAAGAGGTACGACTTTTATTAAAACAAGGACAATTATTAATAAAAGGAAATTCTTTTGTAATTAAGACAATTCTTCCAGAAGAGCTTTTACTTGAAGGAACCATAGAACAAGTCTTGTTTTTAGAAGATGAAAAAAAAGGAAAATGAAACTGTTATTCATGAGAGGCTTTGTTAAATGAATTAGGGGCAAGTGGTTAGGGAATAGTTACTTCTTAGTCCTCCTACTACTGACTGTATGAGCGGAGTAAAGTCATAGAGGTGGTGCAGATCTCTTAAGGGGCTGCGCCTTTTTTAGAAAGCTGATGGAGGCGAGCTATGAAAAATAAGTGGTTCACAAAATGGATTGGGTATGTAAAAGTGCGGATTCAAGGAAGAGGTGCAGAACGATTTATTAACGAATGTGTACGAAGAGATATCCTAGTTTGGGACGTTAAGAAAGTTGCAGATGATACACTTGTATTTTGTATATTGCTACGAGATGTGAAACGATTACGCCCGATTTACCGTAAAAATGAATGCACTCTATATTTTATTGGACGTTACGGAGTTCCGTTTTGGAATAAGCGCTTACTTCGAAATAGTGGTTTTCTTGTTGGTTTTCTCTTATTTTTCTTAGGTGTTATTGTTTTATCAAATATGGTATGGAAAATAGAGATAACAGGGGCGAAGCCGGAGACGGAATATATTCTGATGAAAGAATTGGACAAAATGGGTATTAAAAAAGGGAAGCTTCAATTTCAAATGCCAAGTGTAGAAAATATACAGCGTTATTTGACTGATAATATTAACGCCATTACGTGGGTTGGTTTGGATGTGAAAGGAACGACGTATCATTTTAAAATAGTTGAAAAAAACGAACCGGAAAAAGAAAAAGAACAAATGCCGCAACATTTAGTTGCAAAAAAAGAAGCGATTGTTACAAAAATGTTTGTAGAAATAGGAAAACCGATCGTTATGAAAAATGATTATGTGCAAAAAGGACAACTTCTTGTATCAGGAATGTATGGGAAAGAAGAGAGTCCTACGATTGTTTCAGCCAAAGGTGTTGTATTTGGTGAAACTTGGTACAAGTCTGAAGTGGAGGTACCTCTAAAAACGAAATTTCAAGTTTATACAGGGGGGGCATATAAAGAACATTATCTTACTTTTGGAAACATGAAAATAAAAATATGGGGATTTCAGCATGATAAGTATAAGCAGTCTAAAACTGAGATAGTAAGACATGATGTGAAATTGCTTGGTTTTACACTGCCGATTGCTTATGAAAAAGCGATTGTACGTGAAGAGGAAGAAGCAAACCGTGAATATACAGAAAAACAGGCAATAGCGGTGGCGGAGGAAATGGGGCAAAAAGAATTAAAGAAAAAATTGGATGAACGTGCTATGATTATAGGGAAGAAAGTTTTGTATAAACAGGTTGAGAATGGAAATTTAAAATTATTGCTGCATTATACAGTGATTGAGAATATTGCAGAGGCTCAACCGATATCTGAATCCGATATTCAAGGAGATTGAGTAATTAATGGCTGAACAATTAGTAGAGATGAATCAACAATTGGAAAACCATAATGAAGCAATTGCTTTGTTTGGAGTAAATGATGCACATTTAAAAATAATTGAGAACGAACTTGAGGTATCGATTGTTACGAGAGGTGAATCTGTTCGTGTTTCCGGAACAAATGAAGCGGTAGCTCTTGTTGAGGGGATATTACAACAACTTCTAGTTGTTATTCGCAAGGGTATATCAATTTCTGAACGTGATGTAACCTATGCCATTCAGCTTGGACGTCAAGGGAAACTGGCTCATTTTGAAGAGTTATATGAAGAGGAGATTTTTAAAACAGCAAAAGGTAAGTCCATCCGTGTGAAAACAATGGGACAAAGGCAATATATTTATGCCATTAAGAAAAATGACATTGTGTTTGGAATGGGACCGGCGGGTACTGGTAAAACATATTTAGCTGTAGTAATGGCTGTTCGAGCGTTAAAAAATGGTTATGTGAAAAAAATTATTTTAACAAGACCTGCTGTGGAAGCTGGAGAAAGTCTCGGCTTTTTACCTGGAGATTTGAAAGAAAAAGTGGATCCGTATTTACGACCTCTTTATGATGCTCTTCATGATGTACTTGGGCAAGAACATACGCAAAGAATGATGGAACGCGGCATCATCGAAGTTGCTCCGCTAGCGTACATGAGAGGGCGCACACTCGATGACGCATTTGTGATTTTAGATGAGGCGCAAAATACAACTGGAGCACAAATTAAAATGTTTTTAACACGTCTTGGATTTGGCTCAAAAATGGTTGTAACAGGAGACCCATCTCAGATTGATTTACCAAAAGGCGTGAAATCTGGTCTTTCTATTGCAGCGAATGTATTAGATCGTGTGCCTGGTCTTTCGTTTATTAAACTTGAGCAGTCGGATGTTGTTCGTCATCCACTCGTACAGCGTATTATTGAAGCATATGATAAAATGGAATGATCCTGCTTGTAAGGATCATTTCTTTTTATCCCGGTTGATTATAACCTTCTATATAAATCAATTTTAATCTTTCGACATATAAGTTGCTGTTATGCAGACTGTAACACGACCTGTACTCGCGCGCCCTTTGTTTTAAAACCTCGCATGTGGCAGAAAAAGGCCCTGACCGCTTCTAGGAGCGCCAGATGCTCTCGACCTCCTCTAAAAGAAAGTAGTTTTATGTCGTTTATTAAACTTGCATGTATATAGATATTGTGAACAGGTTGGCTAATGCTTCATTTTTTATTATCATAAATAAAGGAAAGGGCATTTGTCCTTGTGCTTAAATATGTGAAAAGGAAGTTTCACTTAATATTTGGAGAGGAGAAGGTATTGTAATCATGTCAAGGTTTCAAGAAGTTGCTAAGTGGTTTCGTAATTTACAGCATTCGAAAAAACTGAGCTGGATTTCTTATATTTTAATAGGAGCGGTGTTATTTTTTGCACTGATGAATAATGTAAAACCGGAACAGCTCAATATCAAGATGTTGTCTATTTCCAAAAAGACAATTCATTCTCCAATCAAAATTGAAGATAAAGTAACGACAGAAAAGAAAAAGAGAGAAGCGGCTCAAAAGGTTGAGGATCAGTATACATATCGAAGTGAATATAAGCAAAACCGGATTGATGTTGTGAACTCAGTGTTTGAGGCAATCAAAGAGGTAGATGCAGAGTCAAATGCAATCGCTTCGGCGCCAGAAGGACCAAAAAAATTGTCGGCTTCAGAAAGATTGGACAAGTTAAAAAAGAAGCTACCAACGGAATTAACGAAAAGTTTGTCTGATCAAGTGTTATTACAATTTTTAGGTGCCACAGAAGATCAGCTTATTATAGCGAGGGAATCAACTGTTACAGCTGTTAATAGTTTAATGAGCTCTCATATTAAAATGAATGAAGTAGATCAGTTTAAAGACCGCATTACTAACGAGTTGAAAAATATATCTGTCAGCAATGAGTTGAAACAAGCAATTACTGCGCTTGGGCAGTATGCGATTGTACCGAATTATTTTTATGATTCGAATGCAACGAAAGAAAGAAAGCAAATGGCAATCGATCAAGTAGCTCCTGTATACATTTTGCAAGGTCAAATTCTTGTGAAAGAAGGAGACACAATTACAAGAGAAGCGTATGAACAGTTAAAGTTAGTAGGGCTATTAGATCAAAGTAATTCATTTCAGCCGTATTTGGGACTAGCGATTTTTATTGGGGTTCTTTTATTTTTTATGCATAAGCAATTTGAGGCATTTTTAAAGCCAAGAAGAGAGGATAAGCCATATATTTTAGCTTATACAACAATTGTTGCTATTACAGTTGTTTTAATGAAAATTATTAGTTTGTTTCAAAAGTTAGAATATGTCGGTATTGCTTATATTGCTCCAGTTGCAATGGGAACTATATTAGTCAAACTGATGATTGGTGATCGCTTTGTTTTTATAACAAGTGTGATTTTTTCGGTGTGCGGCAGTATTTTATTTAATGAAGGTGTAACGAGTACACTTAATTATGCAGTCGGAATTTATGTATTGCTAAGCTCGCTTTCTGTTAGTATTTTCTTGCGACAAAAACATCGCCGTACAATGCTGCTGCAAGTTGGGATACTTGTATCAATTTTAAATGTTGTTGTATTAGCAGCTTTATTGCTACTGCGTAACGGAAACTTTTCGATAATTGAGATTGGAACACATTTATTAATGGCAGCGGCGTCTGGAATTATTTCATCTATTTTAGCAATGGGGATATTGCCGTATTTAGAAAGTGGTCTTGGTCTTGTTTCAAGCATGAAACTAATAGAATTAGCAAGCCCCAACCATCCGTTGCTTCGCAAAATTCTGTTAGAGGCACCAGGAACGTATCATCATAGTGTTATGGTTGCTAATTTATCGGAAGCAGCATGTGAAGCCGTGGGAGCGAATGGTGTACTCGCGCGCGTAGGAGCATATTATCATGATATTGGAAAAACAGTGCAGCCGCATTTCTTTATAGAAAATCAAATGGGCATAGCGAATCCCCATGATCGGTTAGACCCTGAAACAAGTAGAGATATTATTATCGCTCATGTTACAAACGGAGTGAAAATGTTAGAGGAACATCATATTCCGCAAGAGATTATTGATATTGCGGCCCAGCATCATGGAACGACTTTGTTAAAATATTTCTACTATAAAGCGATGCAAGAAGATAAAGAGAAATATACAGAAGAAATGTTTCGTTATCCAGGGCCAAAAGCAACATCTAAAGAATCGGCAATTGTTGGGATTGCTGATAGTGTAGAAGCGGCAGTTCGTTCGATGAATGCTCCAACACCGGAACAAATTAATAATCTTGTTCGCAGTATTATAAAAGATCGTTTACAAGATGGCCAATTCAGTGAATGTAATTTAACGTTTAAAGAACTGCAAATTGTCGGGAAAACATTATGTGAGACATTAAATGGAATCTTCCACTCCCGGATTAAGTATCCGAAATTAACAGAAGAAAAGGTGAAATAAATGGGATTAATAATTGATTTTTTTGATGAAACAGAAGAAGTAAAAGAAGGGTATGTTGAGCTGATTCAACAATTAGTTGAAAAAGCTGCCGAGATAGAATCTGTAGAGGATGGAGCGGAGCTTTCGATTACATTTGTTAATAATGAACGCATTCAAGAAATTAACCGTGAGTATCGTGATAAAGATCAGCCAACAGACGTAATTTCTTTTGCGATGGAAGATATGGGAGAAGGAGAGATGGAAATTGTTGGTGTAGAAATGCCTCGTATGTTAGGTGATATTATTATTTCTATTCCGAGAGCGAAAGAGCAGGCTGAAGAATATGGTCATTCTTTTGATCGTGAACTTGGTTTTTTAGCGGTGCACGGTTTTCTACATTTGCTTGGCTACGATCACATGACAGAAGAAGAAGAGAAGGTTATGTTTGGAAAGCAAAAAGAAATTCTTGATGCATTTGGATTAGCTAGATGAAAAAGGGAAAACTTATAAACAGTTTTCGCTATGCGTTTGCTGGCATTTTCTTTTGTCTTCGCTATGAACGAAATGTACGAATTCATTGTTTGGCAGCATGTATTGTTAGTTTTCTCGGCTTTTATTTCCATGTGACAAAAACAGAATGGCTCATTTTGATTTTGACTATTGGTGTTGTATTTGCGCTAGAACTTGTGAATACAGCAGTGGAGAAAACCGTTGATTTAGTAACGATGGATGTGAAGCCCCTTGCTAAAATAGCAAAAGATGCAGCGGCAGGTGCGGTATTATTTTTCGCGATTGTTGCTGTTGTAATTGGTGCTATTATCTTTGGATCGTATATGATATAGTTGCATTCCGAAGATTATTATCTTTTCATATCGTGAATGGGAAGGAAGAGAAGCGATGAACAGCAATGAATTAATTCAAGAAGCAATTGAAGCGCGTAAACAAGCATATGTACCATATTCCAAATTTCAAGTAGGTGCCGCCCTTTTAACGACAGACGGGAAAGTATACCGTGGTTGTAATGTTGAGAATGCATCGTATGGTTTATGTAACTGTGCAGAAAGAACAGCGCTATTTAAAGCGATTTCTGAAGGAAGCAAAGAATTTGCTGCAATCGCAGTTGTAGCAGATACAAAACGTCCGGTACCTCCATGTGGAGCGTGTCGTCAAGTTATGGTAGAATTGTGTAAGTCAAATACAAAAGTATATTTGACAAATTTACAAGGTGACATACAAGAAACAACAGTAGGAGAATTGTTGCCAGGAGCATTTTTAGCGGAGGATTTACATGAATAGAGAAGGTTTTAAATCAGGTTTTGTCTCTATTATCGGGAGACCAAACGTTGGGAAATCAACATTTTTAAATCGAATTATCGGTCAAAAAATTGCGATTATGAGTGATAAACCACAAACAACACGTAATAAAATTCAAGGTGTGTACACAGAAAATGATGCGCAAGTCGTATTTATTGATACACCAGGTATACATAAACCAAAGCATAAGCTTGGCGATTTTATGGTTAAAATGGCGCAAACGACCATAAAAGAAGTGGATATTGTTTTATTTATGGTCAACGCAGAAGAAGGCTTTGGACGTGGTGAAGAGTTTATCATCGAAAAATTACAAGAAACGAAGCAACCGGTATTTTTAGTTATTAATAAAATTGATCAAGTCCATCCAGAAGAACTCCTCGGACTGATTGATAAATATCGTACGTTATATAATTTTGCTGAAATTGTGCCGATTTCAGCATTACAAGGAAATAATATTGATGCGTTAATCGGAGCAATTAAAAAGTATCTACCAGAAGGTCCTCAGTATTATCCAGAAAATCAAGTAACGGATCATCCAGAACGCTTTATCATTGCGGAATTAATTCGTGAAAAAGTATTGCATTTAACACGTGAGGAAGTACCGCATTCTGTTGCCGTAGTTATTGATGCAATTCAAAAACGTGAAGGCGGAGCGATTTACGTTAATGCCACAATTATTGTAGAACGTTCATCGCAAAAAGGAATTGTAATTGGAAAACAAGGTAAGATGTTAAAAGAAATTGGAAAAAGAGCGCGCCTTGATGTGGAGTCGCTTCTTGGTTCAAGAGTATTTTTAGAACTGTGGGTAAAAGTGCAGAAAGATTGGCGCAACAAAATGTCACAGTTACGTGATCTTGGCTTCCGTGAAGATGAATATCTATAAAGTGAAACGTTTTTACTGCTCGCAAATCGCGGGATAAAAGCTGTATAATTTAGAAAAATTTTTCTCACATGAAAATGAACAAAATGGGTCATTTTAATAGCAAAGAAAGAAATTGGATTACATGAACGCTCACTGAGAAAGGTGGATTCTTATGTTAGATTTTACCTGGAAATTTTTCTCGAAAACAGGAAGCATTGAAACATATCTTCTTTTGAAGGAAATGGAAAAAAATGTAGAAGATGAAATGCAACAGCATGAAGAAATACAAGTAGAGCTAGATTCTCCAATTTCCTAACCCATTTTGTTCGAACCTTGGATGGTGACGAACATGTTTCAAAAAATTGAGGGAATAGTCATTCGAACGATTGATTATGGAGAAACAAACAAAATTGTAACTATATTTTCTCGTGAATTAGGGAAAGTTAGTGCGATGGCGAGAGGTGCTAAAAAGCCTAAAAGCAGATTGTCATCCATTTCTCAATTATTAACTCATGGCCATTTTCTTATTCAAATGGGTTCTGGTTTAGGGACATTGCAGCAAGGTGAGATTATTTCTTCTATGAGAGAAATTCGTGAAGATTTATTTTTAACTGCTTATGCGTCATTTATTGTTGAGTTGACTGATAAAGCGACAGAAGAGAAAAAACATAATCCGTATTTATTCGAACTGTTATATCAAACGTTGCATTATATGAGCGAAGGGGTTGACCCGGAAATTTTAGCGCTAATCTATCAAACGAAGATGCTGCCAGTTTTGGGGCTTAACCCACACTTTGATACATGTGCAATTTGTCACCAGTCAACAGACTTTGTCGCCTTCTCCGTTAGGGAAGGCGGCTTTCTGTGTAAATATCACGCTGAGCAAGATCCGTACCGTATTTCAATTAGTGAAGCTATTCACAAGCTGCTTAGGTTATTTTATCATTTCGACTTAGCCCGTCTTGGAAGTGTATCTGTGAAAGCAGAAACAAAAAAACAAATGCGTACAGTATTGAATATGTATTATGATGAATACTGTGGGATATATTTGAAATCGAGACGTTTTTTAGATCAACTTGATAAATTTCAAATATAGAGGACCGAATTCAGGTCCTTTTTACATACTTTCTTTTTTGAATGATATATTTAGTATATAATATTTAAGAGATAGTATAACTTTTTTCGTTTTGTAATGAAGGTGGTGATTATCATAGAACTGAATAAGCGCCAAGAACATATCATTCAGATTGTAAAAGACAACGGTCCAATTACAGGGGAAGCGATTGCTGAGCAATTAAATTTAACGAGAGCAACGCTAAGACCAGATTTGGCTATTTTAACGATGGCTGGCTATTTAGAAGCGCGTCCTCGTGTTGGGTATTTTTACACTGGAAAAACAGGTGGACAACTGCTTTCAGAAGCGGTGAAGAAGATTATCGTACAAGATTATCAATCTAGACCAGTTGTGATTGATAAAAATGTTTCGGTATATGATGCGATTTGTACAATGTTTTTAGAAGATGTAGGCACTTTATTTATCGTTGATCAAAATACATTGTTAGTTGGTGTTGTTTCTCGAAAAGATTTGTTAAGAGCAAGTTTGGGAAAGCAGGATTTAGCGTCATTACCGGTAAATATTATTATGACAAGAATGCCAAATGTTACGATGTGTCGTAAGGAAGATAGCTTGTATGATGTTGCAATGGATTTAATAGAAAAGCAGATTGACTCTGTTCCAGTTGTAAAGGAAACGGAGCAGGGGTTAGAAGTTGTTGGTCGAATTACAAAAACAAATATTACGCGTGCATTCGTTGATTTTGTGAATCATGAGTAATGGCAATTCGTTTAAAGTGAGGTAATGCAATGAATAGTAAAATCGTGTATGTCGTATCTGATTCGGTTGGAGAAACAGCTGATTTAGTTGTTCGAGCGGCTATGGGACAATTTCCATTTGCGCCGGATCTTAGACGTGTGCCGTATGTAGAAGATACAGGGACGTTAAAAGAAGTTATTTCTATTGCCAAAAGTAATAATGCTCTTATTTGTTTTACATTAGTAAAACCTGATATGAGAAAATATTTACGAGAAGAAGCAGAAAAAGAAGGCGTAGAAGTTTATGATATTATCGGTCCTCTTATCGATCAAATTGAAGATATAACAAAACAAACTCCAAGATATGAGCCAGGGGTTGTGCGAAAGCTGGATGAAGAGTATTTCAAAAAAATTGAGGCAATTGAATTTGCTGTGAAATATGACGATGGTAGAGATTCAAGAGGTCTTTTAAAAGCAGATATTGTATTAATTGGAATTTCTCGTACATCGAAAACACCGCTTTCGCAATATTTAGCACATAATAAGCGATTAAAGGTTGCTAACGTTCCGCTCGTACCGGAAGTGGATCCCCCAGAAGAATTATACCATGTGCCGAAAGAAAAATGTTTTGGGTTAAAAATAACGCCTGATAAATTAAATCATATTCGCAAAGAACGTTTAAAATCTCTTGGATTAAGTGATGGAGCAAATTATGCAAACATTGAACGTATTAAAGAAGAGATTAAACATTTTGAACGGATTGTAAGTCGAATAGGTTGCCCGGTTATCGATGTATCGAATAAGGCGATTGAAGAAACGGCAAATATTATTGTGAATGCAGTGCAAAACCAAAAAATGTTTTAGCACATTTACCAAAGGTGAATGTGCTTTTTTCACTCACTATAAAAATTAAAAGGACATGTAGCTAAGTTTAGAAAAATGTATTATAATAAAAAATTGTGATAAAAACATTCATTTTACGTTTAGACTTCAATTTTTCAGAATAAACTAGTGATAGGTTTTGTAAAGGATATGCTTTTACGTAAAATCGACAAAAATCTGAACAAGAAAACGCACATTATGGAAGGATTCACAGAAGGGATGTAGAATAGAGAAATATGCAAAACATCACTCGGATTTATGTTGATGCAGATGCATGTCCAGTGAAGGAAGAAATTATGCGCGTCGGTGCAAAATTTCATGTCGATATTTGGTTTATCGCATCCTACGCCCATCAGTCAAGAAGTCAGAAGGGAAATTGGATATATGTAGATTCTGCGCAAGACGAGGTGGATTTTTATATCTATCAGCGTGCAGAAGCAGGGAATCTCGTTATCACACAGGATATGGGACTTGCTGGCCTTCTTGTCAAAAAAGGAGTATATGTATTATCTCCGCGCGGCACAATTGTGACCGATGAGCATATGGATACAATTTTATATAGTCGATACGTATCTGCGAAGTTACGCAGACAAGGAACCTTTACAAAAGGGCCAAAAGCCTTTTCTAAACGTGATCGACAATGTTTTTTGGCAAATTTAGAAAAAATATTGTCGAATTATAAAGGAATCTTGTAATTTGTATCGAATACAAATTACGACACGGAGATGGAGTTATGGGGAACAGAATTCCCGAAGAAGTTGTAGAACAAATTCGTACATCATCTGATATTGTTGAAGTGATTGGTGAATATGTACAGCTAAAAAAACAAGGTCGAAATTATTTTGGGCTTTGTCCTTTCCATGGCGAAAACTCACCGTCGTTTTCTGTTTCTGCTGATAAGCAAATTTTTCATTGCTTCGGATGTGGAGAAGGCGGAAATGTTTTTTCTTTCTTAATGAAAATAGACGGACTGTCTTTTGCGGAAGCTGCGCAAAAATTAGGTGAGCGAAATGGTATTCCTGTTGCTAACTTTACATCAGAACTAGAGCAAACACAAAATATATCTGATGATAGCACGATTATGTTGCAAGCCCACGAGCTTTTGAAAAAATATTATCATCATCTCTTAGTAAATACAGAAGAAGGAAAACAGCCACTTGCGTATTTACTAGAGCGAGGTATTACAAAAGAAATGATTGTAAAGTTTGAAATTGGATACGCCACTCCTTCTTGGGATGCAGCGGCAAAAATCTTACAAAAACGAGGTTTTTCAACTGCTGTTATGGAGCAAGCTGGATTACTTGTTCGTAGTGAGAAGGATGGCAGTTATCATGATCGTTTTCGTGGACGAGTTATGTTTCCAATTCATACACTGCAAGGGAAAGTAGCTGCTTTTAGTGGACGGGCATTAGGGGATGATACGCCTAAGTATTTAAATAGTCCAGAGACACCTATTTTTCATAAAAGCAAGCTGGTATATAACTTTCATCAAGCAAGGTCATTTATTCGAAAACGAGGACAAGTTCTTCTCTTTGAAGGATATGCGGATGTTTTAGCTGCTGTGAAAAGTGGGATCGAAGAATCGGTTGCTACGATGGGAACTGCTTTAACTGAGGAACAGGCAAAGCTTTTGCGGCGTAATGTTGAAACTGTTGTTCTTTGCTATGATGGTGATAAAGCAGGACAAGAAGCAACAATGAAAGCAGGACAATTGTTATTGCAAACCGGTTGTGAAGTGAAAGTTGTCTCTATGCCAGATAAATTAGACCCTGACGAGTATGTACAGCGTTATGGAACAACAGCGTTTCAAAAACTTGTACAAGCGAGTATAAGTTTTGTTGGATTTAAAATAAATTATCTTCGTTTAGGGAAAAATTTGCAAGATGAGTCTGGAAAAGAAGCTTATGTGAAAAGTGTTTTAAAAGAGTTAGCGTCATTGCAAGATGCAATGCGAGCGGAATCGTATTTGAAGGCATTGTCACAGGAATTTGCTTACTCAATGGAAACACTGTTGGGGCAATTGCACCAATATCGCAAAGAACAAAAGGTACAGCAAAAACAGGCAAAGCCGATTGCACAGCCTTCTCAAATTGTTCATGTGAAACCGAAATTTTCTGGTTTTGAAAGAGCTGAAAGAGAGCTTATTTATCACATGTTGCAGAGTGAAGATATCGCTTTTCGTATCGAACCTCATATAGAAGATTTTCATACAGAAGAACATAAAGGGATTTTATATGAGCTATACGCATATTATGAAAAGGGAAATGAACCGTCAGTCGCAAACTTTCTAAGTTGGCTTTCTGATGAAAAGCTGAAAAATATTGTAACTAATATTTCAACAGATGAAATGATTAATCCTGAGTTCTCGGAAGAATTGCTTCATGGCAATGTAGACGCGCTGCGTCGGCAGAAGCAAAAGTTAAAGAAAATGGAAAATATTTTTACGCTGAAGCAAATGGAAAAAGAAGATCATTTAGCAGCAGCACGATTTTTCCAAGAATATTTGCAAAAACGAAAAGCAAGAAAATAGCTTTTTGTATAAAAACTTACTATAATCATTGTTTGTATCTCGCGTAAGGAGGGGAACAAATGGCTGATAAACCAGCTCGTTCTAAACAAATTGAAACTGATATGACACTTGAGCAAGTGAAAGAGCAACTCACAGAGCTCGGAAAAAAACGTGGCGTTCTTACATATGAAGAGATTGCAGAACGCATGAGCGGATTTGATATTGAATCCGATCAAATGGATGAATATTATGAATATTTAGGTGAACAAGGAATCGATTTAGTTGGCGACAGCGATGAAGATCCAAATACTCGTCAATTAGCCAAAGCTGAAGAAGAGTTTGACTTAAATGATTTAAGTGTACCGCCAGGTGTGAAAATTAATGATCCTGTCCGTATGTACTTAAAAGAAATCGGTCGTGTTGACTTACTATCTGCTGAAGAAGAAATTGCTCTTGCAAAACGTATTGAAGAAGGCGATGAAGAAGCGAAGCGCCGCCTTGCAGAAGCAAACTTACGTCTAGTTGTAAGTATTGCAAAACGTTATGTTGGCCGCGGTATGCTTTTCTTAGACTTAATTCAAGAAGGGAATATGGGTCTAATTAAAGCTGTTGAAAAGTTTGATTACCGCAAAGGGTATAAATTTAGTACGTATGCAACGTGGTGGATTCGTCAAGCAATTACACGTGCAATTGCGGACCAAGCAAGAACAATTCGTATACCAGTTCATATGGTTGAAACAATTAATAAGTTGATTCGTGTTCAACGTCAATTATTACAAGATTTAGGTCGTGAGCCATCTCCAGAAGAGATTGGCGAAGAAATGGATCTTGCTCCTGAAAAAGTACGCGAAATCTTAAAGATTGCTCAAGAGCCAGTATCTCTTGAAACACCAATTGGTGAAGAAGATGACTCTCATTTAGGCGATTTTATTGAAGACCAAGAAGCAACATCTCCTGCAGATCATGCAGCATATGAATTATTAAAAGAACAATTAGAAGATGTATTAGATACATTGACAGATCGTGAAGAAAATGTTCTTCGTCTTCGCTTTGGTTTAGACGATGGACGAACTCGTACGCTTGAAGAAGTTGGAAAAGTATTCGGCGTTACGAGAGAGCGTATTCGTCAAATTGAAGCAAAAGCGCTTCGTAAATTAAGACACCCAAGCCGTAGCAAACGTTTGAAAGATTTCTTAGAATAGGGCTTTGTGTAAAGTTTACTTCATTAATGTGAAGTAAACTTTTTTCTTTTGTTAATTTTTGTTAAAATTTATTTAGCAGCAGCAATTACAATTCTTGTAATTTATTTTACAGAATTGTCTTTTGATTTGCAAATAGTCATTTTTCGATTTTTCGATTAATTTCGTGTATTTTTAACAAAAATATGTAGAAAATGTAACTGTTTATGATGAGAAAAGAGGATATTTAGCAAAAAAACTATGTGAATTTGTAGTGGGATAATTAATTGAATATACGGAATATTTTTGACTTATTGTAGTTTGGTCTTTTCTGGTAGGTTGTTTTCAAGTACAATAGAAATGACTGAATCATCAAACTATTAGGGGATATAGAGGGGGGAAAAAGAAAAAATGAAGCGTAATCCGTTAATTCCATTTGCTCTTATTGCTGTATTGGGAATTATTATTATGTTTGTATCTTCATTTCAAGGCATGCATAAATCAAAGGAACTAGCTGACGCGAAGAAAAACGGGGGGAAAACGACACAAACAGCAGCAAAACCAGAAGAGATTGTAAAACAAAGTTGTACAAGTTGTCATGGTGATCAATTACAGGGGGCTGTTGGTCCTAATTTACAAAAAGTTGGCGGTAAGCTTTCGAAAGATCAAATCCAAGAAGTGATTGTAAAAGGAAAAGGAAATATGCCACCAGGTATTATTCCAGCGGATCAAGCATCTAAAGTGGCGGATTGGTTATCAAAGAAAAAATAATAGTGGATTACATAGTAGCTCTTTACGCCTAAGTAAAGAGCTTTTTTATATTGCATTTAAAAATATATAAATCCAAGTTGACTTTCCAACATACAAGTCACCGCTATGCCAAGAAAAAAGCACCCTGCTACTTTTTTCCTCTATGTTTGAATATCGCATGTGGCAGAAAAAGGACCTGACCGCTTCTATGCATGGCCAGACGCTCTCGCCCACTTAAAAAGAAAAGGGTTTTATGTCAATTTTTTAACTTGGATATATAAAAATGACTTATAAGCTTAGTAAAATGATTTATCTACTTGCAATCACAACTATAAATTCTTTATCATGGAGACAGACTGAAAGAGAAGGAGCAATTGAAATAAATGAATGAAGTAAAGCTTTCAAAACGATTAGAAGAAGTGGTACTTGAAATTCCAGCAGGTTCCACTGTTGCAGATATTGGCTCGGATCATGCTTATTTACCTTGCTATACAATTTTACATCATATTGCTGTGCAGGCAGTAGCAGGAGAGGTTGTAGAAGGGCCATTTCGTTCTGCACGAGCTACAGTAGCAGAATGCGGTTTGCAAGATAAAGTAAGTGTGCGTAAAGGGAATGGTTTAGAAGTCATCGCGCCAGGCGAAGTAGATGTCATTACAATTGCAGGTATGGGTGGTGCGTTAATTCGTGATATTTTAGAAAATGGAAAAGAGAAGCTGAAAGGTGTAACCCGTTTAATTTTACAACCAAACATCGCCGCACATCATATTCGTGAGTGGTTTATTGAGAATGGTTGGGAATTAATAAAAGAAAAAATCGTAAAAGAAGACGGGAAAATTTACGAAATTTTAGTAGGAGAACAGGGCAATGTTCTAGCACCCTACAATGAGAAAAAAGAAGAAGCTTTATTCATGGGACCATTTTTAATGAAAGAGAAAAATGAAGTGTTTGTAGAAAAATGGGAAAGTGAACGAAAAAACTTTGAAAATATTTGTAAGCAATTAGAACGTGCAACAGAAACAGCAGAGACAAAAGAAAAGCGTGCAGAAGTACTTGAGAAGATCCGTATGATTGAGGAGGTTTTATCATGAGTAAAACGCCTAATGGATACGAAATTATTTCTTTGTTTGAAAGTATGTACCCGAAACATTTAGCGGTCGAAGGTGATAAAGTTGGATTGCAAATTGGGGCATTAAATAAACCAGTAGAGAATGTGTTAATTGCACTTGATGTAACAGAAGAAGTTGTACAAGAAGCAATTGAAAAAGGGGTAAATTTAATTATTGCCCATCATCCGCTTATTTTTAATCCGCTTAAAGCGATTCATACAGAGCAAGCGTACGGGCGTATTATTGAAATGTGTATAAAAAACGATATTGCACTTTATGCTGCTCATACAAATGTTGATATCGCAAAAGGCGGTGTGAACGATTTATTGGCAGATGCTTTAGGATTACAGGAAACAGAGGTGCTTGCTTCTACTTATGTGGAAGAAATGAAAAAGCTAGTTGTCTTTGTTCCTTCTTCGCATGCAGAAACAGTACGTCAAGCAATCGGCGATGCAGGAGCAGGATATATCGGAAATTATAGTCACTGTGCGTTTTATAGTGAAGGCAAGGGTACGTTTTTACCACAAGAAGGAACGAATCCGTATATCGGAGAGACAGGGCGTTTAGAACAGGTAGAAGAAGTTCGTATTGAAACGATTATTCCGGCGTCGTTGCAACGTAAAATCATGAAGGCAATGCTTGGAGCGCATCCGTATGAAGAAGTAGCATACGATATTTATCCGTTAGAAAACAAAGGTGAAACGTTGGGACTTGGAAAAATTGGATATTTGCCGCAAGAAATGACATTGCAACAATTTGCGGAACATGTGAAACAATCTCTTGATGTAAAGGGAGCTCGTGTTGTTGGTAACTTACAGCAAACAGTGAAAAAAGTAGCGGTACTTGGCGGAGACGGAAATAAGTATATAAAGCAAGCAAAGTTTAAAGGGGCAGACGTATATGTAACGGGGGATATGTATTATCACGTTGCGCATGATGCGATGATGCTCGGATTAAATATTGTAGACCCAGGACATAACGTGGAAAAGGTAATGAAAAAAGGTGTACAAAAACAATTACAAGAAAAAGTGGATGAGAAAAAATTTACTGCGTGTATACATGCTTCAGAATTACATACAGATCCATTTACATTTGTATAGAATGAAAAAAACAAAATCCGTTATCTTATGAGATAACGGATTTTGTCAGAGTGTTGGGAAACCCTTTGGGTTTCCCAACCTCTGATGACCTTTATTGTAACTATGTATAAAAAAATTGTACGAAACAATAAAAAATAAGAAAAACAGCCCTTCAACTGACCCTTTCTGGTCAGATGAAGGGCTATTTTTTTCATGTTTTGGCAGGCTGCGGTGAGATATGCCTGTATTTGGACAGACTTCATCCCTCGGAACCGAGCGTATCGATA
>NZ_KB910959.1 GCF_000383235.1 Bacillus sp. 123MFChir2
TGGAGCTGGATTAAATCCAATATGAAGCAAATGTTATCTAGTTTTGAAGGAATATATTTTTCAAAATTCCTTTTGACATTCTGAAAAGAATGTGTATAATAATAAAAGTCTGGTAATGATGGCAGAGAGGTCACACCCGTTCCCATACCGAACACGGAAGTTAAGCTCTCTAGCGCCGATGGTAGTTGGGACTTTGTCCCTGTGAGAGTAGGACGTTGCCAGGCAAACGAAAGACGAGTCAGTAGACTCGTCTTTTTTGTGTTTTACCCTGTAAAAAATGAATTGAAAATCTTCACTGGTGGAAGTTTCGTTTTATAATTAGGAAACTTTATATTCCTTATTCATAAAATAAAGAACAGCTGATTAAACGTGAGAAAATATGGATAGGATAGAGAAAGAAGCAAAAGAGTTGCAAAATTTTTTAATACGTATATAATTAAAGTCAAAGATAGTCAAAGTCAATAAAGGTGGAGGATAAATGAGAAATATATCTGATATTATTGAACAATATCTAAAGCAAGTTATTGACTTAAGTAATAATAGTGCAATTGAAATTAAAAGAAGCGAAATTGCTGATAAATTTGATTGCGTTCCGTCTCAGATTAACTACGTTATTAATACTCGTTTTACGCTAGAAAGAGGATTTGTAGTGGAAAGCAAACGAGGTGGCGGGGGTTACATTCGCATTATAAAAGTCAAATTGCATGATGATATAGACATTATCGATCAAATGTTACAAATGATTCAGTATAGTATCGCTCAGTCAAGCGCCGAGAATATAATAAGGCGTTTAGCTGAAGAAGGCATTGTTACAACTAGGGAAGCGAAGCTCATGTTTAGTGTGTTAGATCGATCTGTATTACTAACAGACTTACCACTTCGAGATGAATTGCGAGCACGTATGCTTCGAGCGATGCTTAGAACACTGAAATATAAGTAAAACTTCTTTTAGGAATGATCTATCTTCTAAAGGTTAGTTGAACGAATAAAGTTATAAATTTATAATTCGTTCCTATTGTAAAGGTGGGGAAATACGTTGATTTGTCAAAACTGTAATTCACGATCAGCAACGCTACATTTTACAAAAGTAATGAATGGAGAAAAGACGGAGATTCATCTTTGTGAGCGGTGTGCACAAGAAAATGGATATACGTCTTTCTTTCAATCAAACAAATCTAGTTTTTCATTTCATAATTTATTAGCAGGTTTACTACATGTTGAACAACCTACCCTTGAGAAAGAAGCGAATGGCCTTTCAAATACAGATCCGTTGCAATGTTCGAAATGTAATATGACGTATTCACAATTTGCAAAGATCGGTAGATTTGGTTGCTCTTCTTGTTATGAAACATTTAAAGAACAATTACAGCCGATGCTAAAGCGGCTTCATGGTGGGCATACGAGCCACAATGGGAAATTTCCTAACCGTATAGGAGGAAATATTCATCTGAAAAAAGAATTAGATGAGTTAAAACTAAAATTGCAGGAATGTATACAACAAGAAGAGTTTGAACAGGCTGCGGAATTACGTGATAAAATTCGTAGCTTAGAAAATCGGCTTCGTGAGCATAGAGAGGGGGAATAGTTCTATGTCACTCGATCGTATTATGAACGAAGCAATTAGCCCGTGGATGAGAGAAGATGGTCCTGATTCTGATATTGTTTTAAGCAGTCGCGTTCGATTGGCTCGGAATTTACGAGATTACAAGTTCCCGACTATGTTGACAAATGAAGAAGCGGAGCAAATGATTAAGGTATTTCAAGAAAAGTTTGCTAATCAAACGGTTGAACCTTTTGGAAGATTTGAACTTTTACAAATGAATAGCATTCAGCCGTTGCAGCGAAGAGTATTAGTAGAAAAGCACCTTGTAAGTCCGGATTTAGTGGGAACAGAATATGGTGCTTGTTTATTATCTGAGAATGAACAAGTAAGCGTTATGCTTAATGAAGAAGATCATATTCGAATTCAATGTTTATTTCCGGGATTACAGTTATTAGAAGCGCTGCACAGTGCAAATCGAATTGATGATTGGATAGAGAGTCAGGTTGGATACGCATTTGATGAACAAGTTGGTTATTTAACGAGTTGCCCTACAAATATAGGAACGGGTTTACGAGCTTCAGTGATGATACATTTGCCTGCTCTCGTTTTAACAGGACAAATGAATCGTATAGTTCAAGCAATTAATCAACTTGGTTTAGTGGTAAGAGGGATATATGGTGAAGGTAGTGAAGCACTAGGAAATATATTTCAACTTTCGAATCAAATGACATTAGGAAAATCTGAAGAAGATATTGTAGAAGATTTAAAAAGTGTTGTTCAGCAACTTATTCAGCAAGAGCGAACAGCGAGGAAATCTGTCATGAAAAATTCAGGTGTAGAGCTTGAAGATAAGGTATATCGTTCTTATGGTGTATTGGCAAATAGTCGTTTAATTGAATCTGCTGAGGCTGCAACATGTTTATCGGATGTGCGACTTGGCATTGATCTTGGATATATCGAAAGTATATCCAGGAATATTTTAACAGAATTAATGGTACTTACACAGCCGGGAATTTTACAGCAATATGCTGGTGGTCCACTGCAGCCTGACGAAAGAGATTACCGCAGAGCAGCACTTATTCGTGAAAGATTACAAATTGAACAAAATCGAGCGAAGTAGGAGTGTGATTTATATGATGTTTGGAAGATTTACAGAGCGAGCACAAAAAGTATTAGCATTATCCCAAGAAGAAGCGATACGCATTGGGCATAATAATATTGGTACAGAGCATATTTTACTCGGTCTTGTACGAGAAGGAGAAGGAATTGCTGCGAAAGCATTGGTCGCACTTGGATTAAGCCCGGAGAAAGTTCAAAAGGAAGTAGAGGCGCTAATTGGACGTGGTACGGAGATGTCTCAAACAGTTCACTATACGCCACGTGCAAAAAAAGTGATTGAGTTGTCCATGGATGAAGCTCGTAAACTAGGTCATTCTTACGTGGGAACAGAGCATATTTTACTTGGTCTTATTCGTGAAGGCGAAGGGGTGGCAGCCCGTGTTTTAAACAATTTAGGTGTAAGTTTAAATAAAGCACGTCAACAAGTACTGCAACTTCTTGGTAGTAATGAGACAGCGTCCGGTCATCAAGGTGGTGGTTCTGCTAATGCAAGTACACCGACACTTGATAGTTTAGCTCGCGATTTAACAGTTGTGGCTCGCGAAGGGCGTTTAGATCCTGTGATTGGCCGCAGCAAAGAGATTCAACGTGTAATTGAAGTGTTAAGTAGAAGAACAAAAAATAATCCTGTATTAATCGGAGAACCTGGTGTTGGTAAAACTGCGATTGCTGAAGGATTAGCACAACAAATTGTAAATAATGAAGTTCCAGAAACTTTACGTGATAAGCGTGTTATGACATTAGATATGGGGACTGTAGTTGCCGGTACGAAATATCGCGGTGAGTTTGAAGACCGCTTAAAGAAAGTCATGGATGAAATTCGTCAAGCAGGTAATATTATTTTATTCATAGATGAGCTTCATACATTAATAGGGGCGGGTGGTGCAGAAGGAGCAATTGATGCATCCAATATTTTGAAACCATCATTAGCACGCGGGGAACTGCAATGTATTGGAGCAACAACGCTAGATGAGTATCGTAAATATATTGAAAAAGATGCGGCATTAGAGCGACGTTTCCAACCAATCCAGGTGGATGAACCAAGTCTTGAAGAATCAATCCAAATTTTAAAAGGATTACGTGACCGTTATGAAGCGCATCATCGCGTTTCTATCTCAGATGATGCGATTAATGCCGCTGTAAAATTATCTGATCGATACATTACAGATCGTTTCCTACCTGATAAAGCAATTGATCTAATTGATGAGGCAGCTTCAAAGGTTCGTTTACGTTCTTATACAACACCACCAAACTTAAAAGAGCTTGAAATGAAACTAGAAGAGGTAAGAAAAGAAAAAGATGCAGCAGTGCAAAGTCAGGAATTTGAAAAAGCAGCTTCTTTACGTGATATGGAACAACGTCTACGTGAGAAATTAGAGGATACGAAGCGTCAATGGAAAGAGCAGCAAGGTAAAGAGAACTCAGAGGTAACGGTAGAAGATATTGCAAATGTTGTTTCAACGTGGACGCGAATTCCAGTTTCAAAGCTAGCTCAAACAGAAACAGACAAATTATTGAACCTAGAAAGTATTTTACATGATCGTTTAATTGGACAGGATGAGGCTGTAGTTGCAGTTGCAAAAGCAGTACGCCGTGCAAGAGCAGGTTTAAAAGATCCAAAACGTCCAATTGGTTCTTTTATTTTCTTAGGACCAACTGGTGTTGGTAAAACAGAACTTGCACGTGCATTAGCGGAATCTATGTTTGGTGATGAGGATGCAATGATTCGTATTGACATGTCGGAGTACATGGAGAAACACTCTACTTCTCGTTTAGTGGGTTCTCCTCCAGGATATGTTGGATATGAAGAAGGTGGCCAGCTAACAGAAAAGGTTCGTAGAAAACCATACTCTGTTGTTTTACTTGACGAGGTAGAAAAAGCGCATCCAGATGTATTCAATATTTTACTGCAAGTACTAGAAGATGGTCGTTTAACTGATTCGAAAGGCCGTACAGTCGATTTCCGTAATACAATTGTGATTATGACCTCCAACGTCGGTGCAGATGCATTAAAACGAAATAAACATCTTGGATTTAATGTACAAGATGAAAGTCGTGATTATGCAGATATGAAGGGTAAAGTAATGGATGAGTTGAAAAAAGCATTCCGCCCTGAGTTCTTAAACCGTATTGATGAAATTATTGTGTTCCATACATTAGAGAAGAAACATATTAAAGAAATTGTTACTCTTATGGTAGAACAGTTAGTTAAACGTTTAAAAGAACAGGAAATTGATTTAGAGCTAACAGATGCTGCAATTGAAGCGATTGCTGATAAAGGATTTGATCCAGAGTATGGTGCACGTCCACTACGTCGTGCAATTCAAAAACATGTTGAAGATCGATTATCAGAAGAACTTCTTAAAGGAGTTGTTGAGAAAGGTCAAAAAGTTGTTTTTGATACAGAAGGGGAAACATTTGTCATTCGCAGTGCAGAAAAGGTAAAATAAGCATAGACAAACAAAAGGGGGCTAAACAATAGCCCTCTTTCTTGTACAAGAAAGAAATACTTTTGTTACACATGAAAGTGAAGTGTGAAAAACGATGGCTAAAAAGAAAACAAAATTTATATGTCAAGAATGTGGTTATCACTCGCCGAAGTACATGGGAAGGTGTCCAGGGTGTGGACAGTGGAATACTCTAGTCGAGGAGATGGAACCAGTTGTATCATCACGTCGACTTAATTATGCAAATGCAATTCAAACTGAAGTAACGAAGCCTCGTCGTTTGAAAGAAGTGGAAACGAAAACAGAAGCGCGTATTGAAACGAAATTCCAAGAATTTAACCGGGTTCTTGGAGGAGGAATTGTAGATGGTTCTCTCGTACTTATAGGGGGGGATCCTGGTATTGGGAAATCTACATTGCTGTTGCAAATATCATCCCAACTAGCAGACCTTGCCTATGATGTCTTATATATATCGGGTGAAGAATCTGCAAAACAAATTAAACTTCGGGCAGATCGCCTTCATGTAAATGGAGATAATTTATTTGTTGTGTCAGAAACAGATTTACAACGAATTGCAGTATATATAGATGAAATGAATCCGTCATTTGTTGTAATTGATTCTATTCAAACGATTCATTTACCGGAAGTAACTTCAGCACCGGGAAGTGTCTCACAAGTACGTGAATGTACAGCGGAATTGATGAAGCTTGCGAAAACAAAAGGAATTCCTATTTTTATTGTAGGGCATGTAACGAAAGAAGGAGCTATTGCCGGTCCTCGTATGTTAGAACATATGGTGGATGCTGTTCTTTATTTTGAAGGGGATCGTCATCATACATATCGAATTTTACGAGCAGTAAAAAATCGTTTCGGTTCAACCAATGAGATGGGAATTTTTGAAATGAAGGAACTTGGTCTTTCGGAAGTGTTAAACCCTTCTGAAATCTTCCTAGAAGAAAGACCTGTTGGTGTTGCGGGTTCAACGGTTGTTGCCTCTATGGAAGGGACAAGACCTGTTTTAGTAGAAATACAAGCATTAATTTCTCCTACAAGTTTTGGGAATCCAAGAAGAATGGCAACGGGAATTGATCATAATCGTGTCTCTCTTATTATGGCAGTGCTAGAAAAAAGAGCAGGGTTATTGCTCCAAAATCAAGATGCTTATTTAAAAGTTGCTGGAGGAATCAAGTTAGATGAACCAGCAGTGGATTTGGCAGTTGCGATAAGCATTGCATCAAGTTTTCGTGATAAAACGACTTCCCCAGGCGATGCCGTTATTGGTGAAGTTGGCTTAACTGGAGAAGTGCGCCGTGTCTCTCGTATTGAACAGCGTGTACAAGAAGCGGCAAAATTAGGGTTTCAACGTGTAATTATCCCAAGGAAAAATTTAGGTGGATGGACGATTCCAGAAGGCATTGAAGTAGTTGGTGTATCAAATATAGGAGAGGCTCTTCGATTTGCACTAGGAGGATAAGATTATGGAAGAACATAAGCAACGTTCTAAAAGTATTATTAATATTTTGCAGCTTGTTGCACCGGGGACACCGCTAAGAGAAGGAATTGATAATGTGCTTCGCGCACAAACGGGTGGGCTTATTGTACTCGGATACAACGAACAGATTAAAAGTATTGTTGATGGAGGATTTCATATTAATTGTGCCTTTTCTCCTGCTAGTCTATACGAACTAGCGAAAATGGATGGAGCTCTGATTTTAAATGAAACGGGGAGTAAAATCTTAATTGCGAATGGACAGTTAGTTCCGGATCCAACTATTGAATCTATTGAAACAGGTATGCGCCACCGAACGGCGGAGCGAGTGGCGAAGCAAACAAATAGTCTTGTTGTTGCTATTTCACAAAGACGAAACGTAATTACTTTATACCAAGGGAATTTACGTTACACATTAAAAGATATCGGGGTTATCTTAACAAAAGCAAATCAAGCAATTCAAACATTAGAAAAGTATAAGGCTGTATGGAATGAAGGGATAACAAACCTTGGTATTTTGGAATTTGAAGAAGTCGTTACGATGTCTGAAGTTGTACATGTATTGCATAGCGTTGAAATGATGCTGCGTATTAAAAATGAAATCTTTAGTTACATTCATGAGTTAGGAACAGAAGGAAGACTTATTCGTTTGCAGTTAACAGAATTGCTTGCTGATGTAGAAGCAGAAGCTGCACTATTAATTAAAGACTATTATCATGAAAAAACACAGGATCATTATCAAGTTTTAAAAAAATTACAAGAGCTTGCAAATGCCCAACTTCTAGAAGACAGCGATTTAGTAAAACTACTTGGATATTCTGGACAAACGAAACTAGAAGAAAGTATTACACCGCGAGGGTATCGAATTGCAAGTAAAATTTCTAGAGTTCCACCTCTTATTATCGAAAACCTAATTAATCGTTTTAAGAATTTACAAGGAATTTGCCGTGCAACAATTGCAGATTTGGATGATGTGGAAGGAATTGGAGAAGTACGGGCGAAAAAGATACGAGAGGGTTTAAAACGAATTCAAGAACACTTGTATATGAGCAGACACAATTAAGAATATTACATTGATTTCATAATATAACGACACTCAAAGATTTTTTATATATGATATGATATATTGGTAAATAAAACAAATCATGAAAAAACACGTCCACTTTTGCACTCGACGTTTTGAGTGGCGAAGTAATGGTTAATAATGAGTAGGAGGTGGTTGAATGTTAAAACGAATCGTACAGCTTTTCTTTTTAGTTATTGGAGGAGCGTTAGGGATTTTTCTTATTCCAAAAGTGATTGATATGTTGGGTGTAGGTGCAGTACCTTGGCTTGAAGGTTCTTATATTCGTGCAATTATTGGTGCAATCATTTTATTTTTAACAACATTTTGGCTTGTAGATTATATTGTTCAGCTTATTAAACATATTGAGGAAGCGCTTGTAAAAGCACCTGTTACAGATGTTTTATTTGGAACATTAGGATTAATTTCAGGGCTAATTGTTGCGTATTTGATCTTGATTCCGATTCGCGAAATTACCATTCAAGTCATTAGTACAGTATTGCAAATCTTTTTCACAATATTACTTGGTTATTTAGGATTCCAGGTAGGGTTTAAAAAGAGAAATGAATTGTTGGGATTATTTACATTATCGCAACGCGGAGGAAAGAAGAAAAATACGAGCAATGAAAATGAGGAAGTAGAAACGTCAACTTCCGATTGGAAAATACTAGATACAAGTGTTATTATTGATGGTCGTATTGCGGACATTTGCCAAACGAAATTTTTGGAAGGAACAATTGTCATTCCTCAATTTGTGTTAGAAGAATTACAACATATCGCTGATTCTTCGGATGCATTAAAGCGTAATCGCGGACGAAGAGGTTTGGATATTCTAAATCGTATTCAAAAAGAGTTACCTATTCCAGTAGAAATTTATGAAGGTGATTTCGAAGACATTCAGGAAGTCGATAGTAAGCTTGTGAAACTAGCAAAATTAACTGGCGGAACTGTTGTTACAAATGATTTTAACTTAAATAAAGTTTCTGAATTGCAAGGTGTGACGGTTTTAAACATTAATGATTTAGCGAATGCCATTAAGCCAGTTGTACTTCCAGGTGAAGAGTTAAGGGTATATGTCGTGAAAGATGGGAAAGAGCAAAATCAAGGTGTTGCTTATTTAGATGATGGTACAATGATCGTTGTCGAAGATGGCAGAGAGCATGTTGGTTCTCAACTTGATGTACTTGTTACAAGTGTATTGCAAACATCTGCAGGCCGTATGATTTTTGCAAAGCGTAAATTGTTAGAGAAGGCGTTATAAGTAGAGGGCTAAGACGATGTATACATTAATTATTCCAGCAGCAGGACAAGGTAAGCGTATGGGCGCGGGGAAAAATAAGTTGTTTTTGCAACTTGATGATGCTCCTATTATTATTCATACATTACGGGCTTTTGAAAAAGATGAACAATGTAGACTGATTATTTTAGCGATTAATGAGAGAGAGCGTTCTTATTTCGAAGAACTTTTTCAAACTTATCATATTCAAAAAGATATCCAATTTGTTCAAGGTGGGAATGAGCGCCAGGATAGCGTATATAATGCTCTTATGTATGTAAGAGAAGGAGAGTATGTACTTGTCCATGACGGAGCGCGTCCGTTTGTAACGAAAAAGATGATTGAAGATGTATTGCAAATGGCGAAAGAAAAAGGTGCTTCTATTTGTGCCGTACCTGTGAAAGATACAATTAAAAAAGTGATTCATGATAATGTTGTTGAAACAGTAGAACGTTCTGAGTTGCGAGCAGTTCAAACACCGCAAGGGTTTCATGTTCCTATTTTGTTAGAGGCGCATAAGAGTGCAAAACAGGCGGGTTTTCTTGGGACTGACGATGCCAGCTTGGTAGAGCGTCTTTCTAAAGGGGTAGGAGTTGTAAAAGGCAGTTATTACAATATTAAGGTGACAACACCTGAAGATTTAGTGATTGCCGAAAGCTTCTTGCGAGTTTTGCAAATACAGTAGCAATGTTATAATGGAAAAGCTCGGTAGCTACCGAGCTTTTCTGTGTATAGAGTGGAAAAACTGGCGCGCGGACTTTTATATGTCCATGCGAGTAATATAATGTGAAGCTGTTCATAAATAGCGGGATAAAATTTATTAGTATAGTTTGAGGAGGAATTGGAAATGTTTCGAATTGGACAAGGTTTTGATGTGCATGCATTTGCAGAAGGAAGACCATTAATTATTGGTGGGATTACAATTCCGTATGAGAAAGGGTTACTTGGACACTCTGATGCTGATGTTCTTTTACATACAATTGCAGATGCTTGTTTAGGAGCAATTGCTGCGGGAGATATCGGTAAGCACTTTCCAGATACAGATCCTGCATTTAAGGATGCGGATTCTGCTGTGCTTTTGCAAAAGGTATGGGAGTTTGTTGCAGAGCAAGGGTATGTACTTGGAAATCTAGATTGTACAATTATTGCTCAAAAGCCAAAAATGGCACCACACATTGAAAGTATGCGTATGAGAATTAGTGAGCTGCTGCAAACAGACATCAAGAATGTGAATGTAAAAGCGACGACGACAGAAAAATTAGGTTTTACAGGGCGAGAAGAAGGAATAGCTTCACAAGCTATTGTATTATTACAGAAAAAATAGTTGTTTTTAATTCGTAAGATGGATAATCATAATTTTTTGGTGTACAATTAAGGAATCTGTTGACATTAAGAATGGAAGGTGTACCAATTATGGAAAAGCAAGTGAGAGTGCGCTATGCGCCAAGTCCAACAGGACACTTACATATCGGAAATGCACGTACGGCATTATTTAACTATTTATTCGCTCGTAGTCAAAACGGAAAATTTATTATCCGTATTGAAGATACAGACGTAAAGCGTAATATTGCTGGCGGCGAAGAAAGCCAATTAACGTACTTAAAATGGCTTGGTATGGACTGGGATGAAAGCGTCGATGTTGGTGGTGAATACGGCCCATACCGTCAAATGGAGCGTTTAGATATTTATAAAAATTTATATGAAGATTTACTTGAGCGTGGTTTAGCTTATAAATGCTATATGACAGAAGAAGAATTAGAAGCAGAACGTGAAGGGCAAATTGCTCGTGGTGAAACACCTCGTTATGCAGGTAACCACCGTGAACTAACAGAAGAACAAGTAAATCAATTCGAGGAAGAAGGACGCATTCCGAGCATTCGTTTCCGTGTACCTGAAAACCGTGAATATATTTTTAATGATATTGTAAAAGGGGAAGTATCCTTTAACTCAAATGACTTCGGTGACTTTGTTATCGTGAAGAAAGATGGCATTCCAACTTATAACTTTGCGGTAGCGGCAGATGATCATTTTATGGAAATCTCGCACGTTCTTCGTGGTGATGACCATATTTCGAATACGCCAAAACAAATGATGATTTATGAAGCATTTGGTTGGGATGTACCGCAATTTGGTCATATGACGTTAATCGTAAATGAAAGCCGTAAAAAATTAAGTAAACGCGACGAATCAATTATTCAATTTATTGAACAATATGAAGCGCTAGGATATCTTCCAGAAGCAATTTTTAACTTTATCGCATTATTAGGTTGGTCACCAGTAGGGGAAGAGGAAGTCTTCTCTAAAGATGAGTTTATTGAAATGTTCGATGCAGCTCGTTTATCGAAATCACCAGCGGTATTCGATTCGCAAAAATTAAAATGGATGAACAACCAATATATGAAAAAACAAGACTTAGATCGCGTTGTCGAATTAAGCTTGCCGCATTTAGTGAAAGCTAGCCGTATAAATGAAAATCCAACTGAACAAGAATTAGCTTGGATTCGTGATGTGATTGCTCTATATCATGATCAAATGAGTTTCGGTGCTGAGATTGTTGAGCTATCCGACATGTTCTTTAAAGATCATGTAGATTACGAAGAAGAAGGACAAGAGGTATTGAAAGGTGAACAAGTACCAGAAGTTCTTCGCGTGTTCGCAGCAGAATTAGAAGCATTAGAAGAAGTAGAACCCGCAGCAGTTAAAGCAGCAATTAAAGCTGTTCAAAAGCAAACTGGTCAAAAAGGAAAAGGCTTGTTCATGCCAATTCGTGTTGCAACGACTGGTCAAACACATGGCCCAGAGCTTCCGAATGCAATTGCACTTCTTGGAAAAGAAAAAGTTTTAAATCGTGTTCGTAAAGTAATTGGTTAACATTTTACGGATTTAGAAATATAATGAAAATACTCCAAAATGAAATAAACAAAAGCGACGAGAAGGAGAAGTAGAAAATCATGCTTTTTACAGAGAAAACCACCATTTGGCTGGAAGTGGTTTAAAAGTGGATTTTTGAAGTGCCCCTTTGAGTCTTCTGCTGAACAGCGAATGTACTTCGAGATAAAGTAAGCAGAAGCGGTATAAACCGTTATCATGTTTGAGTTTGAGGTCTTTTTTTGGCCTAAACAGAGTGGAACCGCGCTAGTAAGGCGTCTCTGTCTATAGACAGAGACGCCTTTTTCTATACATTAAAGGTATAGGGGGAGTTTCACTTTAAACAAAAAGGGGGAACAACGATGTTTAAGAGGCTTCGGGAGGATATTGAAGTCGTCTTTGAACAGGATCCAGCAGCGAGAAGTTATATCGAAGTGATTTTAACTTACTCTGGTTTGCACGCAATTTGGGCACATCGTATTGCGCACGCCTTTTATAAACGGAAATTTTTCTTTTTTGCACGTGCTATCTCGCAAATGAGTCGTTTTTTTACAGGTATTGAAATTCACCCAGGAGCAACGATCGGTCGTAAATTTTTTATCGATCATGGTATGGGGGTTGTAATTGGAGAAACGTGTGAAATTGGAGATAATGTGACAATTTATCAAGGCGTTACGTTAGGTGGAACAGGAAAAGAAAAAGGAAAACGTCATCCAACCATTAAAGATAACGTGTTAATTGCAACAGGTGCAAAAGTACTTGGATCGATTACAGTTGGAGAAAATTCTAAAGTTGGTGCTGGTTCAGTTGTGCTGAAAGAAGTGCCTGCACATTCTACAGTTGTAGGCATTCCTGGTCGTGTCGTGATTCAAAATGGCGTAAAAGTAGGGCAAGAATTAAATCATTGTGATCTTCCAGATCCGATTTTTGATAAGTTGAAAGCGATGGAAGAAGAGCTTGAACAATTGAAAAAACAACTAGTATTGAAAACAGAAAGGACGGATAAAAATGACTATTCACATTTATAATACGTTAACGCGTCAGAAAGAAGCGTTTATTCCTTTAGAAGAAAATAAAGTGAAAATGTATGTATGCGGACCAACTGTATACAATTACATTCATATTGGGAATGCAAGACCGCCTATGGTATTCGACACAGTACGTCGTTATTTAGAACATAAAGGGTACGATGTACAATATGTTTCTAACTTTACTGATGTAGATGATAAATTAATTAAAGCGGCGAATGAGCTAGGAGAAGATGTTCCGACAATTGCAGACCGTTTTGTTGAAGCATACTTTGAAGATGTAACGGCATTAGGTTGCAAACATGCGACGGTTCATCCTCGTGTAACAGAAAATATGGATATCATTATTGAGTTTATTCAGGAACTTGTGAATAAAGGATATGCATATGAATCTGAAGGTGATGTGTACTACAGAACGAAAGAATTTGAAGGATACGGTAAATTATCACATCAACCAATTGCAGACCTGCGTCATGGTGCGCGCATTGAAGTTGGAGAAAAGAAACAAGATCCACTTGACTTTGCATTATGGAAAACAGCGAAAGAAGGAGAAATCTTCTGGGATAGTCCTTGGGGGAAAGGTCGTCCAGGTTGGCATATTGAATGCTCGGCAATGGCACGTAAGTATTTAGGTGATACAATCGATATTCATGCTGGCGGGCAAGATTTAACATTCCCGCATCATGAAAATGAAATTGCTCAATCAGAAGCATTGACGGGGAAAACATTTGCACGTTACTGGATGCATAACGGATATATTAATATTGATAATGAAAAGATGTCTAAATCGTTAGGTAATTTTGTTCTTGTTCACGACATTATTAAGCAATACGATCCACAATTAATTCGTTTCTTTATGTTATCTGTGCATTATCGTCATCCAATTAATTTTAGTGAGGAATTATTGCGGCATACAAGTAACGGATTGGATCGTATTAAAACGGCTTACGGTAACTTAAAGCATCGCATGGAGAGTAGTACAGATTTAACGGATCACAATGAGAAGTGGTTAGCTGAGATGGGGAAATTCCAAGTTGCATTTGAAGAGTCAATGGATGATGACTTTAATACAGCAAACGCCGTAACAGAGTTATACAACTTAGCGAATCATGCAAATCAATATTTATTAGAACAACATACATCAAAAGTGGTAATTGAAGCGTATGTGAAACAATTTGAAACGCTATTTGGAATTTTAGGATTAGAATTAACGAAAGAAGAATTGCTTGACGAGGAAATTGAAGCATTAATTCAAAAACGTATTGAGGCTCGTAAAAATCGTGATTTTGCACTATCCGATCAAATTCGCGATGAGTTAAAAGAGCGTAACATTATTTTGGAAGACACGCCACAAGGTACGAGATGGAAAAGAGGCTAAACATGATTGATGCAAAACAATTAAATAGCTTAGCGTTAGCGTATATGGGTGATGCGGTATATGAACAATATATCCGCTATCACTTACTTCAGAAAGGGACAGTTCGTCCAAATCAATTACATCGTTTGGGGACAAGCTTTGTTTCTGCAAAAGCGCAAGCAAAAGTGGTTTATCATCTATTAGAGACATCCTTTCTTAATGAAGAAGAGGAAGCTGTATTAAGAAGAGGGCGTAATGCAAAATCAGGTTCTGTTCCGAAAAATACAGATGTACAAACGTATCGACATAGTACTGCTTTTGAGGCTTTGATTGGATATCATTATTTATTAAATCATCAAACGCGAATCGAAGAGATTGTATTTGAGGCGATTCATGTATTAGAGAATCAGGAAGGAGGCGCGTAAGCGTGAATAGTGAATATATTATTGGTCGTAACCCTGTAATTGAAGCGCTGAGATCAGGTCGTGATATTAATAAAATTTGGATTGCAGAAGGTGCTACGAAAGGACAAGTCCAAATTGTACTTGCATTAGCGAAAGAAAACAAAATTTTAGTACAGAATTCACCGAAGAAAAAATTAGATCAACTTGTAGAGGGGAATCATCAAGGTGTAATTGCACAAGTGGCAGCATATGAATATGCGGACTTAGAGGATTTATTTGCGTTAGCAGCTAAGCGGAATGAAGATCCTTTCTTTTTAATTCTTGATGAGATTGAAGATCCGCACAACTTAGGTTCTATTATGCGTACAGCAGACGCGGTAGGCGCTCACGGTATTATTATTCCAAAGCGCAGAGCGGTTGGTTTAACAGCTGCAGTTGCAAAAGCTTCAACGGGAGCGATTGAGTATGTTCCGGTAACTCGTGTGACAAATTTATCGAGAACGATTGATGAATTAAAAGAGCGCGGCCTTTGGATTGCAGGTACAGATGCAAAAGGAAAAGATGATTATCGTAATTTAGATGGAAAGATGCCAATTGGCTTAGTTATTGGTAGTGAAGGGAAAGGTATGAGTCGCCTTATTGGCGAGAAATGCGACTTCCTCATCCATTTGCCGATGGCTGGTAAAGTTACATCCTTAAATGCTTCAGTTGCTGCTAGTTTGTTAATGTATGAAGTGTATCGGAAACGTCATCCAGTCGGTAAGTAAGAATGAACGATCTTTTAATCGTTGATGGCTATAACGTTATTGGGGCTTGGGCAAATTTGAGAAAGCTAAGGGATGTAGACCTGCAGGCTTCACGCGACTTACTTATTGATAAAATGGCAGATTATCAAGGGTATACAGGCACAAAAGTTATGATTGTGTTTGATGCATATTCTGTTTATGGAATCGAAAAGAAGATGAAACAAGCGCGTGTTGATGTGATTTTTACAAGAAAGAACCAAACAGCCGATGAGAAAATTGAGCAGCTCGCAATAGAGCTACGTAATATCAATACACGTATTTATGTTGCGACGTCTGATTACACAGAGCAGTGGGCTATTTTTGGGCAAGGTGCCCTTCGTAAATCAGCGCGTGAGTTAGAGATAGAAGTTCTGGCGATGGAACGAACCGTACGTCATGAAACGAAGAAGACAAAAGAAACACAACCGGCTATGCGAACGATATTTAGTGAAGAAGTTACAGAAAAATTAGAAAAATTAAGACGAGGAGGGCGTTGAGACATTGACGCTCTCCTTGTGCTTACTGTATAATATTGCTAAATAAATAGCGGTCGGAGGGATCAGATTGGAAGTAGACTTCGTAAGCGACAACAATGTTACCTTTAGTGATTTAGAGGATGAAGAGATAGTTGAATTAGTAAGGAAAGGTAGCGTGGATGCGCTAGAGTATTTGATTCATAAGTACAAAAACTTTGTTCGTGCAAAATCAAGATCTTATTTTTTAGTTGGTGCAGATCGTGAAGATATTATTCAAGAAGGTATGATTGGATTATTTAAGGCGATTCGTGATTATAAAGAGGACAAGCTATCTTCCTTTAAAGCTTTTGCGGAATTATGTATTACACGCCAAATTATTACCGCTATTAAAACTGCGACAAGACAGAAACATATTCCTTTAAATTCGTATGTATCCTTAGACAAACCAATCTATGATGAAGAATCTGATCGAACTCTGTTAGATGTTATATCTGAGGCGAAGATGACGGATCCTGAAGAGATGATTATTAGCCAAGAAGAGTATGTTGATATAGAGTTAAAAATATCTGAATTATTAAGCGATTTAGAAAGAAAAGTACTGTCTTTGTACTTAGATGGAAGGTCGTATCAGGAAATTTCAGAGCAACTGAATCGTCACGTGAAATCCATTGATAATGCTCTGCAACGAGTAAAAAGAAAACTAGAACGTTATATGGAAATGAGAGAAACGGCAACTGTGAATGCATCCTCTATTAAGCGAAAGATATAAATACCAATTGAAAACCATATATAGAAGTGGTCAAATCTTTTTGCTGTACATGCACGGATTAAAATAAAGGGCGAGAGCGCGTCATTTTTATTTTATAAAGTAGTGGCTTATATGTTGGGAAATAAAAAGTGGGTTTATATAGACACTTCTTAAAGGTATATTAAAATAATTGATTAATATATAAAGGAGAGGTTTTTTCTCTTCTTTTCTTTTTAGAGTAGGTGGGAAGTGTCATTGACATTGTCTTTTATTGTATGATACATTTTTAAGGAAATAATGTTACAAGGCTGGTGTAACGGGTGAGAAAAAAAGTTGTACTCGCATGTGAAAAGTGTAATAACCGAAACTATTCCACAATGAAAGATACAAGCTCAGTGGAGCGTCTTGAAATAAAGAAATTTTGTAAAACATGCAATGCGCATATGATTCATAAAGAAACAAAATAAATAATTGTAAGTATGCACTGGAGGTCCCGGAAATGCGTTTGACGAACTTTTTTGGCGATGTAAGCCGTGAAATGAAAAAAGTAAGTTGGCCGAAAAAAGATGAATTATTCCGTTCGACACTTACTGTAATTGCAACCGTTGTGTTCTGTGCAGTTTTCTTTGCAGTGGTGGATATGGGGATTTCTTCTTTAATTCGTTTAATTCTTGAATAAGAAGCACTTATACATGATATAATGTTAATGTTATTTATACGAACTGTGTAAAAGCCCGGTGAACGGGTTTTTTCATTTGCGCGAAAAAATGTACGTCAGGGAGGGAAGGACGGTCGTCCTAAATTAATGGAAAAACGTTGGTATGTTGTCCATACTTATTCTGGATATGAAAATAAAGTAAAAACAAACCTAGAGAAGCGTGTAGAATCAATGGGTATGCAAGATAAGATTTTCCGTGTTATTGTTCCAGAGGAAACAGAAGTAGAAATGAAAAACGGAAAAGAGAAAGTAACTAAGAGGAAAGTATTTCCTGGCTACGTATTAGTAGAAATTATCATGACGGATGATTCTTGGTATGTTGTTCGTAATACACCGGGGGTAACGGGATTTGTTGGTTCTTCTGGATCGGGTTCAAAACCATCACCGCTGTTAGAAGAAGAAGTTGTTGTGATCTTAAAACACATGGGAATGGAAAATGAAGTGGTTGACTTTGATTTTGAACTTCATGAGACAGTACGTGTGAATGAAGGTCCGTTTGCGAACTATACAGGTGCTATTAGTGAAATTGACCTAGAAAAACAAAGGGTTACAGTACTTGTTGATATGTTTGGTCGCGAAACTTCAGTTGAGTTAGACTTCCACCAAATTGAAAAATTATAAAATCAAACTTGAAATGAATTGTAAAAAGTGATAATATCTTTAAGGTCAATACGTCTTCGGTAACGGAGACGTTTTTTGAAAAATTTTATCGTTAAAGATAAAATATGAAGTGGGAGGGCAAAAAATAATTGCCCATTGACCACATCACGGACTTAAGGAGGTGTGTCTCGTGGCTAAAAAGGTAATTAAAATGGTAAAACTTCAAATTCCTGCAGGTAAAGCTAACCCAGCTCCACCAGTTGGTCCAGCATTAGGACAAGCAGGTGTTAACATCATGGGCTTCTGTAAAGAGTTCAACGCTCGTACAGCAGATCAAGCTGGTCTAATCATTCCTGTTGAAATTACAGTATTTGAAGACCGTTCATTCACTTTCATTACTAAAACTCCTCCTGCTGCTGTTCTTCTTAAGAAAGTAGCTGGTATCGAGTCTGGTTCTGGTGAACCAAATCGTAATAAAGTGGCAACTGTTAAGCGTGATAAAGTTCGCGAAATCGCTGAAACTAAAATGCCTGACCTAAACGCTGCTAGCGTAGAAGCTGCAATGCGTATGGTTGAAGGTACTGCACGCAGTATGGGCATTGTTATCGAAGACTAATTCGATTTGTTTTTTTGTAAAAGAGGTTGCGGGTCTGGTGTTCCAATTCGCAACCTTTATTATCGTAAATGAATGTCGTTTTTTAAATAAAAGGATGGGCGCACATCCTCGATTGTATCGAAAAGAAGGCGTAAACGTGGGAGGTTATTCCGCTAAAACCACATTGAGGAGGAAATAAAAATGGCTAAAAGAGGTAAAAAGTACGTAGAAGCTGCAAAGCTTGTTGATCGTGCGACTGCTTACTCTGCAACAGAGGCAGTAGAATTAGTAAAGAAAACAAACACAGCTAAATTTGATGCAAGTGTAGAAGCTGCATTCCGTTTAGGCGTTGATCCTAAGAAAGCTGACCAACAAATTCGTGGTGCAGTTGTTCTTCCGCACGGTACTGGTAAAGTACAACGTGTATTAGTATTCGCTAAAGGCGAAAAACTAAAAGAAGCTGAAGCTGCTGGAGCTGACTTCGTAGGTGATGCAGACTACATCAACAAAATCCAACAAGGTTGGTTTGACTTTGACGTAGTAGTAGCAACTCCTGATATGATGGGTGAAGTTGGTAAACTTGGTCGTGTATTAGGACCTAAAGGTTTAATGCCAAACCCTAAAACTGGAACAGTTACTTTCGACGTAACAAAAGCAGTTAACGAAATCAAAGCTGGTAAAGTAGAATACCGCGTTGATAAAGCTGGTAACATCCATGTACCAATCGGTAAAGTATCTTTCGAAGATGCAAAATTAGTTGAAAACTTAGAAACAATTGCTGATGCGCTTCTAAAAGCTAAACCAGCTGCTGCAAAAGGCACTTACATGAAGAACGTAACAGTTGCTTCTACAATGGGACCTGGCGTACGCGTTGACGTTTCTACTATCGCGTAAAAATTGGAAGTTGACTTCGTAATGAAGTTCTAATATAATCATCTATGTTGTGAATTTTAATAGTGTACCGTAGACAGTAGGTGCCAATTTGGCTTAATATCCTGCCGAGGTGTAAATATACGGAACGGAAATTTTCTGTGACTATATGCCTCCATGTCTATAACTGGGCACGGAGGCTTTTTAGTGCACTTTCGGTACATCTTCTATATTAATCTACAGGAGGTGTAATAACATGACTAAAGCAATCGAAGCAAAACAACATGTTGTAACTGAAATCGCTGGTAAACTTAGCGAGAGTAAATCAACAATCGTTGTTGACTACCGTGGTTTAACGGTATCTGAAGTAACAGAATTACGTAAAGCATTACGTGAAGCTGGCGTTGAGTTCAAAGTTTACAAAAACTCTTTAACTCGTCGTGCTGCAGAAACTGCTGAACTAACTGAGTTAAACGAATACCTAACAGGACCAAACGCTATCGCGTTCAGTAATGAAGATGTAGTTGCTCCTGCGAAAGTATTAAACGACTTCGCGAAAAAACACGAAGCTTTAGAAATTAAAGCTGGTGTAATCGAAGGTAAACTTGTAACTGTTGATGAGGTTAAAGCTATCGCTACTCTTCCATCACGTGAAGGATTACTTTCTATGCTTCTTAGCGTTCTTCAAGCTCCAATTCGTAATCTTGCACTTGCTACAAAAGCTGTTGCAGATCAAAAAGAAGAGCAAGGCGCTTAATTTTTTAAAAGATAATTACGTGTTATCGATCAAACAATATGAACTTATTTAATTAAGGAGGATATTTACAATGACTAAAGAACAAATCATTGAAGCAGTTAAAAATATGACTGTATTAGAACTTAACGACTTAGTAAAAGCTATCGAGGAAGAATTCGGCGTAACTGCTGCTGCTCCTGTAGCTGTAATGGGTGGCGCTGCTGGTGAAGCTGCTGCTGAAAAAACTGAATTTGATGTAGTACTTGCTGATGCAGGCGCTCAAAAAATCAAAGTTATCAAAGTTGTTCGCGAAATCACTGGTCTTGGATTAAAAGAAGCTAAAGAATTAGCTGACAACACTCCAAAAGCAGTTAAAGAAGGCGTTTCTAAAGAAGAAGCTGAAGAAATCAAAGCTAAACTTGAAGAAGTTGGCGCTGCTGTAGAAGTTAAGTAATTAACTTTTGAGGCTTTAAAAAAAAGCTCGCTCTTATGCGAGCTTTTTTTTTAACTGTAAAGAAAAGAGGTGGCCATATGGCAGACCATTATTTTTCTAATGATCCTTCTAGTAAAAGTGATCGTAAACGTTGGGAATATACGCTCAGAGGATCTCGATTTGTTTTCTTATCTGACCATGGAGTATTTTCAAAAAATGAAGTGGATTTTGGTTCACGTCTTTTAATTGAAGCCTTTCAAATGCCGGATGCCCGAGGTGATGTATTAGATGTTGGGTGTGGATATGGTCCGATAGGTTTATCTTTAGCAAAAGAGTTTCAAGAGTGCGCGGTTCATATGGTGGATGTGAATGAGAGGGCGCTCGGGCTTGCGAAAGAAAACGCTGCTAATAACCGGATTGAAAATGTCCGAATTTATCAAAGTAGTGTATATGAAAATGTGAGTGGGGAATACGCTGCTATTTTATCTAATCCACCAATCCGAGCTGGGAAGCGCGTGGTGCATGAGATTCTAGAAAAAGCGGTGGATCATCTTGTGCCGGGCGGAGAGCTTTGGGTTGTAATCCAGAAAAAACAAGGTGCGCCATCTGCGGTGAAAAAATTAGAAGAAGTGTTTGATGTTGTGGAAGTCGTAGAAAAGAGAAAAGGCTATTATATCATAAAATCAAAAAAACGTTGACTGTTATTTTTGGTTGTGTTAACATTATAAAATGCCAATATATGATTTTCTGCGTTGAGAACAATGTATATTTTTGCTTCTCTTGGAAAAGATAGTAAAATCAGCAGATTATGAAACAGAATGATGGTTTTCTTATAGAAGCCATTTTTCTTTTTTGAGCAGTTAGAAACACTCAACGTATCTATCTTTTTAGAGAAAAAAGGCTACGCAATTTGTGTTAGTCGTATTTAGTTGTGATTTTGCACATTTTTGTGCGTTTATAATACTCTTGATTTGAGGGGTGAAGCAGTTGACAGGTCAACTAGTTCAATACGGACGACACCGCCAACGAAGAAGTTATGCCCGTATTAGTGAGGTATTAGAATTACCAAATCTTATCGAAATTCAAACCTCTTCTTATCAGTGGTTTCTTGATGAGGGTTTGCGAGAAATGTTTCAAGACATTTCTCCGATTGAAGACTTTACGGGAAATCTATCGCTTGAGTTTATCGACTACAGTTTAGGTGAACCGAAATACTCTGTAGAAGAATGTAAAGAGCGTGATGTGACGTATGCAGCACCACTTCGTGTAAAAGTGCGTCTAATCAATAAAGAAACTGGTGAAGTAAAAGAGCAAGATGTGTTCATGGGGGATTTCCCGCTCATGACAGAGACAGGAACATTTGTAATTAACGGTGCAGAACGCGTTATTGTTTCTCAGTTAGTTCGTTCACCAAGCGTATACTACAGCGGAAAAGTGGACAAAAACGGAAAACGCGGATTTACTGCTACTGTAATTCCAAACCGCGGAGCTTGGTTGGAGTATGAAACAGATGCTAAGGATGTTGTTTATGTACGTATCGATCGTACGCGTAAACTGCCTGTAACTGTTTTGTTACGCGCATTAGGGTTTGGCTCTGATCAAGAAATCACCGAATTGATAGGTGATAACGAATACTTAAGCAATACGCTAGAAAAAGATAACACGGATAGCACAGAAAAAGCGTTGCTTGAAATTTATGAGCGTCTACGTCCAGGTGAACCACCGACAGTAGAAAATGCGAAGAGCTTGCTTGTTTCTCGCTTCTTTGATCCAAAACGTTATGATCTAGCAAATGTAGGTCGCTACAAAATTAATAAGAAATTACACATTAAAAACAGATTGTTTAACCAACGTCTAGCTGAAACTTTAGTGGATCCTGAGACAGGTGAAATTTTAGTAGCAGAGGGAACAATCTTAGACCGCCGTACATTAGATCGTATTTTACCTTATTTAGAAAAGAACATTGGTTTTAAAACAGCGAAACCAATGGGCGGAGTGGTAGAAGGCGATGTTGAGTTACAATCTATTAAGATTTATGCTCCAGATGCAGATGGAGAGCGCTCTATCAATATTATTGGTAATGCGAATATCGATCGCGATATAAAACATATTACACCAGGTGATATTATTGCATCTATTAGCTATTTCTTTAATCTTCTATATAAAGTAGGAGACACAGACGATATTGACCATTTAGGAAACCGCCGCCTACGTTCTGTAGGGGAATTGTTACAAAACCAATTCCGTATCGGTCTTTCTCGTATGGAACGTGTTGTCCGTGAGAGAATGTCAATTCAAGATACAAATGCAATTACACCGCAAGCGTTAATTAACATTCGTCCGGTTATTGCATCTATTAAAGAGTTCTTCGGTAGCTCTCAGTTATCTCAGTTTATGGATCAAACAAACCCATTAGCAGAGTTAACACATAAACGAAGACTATCTGCATTAGGGCCTGGTGGTTTAACGCGTGAGCGTGCAGGCTTTGAAGTGCGTGACGTTCACTACTCTCACTATGGTCGTATGTGTCCAATTGAAACGCCAGAGGGACCAAACATTGGTTTGATCAACTCTCTATCTTCGTTTGCGAAAGTAAATGAATTTGGTTTCATTGAAACACCATATCGTCGTGTTGATCCAGAAACTGGACGTGTAACAACACGCGTAGATTACTTAACAGCTGATGAACAAGATAATTATGTCGTTGCCCAAGCAAACGCACGTTTATCTGAAGATGGGGATTTCCTTGATGAAGACGTTGTAGCGCGTTTCCGCGATGAGAACGTTGTAGTAAAACGTGAACGCATCGACTACATGGATATCTCTCCAAAACAGGTTGTGTCTGCTGCAACAGCTTGTATACCGTTCTTAGAAAACGATGACTCGAACCGTGCACTAATGGGCGCGAACATGCAACGTCAAGCAGTTCCGCTTATGAACCCAGAATCTCCAATTGTAGGTACTGGTATGGAGTATGTATCGGCGAAAGATTCAGGTGCTGCAGTAATTTGTAAACATCCTGGTATCGTTGAACGTGTAGAAGCTCGCGAGGTTTGGGTACGTCGTTATATCGAAGTAGACGGTCAACAAGTAAAAGGTGACTTAGATCGCTACAAAATGTTGAAATTCATCCGTTCTAACCAAGGAACTTGTTACAACCAACGTCCAATCGTAAGTGTTGGCGATGAAGTTGTAAAAGGCGAGATTCTTGCAGACGGTCCTTCTATGGAAAAAGGTGAACTTGCACTTGGTCGTAACGTGCTTGTTGGCTTTATGACATGGGATGGTTATAACTACGAGGATGCGATCATTATGAGCGAACGCCTTGTAAAAGATGATGTGTACACTTCTATTCATATTGAAGAATATGAATCTGAAGCTCGTGATACAAAGCTAGGACCAGAAGAAATTACACGCGATATTCCAAACGTAGGGGAAGATGCGCTTCGTAATCTTGATGAGCGTGGTATTATTCGCATTGGTGCGGAAGTAAAAGATGGAGATCTACTTGTTGGTAAAGTAACACCAAAAGGTGTAACAGAATTAACAGCAGAAGAACGTCTATTACACGCGATCTTTGGTGAGAAGGCTCGTGAAGTACGTGATACATCATTACGTGTACCACACGGTGGTGGCGGTATTATCTTAGACGTAAAAGTATTCAACCGTGAAGATGGCGATGAATTGCCACCAGGTGTGAATCAACTTGTACGTGCATATATCGTTCAAAAACGTAAAATTTCTGAAGGTGACAAGATGGCCGGTCGTCACGGTAACAAAGGTGTTATCTCCCGTATTTTACCGGAAGAAGATATGCCTTACTTACCAGATGGCACACCAATCGATATCATGTTAAACCCATTAGGGGTACCATCTCGTATGAATATCGGTCAGGTGCTAGAGCTTCATCTTGGTATGGCAGCAAGATATCTTGGTATTCATGTTGCAACACCAGTATTTGATGGTGCTCGTGAGGAAGATGTATGGGGAACAATCGAAGAAGCTGGTATGGCACGTGATGCGAAGACGATTCTATACGATGGCCGTACTGGTGAACCATTCGACAATCGCGTATCTGTTGGTGTCATGTACATGATTAAACTTGCACACATGGTTGACGATAAACTTCATGCTCGTTCTACTGGACCATACTCACTTGTAACGCAGCAACCTCTTGGAGGTAAAGCACAGTTCGGTGGACAACGTTTTGGTGAGATGGAGGTTTGGGCACTTGAAGCTTACGGTGCTGCTTATACTCTTCAAGAAATCTTAACAGTTAAGTCGGATGATGTTATTGGTCGTGTGAAAACGTACGAATCGATTGTAAAAGGCGAAAACGTTCCAGAACCAGGTGTTCCTGAATCATTCAAAGTATTGATTAAGGAATTACAAAGTTTAGGTATGGATGTTAAGATGATGTCTAGCGACGATACTGAAATTGAAATGCGTGATACTGATGATGATGATCAATCTGCAGATAAATTAAATGTCGAAGTTGAGACAACGAAGGAATAATTGGGATAACCTGTAGACTAAAAGGGAGGTAGGCCCCTTGATAGATGTAAATAACTTTGAATATATGAAGATCGGACTTGCATCACCAGACAAAATTCGTTCTTGGTCATATGGGGAAGTAAAAAAACCCGAAACGATTAACTATCGTACATTGAAACCAGAGAAAGACGGTTTGTTCTGTGAGCGTATTTTCGGTCCCACAAAAGACTGGGAATGTCATTGTGGTAAATATAAACGTGTCCGCTATAAAGGTGTAGTTTGTGATCGATGCGGCGTTGAAGTAACGCGTGCGAAAGTTCGCCGTGAACGTATGGGTCATATTGAATTAGCTGCTCCTGTATCTCATATTTGGTATTTCAAAGGTATCCCAAGCCGCATGGGACTTGTCTTAGACATGTCCCCTCGCGCGCTTGAAGAAGTAATTTATTTCGCTTCTTATGTGGTAACAGAAAGCGGCGATACACCGCTTGATAAGAAGCAACTTCTTTCGGAGAAGGAATACCGTGCGTATCGCGATAGATACGGAAACTCTTTCCAAGCTTCTATGGGCGCAGAGGCAATTAAGAAGTTATTACAAGATATCGATCTAGATAAAGAAGTAGACTTCTTAAAAGAAGAGTTAAAAACAGCACAAGGACAACGCCGTACTCGTGCTATTAAACGTCTAGAAGTATTAGAAGCATTCCGTAACTCTGGAAATGAACCATCTTGGATGATTCTAGATGTTCTTCCAGTTATCCCACCAGAGCTTCGTCCAATGGTACAGCTAGATGGTGGACGTTTTGCAACTTCTGACTTAAATGACTTATACCGTCGTGTAATTAACCGTAACAATCGTTTAAAACGTTTATTAGACCTAGGTGCTCCAAGCATCATTGTTCAAAATGAAAAACGTATGTTACAAGAAGCGGTAGATGCTTTAATCGATAATGGTCGTCGTGGCCGTCCAGTTACTGGACCTGGTAACCGTCCATTAAAATCTCTTTCACATATGTTAAAAGGTAAGCAAGGACGCTTCCGTCAAAACTTATTAGGTAAACGTGTTGACTACTCTGGTCGTTCGGTTATCGTTGTAGGACCGAACTTAAAAATGTACCAATGCGGTCTGCCAAAAGAAATGGCGCTTGAACTGTTCAAGCCTTTCGTTATGAAAGAGCTAGTAGGACAAGGTTTAGCACACAACATTAAGAGTGCGAAACGTAAAATTGAACGAGTACAACCTGAAGTTTGGGACGTTTTAGAATCTGTGATTAAAGAACATCCTGTACTTCTAAACCGCGCTCCAACGCTTCACCGTCTTGGTATTCAGGCGTTTGAACCTACATTAGTAGAAGGGCGCGCAATCCGTCTGCATCCACTTGTATGTACTGCATACAACGCGGACTTTGACGGTGACCAAATGGCGGTTCACGTTCCGCTTTCATCAGAAGCACAAGCAGAAGCGCGTCTTCTTATGTTAGCTGCACAAAACATCTTAAACCCGAAAGATGGAAAACCAGTTGTTACACCGTCTCAGGATATGGTATTAGGTAACTACTACTTAACGCTAGAGCGCGAAGGTGCGATTGGTGAAGGTATGATTTTCAAAGATACAAACGAAGCAATACTTGCATACCAAAACGGATATGTACATTTGCATACTCGTGTTGCTGTTGCAGCAAGCTCTGTAAACAACGAAACGTTTACAGAAGAGCAAAACAGCAAACTGTTATTAACAACAGTTGGTAAGTTAATATTCAATGAAATCTTACCGAAATCTTTCCCTTACATTAACGAACCAACAAAAACAAACTTGGAGAAAGAAACTCCAGTGGAATATTTTGTTGAAAAAGGTTCTAACGTAAAAGAAATTATTGCTAGTCGCGAAGAAGTGGCACCATTTAGCAAGAAAATCCTTGGTAATATTATTGCGGAAGTATTTAAACGTTTCAAAATTACAGAAACGTCTCGCATGCTTGACCGTATGAAAAACTTAGGATTTAAATACTCTACAAAAGCTGGTATTACAGTTGGGGTAGCAGATATCCTTGTATTAGGTGAAAAAGAAGAAATTCTACACGAAGCACAAGCAAAAGTAGATACAGTAATTAAACAATTCCGTCGCGGTTTAATCACGGAAGAAGAACGTTACGATCGTGTTATCTCTATTTGGAGTAACGCGAAGGATGTTATCCAAGGAAAATTGATGAAAACGTTAGATAAACGCAACCCGATCTTCATGATGAGTGATTCTGGTGCCCGTGGTAACGCATCGAACTTTACTCAGCTTGCTGGTATGCGTGGTTTGATGGCTAACCCATCTGGACGTATCATCGAACTTCCAATCAAATCAAGTTTCCGTGAAGGTTTAACGGTACTTGAGTACTTCATCTCTACACATGGTGCGCGTAAAGGTCTTGCCGATACAGCACTTAAGACTGCCGATTCTGGTTACTTAACGCGTCGTCTTGTTGACGTTGCACAAGATGTTATCGTTCGTGAAGATGACTGTGGAACAGATCGTGGTTTATTAATTGGCGCAATTAAAGAAGGAAACGAAATTATCGAATCCTTATACGATCGTCTTGTAGGACGTTTCGCAAGAAAAACTCTGAAACATCCAGAAACAGGCGAAGTGTTAGTTCGTGAAAATGAATTAATTACAGAAGATAGTGCTCATATCATTGAAAAAGCAGGCGTTGAACAATTGTACATCCGCTCTGCGTTTACATGTAACACACGCCACGGCGTATGTAAGAAGTGTTATGGTCGTAACTTAGCTACTGGTACAGATGTAGAGGTAGGCGAAGCGGTTGGTATTATCGCAGCTCAATCTATCGGTGAGCCAGGTACACAGTTAACGATGCGTACATTCCATACAGGTGGTGTTGCTGGAGACGATATCACACAAGGTTTACCGCGTATTCAAGAGATTTTCGAAGCGCGTAATCCGAAAGGTCAAGCGGTTATCAGTGAAATCGACGGTGTCGTTGCAGCGATTAACGATGTGAAAGATCGTCAAGAAGTTGTTGTACAAGGCGATGTAGAAGCACGTACGTATGCAATTCCTTATGGTGCTCGTCTAAAAGTAGCCCCAGGACACCGCATCGAACATGGTAAAGAACTTACTGAAGGTTCTATCGATCCGAAAGAATTACTGAAAGTAACAGATATTACAGCAGTTCAAGAATACTTGCTTCGTGAAGTTCAAAAAGTATACCGTATGCAAGGGGTAGAAATTGGTGATAAGCACGTTGAAGTAATGGTTCGCCAAATGCTTCGTAAAGTTCGTGTAATTGATGCTGGTGAAACAGATGTATTACCAGGAACTTTACTTGATATCCATCAATTTACAGATGCAAATGCGAAAGTGTTGCTTAAAGGCAAACAACCAGCAACAGCACGCCCAATCCTTCTTGGTATTACGAAGGCTTCACTTGAAACAGATTCGTTCTTATCTGCAGCATCATTCCAGGAAACAACTCGTGTGTTAACTGATGCAGCAATTAAAGGTAAGCGTGACGAGCTTCTTGGTCTGAAAGAGAATGTTATTATCGGTAAACTTGTTCCGGCTGGTACAGGTATGAATCATTATCGTAAAGTCGATCTTGTGAAAACAGCACAAGAAGAAACAAATGTAGAAAATGACGAGGTTTACGTAGAAAACTAAAATTTTCCGTCGTAAATTTTGCATAAAAAAGATAATCTTAGTTGACATTATGCGATGCAAAATGTTAATATAAGCAAGGTTGCTCCTAATTAAGCGTTGAACATGATTCGACACTGTATAGTTAAAAGGTTGCAGTAGCTAGTGGCGGTGCAACACAACATACTTTTTAAAACTGGATCTCAACATTATGAGATGCAAGTAGGAGCTTCAGTAAAAGAAATAACAAGTTAAAACTGTTTTTGTGAGGAGAGAGCATTTGCTCTTCCTTGCAAAAACTTTGTTTTCAACTAATAATGAACCACCTGGATATGTGGTCATACAAACGTGCGAAGGGAGGATAAATTAATGCCTACTATTAACCAATTAGTGAGAAAAGGTCGTACTGATAAAGTATGGAAATCTAAATCACCTGCGTTAAACAAAGGTTTCAACTCTTTAAAGAAAAAATCAACTGATATCTCTGCACCTCAAAAACGTGGTGTATGTACTCGTGTTGGTACAATGACTCCAAAGAAACCGAACTCAGCGTTACGTAAATACGCTCGTGTACGTTTAACAAATGGTATCGAGGTAACAGCATACATCCCAGGTATCGGTCATAACTTACAAGAACACAGCGTAGTATTAATTCGCGGTGGTCGTGTAAAAGACTTACCAGGGGTACGTTACCACATCGTTCGTGGTGCGCTTGACACAGCTGGTGTTGATAAGCGTATGCAAGGCCGTTCTAAATATGGTACTAAGAGACCAAAACCTGCTAAGAAATAATAAAACTGAACTGAAAGGAGGAATTCAATATGCCTCGTAAAGGACCTGTTGCGAAACGTGACGTGTTACCAGATCCAATGTACAATTCTAAACTTGTAACACGCCTAATCAACAAAATGATGGTTGACGGTAAAAAAGGTAAATCTCAAACAATTCTTTATAATGCGTTCGATATCGTTCGTGAACGTACTGGTAACGAACCAATGGAAGTATTCGAGCAAGCTCTTAAGAATATTATGCCTGTTCTTGAAGTACGCGCTCGTCGTGTTGGTGGTGCTAACTACCAAGTTCCAGTTGAGGTTCGTCCAGAACGCCGTACAACTTTAGGTCTTCGCTGGTTAGTAAACTATGCTCGTCTTCGTGGTGAAAAAACTATGGAAGAGCGTTTAGCTTACGAAATCTTAGATGCAGCTAACAATGCTGGTGCATCTGTTAAGAAACGTGAAGACACTCATAAAATGGCAGAAGCTAACAAAGCATTTGCTCATTACCGTTGGTAGGATTCAACGTAAAATAATTGCAAGCATAGACCGCTTTATTTGTCGCTTATGGAAGTGTGGAGAGGGAGAATGCCTCTCCCTTTCAATGGGCGCTCGTTTTACATAATGAGGGTACTGGACATACTGACATATGTAACTAAATAAAGTGGCTTTTTTGCTACTTAAAATAAAAAATCCAATCCATATCAGGAAGGAGAAAGACACCAAATGACTAGAGAGTTCTCCTTAGAAAACACTCGTAATATTGGTATCATGGCTCACATCGATGCTGGTAAAACAACAGCAACTGAGCGTATCCTGTACTACACAGGCCGCATTCACAAAATCGGTGAAACTCACGAAGGTGCATCTCAGATGGACTGGATGGAGCAAGAACAAGAGCGTGGTATCACAATTACTTCTGCAGCAACTACAGCTCAATGGAAAGGTCATCGTGTAAATATCATTGATACTCCAGGACACGTAGATTTCACTGTAGAAGTAGAACGTTCTTTACGCGTACTTGATGGTGCTGTAGCAGTACTTGATGCGCAATCTGGTGTAGAGCCACAAACAGAAACTGTTTGGCGTCAGGCTACTACTTACGGCGTACCTCGTATCGTGTTCGTTAACAAAATGGACAAGATCGGTGCAGACTTCTTATACTCTGTAGGAACAATTCATGACCGTTTACAAGCAAACGCACATCCAATTCAGTTACCAATTGGTGCTGAAGATGAGTTCACGGGAATTATTGACCTAGTAGAAGAGTGTGCATACATGTATGCAAACGACTTAGGAACAGATATTCAACGTATCGAAATTCCTGCAGAACATAAAGAATTAGCTGCTGAGTACCGTGGAAAACTTATTGAAGCGGTAGCAGAGCTTGATGAAGAAATGATGATGAAGTACCTAGAAGGTGAAGAAATCACTGTAGCAGAGCTTAAAGCTGGTATCCGTAAGGCTACAACTTCTGTTGAATTCTTCCCAGTAATCTGTGGTTCAGCATTCAAAAATAAAGGTGTTCAAATTCTGTTAGATGCAGTTATCGACTACCTACCATCTCCTCTTGATGTACCTGCTATTAAAGGTACTCTTCCGGATACAGATGAAGAGATAGAACGTCATTCTAGCGATGAAGAGCCTTTCGCAGCATTAGCATTCAAAATCATGACTGACCCTTATGTTGGTAAGTTAACATTCTTCCGCGTATACTCTGGTGTGTTAAACTCTGGATCTTACGTGAAAAACTCAACTAAAGGTAAGCGTGAACGTGTAGGTCGTATCCTACAAATGCATGCAAACAGCCGTGAAGAGATTTCAACAGTTTATGCTGGTGACATCGCTGCTGCTGTAGGTTTAAAAGATACTACAACTGGTGACACTCTTTGTGATGAGAAGAGCCTTGTTATCCTTGAGTCTATGGAATTCCCAGAACCAGTTATCTCTGTAGCTATCGAGCCTAAATCTAAAGCTGACCAAGATAAAATGGGTACAGCATTATCTAAGCTTTCTGAAGAAGATCCAACATTCCGTGCTCACACTGACCAAGAAACTGGCCAAACAATCATCGCTGGTATGGGTGAACTTCACCTTGATATCATCGTTGACCGTATGCGCCGTGAGTTCAAAGTGGAAGCAAACGTTGGTGCTCCTCAGGTAGCATACCGTGAGACTTTCCGCGCTGCTGCGAAAGTCGAAGGTAAGTTCGCTCGTCAATCTGGTGGTCGTGGACAATTCGGTCACGTTTGGATTGAGTTTGAACCTAATGAAGAAGGTAAAGGATTCGAATTCCAAAACAAGATCGTCGGTGGTGTAGTTCCACGTGAATACATCCCAGCTGTTGGAGCGGGTCTTGAAGATGCACTTAAAAATGGTGTACTAGCTGGTTATCCACTAGTTGACATTAAAGCTGCATTAGTTGACGGATCTTACCATGATGTTGACTCCTCTGAGATGGCATTCAAAATTGCTGCATCTATGGCTCTTAAAGCTGCGGTTTCTAAATGTAACCCAGTAATTCTTGAGCCAATGATGAAAGTTGAAGTTGTAATTCCTGAAGAGTACATGGGAGATATCATGGGTGACGTAACTTCTCGCCGTGGACGTGTAGAAGGTATGGAAGCTCGTGGTAACGCACAAGTTGTTCGTGCAATGGTACCACTTTCTGAAATGTTTGGTTATGCAACGTCTCTACGTTCTAACACACAAGGTCGCGGAACATTCTCAATGGTATTTGACCATTATGAAGAAGTACCGAAGTCTATTTCAGAAGAAATTGTGAAAAAAAATAAAGGTGAATAATTGATTTTTATCGATTGTTCAAGTATAACTACTTATGTAAGCTTAGAAAGTGGGGCTTAGGCCCCTTACTTTCTAGTCTAAATATAAAATAATCTATATAAACTAAGGAGGAATTTAGAATGGGAAAAGCTAAATTCGAACGTTCTAAACCACATGTTAACATTGGTACAATCGGCCACGTTGACCATGGTAAAACTACATTAACTGCTGCTATCACTACAGTTCTTGCAAAAGCTGGTGGTGCTGAAGCGAAAGGTTACGATCAAATCGATGCTGCTCCAGAAGAAAGAGAGCGCGGTATCACAATCTCAACTGCACACGTTGAGTATGAAACTGAAACTCGTCACTATGCACACGTTGACTGCCCAGGCCATGCTGACTATGTTAAAAACATGATCACTGGTGCTGCTCAAATGGACGGCGGTATCTTAGTAGTATCTGCTGCTGATGGCCCAATGCCTCAAACTCGTGAGCACATCCTTCTTTCTCGTCAAGTAGGTGTTCCTTACATCGTTGTATTCTTAAACAAATGCGACATGGTTGACGACGAAGAGTTATTAGAATTAGTAGAAATGGAAGTTCGCGATCTATTATCTGAATACGACTTCCCAGGCGATGATATCCCTGTAGTTAAAGGTTCTGCTCTTAAAGCTCTTCAAGGAGATGCTGAGTGGGAAGCAAAAATCATCGAATTAATGGCTGAAGTTGATTCTTATATCCCAACTCCAGAACGTGACACTGAAAAAGCATTCTTAATGCCTGTTGAGGACGTGTTCTCTATCACAGGTCGTGGTACAGTTGCTACTGGTCGTGTAGAGCGCGGTGTAGTTAAAGTTGGTGACGTAGTAGAAATCATCGGTTTTGATGAAGAAAACAAATCTACAACTGTAACAGGTGTAGAAATGTTCCGTAAGCTTCTTGACCAAGCTCAAGCTGGAGACAACATCGGTGCTTTACTTCGTGGGGTTGCTCGTGAAGACATCCAACGTGGACAAGTTCTTGCTAAAACTGGATCTGTAAAAGCTCACGCTAAATTCAAAGCTGAAGTTTTCGTTTTATCTAAAGAAGAAGGTGGACGTCACACTCCATTCTTCGCTAACTACCGCCCACAATTCTATTTCCGTACAACTGACGTAACTGGTATCATCCAATTACCAGAAGGTACTGAAATGGTAATGCCTGGCGATAACATTGAAATGACTATCGAGCTTATCGCTCCAATCGCAATCGAAGAAGGAACTAAGTTCTCTATTCGTGAAGGTGGACGTACAGTAGGTTACGGCGTAGTTGCAACTATCGTTGAGTAATCTTAATTGATATATGAAACCCAAGGGATATTCCCTTGGGTTTTTTATTTATAATAGATAATATCTATTTTTGAGTTTTGACGAGTTTCTTCTATAATGTATAAAATGCAAAACCCGACAACCAGAAACTGTAAAAAGAATTACGGCAGATGAAAACTTGAAATTCTTTAAAGAGCCATGTATAATAGCAAAAGTACAGTAAATGATGATGTGCACAAATAAAGTGTTGCATCTAGGCTAAAAACATTGTATAATAAACAATGTTGGTCTTTGACTGCGATGAAGTGGAAGGTTGCTGACACACCCGGCCGCTTTGCCATGGCGAGTGTGTGGAAATTTCCATGGAGAATGTCTATTTTTAAAATAGGCGAACGAAGGAGGGAAAATAATGGCAAAAGAAAAAATTCGTATTCGTTTAAAAGCTTACGATCACCGTATTCTTGATCAGTCAGCTGAGAAAATTGTAGAAACAGCTAAGCGTTCTGGGGCGACAGTTTCTGGTCCAATCCCATTACCAACTGAAAAAACTGTTTACACGATTCTTCGTGCGGTTCATAAATACAAAGATTCTCGTGAGCAATTCGAAATGCGCACGCACAAACGTCTAATCGACATCGTGAGCCCTACTCCACAAACAGTAGACTCTTTAATGCGTTTAGACTTACCATCTGGTGTAGATATCGAAATCAAACTATAATTTATATAAGTTAAAATGTAGGAGGTGTAACTCATGACCAAAGGAATCTTAGGAAAAAAGATCGGTATGACTCAAGTATTTGCTGAAAATGGCGAGCTAATTCCTGTAACTGTTATCGAAGCGACTCCAAACGTTATTCTTCAAAAGAAAACGGTTGAGACTGATGGTTACAACGCAATTCAGTTAGGCTTCGCTGACAAACGTGAAAAATTAGCTAACAAACCTGAACAAGGCCACGCTGCTAAAGCAACTACTGCTCCTAAGCGCTTCATTCGCGAACTTCGCGATGCAGACGTTGAAGGACAAGAAGTTGGTCAAGAGGTAAAAGTAGAAGTTTTCGCTGCAGGTGAAACTGTAGACGTAACAGGTGTTTCTAAAGGTAAAGGTTTCCAAGGTGCTATTAAACGCCACGGACAATCTCGCGGACCTATGTCTCATGGTTCTCGTTACCACCGTCGTCCTGGTTCAATGGGGCCTGTTGCTCCGAACCGTGTATTCAAAGGCAAAAAACTTGCTGGACGTATGGGTGGAGACCAAGTTACTATTCAAAACTTAGAAATCGTTCAAGTTGATGTTGAACGCAATTTACTATTAGTAAAAGGCAACGTTCCTGGCGCTAAGAAATCTCTTGTAGTTGTTCGTAGTGCTGTTAAGGCTAGCAAATAATTTTCTGTAAGAAAGGAGGAACCCCAATGCCAAAAGTAAAGTTATATAATCAAACTGGTTCTGAAGTTGGTGAAATCCAATTAGCTGAAACTATTTTCGGTATCGAACCAAACCAAGCTGTACTTTTCGAAGCAGTATTGATGCAACGTGCATCTTTACGCCAAGGTACACACAAAGTAAAAACTCGCTCTGAAGTGCGCGGTGGAGGTCGTAAACCATGGCGTCAAAAAGGAACTGGACGTGCTCGTCAAGGCTCTATCCGTTCTCCTCAATGGCGTGGTGGTGGTACGGTATTCGGACCTACACCAAGAAGCTATGCTTACAAACTACCTAAAAAAGTTCGTCGCTTAGCTATTAAATCTGCATTAGCTACTAAAGTAGTTGAGAACAACATCGTGGTTCTTGAGGATTTAGTGTTAAATGCACCAAAAACAAAAGACATGGTAGCAGTTCTTAAAGGATTAACTGTTGAGAAGAAAGCTCTTATCGTAACTGCTGATGTAAACGAAGCAGTTGAGTTATCTGCTCGCAATATTCCTGGAGTAACAGTAATCACTGCTGATGGCGTGAACGTTTTAGACGTGCTTCATCATGATAAGCTAATCATGACAAAAGCGGCAGTGGAAAAAGTAGAGGAGGTGCTTGCATAATGAAAGATCCTCGTGATATCATTAAGCGCCCAGTTATCACTGAACGTTCTATGGAAATGATGGCTGAAAAAAAATACACGTTCGATGTGGACGTTAAAGCTAATAAAACGGAAGTTAAAGATGCTGTAGAAGCGATCTTTGGTGTTGAAGTTGATAAAGTAAATATCATGAACTACAAGCCAAAAGCAAAACGTGTTGGTCGTCACGCTGGTTTTACTAACCGTCGTCGTAAAGCAATCGTTAAGCTTACTGCTGACAGCAAAGAAATCGAGATCTTCCAAGGAGTTTAATTCTTACTAAAGAAGGAGGGAAAATCAGATGGCAATCAAAAAGTATAATCCAACTACTAACGGTCGTCGTAATATGACTACGAATGATTTCGCTGAAATCACGACTGATAGACCGGAAAAATCATTACTTGCGCCTTTAAGCAAAAAGGCTGGACGTAATAACCAAGGTAAAATCACTGTACGTCACCAAGGTGGCGGACATAAGCGTCAATACCGTATCATCGACTTCAAACGTAACAAAGATGGAATTCCAGGACGCGTTGCTACGATCGAATACGATCCAAACCGCTCTGCGAATATCGCATTAATTCACTACGTTGACGGTGAAAAACGTTACATCCTTGCTCCTAAAAACTTAGAAGTAGGTATGGAAATCATGTCTGGCCCAGAAGCAGACATTAAAATCGGTAACGCATTACCATTAATCAACATCCCAGTAGGTACAGTTGTTCATAACATCGAACTTAAACCAGGTCGTGGTGGACAATTAGTTCGTTCTGCTGGTACATCTGCTCAAGTACTTGGTAAAGAAGGTAAATACGTACTTGTACGTTTAACTTCTGGTGAAGTACGCTTAATCTTATCAACTTGCCGCGCTACAGTAGGTCAAGTAGGTAACGAGCACCATGAACTTATTAAAATTGGTAAAGCAGGTCGCTCTCGCTGGTTAGGTAAACGCCCAACTGTTCGTGGTTCTGTAATGAACCCAGTTGATCACCCACACGGTGGTGGTGAAGGTCGCTCACCAATCGGACGTAAGTCTCCAATGTCTCCATGGGGTAAACCAACTCTTGGATTCAAGACTCGTAAGAAAAATAAAGCGTCTGACAAATTCATCGTTCGTCGTCGTAAAAAATAATGGGGTTGTAGTACGGTTCATTTCTAGAACCGTACGGCAATCACGAAGGGAGGCACCAAAATGGCTCGTAGCTTGAAAAAAGGACCATTTGTTGATGATCATTTAATGAACAAAATTGCAAAGTTAAATGAAACTGAGCAAAAGCAAGTTGTAAAAACTTGGTCTCGTCGTTCAACGATCTTCCCACAGTTTATTGGTCATACAATCGCTGTATATGATGGTCGTAAACACGTTCCTGTATACGTAACTGAAGATATGGTAGGCCACAAGTTAGGTGAGTTCGCACCAACTCGTACGTACAAAGGTCATGATGCTGACGATAAGAAAACTAGAAGATAATGAGAGGAGGCACTTCAATGCAAGCTAAAGCAGTAGCGAGAACAGTTCGTATTGCTCCTCGTAAAGTTCGTTTAGTAGTAGACTTAATCCGAGGTAAGCAAGTGGGTGAAGCGATTGCTATCCTTAACCACACACCAAAAACTGCTTCTCCAGTTGTAGAAAAAGTTTTGAAATCTGCAATTGCAAATGCAGAACATAACTACGAAATGGATGTAAACAACTTAGTTGTTGAGAAAGTTTTCGTTGACGAAGGTCCAACGTTAAAACGTTTCCGTCCACGTGCAATGGGTCGTGCAAGCCAAATTAACAAACGCACAAGCCACATCACAGTTGTGGTATCAGAAAAGAAGGAGGGATAATCGATGGGTCAAAAGGTTAGTCCAGTTGGTCTTCGCGTCGGTATTATTCGCGATTGGGAATCTCGTTGGTACGCTGAAAAAGACTACGCTACATTCTTACATGAAGACATCAAAATTCGTGAATACATTAACGTTCGCTTAAAAGATTCTGCTGTTTCTAAAGTAGAAATCGAGCGTGCGGCAAATCGTGTAAATGTTACAATTCACACGGCAAAACCTGGTATGGTAATTGGTAAAGGTGGTACAGAAGTTGAAGCACTTCGTAAAGCTCTTAACCAATTAACAGGTAAACGTGTACACATCAACATTTTAGAAGTTAAGAGAGCTGATCTTGACGCTAAATTAGTAGGCGAAAACATCGCTCGTCAATTAGAAAACCGTGTATCTTTCCGTCGTGCACAAAAGCAAGCAATTCAACGTGCTATGCGTGCAGGAGCTAAAGGTATTAAAACACAGGTTTCTGGTCGTCTTGGCGGAGCTGATATCGCTCGTGCAGAATCTTACAGTGAAGGAACTGTTCCACTTCATACACTTCGCGCTGATATTGACTATGCAACAGCTGAAGCTGATACAACGTACGGTAAATTAGGTGTAAAAGTATGGATCTACCGTGGAGAAGTCCTTCCTACAAAAAAGAAAGCTTCTGAGGAAGGAGGAAAATAATATGTTAATGCCTAAACGCGTAAAATATCGTAGAGAGCATCGTGGTAAAATGCGTGGTCGTGCAAAAGGTGGCGCTGAAGTGCATTTTGGTGAGTTTGGTTTACAATCTCAAGAAGCATCTTGGATTACAAACCGTCAAATCGAAGCAGCTCGTCGTGCAATGACTCGTTATATGAAACGTGGCGGTAAAGTTTGGATTAAGATTTTCCCTTCTAAACCTTACACTGCTAAACCTCTAGAAGTACGTATGGGTTCCGGTAAAGGGGCTCCTGAAGGTTGGGTAGCAGTTGTAAAACCTGGAAAGGTTATGTTTGAAATTGCGGGTGTATCTGAAGAGGTAGCACGCGAAGCATTACGTCTTGCGGCTCACAAATTACCAGTGAAATGTAAATTCGTAAAACGTGAAGAAAATGGTGGTGAATCTAATGAAAACTAATGATATTCGTGAATTAACCACTGCTGAAATCGAAACAAAAGTTAAAGCATTAAAGGAAGAGTTGTTTAACCTTCGCTTCCAACTTGCTACAGGACAATTAGAGAATCCAACACGCATCCGTGAAGTGCGTAAAGCGATCGCTCGTATGAAAACTGTAGTTCGTGAAAGAGAGATCGGAATTAATCGATAAATTGAGGGGAGGTTTGCAAAGTGAGCGAACGTAACCAACGCAAAGTTTACACTGGTCGTGTTGTTTCTGACAAAATGGACAAAACGATTACAGTTTTAGTTGAAACTTACAAAACTCATTCCTTATACGGAAAGCGCGTTAAGTATTCTAAGAAATATAAAGCGCATGATGAGCAAAATCAAGCAAAAGTTGGCGATATCGTAAAAATCATGGAAACTCGCCCGCTTTCTGCTACTAAGCGTTTCCGTTTAGTTGAAATCGTTGAAGAAGCGGTTATTATCTAAATAGACGAATCGGAATTTTAAGTCCGAAGGGAGGTTTCATAACATGATCCAACAAGAATCTCGTTTGAAAGTAGCTGACAACTCTGGCGCACGTGAACTTTTAACAATCAAAGTATTAGGCGGCTCTGGTCGTAAATACGCAAACATCGGTGATATTATCGTTGCTACGGTAAAACAAGCAACACCAGGTGGCGTTGTTAAAAAAGGTGACGTTGTTAAAGCAGTAGTAGTACGTACGAAGAGCGGTGCTCGTCGTCCAGACGGTTCTTACATTCGTTTTGATGAAAACGCAGCGGTTATCATTAAAGACGATAAGAGCCCACGTGGTACTCGTATCTTCGGACCAGTAGCTCGTGAATTACGTGATAACAACTTCATGAAGATCGTTTCTTTAGCTCCAGAAGTTCTATAATTTAAGGTATTGCCTTGCTAAGGAGGTGCAGAAGTAAGATGCATGTAAAAAAAGGTGATAAAGTACAGGTAATCAGTGGTAAAGACAAAGGGAAACAAGGTGTTATCCTAGCAGCTTTTCCAAAAGAAAGCCGTGTTATCGTTGAGGGTGTTAACATCGTTAAGAAGCACTCTAAGCCATCTCAATTAAATCCACAAGGTGGAATTATCACGAAAGAAGCAGCTATCCACGTATCTAATGTTATGCCATTAGATCCTAAAACAGGTGTACCTACTCGTGTAGGCTACAAAGTGGAAGATGGTAAAAAAATTCGTGTTGCAAAAAAATCTGGTGAATCATTAGATAAATAAGTTCTATATGAAAGGAGGTCCCTTCATTGAATCGCCTTAAAGAGAAATTCCAAAAAGAAATTACTCCTGCTCTTATGAGCAAGTTTAACTATAAATCTGTAATGGAAGTACCGAAAATCGAAAAGATTGTAATCAACACTGGTGTTGGTGACGCGGTATCCAATTCTAAAGCATTAGACAGTGCTGTAGAAGAATTAACACAAATCGCAGGTCAAAAGCCTGTTGTAACTCGCGCTAAAAAATCTATCGCAGGTTTCCGTCTTCGTGAGGGTATGCCTATCGGTGCAAAGGTTACTTTACGCGGCGAGCAAATGTATGAGTTCTTCGACAAATTAGTATCAGTTTCTTTACCACGTGTACGTGATTTCCGTGGTGTATCTAAGAAATCTTTTGATGGTCGTGGTAACTACACATTAGGTGTTAAAGAGCAATTAATTTTCCCTGAGATTGATTATGATAAAGTAAGCAAAGTTCGTGGTATGGACATCGTAATCGTTACTACAGCGAAAACTGATGAAGAAGCTCGTGAACTTTTAACACAATTCGGTATGCCATTCCAAAAATAATGGAAGCCAACGCTAAGTAGAGGAGGCGAAAACGTGGCTAAAAAATCTATGATTGCGAAACAAAAGCGTACTCCTAAGTTTAAAGTGCAAGACTATACACGTTGCGAGCGCTGCGGTCGTCCGCATTCTGTATACCGCAAATTTAAACTTTGCCGTATTTGTTTCCGTGAACTTGCATATAAAGGTCAAATTCCTGGTGTTAAAAAAGCTAGTTGGTAAAACCCACAAATGGGAAGGAGGTAAAACACATGGTGATGACAGATCCAATTGCAGATATGCTTACTCGCATCCGTAATGCGAACATGGTACGTCATGAGAAATTAGAAGTTCCTGCTTCTAAAATCAAAAAAGAAATCGCTGAAATCCTAAAACGTGAAGGTTTCATTCGTGATGTGGAATACATCGAGGATAACAAACAAGGTATCCTTCGTATTTTCCTAAAATACGGTGTAAACAACGAGCGTGTAATCACTGGATTAAAACGTATTAGTAAGCCTGGCTTACGCGTTTATGCAAAAGCTGATGAAGTACCACGTGTACTTAACGGATTAGGTATTGCACTTGTTTCTACATCTAAGGGCGTAATGACAGACAAAGATGCTCGTCAATTACAAACTGGTGGAGAAGTAGTAGCATACGTTTGGTAATATATATTTAAAACGAACGGAGGTGTGACCACATGTCTCGTATTGGTAAAAAGATTCTTGAAATCCCTGCAGGTGTTACAGTTACAGTAGCAGAAAATAATACAGTAACTGTAAAAGGCCCTAAAGGTGAATTAACTCGTACTTTCAATGCTGATATGGTTATCAAAATTGAAGAAAATATCTTAACAGTAGAACGTCCTACTGAACAGAAGGAACACCGTGCATTACACGGAACAACTCGTGCTCTTCTTGGAAACATGGTTGAAGGTGTAACAACAGGTTTCGCTCGCGGACTTGAATTAATCGGTGTTGGTTACCGTGCACAAAAACAAGGTGACAAACTTGTATTAAACGTAGGTTATTCTCACCCAGTTGAGATGACTCCAGAAGCTGGTCTTGAAGTTGAAGTTCCTGCTCCTACAAAGATCGTAATTAAAGGTATCGACAAGCAACGTGTTGGCGAATTTGCTGCTAACGTTCGCGCTGTACGTGCTCCAGAGCCATATAAAGGCAAAGGTATTCGTTATGAAGGCGAAGTTGTACGTCGTAAAGAAGGTAAAACTGCTAAGTAAACCCGTTAGGTGAAAGAAAGGAGTGACAAGAATGATCACTAAACCTGATAAAAATGCGGTTCGTAAGAAAAGACATGCACGTGTACGTGCAAAACTTACTGGTACAGCTGAACGTCCACGTTTAAACGTGTTCCGTTCTAACCAACACATTTATGCTCAAGTAATTGATGATGTAAATGGTGTAACATTAGTAAGTGCGTCTACTCTTGATAAAGAACTTACTCTTAACGGTACTAGCAACACTGAAGCTGCCACTAAAGTTGGCGAGCTAGTTGCTAAGCGTGCTGTAGAGAAAGGCGTTAAAGAAGTAGTATTTGATCGCGGCGGTTACTTATACCATGGTCGTGTTAAAGCTTTAGCTGAAGCTGCTCGTGAGGCTGGCTTACAATTTTAATGGTCAAAGGAGGGAAAATAGATGCGTCGCATTGACCCAAGTAAATTTGAACTTGAAGAACGTGTAGTTACGATAAACCGTGTTGCGAAAGTTGTTAAGGGTGGTCGTCGTTTCCGCTTCGCTGCACTGGTTGTAGTTGGTGATAAAAACGGTCATGTTGGATTCGGTACTGGTAAAGCGCAAGAGGTGCCAGATGCAATTCGCAAGGCTATCGAAGATGCTAAGAAAAACTTAATCGAAGTACCATTAGTTGGTACAACAATTCCACACGAAATTATCGGTAACTTTGGAGCAGGTGAAGTATTCTTAAAACCTGCTGCAGAAGGTACTGGAGTTATCGCTGGTGGTCCAGTTCGTGCGGTTCTTGAATTAGCTGGTGTACAAGATATTCTTTCTAAATCTCTTGGTACTAACACACCAATTAACATGATCCGTGCTACTGTGAACGGATTAAAAGATCTTAAGCGTGCTGAAGATGTAGCAAAATTACGCGGTAAATCTGTAGAAGAGCTACTAGGTTAAGAAGGAGGGAAAATATAATGGCGAAAAAGTTAGAAATTACCCTCACTCGTAGTGTAATTGGTCGTCCACAAGATCAACGTGCGACTGTAGAAGCTTTAGGTCTTAAAAAGTTGAATTCAACTGTAGTTAAGGAAGAAACTCCTGCTATTCGCGGTATGATCAACAAAGTTTCTCACCTTGTAACTGTAAAAGAAGCTTAATCATAACTCATCAATATAAGGAGGTGCCTGGGAATGAAACTTCATGAATTACAACCTGCGGAAGGTTCTCGTAAAGTTCGTAATCGTGTAGGTCGTGGTATCGGTTCTGGTAACGGTAAAACTGCTGGAAAAGGTCACAAAGGACAAAACGCACGTTCTGGTGGCGGTGTTCGTCTTGGTTTTGAAGGCGGTCAAACTCCATTATTCCGTCGTTTACCAAAACGCGGCTTCACAAACATCAACCGTAAAGAGTTTGCTATCGTTAACTTAACAACGTTAAATCGTTTCGAAGACGGTACAGAAGTAACACCTGAATTATTGCTTGAGACTGGCGTTATCAGCAAATTAAACGACGGTGTTAAAATTCTTGCAAACGGCGCTGTAGAGAAGAAGCTTACTGTTAAAGCTCACAAGTTCTCTTCAAGTGCAAAAGAAGCTATTGAAGCAGCTGGCGGAACAGTTGAGGTGATCTAATGTTTCGCACAATCTCCAACTTTATGCGCGTTGCTGAGATAAGAAATAAAATATTATTCACTTTAGCGATGTTAATCGTGTTTCGAATTGGCACGTTCATCCCAGTGCCTCATACAAATGCAGATGTACTGAGAGCGCAAGACCAGTTGAATGTATTGGGCATTCTGAATACATTTGGCGGCGGAGCCTTAAAAAACTTTTCCATCTTTGCGATGGGAATCATGCCGTACATTACAGCATCCATCATCGTGCAATTATTGCAGATGGATGTTGTTCCTAAATTTACGGAATGGTCAAAACAAGGTGAAATGGGTCGTCGTAAACTAGCTCAGTTTACCCGCTACTTTACAATTGTTCTTGCTTTTATTCAAGCGATCGGTATGTCAATCGGTTTTAACGGTATGGCAGGTGGACAATTAATTTTGGACCCTAGCTGGTCAACTTATTTATATATTGCAACGGTACTAACTGCCGGAACTGCATTTTTAATGTGGTTAGGTGAGTTAATTACAGCAAAGGGAGTAGGAAATGGTATTTCTATCATCATCTTTGCTGGTATTACCGCAGCGATCCCAAATACTATAAATCAAGTGTATGCACAGCAATTCCAAGATGCCGGAGATCAAATGTTCATCCGTATCGTAAAAGTTGGTTTAATTTTGTTAGCTGTGTTAGCAGTTATTGTTGGTGTTATTTACATTCAACAAGCTGTTAGAAAAATCCCGATTCAATATGCGAAGCGCGTAACTGGAAATGGTGGTTATACTGGAGCACAAAACACTCATTTACCACTTAAGGTAAATAGTGCTGGTGTTATTCCAGTAATTTTTGCTGTTTCATTCTTGATTACGCCTCCGACTATTGCACAGTTTTTCCCGAATCATGAAATATCGAAGTGGATTATTGAAAACTTTAATTATTCTCATCCAGTGGGTATGATCGTATACGTTGCATTAATTATTGCCTTTGCATATTTCTATGCATTTGTTCAAGTAAATCCTGAACAGATGGCTGAAAACTTAAACAAACAAGGTGGATATGTTCCTGGTATTCGTCCGGGTAAGAATACAGAACAGTATCTAACAAAGATCTTGTATCGTTTGACCTTTGTAGGTGCAATTTTCTTAGCAGCGATTGCAATCCTGCCTGTTTTATTTATTAAATTTGCAAACCTGCCACAATCTGCACAGATAGGTGGAACAAGTTTACTAATTGTTGTCGGTGTTGCTTTAGAAACAATGAAGCAGCTCGAAAGTCAATTAGTAAAACGCCATTACAAAGGGTTTATCAAACAGTGAGTAAGCGGGAAGATTCATCTTCCCTATATGCTCATTCATGAGGGGGAATACCGATGAACTTAATTTTAATGGGGCTTCCAGGTGCCGGTAAAGGTACACAAGCCGAAAAGATTGTTGCCAAGTATAACATCCCTCACATTTCAACAGGAGACATGTTTCGTGCTGCTATGAAAGATGAAACTGAACTTGGTTTACAAGCTAAGTCCTTTATTGATAAAGGAGCACTTGTACCAGATGAAGTTACAATCGGAATCGTGCGTGAGCGTTTGAGTCAAGAAGACTGTGTAAAAGGCTTCTTATTAGATGGTTTTCCACGAACAGTTGCACAAGCTTCAGCTCTTGAAGAAATCATGAAAGATCTTGGCAAAAAGATTAATTATGTTTTAAACATTAATGTGGATTCAGGATTACTGCTAAAACGTTTAACAGGCCGTCGCATTTGTAAAGAGTGCGGTGCGACTTACCACTTAGAATTCAATCCGTCAGCAAAAGAAGGCGTGTGCGATAAATGTGGTGGCGAGTTATATCAGCGTTCTGATGACAATGAAGAAACTGTAGCAAATCGTTTAGAAGTGAATATTAAGCAAACAAAGCCTTTGCTTGATTTCTACGAAGAGCTTGGTTATTTAAAAAGCATTAATGGTGAGCAAGATATCGATAAAGTATTTGCTGATGTCGATCTTCTCATCGGAGGCTTAGCGTAATGATTATTTGCAAAACTCCTCGCGAAATCGAGATTATGCGAGAAGCTGGCAAGATTGTGGCTTTAACTCATCAAGAGTTAAAAAAGCATATTGCCCCAGGAATTACAACGAAAGAGCTCGATCAAATAGCGGAAAAAACGATTCTAAAATATGGCGCTGTGCCATCTTTTAAAGGATACAACGGATTTCCGGGAAGCATTTGTGCTTCGGTAAACGAAGAGCTTGTACACGGGATTCCAGGAAAGCGCAAGCTCCAAGAAGGCGATATTATTAGTATCGATATTGGTGCGAAACATAATGGATACCATGGAGATTCTGCATGGACGTATCCAGTAGGAAACATTTCTGAATCTGTTCAAAAGCTACTTGATGTCACAGAAAAATCGTTGTATCTTGGTCTAGAACACGCAAAACCGGGCGAGCGATTATCTAATATTTCACATGCGATTCAAACGTATGTTGAAGATAGTGGATTCTCGATCGTTAGGGAGTATGTCGGTCACGGAATCGGGCAAAACTTACATGAAGACCCACAAATCCCGCACTATGGTCCACCAAATCAAGGGCCTAGATTAAAACCGGGAATGGTCATTTGTGTTGAGCCGATGGTGAACCAAGGAAGACGATATGTAAAAACACTATCTGATGACTGGACAGTGGTAACGGTAGATGGTAAATGGTGTGCACATTTTGAGCACACGATTGCTCTTACAGAAGCAGGATACGAAATCCTTACCACTTTATAGGTAGCTGGCTCTCCGGAATTTCAGAACAGTGTAAAATGTTACTGATTTGAAGAAGGGAGAACATTGAATGGCTAAAGATGATGTAATTGAAGTCGAAGGTACCGTTATTGAAACGTTGCCAAATGCTATGTTCAAAGTAGAATTAGAGAATGGGCATGTTGTATTGGCTCACGTTTCTGGTAAAATCCGTATGAACTTCATTCGTATTTTACCAGGAGATAAAGTTACGGTAGAATTATCTCCGTACGATTTAAATCGTGGTCGTATCACGTACCGCTTTAAATAATATAGCACTCCGTAATCTTTAAGGAGGTTCGAGACATGAAAGTAAGACCGTCAGTTAAGCCGATCTGCGAAAAATGTAAAGTTATTCGTAGACGTGGAAAAGTAATGGTTATTTGTGAAAACCCTAAACATAAACAAAAACAAGGTTAATCAGAAGGAGGTGCATTCGGAATGGCACGTATCGCAGGTGTAGATATTCCTCGTGACAAACGCGTTGTTATTTCTTTAACTTACGTATTCGGCATTGGTCGCACAACTGCTGAAAAAATTATTGCTGAAGCTGGTGTTTCTTCAGAAACACGAGTTCGCGATTTAACAGAAGACGAATTAGGACGTATCCGTGATATCGTCGATCGTATCAAAGTTGAAGGAGACCTTCGTCGTGAAGTTTCTCTTAACATTAAACGTCTAATGGAGATCGGTTCTTACCGTGGTCTTCGTCACCGTCGTGGTTTACCAGTTCGTGGTCAAAACTCTAAAAACAATGCTCGTACACGTAAAGGTCCACGTCGTACAGTAGCAAATAAAAAGAAATAATAAGTAAAGGAGGTTGAACTAACAATGGCACGTAAAACAAACACTCGTAAAAAACGTGTGAAAAAGAATATTGAAGCTGGTATAGCTCATATTCGTTCTACTTTCAACAACACAATCGTAACACTTACAGATACTCATGGTAACGCGCTTTCTTGGTCTAGTGCTGGTGCACTTGGTTTCCGTGGATCTCGTAAATCTACTCCATTCGCTGCGCAAATGGCTGCTGAAACTGCTGCTAAAGTTGCAATGGAACACGGTTTAAAAACTTTAGAGGTTACTGTAAAAGGTCCTGGTGCTGGTCGTGAAGCTGCAATTCGTGCTCTTCAAGCTGCAGGTCTAGAAGTAACAGCAATCAGAGATGTTACTCCAGTTCCTCATAATGGATGTCGTCCGCCAAAACGTCGTCGTGTTTAATTTTTCTGTATAGAATTTTCCCTTTTGTCTATAATGGATATGATGCATTATCGAGAAATTTCGTACAGAAACATCGCTTGTTGTGCACAATCGGGAACTGCCTAAGGGGGACTTTCGGTTAAACAGAGGTTTTTCCTTTGTTTAACCGGGGTTTCGACGTTTTGAAGGAGGG
>NZ_KB910960.1 GCF_000383235.1 Bacillus sp. 123MFChir2
GTTTGTTCCGCAATATTCGTAATCGCCTTTAAAGCTTTATCTATGTCTTGCGTACGCATAACAAGACGTTCTATCACCGTAGATGTTTCTTCAACAACTTTATGAACATTATTCATTTGCGTAATAGATTGCTTAATTACTTTACTTCCACTATTCACACGATCTGTTGTGACAACAGCAACTTCAGCAACTGTTGATGCTGATTCAGCTACTGTTTGAACCCCATCTGCTACGTTATTCATTGCTGTTGAACTCTCTTGAATACTCGTAACTTGTCCTACTATTTGTTTGTTCACCTCATGAATTATTTGAACTGCTTCATTAGAGATTTGAGATGCTTGATTTGTATTTTGCAACATGCTATCAGTTGAGGAAGTAACCTCGTGTGCCGTTACCTTTATTTTTCCCATTAGTTGTTGTAAGTTGTCTAACATATGATTAAAAGATGTAACGATACTTCCTAATTCATCATTTGCTTGATAAGACGTACGTATGACTAAATTCCCATCCGCTACTTCTTTCATATCGTGTTCTAATAAAGTAATTGGACGCTGAATAGCTGTTTTAATAATATATCCAATGAAGATAATAATTACAGTCGATATAACTGAAATAATAATAAACGTCGTTATTGTGGTTTCCGCACTGCTGGCATTGCTTTTCTGTAATTTTTCTGCATTATTACTATTATACTTAATAAGCTCGTCAATACTATTACTTGCTTTTTCCATGTCGGGCTCGACTTCTTTTAAATAATAAGTATACGCCTCTTCGTTTTTATTTTGCATTGCCAAATTTTTTGCTTCATTTATGTGCCTTCTTAATTCTTTAAGGTTTTTTTGGAGATTTTCATATAATTGCTTTTCTTCTTGTTCATCTATCTTAGATTCATATTCTTTTAATAATTGATTGTCAGCGCTCTGCAATTGATCCATTCTATCTATTAATTCTTTATTTCTGTTTTCATCAGTTGTGACCATAAGTTCCACAAGGTTCTTAATAGTATAATTAAAATTAGATTCCACAGACTCTATCCAGTAAATTGGAAGTAGTCTTTCTTCATACATGCTTGCAGAAGCTTCTCCTGTTTTTACTAATCCCTTATATCCTATAAACGATAAGAGAATACATGCAATACTAGCTATAATCATTAGTGCATTTAATTTCGTGCCGATTTTACTATTTTTCAACAATGACATTACTCTACACCTCTTTCTATCTTTATATTACGTTTTATAGTTTATAACAAAAAATTACAAAACACGATATATTATTTAAAAACTACCGTTTTTTTGTCATTTTTATTCCAAATTAATAACTCCTGTATTTAAACAAACGTTTGATTAATGCTGCCAAAGCGGAACGAACATGTTAATCAAACGTTTGTTTAAAAATTGTTTCACCCCTATCGACACCTTAAAATATGATATATATGAACCACTCCTACGCACAGCCGCCTATCTTAAAAAGAAAGGTTTTCAATTTTTCAGTTTTTCAATTTGCATTCATACAGTGACAAAACTGTAAGGTTATTTGCAAAAAATGTTAGAAAAATCGATGGTTCAGTTCCATTTTTTATATTATAATTTTTCAAGTTCCAAGTTATTACATTACAAACAGGAGAATTACTATGAAAAATAATAAGTTTTCAGCCTTTATCCCATTATCTTATCTACTCCTACTTATACCTGTAAGTGCTCTTTACGACGTACTAAATCACTCAACAGTAGGCGCTGTAAATGTAACAACAAAAATAGATGAATGGATTCCATTTACAAAAGAATTTATCGTTCCCTATTTACTTTGGTTTCCTTATTTGTATGGTACTCTTATTTATTACTGTTTTGCTGATCGAAAGCTCTATTATGTTACATTAAGTAGTATCTTATTTGGGAAACTCACTTCCTTTAGCGTCTATTATATGTGGCAAACAACGGTAACACGCCCTGAAGTAATCGGCAATGATATATTTGCTAATTTAGTGCGCTATATTTATAGTATCGATCAGCCCGTGAATTGTTTTCCTAGCATTCATGTACTTACAACATTTGTCATTATGATTACAGCCTATAAACGGAAAGAACAAAATAAATGGGTGTACGGCCTGCTAACATTTGTTGGTATACTCATTATTTTATCTACCTTATTTACAAAGCAGCACGCCTTTGTAGATGCGGTAGCAGGCGCTGTACTAGGAAGCTTCCTCTATGCCGCTATACACTATGTATTTGAATTACGCGAACAAAAGGTTACTGTGCAAGCCGGAGTATAATCTATAACAAAAAAAGCAGACTGCGGCTTCTTCAGTCTGCTTTTCTCTATGTAAGAGGAGATTTTCAAATTGGCATATTTTTAACGCTCTTACTAGTCTTTAAGATTGTGGCACAGTCATATCACCTGGTTTAATGCGACCGGCCTTTTTCAACATGATATACAGTATATAAGAAACAGCTACTGGAATTACGATATAAGTAATCACGATCGCTGGAACTACGCTAAGTCCTTGATTAGAAATTAAATTAATTGGTGCGATAAGGGAACTAAGCCCAAGACCGGCAATTTCTTTCCCTGCTGTAAGGTGGAATCCAAGTGCCGATACAGGCCCTACAATTGCACTCGCAACAACAGTTGGTACAAGAATCATTGGATTTTTAGTAATATTAGGGAGCTGCACTTTCGGTGTACAAAGAGCCTGGGCTAATATACCACCTAAATTATTTTCCTTCGCAGAGATAACAGCGAATCCAATAAATTGAGCAACGCATCCTGCTAGTGCAGCACCACCTGCCACGCCGTCTAAGCTAAGTGCAATTGCTAAAGCTGCTGATGACGCTGGAGAAATTAATAACAATCCCCAAACAACTGCAAGTACAATAGAAGCGATAAATGGACTACCAGCTGAGCTATCTTTAATAAATGCGCCAACTGCATTTAAGACCGGGTTAATATTTTGAGATAGCCAAATACCAACTAAACCTGAACCTAATATTGCCGCAAACGGAACGAGCATCATATCTAAAGCTGTTTTTCCGCTTAATCGTTTACCGATATAAACCGCTAAAGTCGCTGTTAATAACGCACCGATTGGTTCACCAGTTTTAATCATCAAACCAGCTGCAGTAATCGAAATCGATCCAGCTCCAATCGCTCCGGCAACCATCGCTGAGAAAATGACAAGTCCATTTGCTCCGAGCATAAAAGCAATTCCTGCTCCAATTGCCGGTGCCATAAGTGATTTCGCAACAACTCCTATTGTAATTAACATCGGAATATCAGCAATTCTTCCTATATTCTCAATAAGTAGGCCAATTCCAAGAGATACGAAAATACCTTGTGCAATTCCTGCAGACCCTTTAAATATACGAGGCATGATATATTTCTTCATCTGTTTTACCTTCCTCTAATCTAGCAACCAATTATTTTCATATAGTCCCGTAAAATATCATTTGATTGTGCAAATTGGCTTTCTTCAGCTTCTGTTAAGCTCAGCTCAACAATCTCTTTTACACCATCTCTTGTTATGATAGCTGGGACACCTGTACAAATTTCATATTCACCATATTCACCATCTAGAATTGTTGATACAGCCATAACACGATAATCATCATTAAAAATAGAACGTGCAATATAAGCTAAGGAATTCCCGGTACCGTAATAAGTTGTTCCTTTTCGTTTAGAAATTTCTAAACCCGCTTTTGCAGTTTGTTCGACAATTGCATCTAAATCAATATCTGCAAACCGTTCTTTTTGCTCTTCTAAAATTTGGAGAATTGGTTTTCCGCCAACTGTTACGTGAGACCAAGCAACCATTTGTGAATCGCCATGTTGTCCTAATGAGTAACCGTGAATGCTACGCGGATCTACCTCAAATATTTCAGACAAAATTGTTCGTAAGCGCGAAGAATCTAAAGATGTTCCAGTACCAATTACGCGGTTTCTCGGAAAACCGGATAACTTCCAAACCTGGTAAGTCATAATATCAACTGGATTAGAGGCAATTAAGAAAATACCTTGAAATCCGCTTTCCATAACCCCCGATACAACACTTTCCATAATTTTTGCACCTGCTCTTAAAGTATCAAGACGACTTTGTCCTGGTTTTGGAGTAGGTCCTGCTGTAATAATAACAATATCCATATCCTTACAATTTTCATAAGTTCCTGCATATACTTTTGTTCTTGTATTTATAAAATTCATGCTGTGTGACAAATCCATCGCTTCGCCAACTGCTCGTTCATGATTAATATCAATTAACACTAATTCTTCACAGATTCCTTGATTCACAATAGAATACGCACAGCTAGATCCAACTAACCCAGTACCTATAATTGCAACTTTTCTTGTACTTCTATTCATGATGATCTCCCCTGCTTCCTAATATAGCCTTCTTTGTTTTATATACCTAACACGTTTTATTATAGAAGCTTTTTCCATAGAAACCATGTACAACTTGTGAAAAGTATCACAAATAATATAGACATTTTATGTCCCTTTGCACATAATTCCGACAAAGTTCCGAATGTTTTATTTTCACAAAAAAGCGAATAACGTCTCGATTACGCTATCCGCTTTGAAATATTTCTGTTTTTATCCCGCTATTTGCAGGCAGTAATACTCCCACCTCAAAGTTCAGTGAAAGCAGAGAAGCTAAGTGGGGGATACACTGCCCGTAAAAGCCCGATTGGTGAGGGATGATAATCAGCGGGGATGAAGAAAACCCCCACTGATTAAAGTTGCACTTTATTGTGCATTCAATTGACTTTTTAACTGCTGTACAACCATTGGATTAGCCGGTGCTGCTGGTTGATAATAGCCCTTTTGCATCGCATATTCATATAGATTGCGCTGTCTTACTTCATCTTGATTACGAATTTGAATTAATGTTTGATGTAATTGTTCATTATTCGCTTGCGCAATATAGTTTGCATAACCCGTTAAACTTGCATTTAACCCAGCTAAATAATCATTCACCATATCTTTTTCATTCATATTCTCTGCACTCCTATCCTAGAAACAACATTAATTGTTGTTTCGTATTTTGTGCATCTTGCACATCTTTTTGCAACATCTGTTTCAGCTGCGGATCGGTACATGTCTGTGCATACTCTTGTAGTTTGTTAATAACTGTTGCATGCCCGCCAATCAGATGACGCAAATTTTCTACTTCAAGTTCCGTTAAATTTTGCATTGTGACGACCTTCCTTTCTTTGTTCATTCACGATTTAGTATTTATTTCTTTTGAAATTGTATGCACGAAAAAACCTTAGAATCGCTTCTAAGGTTTTATCCTTTCATCACATGCAGTCCTTTAATAAATGTTTCCAATAATAAATGTAAACTCACATCTAAATCCAGCGGCAACCCAAATCCGCCTTGCTGTTCGATCGACGCAAATCCGTGACAAATACTTCTTAGTCCGCGCGTCGCATGAAGTACATTCTCTCCTTCTAAGCCGTATTGCTGTAAAACCCGAAGACAAAGCTCTACAATTCCGTCTCCTGCTTGTTGCACTTCTTCATCTCGTAAAAAAGTTGCTTCATACAATCCAGGATGTTTTCGGACAAACGCCACGTACGCTTCTCCTAATGCATGAATTGCTTCGTCCATACTTTTATCCTCTACCGCCTCTTTCAGCGCCCCATGTAGCTGGTCTACTCCGTAAACACCAAGGTTTTTTCGTACGTCCTGTAAACTTTTCACATGATTATATAAAGAGGGAGAACGTACCCCCAGCCTTTGCGATAATGACGCTAATGTTACTTCTTGTATGCCATTTGTATCTGCGATTTCTGCCGCTGTGACTACGATTTTCTGTAATGTAAGTCCGATTCTCGGTGACATAAATTAACCCTCTTTCATACTTTCTATATTTCGCTTTGCTTCCTGAATAGCACGGTCTATTGCAGCACCTGGATTATTTATCATTTTTCCATGCCCTGCCGCAAGTAAGGACGGTTCATATTCTCTTAGCTTTTCTGCACTCTGTAATGCTACTTCTTTACTCCACGTTGCCATCGCAGGAAACGGGAACCAAAATTTCATTTGTCCCGAAACAGCTATGCCCCCTCTTGTTTGCAATGCATCCCCGGCAATAAGAGCTTTATTTCGCGTATCAAGAAATGACATGGAGCCTGGTGTATGTCCCGGCGCTGCTATCGCAAGAAGCGATCCAATTCGGTCTCCATCCTCTAATAAAACATCTGGCCCTGTCTTCACTTTTTTTGGTACACCGCCTTTTATCGGTGTATTTGGTTCATCTCTTTGTAATGTCGTATCTCCTTCTAACAAACGTGCATCCCGCTTAGAAATATAAACTGGAACATCAGGAAGTACTTCCTTTAATGCGTCTAGCGCACCGATGTGATCATCATGTGCATGTGTTAATACAATATTAATAATTGGTTTCCCTATTTTCTCAGCCGCTTGTAAAATATCTTTTGCGCTATATGGAAGTGCCGCATCAATTAAAGTTAACCCCTCTTCTTCCTCCACAAAGTAACAATTCACAGGAAACACTCTTGGTAAAAATGACAATTGATATACTGTTTTTTCGTGCATCATTCTCATATTTCCAGCTCCCTTTCCAAAAACTAATGTCATTAGTTTCATTATACTAATACCATTAGTTTTTGTCACCATAAATTCCATTTTCGGGCAAAAAAAGAAGAAGTAGTCGTTTTATATGACTACTTCCTTTCCCCTAATTAAATTACTCTTGGCAATCTTTGTATGCCTCATACCAATGATACGGCTGTATTTCTTGTAACGTCTTGAAAATAAGTTTTCCCTCTCGAGAATAAATTGCCGCTTTCACATCCGAGCCCCAATAAAATAAACGCTCTTGGCAAACGCCGCATGGGGTCAATACTTTGAATTCATCATGTTCGTCATCTCTTGTCACACAAATACTATGTGTGATCCTCTTATTTAACTTATGCGCCTCACATATCGCCCCAGTTTCCATACATAATTCGGTTGAAGCATTAATAACTTCAGGAGCAACACTAATCAATATATCGCCGTCTTCCGTACACATTGCCGCAGCTCCTCCCCATCCTACGGGATAGCGCTTCTTAATAAACTGAGTAGCTGCTTCATATAGTTCTTGTTCAATTGACATGACATCAATACCCTTCTACATTGTCTCTTTCTCTAAAAGCTGCTTCTTCATCGAGCTATATAAAAATAAACTTTGTGTAAAGTACATTCCCGCTAACAATAAAGTAATTGACCCGATTAAATACAATTGAGATGACGGTACATAATCAGCTAATACTCCGCCAAGTAAGTATCCTACAGAAGCCAGTGCACCTTGAATCGCATACACAACTGTTAATGCTCTCCCTAAATACTCCCCATCAATACTTGTTTGCAGTATAGTGGTACATACCTCCAACCTTTCTTTTCCATTTTTTATAGAATAACACAAATACGAGGGTTGTTCACTTAATTTTCAGACATTTTTCTTATGTCGAATATCGTCGAAGGGTCTTTATTTCATGTCGAAGCGCCGATATATCCCAAAAAGCGTTGATAAATCAGCAGCGGACACAAAAAGGAGCTGCCCTCCATGGCAGCTCCTTCATATTTATTAAACTGTATAACGCTCATCCTCTAATACTTTCGCTGCAATTTCACGCTTCTTCGGAATAACGTTAATTGGTGTGTGACGTGTTAGCTTACGAAGTGCAGATAACATCATGCGTAGCATGTCACCATTTTCAACTGCGATAACTGTTTCTTTTGCGTCTGCTTCGATTTGGTTGAACGCTTCTTGGCAGAATACTTCTGTATAAAGAACTTTTTGTTTGTTCTTCTCAAGGCCAGTTACTTTGATTGCTTTTTCTGTACGAAGAACAGCTGATTCCATTGCGTATAAGTTATTTACGATATCTGCAATGTTCACAAGAACTTCTTGTTCTTTGTCTAAGGCTTTACCGTATTTTTGAGCAGCTAAACCAGCAATCATTAAGCCGATTTTCTTCGCATTTTTTACTAAATGTTTTTGAGCTGCTAATGGCTCATCGCCTACTTCTTCTGGCATCATCATCATTAACTCTTCTTGTAATTTTTGTGCTTCTTGTAGAAGTGGTAATTCACCTTTCATTGCTTTACGCAAGAATGTTCCTGGTACGATTAAGCGGTTAATTTCATTCGTACCTTCGAAAATACGGTTAATACGAGAGTCGCGGTACATTCTTTCAATCTCGTACTCTGCCATAAATCCGTAACCACCATGGATTTGGACACCTTCATCTACTACGTAGTCTAGTACTTCAGAGCCGAATACTTTGTTTAAAGAACACTCAATTGCATATTCAGCGATAGAAGCTGCAACAGCTTTTCCGTCTTTTACTTCTTCTTCAGACAATGTGCTCATACGACTTTCAAATAAACCAACTGTACGATATACAGAGCTTTCTGCTGCATAAATTTTCGCTGCCATATTTGCAAGTTTCTCTTGAATTAATGGGAAGCGAGAAATTGGTTGTTTAAATTGTTGACGTTGATTTGCATATTGCGCTGAAATTTCTAACGCGCGTTTTGAAGAGCCAACTGTACCAACACCTAATTTATAGCGACCGATATTTAAAATGTTAAAGGCAATAACATGACCTTTACCAATTTCACCAAGTACATTTTCTTTCGGTACTAATGCATCTTCTAAAATTAATGTACGAGTAGAAGAACATTTAATACCCATTTTCTTTTCTTCTGGGCCCGTAGATACACCAGGGTATTCTTTTTCTACGATAAATGCTGTGAAATGTTCGCCGTCTACTTTCGCATATACAACGAATACATCAGCGAAAGCAGAGTTTGTAATCCATTGTTTTTCACCGTTTAATACGTAGTGTGTGCCTTCCGCATTTAAGCGAGCCGTTGTTTTTGCGCCTAACGCATCAGATCCAGAACCTGGCTCTGTTAATGCGTATGCAGCTAACTTTTCGCCTGTTGCTAACGCAGGTAAATATGTTTTCTTTTGCTCTTCGTTCCCGAATAATACGATTGGTAACGATCCAATCCCAACGTGAGCACCGTGCGTAATTGCAAAGCCGCCTGCAAGAGAAAACTTCTCTGAGATTAATGCCGAACTAATTTTATCAAGACCAATACCGCCGTATTCTTCTGGTACATCCGCACCTAATAAACCAAGCTCTCCGGCTTCTTTTAATAAGCGAACAGAGCGATCAAACTCATGTTTCTCTAAATATTCAAGCTCTGGTAATACTTCATTTACGATAAAATCTTCTGTCGTTTTCGCAATTAATTTATGCTCATCGCTATAATCTTCCGGCGTAAATACTTGCTCGATTGTAATATCATCAATTAAAAAGCTACCGCCTTTTACTGCACTTCCTACTGTTTTTTCCATGAAAAATTCCTCCTTCATATTTTCATAGGCTGCTTCTCTTGTTCTAAGAAAAGCTAGCCTTCTTTTTTCCTACCCTCTTGTTTCATCTGCTTTTTATCTATTAAATCTGTTTTGTTTATTCACCGTATAATGTGAAACAAAAGATGACCGCACCTTGCTTTCTCCCTTTGTTTTAAAACTCTTGCACGTGACAGAAAAGGGCCCTAACCGCTCCTGTTCTGAGCGAGCCGGCTCCGCTTTTATAATATCCAGTTCCAGCGGCTAGAACAGTCGGTGGCTTCGCGTCTTCCGCCGAGGCAAAAAGCGCCTCTATGTCAGAAGCTCCATCCCCCTCTTGTTCTGAGCGAGCCGCTTCCACTTTTAAAGTAATTCAAACACTCCAGCAGCACCCATTCCTCCGCCGATACACATTGTTACAATACCGAATTGCTCATTGCGGCGTTTCATCTCATGAATAAGAGATAATGTTAATTTCGATCCTGTACAGCCAAGTGGATGTCCAAGGGCAATCGCTCCGCCGTTTACGTTTACTTTTTCTTCATCTAGTCCAAGTTCACGAATAACTTGGATGGATTGCGATGCAAATGCCTCATTTAGTTCAAATAAGCCAATATCAGATAACTCTAAGCCCGCTAATTTTAATGCTTTTGGAATCGCTGCAATTGGACCAATTCCCATTACTTCTGGCGGTACACCAGCTACTGCGAAGGAGCGGAATTTCGCCAGCGGCTGTAATCCGTCGCTTACTGCTTTTTCACGATCCATCAGTAGTACTGCTGCTGCGCCGTCACTCATTTGTGATGAGTTACCAGCAGTTACAGTTCCGCGCACATTAAATGCTGGGCGCAGTTTCCCAAGTACATCTAACGTCGTATCTGCTCTTACGCCTTCATCTTGTGAGAACAAAATAGTCTCTTCTTGCAACTTGTTATTTGCTCCAACAGTGCGAAGCGTTACATCAACAGACACAGTTTCATCTGCAAACTTTCCTTCTGCTAATGCTTTTGCTGCACGCTGATGGCTTCTTACCGCAAATGCATCTTGCTCTTCGCGGGAAATACCATACTTTACAGCAACTTGTTCTGCAGTATGTCCCATGCCCATATAATATTCCGGAGCCGCTTCAACTAGGCGGCTATTCGGACGAACAACGTGCCCCATCATTGGCACTAAACTCATTGATTCAGCGCCGCCTGATAATACCGCCTCTGAATGACCAAGCATAATACGCTCTGCACCGTAAGCGATACTTTGCAGACCTGAAGAACAGTAGCGGTTAATCGTAATAGCTGGAACGTCATAAGAAAGTCCTGCTAGCCCGCCAATATTACGTGCCATATTTAAACCTTGCTCTGCTTCTGGCATCGCACAGCCAAAAATTAAATCGTCAATTGGACCGTCATAGTTATTTGCACGTTTTAGCGTTTCTTTTACAACTAATGCTCCTAAGTCATCAGGACGCACTGTATTTAATGATCCTCTCTTCGCTTTCCCGATAGGCGTTCTTGCCCCTGCAACAATAACAGCTTCTCTCATGAACAATCTTCCTCCTTAGTTACGTAATGGTTTTCCTTTTACAAGCATGTGCTGCATTCTTGCTTGTGATTTCATTTCGCTCACTAAACTAATAAACGCCTCGCGTTCAATATCTAATAAATATTGCTCATCCACTTCTGTTCCGTATGGGACTTTTCCGCCAGCAATGACATATGCGAGTTTTTTCGCAATGTGCAGATCATACTCGGAAATATAGCCAGATAAATGCATTGCTTCTGCTCCAAGCGCAAGCGTTGCATATCCTGTTTCCCCAACAACTGGAATCTTTTTACGAATTGGTGCTTTATAGCCTGCTTCATATAAAGTAAGTGCTTTTTGTTTTGCATCGTATAGTAAGTGATCACCATTGACACTAATGCCATCTTTATCACCTAAGAAGTTATGAGAGACTGCTTCTTGCGCAGATGTTGAAACTTTCGCCATCGCTACTGATTCAAACACTTTGTTTGCAACTTTTTGCAGATCAAACTCAACACCATTTGCCATTTTGTTCAGGTGTTTAATGTATAGCTCTTTGTTACCGCCTCCGCCAGGGATTAAACCAACACCAACTTCTACTAATCCCATATACGTTTCACTAGAAGCTTGAATGCTAGCTGCCGGTAAGCAAACTTCTGTACCGCCGCCAAGTGTCATACCGTAAGGCGCTGCCACAACTGGCTTTGAGCAGTACTTAATTTTCATCATTGCATCTTGGAAGCTTTTCACAACCCACTCAATTTCAAAGTAGTTGTCATCTTGTGCTTCCATTAAAATCATCGCAAGGTTTGCACCTACGCAGAAGTTTTTCGATTGGTTCCCGATTACAAGCCCTTTATAATTCTTTTCTACCTCATCAACAGCGTAGTTAATCATTTGCGTAATATCCATGCCAATTGCATTGCTCTTAGAATGGAACTCTAAGCAAAGAACGCCGTCCCCTAAGTCAATTAAGCTTGCACCGCTATTTTTCTTTAATACGCCATTTTTCTCTTTCAATTGTTTTAGAGAAATTGCTTTTTTATTACGAACGATTTGTTTGTATTCACCGTTATCATAGTAGTAGCTTTCGCCATTATCATGTTTATAGAATGATGTAACACCGTTCTCAATCATTTCTTTTACCCAATTTGGAACAACTCCGCCGTTCTCTTCCATCTTCTGAACGGACTTCTCAACGCCGATTGCATCCCAAATTTCAAACGGACCTTGCTCCCAGCCGAAGCCCCACTTCATCGCATTATCAATCGCAACAATATCATCAGCAATTTTTTTCGTAAGCTTTGCTGCATATAAAAGAGTTGGTGTAATAATGTTCCATAGCAATTCACCAGCGCGGTCTTTTGTATATACAAGCGCTTTCAATTTATTTGCTAATCCTTTTTCTTGTTTACTTATTTCAACAGAAGCTGCTTTTAATTTTCTGCGCGCTTCGTATTCCATCGTTTCAGGATTTAACTCTAAAATCTCTTTTCCTTGTTTTAAGAAGAAGCCTTGACCTGTTTTACTTCCAAGCCATTTTCTTTCTAACATGTCATGCATGAAAGCTGGCACTTTAAAGACTTCGCGCTCTTCTTCTTGTACATTTTCATATACGTTATTTGCAACGTGAACGAATGTATCTAATCCGACAACATCTAATGTGCGGAACGTTGCGCTTTTTGGACGGCCAATTAATGGACCTGTTACAGAATCTACTTCTCCAACGCTGTAGCCGCGTTTTACCATTTCTTGCAGCGTCACAAGCAGTCCGTACGTACCAATGCGGTTTCCAATAAAGTTTGGTGTGTCTTTTGCAACAACAACACCTTTACCAAGTACATCTTCGCCAAATAATTTCATGAAGTCTAACACATGTGGATCTGTATCTTTTGTTGGTATAATCTCAAGAAGTTTTAAATATCGTGGTGGATTAAAAAAGTGCGTTCCTAGGAAATGTTTTTTGAAGTCATCTGAACGCCCTTCAATCATCTTTTCAACGGAAATACCCGATGTATTTGAGCTAACAATAGAGCCTGGTTTACGAACAGCTTCTATCTTTTCAAATACTTTCTTTTTAATATCTAAATTTTCAACAACTACTTCAATAATCCAATCAACATCAGCAAGGCGTTCCATATCATCTTCCATATTGCCCGCCTCAATTAATGCTAAGTTTCCTTTTACAGTAAGAGGAGCGGGTTTTTGCTTTAACAACTTTTGCAGTGCTCCGTTACTGAAACGATTTCGTACACTTTTATGTTCTAATGTAAGTCCCTTCGCTTCTTCCTCTTTCGTAAGCGATGGTGGTACAATATCAAGCAATAATGTCGGTATACCGATGTTAGCTAAATGTGCAGCAATTCCAGAACCCATTACACCAGAACCAAGAACTGCAGCCTTTTTAATTTGGAACATCCAATTCTCCCCCTTATTCTTGAATGAATGCTCATTCAATTTTTCGACAAACGTCGCAATCAATGAGTGAGCCTCTACTAATAAATATATGCTAACATCGAAATTTTCGCAATATATTTAAAAATAAAATTTTCTGAACTTATTTCTTTTTTCATATTTTGGACATGATATGTAGTGAACTTCCTTTCTTAAAACACTTGTTCAAACGGAGGCATAACTTATGGCTAAAATGAAGAGAAATCCATCAAAAGCAGGTATTAGCTCAACAAGCGTAACAGGAAATGCCGGCCCAGTTGATCGCGGCATCGAAAAAGGACGCCAAGGAAATAATCAGCAATATAAGAAACAAAACATGGGTGAAAAATAATAGTACAAATATAGACAGCGAACATGGCATAATGAAAAATGGGCTATATCGCTGTCTATTTCATACATAAAAGAGGGTACATAATGAAACGAACCATTACACTACTTGTTATTTCAGCTACTTTATTTATTGCAATGATTTTTTCTTTATATTCGCATAGACAAATAGTTAAGGCCGACCAGCCTGATATATCTGGAAGATATGGCGTGACGATTGATGCGAAAACAGGAGATATTTTATACGGAAAACGTGAACATGAACGTTCCTATCCGGCAAGTGTAACGAAAATGATGACCACACTTCTTTTGCTGGAAAATGTAAAAGAAGATGAAGAAATTACGGTGACAGAACATGCGGTAAAAACAGAAAGCCAAAGCAAAAAAATTACATTACATGCTGGTGAAAAATTAAAGCGCGATGAAGCATTAAAACTCATGCTTGTCATTAGCGCCGATCCAATTGCCGAATCAATCGCAGAGCATATCGCCGGTTCCAAAGAAAAGTTTACAAAAATGATGAATGAACGTGCAAAACAACTCGGAGCAACACATACAACATTTAAAAACGCTAGCGGAGCTGATGCACTTGGAAATAAACTTTCACCATATGATCTAGCACTTATTACAAAAGAAGCATTAAAATACCCAATAGTGTTGCAAGATATGAATACCATTCATACAACGGTGCACACATCTATGCAAACGAAAAAGGTTGCAAACTATGGACGGGAAGAATTGTACGCTGATCCACATGCAATTGGAAGTAAGAGTGGCCTTTCAGCATTAGCAGAATACACAGTCGTTACAATAGATGAAAAAGACGGGAAAAGAGTGATTAACGTTGTCCTCTCTACTGGCCGCAAAACAGTGTATCCCGATACCAAAAAGATGGCAGAATATGCTTTTGAACAATTAAAATAACCAAGGAAGTTTATACTTCCTTGGTTATTTTTTAACCATTCCTTTTAATACGAACGCTACGTTAGCTGGACGTTCTGCTAAGCGGCGCATGAAATAACCGTACCAGTCGTTTCCATATGGTACATACACGCGCATTTTATATCCTTCTTTCACAAGCTCAAGTTGACGCTCTGTGCGAATACCGTATAACATTTGAAATTCAAACTGATCACGCGAAATGTTGTATTCTTCAGCAAGTTTTTTTGTATATTCAATAATTGCATCATCATGTGAAGCGACTGCTGTATAATTGCCATTTAATAAGTGCGTTTTAATAATCTTTTTATAATTTTCATCTACATCTTTCTTTTCTGGGAATGCAACTTCCTCGGGCTCTTTATATGCCCCTTTTACAAGACGTAAATTTGGTGTATACGCATTCAAATCATCTATATCTTTCTCTGTACGATATAAATACGCTTGAATTACTGTACCAACATTGTCATATTCTTCTTTTAACTTCTTGAAGATATCAATTGTTTTCCCACAACGTGAATAGTCTTCCATATCAATTGTTACAAACACACCGTTTTCTTTCGCTGCTTCTAAAATACGGCGCATATTATTCATAACTAAATTTTGTGAAATATCCAGACCCATAGATGTCATTTTTAATGAAAGCTGAGAATCTAGCTTTTCACGACCGATTGCACGAATTGCTTCAATCGATTCATCTGCCATCTCATTTGCCTCTGCTTCATTATCAACAAATTCCCCCAAATAGTCGATCGTAACACAAAGGTTTTGTCTGTTTAAATCTTTAATAGCCGCTACTGCTAAGTCGATTGTTTCTCCCGCAACAAAGCGCCCCGCTCCAAAGCGTAAGCCGTACTTTTTCGCTAGTTTTGTTAGCGCTTTATTTTTTGATAAAAACAGGAAAGAATTACGCATTAATTGTTCCATGTCTTTCACCCCTATGACTGTACTTTGTCTGTTTTTTGCCCCTCCTCTAAATTATATCACTGTTTAAAATTATTTGATACAAATAATTATTTAGATAATTAACACAATAATAGGGGAATGTTTACAACTCCAAATTTTAAAAGGAGAAATCATATAAAAAAATTTTCGACATCTAGAAATATTAAGAGATGAATAGCCTATTACATCTCTCAGCAGTAAATTCGACAAATGGTTTTCATATCCCATCCTATAGTCAAAACGAAGATACCCATTTGATTCCATACGACAAATGAACATTATATAAAAATAATTCGTAACTACTCAGTCGCTCTCTCCTCTCTAAAAAGAAAAGTGGTTTTCTGTTGCTTTTCAACTTATACATATTCATTTCGATTTACTAACAAACAAATCTCTGCTATAGAGGATACAACTGGCTCGCTCGGGGCAAAAAAAGGAACTGACCGCTACTATGCACGGCCAGTCCCTCTCGACCTCCCCTAAAAAGAAAAGCGTTCTTATGCTTGTTTTCTTTCCTTCTTACTTCTTTTGTCTATGCTCGTCATTCAGCTTCTTAATTTCTGCAATTAACTGGATCATCTCTTCTTTCGCATCTGGATACGTTTCATTCCAATGCTTGACAAGAGCTGGCATCGTTTTAGCGACATACGAATATAACGCCCATTTCTCAACCTTTTGCTTATATTCCTCATTGCTCTCTCCTAATAAGAGCTCTGTATACTTCTCTAACAAACCATCAAACTGTTCTTGAAATTTTTCGCTCATTCCGTTGATCTCCCCTTCACACTTCTTTTATGTTTAATATTAAAGAAATTACAAGATAGAAACAAATTTCCTATGCTACTTGTTTCCTCCCTTTATTTTCACATCGCCCGTGGCAGAAAAAAGGCACTAACCGCTCCAAGCATGACCAGACACTCTCGCCCATCTAAAAAAATCGGGTTTTATGTTGGTTTTCAAGTTACATTTATATATGAAAGGAAGCAGACTACTATAGCTGCTTCCCTTACACCTTATAACTTTGATTGTACAGATTGTAACTTCTTCTCCATTGAGCTAACCTTATCACGGCGATCATCAACGCGAATATTTGTTGCTACGCGGCCTGCACCTTTAGAAAACGGAACTTCATGCATTTGTTGAATCACTTCAAATAATACTGAGAGTTCTCCTTCAATAATTGTATTCATTGGTGTTAATTGATACTTCACACGATCTGCATTTTTCTCAAGTACTTTTTGTATTTCTGCTACATACTCACTTACACTTGTAGTACCTGTTCCAACTGGAATAATGGTAACATCAACAATTGCCATTTCTGTTCACCTCTTCTATAGATTCTTTACTATTGTACAAAATTTTCTTCCTCTTTAAAAATATATCGGCGCTTCGACACGATATAAAGTGAAACCTCCATCAGCGACGCTTTTCTCGCTGATGGAAAGCCCTACCCAAAAAAACAGCTGCCGAGAAACCTCGACAGCCTAACTCTCTATTTGTCTATTTTAAATTGTTCTACTACCTTTTCCAGATCGTTCATTTCCACTGTTAATTGCTTCATCGTTCCTGATACTTTTTCTAGATGAGTTACTTGCATTTCTGTTGCTGCATTCACTTCTTCTGATACAGCTGCACTCTCCTGACTCGTTTCAGCGATGGTTTGCATAACTTGTGTAATGTCTTTCTGTTCATGTCCAATCTTTTGTACTTCTGTCGAAATTCTTTCAACGGAAGTAATAATTGTATTTACAACAGAAATAACAATTTGGAATGATTGTTCCGCATCTTTCGTTACATGATCTTGCACATTAGCAATGTCTTTTAAACTTCCAATCACTTCTACAACGCGAGTTACTTCTTGTTGCACTTCTGCAATAATAGAAGCGATATCTCCAGTCGCTGCTTTTGATTGTTCTGCTAATTTTCGTACCTCTTCTGCGACAACAGCAAAACCTTTTCCTTGTTCTCCTGCGCGCGCTGCTTCAATGGAAGCATTTAATGCTAATAAGTTTGTTTGATCAGAAATTCCTTTAATGAGCTCAACAACATTTTGAATCGATTGTACACTATGCTCAAGTTTCTCAGCTGCACTTTCTGTTTCCAGCACAATGGAAGCAGACTCATCCCTTGTGTCCACTAAACGTTGCATCGTCTGTAATCCGCTTTGTGATGCTTGTTCTGCTTGACTTGTTACATCTTTAATGGAAGTTACTGAGCCATTTACTTGTCCCACGGACTGTTTCATATTGTCTAGCTGCGCTGAAATTTCCTCCACACTATTGGCTAATGTTGATGCACCGCCCGTCACATCATCCATCGCACTGGAAACTTCCCTACTCGAAGCAACCGTCTCATTTGTTAAATAATGCAAGTTATCTGCTGATTGTTGCACTGATGATACGTTATTTTTAATATGACTAACCATTTCATTCATTTGTCCGACCATATCGTTAAAGTGCTTTGTAAGTACCCCCACTTCATCGTTCGTTTGCACTTTCATCTGTAGCGTTAAATCTCCTTCTGCTACTTTTTGTACTTGTTGTGTTAACGATTGAAGTGGTTTTGTTAATCTTCTTGCAAAGAAATAAGATACAACAATTGCCGCAATTACACCTGCACACGCTAATCCTATAAACATATTTCTTAACGTTGTTAATAAACCATCAACTTCTTTTTTCGGATAAACAATTCCGATCTTCCAATTCATAGATTTTATCGGCTGACTATATGCAACGACATCTTGTCCTTTTAACTTCGTAACAACAAAATCATTTCGATCTTGTTTTAAACTTTGAATCAGTGGTTCTTTTGAGACATCTTTTCCAACTTTATCTGGATACACGATTCCCATGTTTTTATCATTAACAATAAACATTTCTCCACCATAGTTATACTGAATGTTATGAAGTAACTTTTGAATGGTGCCTAATGACACATCCATCGCTACAACACCAAGTACTTCTGAACCATCTGGAGATAAAAGGGCTTTCGAAACACCTACACTTAATTTTCCTGTTGCAATTTCATATTGTGGCTGTCCCCAATGTACATTTTTCGTATCGCTTAACGCAGCCTTATACCATGGCCTTGTTGTTGGGTCATATCCTTCTGGCACTTTTCCACCATCCGCAAGATTTGCACTTAATGTCTTTTTATCTTTCGTTCCGATATAAAGGTCTAAAATATCAGGGTGATTATTTTTAAACTCTAAAAACCCCTTCATTATTACCATTTCTTCTTCTGGTGTAACCCCGTCTTGGAACATTCCAACAATGGTTCCACTACTAGAATAGTACTTCATATCCTCCCCAATACCAATAATAAATCCATTCATTTGTTCCGTTAACAATTCCATCGTGTTATGAGAATATTGCTCAAGAACACGGGACTCTTTTTCTTTTTCTAACTGATACACAGTTGTCCCTAAAATAGCAAACATCATGGAAATAAGTACTGAAAATACGACTGTTACTTTCCAACGTAAACTTTTCATAGTTCCTGCTCATCCAACTCCTTCTTCTTTAATTTCATACACTTATATATATTATTATATTAATAATAAATGATATTTGTAAAACCTTAATCTTCCTTTTTATTAAAGTTTTCATAAAAACATTTAGACCCTCTTGAATAACTGTACTTGTATTCCGAAGAAGAGTTATTTATTCTTAAGACACAAGAATTTTTCGCCCGGGAGGAATTATGTTACAAAGATTCGGTTTCTCACAATATGAAAGTCAAGCATACGAAGTTCTCGTTTCAAGCGAAGATCCACTTGATGCAACGAGCATCGTAAAGTATTCTGGTGTTCCAAAGGCAAAGATATACGAAATATTAGTACGCCTTGTCGATAAAGGTATGGTGATGGATTCTGTTTCAGAAAAGAAAAAGCTATATACAGCTCTGCCGCTGCAGCTTGCTATTGAAAAATTAACAGCAGAATTTCAAGCAAATATTGAAGAGTTACAAAACAACGTATCAAAGAAAATATTTACAGATGACCGTGTCTGGAGTTTAAAAGTACAATCTTCTATTCACGCGCAAAGTAAACAACTTGTGCAAGGCGCAAAGAAATCTATTCGTATGTCTGCATGGAATGATACATTCCTAGAGTATATGCCGCTTCTAGAAGAAAAGAAAAAGCAAGGCGTCGAGATAGAAGCGCTTATTGTAGGAAGTGTGGATACGACATTAGAAAACATCCATCTCCTCATCCCAACAGAAGAGCACCATGCGCTTGAGCGCTTTTTACTCATCATTATTGATGATCGTGAAATTTTATTTGCGGGCGCCGAGCAAAACTCATGGCAAGCAATGAAAACAATGTCCCAGCCATTCGTTAAATTTTTCATAGAGTTTTTCTATCATGACGTTGCCCTTGCGAAAATTACCGAGAAACATCATGATTTATTTATGGATGATGAAGAAATCCGAAGCCTCTTAATGAAACTGCGTTATTAAAAAACGGACATGTATTCTATTCATGTCCGTTCTTCATTTTGCTTCTTAATATCCGATAATAATGAGATAATTTTTTCATTTTGTTTGATTTGTTCCTCTGAGTTTATATAGATAAATCGAATCCAGCGAAATACAAAGCAAAGTATCAAAATAGGAAGTATACTAAATAGAAAACCAATTATAGATCCTGTCATCATAACTAGCACCTCTTCTGTTTATATAAATTTATTTTAATGTTCCGACACATAGTCCCTGCTATGAAAAAACAACATATCCTTCACTCGCACGTGGCAGGAAAAGGCCCTGACCGTTGCTACAAACATCCAGATTCTCTCACCCCTCCCTAAAAAAGGGGGGTCTATCTTTTTTTACTTATATATAACGAACATATTCCACACTCTCTTCCCATATCCTTGCACAAAAAAATAGACATCTTCAAAAGATGCCTATTTTCAAAATCTCTATTTATTTACTTGCTTCTTATTTAAATACCAATACACTGGTAATCCTGTTAACACGATAGCAATTGACAAAAAACATCTAGTTGGCTCATTAATAATCGCACTTCCGATTACAAATAGTGATCCTAAAATTGCTAATGCTGGTACGATTGGATATAAAGGTACACTATATTCACGTTTTTGTCCTGCATTACGCTTTCTTAAAATGAACACCCCGATAAATGTCATAACATAGAAAATATAAATAATAAATACGGAAATCTCAGACAGTTCATTCGGATCACTGATCAACATTAAAATAATACCAAGTAGAATTTCAACAAAGATTGCGTTTGCTGGCGTTTGAAACTTATCATTAATTTTTGAAATAAATTTTGAGAACGGAAGTTGACCACGCTCCGCCATTGATACTGGAATACGAGGGAACGTTAAAATTTTTCCATTCAAACATCCGAATATCGAAACGATAACACCTATACTAATCAATTTCCCACCATATTGGCCTAATAACATATCAGCTGCTGTCGCTGTTGCATTCTCACTAAGAGCAACAATTTGCGGTGCTGGTAAAACATTTAATAATGCCATATTAATTAACACATATGCTGCTGTTACAATAAGAATCCCAACTGTCAATGCTTTTGGTAATAACTTTGTTGGATTTTTCATTTCACCGCCGATAGACGCGAGTAGAATCCAGCCATCATATGCAAATAATGTTGCTAAAATTGCCATCCCCATACTTTGATTTGCAGAATCTGGTACAACAACGTTAAATACATCGCTATTCCCTTTCCAAAATCCCATCACAATAATAAGCACAATTGGGATCATTTTCCCGATTGTTGTTATTGTTTGAACAATGCCCCCATATTTTGTTCCTACACTATTTATAACCCCAAGAAATACAACTGTTCCAATCGCAATTGGTAAATTCCACACTTTATCAATATGGAAAAAGTTTAAAACTAATGAGCTAAAATACAATCCTAATGTTCCAATAATTGCTGGTCCATATACAAGTGTTTGCATCCATCCAGATAAATAACCCCAAAACTTACCATAAATCTCCTCTAGATACGTATACAAACCACCATTTTTCGGAATTTGCGCTCCGATTTCTGCAACCGTTAAACCACTTGCTAAGGTTAAAATACCCCCTACTACCCAAGCAAAGATTGCCATGTTAGAACTACCGGCGTAATCCAATACCTTACCTGGTTTCATAAATACGCCAGACCCGATAATTGTTCCAACAACAATTGATAATGCGACCGTTAGGCCAATTTTGTTTTTGTCATCGTGATGCATAACTGTGTGTCCTCCCTCTAACCCTAGTATGATTTAAATAAAAAAAACACTCATCCCTAATAAAAGGGACGAGTGTTATATTCGTGGTTCCACCCTTGTTCCAATTGGCATGAAGACACAAATCACCAATTGCTCAAGTTTCAGATAACGGCGATTGCCGGCAAACAATTACTAGATATCCGTTCACTGCTGCAGTTCAAAGGTGGTAAACTATTCTTTCGTATTAGGAAACTCACAGCCTAAGGCTTCCCTCTCTGAAAATCGTAAAAAATAGATCATGTCCTTATCAGTACTTTTATAATGTCGAATTTTATTATTAATATTCATTATATTGAATTTTTTTAAAAAAGCAAGTGTGTTTTATAGTACATAGTAGAATTATTTCAGTATAGTATAACAGTTATATCAAACAAAGCTAATATTAGTGGCGCTTTTTCAACATGTAAATCGTTGTTACGCAGAATAAAACATACCCTCCCACGCATCGCCAGTTCCTCTCGCCCATCTAAAAAAATGGTTTTTCATTTTGTATTTATAAAAAAAGAGTTAACCAAAATCCTGCTAAAGCAGTATTTTAGGTTAACTCCTTCTTTATATCATAACAACGATCTTCTCTTATGCCTCTTGCAGTTGTCCATCTTCACGGTCCATTACTTTCTTTAATAACACAGTTTGAATGACAGTAAATAAGTTACTTGTAATCCAGTACAAGACGAGTCCTGACGGTGCAGCAAATCCCATAAATAAAATCATTGCCGGCATCATAAACTGCTGAACTTTTAATACTTGGCTTTGTTCTCCTGTCATATTAGATTGAAATACTTTCATCTGCAGGAATGTTGACAGAGCAGCAAGGACAGGTAAAATGTGATACGGATCTGGATGCCCTAAATTTACCCATAAGAAAGAAGCTGTACGAATCTCTTCCGTATGACTAATGGCATAGTACAATGCTGAGAAAACCGGCATTTGCAACAAGAGTGGTAAACATCCCATCATTGGGTTCACACCGTTCGTTCTCATTAAAATCATCGTTTCTTGTTGATATTGCTTTTGCTTCTCTGGATTTTTCGTCATATCGCCGTACTTCTCCTTCAATTTCTGAAGTTCCGGCTGTATTTTCTTTGTTTTTAATTGACTACGATATTGCGTAATCGTCAGTGGCAGTAAGATCGTACGAACTACAATCGTAATAATGATAATGGCGATTCCAAAGCTATGATTCGGCAAATGGTGTGCCACAAACTGCAACATAACAGAAATTGGATATAAAATATAGTGATTCCAAAATCCAGGACTACTCGCATCAATTGGTGCTGCACTTGCACTTGCATTCGCATTTGCATTACCACATCCCGATAAAACAACAACAAGTAATAATGATAAACTTACGAGCCAAGCTCGGTATGATTTAAACATATATATTCCTCCAATGTTTCATAATTCGTTAGCGAAACATTGGTATATACGGACCTACATCATCACTCTCTCCGCTTGCTTCTTGCCTGCGGACTGAGCGGGCCATTCCATGTTTATAAAAGACAGAGAAAAACGAAGTATTCCCTATATGCTTCTCGCACGTTTCAACACATGCAAAAGCCTTCTGTCTCCCTCTATATGTTTGTTGGCGTACAAAACGCGAAACATTAGTGAGAAACAAAACTTCTAATAAACAAAGTGCCGTTGTTACAACAGATATATATAACATTGCATCTTGCAACAGAAATTCCATCTCTTCACATCCTTATGACAGGATTATATCACACCACTTCAACATGTAAATTCCTTATATTTGACATATTCATGTTTTTCTACATACGCTTAAATTGTAAAAATTTTATAAAATTTTTGCAATTTAATAAAACTATTGTCAGTTGGTGAAAAAAGCATTATTCTCTTCTTGTAAACAAAAAAGAATATGGAGATGAAAACAGACATGGGCCAACTAGGAGACGCCGATTACGTTCCCGATACCGCCTTTTTATCATTCCCAGCTGCAAAAACATGGCATTTAGAATTCATCATTCAACTGATTGTTATTTTAGTTGCTTCAACTTTTTATGCGGTTTCAATGAATATGTTTTTTATTCCACATCACATGATTAGTGGCGGCTTTACTGGTGTTGGGATGATTATCGGTTATTTAATGCACTACAACATTGGTGCGCTCATCTTTTTATTAAACATTCCACTTCTCTTTCTTAGCTATTTTTACTTAGGAAAGAAAACAACTTTTTTAACAGCATATTTCGTTACGATATCGACGCTTACGATGAATATTATTCCCGTTCATCAAATCTCAGATGATATTTTATTATCTTCTGTCTTTGGCGGCGTGCTGTGTGGGGCTGCCACAGGAATCATTTTCCGATTTGCTTCTTCGACGGGCGGATTCGATATTATTGGGTTAATTGTTGCAAAACATAGAGATATTTCAATTGGTTCTATTATTTTTGTCTTTAACCTTATTCTACTTGTAATCGCTGGTTTTATTTTCGGATGGGATATTACACTTTACACACTGATCAGCCGATTTGTAGCAAGTAAAGTAATCGATTCCATTCATACAAAGCACATTAAATTAACAGTGATGACTGTTACAGAAAAAGGGGATATCGTGAAAAGAGCTTTGCTCCAAAACGGAATTCGCGGTGTAACAATGGTCGATGCTGTCGGCGGATATACAAATCATAAGAAAAAAATGATTTACACAGTTGTTACGCGCTATGAACTAGGAGAAATTAAACGTCTAATAAGGCACGTTGATTGTCATGCTTTTATTAACATTACAGAAACCGTAGAAGTAGTCGGACGCTTTAAACGTATATAACAAAACGCAAGGATGATGTCCTTGCGTTTTCATTTTCACTTTATGCTATCGTTGGATAACGTACGCCAAAATTCAAAATATCTGATAATTATTTTTATTCGAATCTGAAACATGTTATACTATGTGTATATCATAAAAGTAAGTAATACACATATATAAATCCATTTTAATTTTTCGACATATAAGTAGCTGTTATGCAGAGTGCAACACGACCTGTACTCGCTTGCTCCCTTTGTTTTAAAACATCGCATCTGGCAGAAATAGGCACTGACCGCTTCTATGCATGGCCAGTTGCTCTCTCCCACCGAAAAAGAAGGGGTTTTATGTTAATTTTTCAATTTGCATCTATATATAGTATCTTATTTCATTCTTATATAAATCTAGATTTTGATTTATATATTGGTTCTCCTATTCAAATGATAAAGGAGTAAAACGTATGAACAAAAAAATTAAACTTATGATCGCAACATTATTTTCCATAGCAGGCGGTCTCTTATGCTTTTGGACAAATATTCATATTGGTGAAAATGTATATATTAATGGAATTGATTCAATTGTAAGCGCTTCCGTTCTTGGTTCGTTTATTTTCTTCCTTTTTAGTTCAGCAGAAAATGCTAGAAAAACGAAGCTTTTAATAATGATCGGTATCGTTGGCGCTTGCATCTCATTTTCAACAACGAATTATGACTTACCATTGCAGCTTAGCACAGCTTTCTTCCATGGTCTATGGACGTGGTTTATTGCATTTTGCATAGCCGATATCTTTGATTTGCTGCAAGATGACAGTCCTGTTCAGGCGGAAAGCAATTCATAATCATTTCTTGCTATATCAAATAAAAGATCATCCTTATTCAGTTCACTTTGAAAAAGGATGGTCTTTTTATATCATATATATCCATCTTAATTTCCCAGCGTATAGATTGCGGCTATACAAAAGAACCTGCACTTGCTTTTTCACTTTGTTTTACCTCGCATGTGGCAGGAAAGGGCACTGACCGCTTCTATGCATGGTCAGATGCTCTCTCCCCTCTAAAAAAAGGGGTTTTATGTCGTTTTTTTACTTATATATTTAGTTTCTCAACTGAACCACTATAAATACAGGTTTCACTTTATGACAGTGTAAAGCGCTTCGTTTGTTCACTCAATTCGTGAATTTGCGCTGCCATTTCTTGCACTTCTTGTGTAAACACATTCATATGTTTTGCCACTTCTTCTATTGTAACACTTACTTCTTCGGTAGCTTCAGCAGTTTCTTCACTTGCAGCCGTAACAGACAATACTTCTGTATGAATCACGCCCTGTTGCTGTTTCATCGTTTCCATTTTTTCAATCACATGCTGCAGTGACTCATTTAATTCGTTTGAAATATATTGCAATGCCTTCATTTGCTCTGCTACAACACTTACTTGATTGAACTGCGCATCATATTGCTGCAACGCTTGTGACAGTTGCTCTGTCGTACCAGACGCTTCTTGCTGCATCTTATAAATTAATTGACGAATATTCCCTGTTTGCTCCGCAGTACGATCCGCTAATAATTTCACTTCTTCTGCCACAACCGCAAATCCTCTTCCCGAATCTCCCGCTCTAGCTGCTTCAATAGCTGCATTTAAGGAAAGCATATTCGTTTGCGCCGCAATATCTTCAATTGTATATAAAATTTCTCCCGTATGGCTTACTTGTGATAATAAAGAATTGACTGTATCTTCAAATTGATAGAACGTCTCTTTCATTTCTTTTCCTTGCATAACTGTATTATGTAACATTCCCTGGCCTTCTTCGCCAGCCTGTGCCATCGCCTGAGAAATACTTTTCATATCTCCTACCGCATGCTCAACGCCGCGTATTTCTTCTTCAAAAGAATGCATCGCACTCGAAACTTGTTCCATCGAAGAAACAGTTTGTGCATTACTATTCGTAATTTCTTGACTCGATAATAAAATGGTCTGGTTCTGTTCTTTCATCTCATGTGTAGAAGAAAGTAACATTTCCGATGTTTGCGTTACAGAGTGTGTCGCCTTCTGTACACCTTGCAATATTCCTCTTAAATTCTCCACCATATATCCGAAAGAACGAATCATATGTCCAATCTCATCTTTTTTACGAGATGAAATACGAAGTTCTCTTAAATCCCCTTCTGCAATTCGTTTCGTTTCTTCTTTCAACGTATGAAGCGGCTTTAACCCTCGATAAATAAAATAGAACAAACATACAAAGGCAGCGGCCACAATTCCTATATTAATAAGAGCCATTTTTACCATTCGATCTGACAACAAGTTATGCATAATCGTGTCGACAACAGAAGCTTTTATATCCATTCCTAGTGCTCCATAAACTTGGCCCTTTTTATCTTGCAACGGCACAAGAACGGACATGTATTTCCCGTAGTTTTCATCATTTATAATGGGACTGTATACCCATTCACCTTGTTGCAGCTTTTTGATTTCTGCCTGACTACTATCAGACTTCTCCCCAATCGGTGAAGCTTCTTCTGAACTTGGCTGCCCATCAATCATAATAACCGCTTCATCCTTCTTAAAATTCAGCGTATATACATATAATGTACCGTTATATTCACGCATTTCATTTAATGCAGTTCGCAGCTTTTCATATGCATCATTTTTTTGGGGATCTTTTAACCACAATTCATATGTGTCTTTATCAAATTGCTTTTTCATTGCCTCAACTTGAACCTTCCCTAACTCACCAATTGTTTGTTCGCCAGTGCCTTTCGCAGTAAAGTATAAAAATATAAAATTCATACTCGCCAGCCCTAGGATGACTACAAATACAATTCCTAAAATTCGTGTTCGTAAGCTCATAGTAGTTCTCCTTTTATCATTAAATTAAAACATAAAGAATATTAGATACATAAAACTTTAAAGGGCCCTCGCATCTTTAAATTGTACATATAAAAAACTTAAAATACCCGATTATCTTACTAATTAACATTTAAAATACGTTATATTATGTATATAACATAAAAGCACATACTATATAAGTATAAATTGAAAAAACGCCTAAAAATCCCTACTTTTTAGATGACCAACAATTCATAATACAAAATATTTACAGCTTCCATGTTATACCTTATAACTAAAGTGTAATATTACACTTTAGTTATAAGGAAGGAGTACATATTATGGTACTATTACTTTTGTCGATTATATTGTTTGCACTTCTACTAATAATTCAAGGTATTCGTGATAAAAATGTATTATTTACTTCGCTAGCCTGTATTCCCTTTCTCATGATTTTCATGACTATTCTATTCTTCATTCTTGGAATACCTGAAAATTCGCTGCCTATTACAAATTCTATCAATGTATTTTGGAGTATTCTTACCATCCTTTACAGCTTACTTTTCGTTATAAGTGTATTAAAAAAGAATGTAGTAGCACTCATAATAAGCTTTATACAAATATGTACTACTGCTTTTTGGTTCTCTGTTATCTCTGGTTTTTGGGCCTCTCCTACCTTTGTTTTTATATTATAACTACGTATATTTCTGTTCTTACCGATAATGAACAACACACTAGCTTACCTATACAAAAAGGCAGCGCTTCTCTCAACAGAAGCACTGCCTTCCTCAACATGAAATGGATTATTTTAATTTACTGTGTGTGCAAACACACGTTTAATTTCTTTACGAAATCGTATAGCTACACTTACCGCCACAATCACCACAACACCGATAATAATCTTTCCGATATGATTCTCAAGCAATCCAAAAATAGCATCTATGTTGCCGCCTAACCAATAACCGCCTACTAAGAAGAACAATACCCAAAACAATGCTCCGCAATAAACTGTTATCGCAAAGCGGCGAAATGGTAAATTAATAATTCCTGCAAAATATCCTGTAAAATGGCGCACACCAGGAATAAAGAATGCAACAAATATTAAGGAATGCCCATATTTATCGAACCACTTCCTCGTTAAATCAATTTTACGCTGCGTTAAAAAGACATATTTTCCGTACTTTTGAATAAATGGCATACCGAGCTTGTTCCCTACAAAATATTGAATTGTCATCCCAACACTTGTCCCTAAGAAAGAGAAAACGATTAATAATGGTAAGTGTAACTCACCTGTATGCGCTAAATATCCTGCGTAAGCTAATGTTGGCTCTCCCGGAAACGGAAGTGCAATATATTCTAACAGTAACCCAACAAGTACAACGTAGTATCCATACTGTTGAAATAATTCATGAACCCATTCCATGTTGACCTCTCCTTTTCTTTCTAATACGCAATCTTCTATAACGTTCTTATTTCATATTTTTATTGTATAAAAACTCCTAGAAACCTGCTATTGTAATAACTTACAATAAGCTTACATTTTTGTAAGGAGAGGGAGGCTATATATCATCAACCGAGACGTATCCCACTTCTCATATACCATTGAAAGACTCATTCAGTTTTTCAACTTCTTCCGCAATTTTCTTCACATCAATCCGTTCAAATAACGGCGATACATTTAAAATACGAACTGGATTCTCACTCGTATAGTTCCATCCATTCTTTGAAACTCCTAACATTTGCTGCACTTGCTCGGACGAAAATGGAAGAAACGGTGCTAATACTTGCGCAAAATTCACGATGAAGTGAATACAGTTTCTCATCGTGTCATCACACGCCGTCTTGTCTTCTTTTATTTGTTTCCATGGCTGCCTTTCATCGAAATATTTATTTGCATAGCGAACTTGCTCAAAAATCGTCTCCAACGCTTGTTTAAAATGCGCTTTTTCAATGAATTCTCCTATTTCAACGTATAATCCCTCTAGCTTTTCTTCAATCTCCTCATTCATTTGGCCAGTCGGTACAGTGTTCTCATAATATTTTTCAAGAAATTTTAGCGTTCTATTTACAAAATTCCCATATGCCCCTAACAATTCGCTATTATGACTATAAATAAATTCCCGCCATGAAAAATCCGTATCCCGATTTTCAGGTGCATTTACAGTTAAAAAATAGCGGATCGAATCAGGGTGATATTCCTTCAAAATTTCAGGAACCCAAACAGCCCAGTTTTTACTTGTCGATAACTTTCTTTTTTCGATCGTTAAATATTCATTCGAAACAATATATTTAGGCAATGCTTCTACTTGTATCCCCTGCAAAATAGCTGGCCAAATGATTGTATGAAACGGAATATTATCTTTGCCATGCACATAATACGTCCGTGTCTCTTCTTGCCAAAATGGTGAATCATCACTGTTTGTTTCTTGCGCCCATTGCTTACTTGCTGAATAATACCCAGACACAGCCTCAATCCACACGTACACCTTCTTATCTTCGTATCCAGAAACAGGAACGCTCACGCCAATTGATAAATCTCTTGAAACAGCACGGTCTTGTAAACCCTCTTGTAAATAACGTAGCGTTAATTGCACAGCGTTCTCGCGCCACGTACCGCTTTGCTTTACTGTTTCTACATATTCTTCTAGCTTCTGCTGTAATGACTTTATTGCAAAATAAAAATGCTCTGTCTCCTTAATTGTTGGTGCAGTGCCGCACAGTTTACATGTTTTCTCCAATAAATCTAGCGGATCTAAAATAGCAGAACACGCATCGCACTGATCACCACGTGCACCCGCACCGCAGTGCGGACAAACGCCTTCCACATACCGATCCGGTAAAAATTGGACACAAGTCTCGCAGTATGTTTGCTCTGCTGTCTTTTTATAAATAAATCCATTTTCTAAAAGCTCTAAGAAAATCTTCTGAACGACTTGATGGTGAGCAACAGAGTCAGTACGAGCATAATAATCATATGAAAACCCAAGCGCCTGAAAACATCGTTCAAATTCTTCGTGATAGCGATCCGCAATTGCTTTAACACTTACCCCTTCCTGCTTAGCCCGAATCGTAATCGGTGTACCGTTACAATCACTTCCTGATACATATAACACATTGTTCCCTTTTAACCGAGAATAACGTGCTAAAATATCTCCTGGCAGTAAACTAGCGATATGCCCAAGATGCAACGATCCATTTGCATATGGCCAAGCGCCTCCAATAAAAATATTCATCCTACATTCCTCCTTTAAAAATATAAAAGCCCCGCCCTTATCTTTTAAAAAGATAAGGACGAGGCTGTATATACAGTCGTGGTACCACCTTATTTCATCAATTGCTCACACAATTGACCTTTGCAAATACGGAGCAATCATTACTCGTATACTGTGACTTTGATAACGAGAGTCAAGGCTCGCCGCCGCCTACTATTATCAAGTGATAAGTTCAGGACGAAGCTCAGAGGCCATTGTTCAAATGATCATTCTTGCTTCTTTTCAGCTCCCGAAGCTCTCTGGAAAGAATGGGGGCATTCTACTTTTCCTCTTCAATGCTTTTCGTATGTAATTTAAATTGTATATATATTATGCAGAAAAATCAAACTTTTTTATAAATACGCAGAAGGATTTTTTATTTTCGCAAGGAAACTATATACCTTTACGGAAAGGAGAGATTGTTTTGAATCAAGAGCAATTAAGCGCAACGAATAAAACTGGCTGGAGTAAATCAGCTTATGAAGCTTGGACAAATCGCCACGGAACACCGCAGTCTTACGGCAAGCGAATACAAGAAAATCCAGCTGTCGAGGTCACACATTATGTACCTTATATCGGTGAAGTGCACGGGAAACGAATTATAAATCTAATGGGATCAAAAGGAAGTAAAGCAGTTGCTCTTTCACTGCTCGGAGCAGATGTAACCGTTGTTGATATTTCGGAAGGCAACGCAAAATATGCAAGGGAACTTGCCGCATCCGCTGAAACACATATTGAATACATCGTGTCCGATGTGCTCAATATACAAGAAACAATCGGCTCATTTGACGTAGTATTACTTGAGCTTGGCGTGCTTCACTATTTTGTAGATTTAAAGCCGTTATTTACTATCATTTCTCAATTACTAAAACACAGGGGCATATTTATTTTACGAGACTACCACCCTATGTATACAAAACTGTTGCAAGTAGAAGATGACAAAATAATTGCAAGCGGGAATTACTTTCAAAAAGATATAATCGAGGTAGATGTAGCCTACAGTACACTCTTATCAGAAGCAGAGCGTATCGCTTTACCAAAAAACATGATCCGCAGATGGACATTAGGAGAAATCGTAACAAGCATTTCCCAGGCAGACCTTCATATTGAGGAGCTCATAGAAGAATGTGGCACACAGCAAAAATGGGTCTTTCCTCCTCATGCTCCGAAAGGAACGGAAGACCGTATTCCTGGACTATATACACTCATCGCCAAAAATATATAGAAAAGCTCTCTTCCAAAATGAAGAGAGCTTTTCTTCTGTGTATAGTAAGTATAAGTTGAGATAAGAGATTACCAATTGTTAGATAGGACAATTAGTTTTTGGGACTACACAACCCAAAAAGGTATAACAACACACATGACGATAATAATGATAATCATTATCGATTTATTAGGATTATACAGCATCTACTTTAGAAATACAATACATATTTTTATATTTATAAACTTCTAAAACTCCTATATATAAATGTATACATTTTCCGAACAAAAGCCTATCTCTATATTTCTCTTTTATACTATTTGTTATAATTTTCACATATCTACTTTATCTCATGACAATGCCCTCCCAGCAGTATGAGATAAAGTGAAACTTCACCCCCACCAATCCTCTTCAGAAAAGTGTAAGTGGATTGGTGGGGGTTTACTTCCCGTCAACGCGGGATAAAGCGCTTTCCTTTTGAAAATTATATATAAATACAAGTTGATTTTTCAACATATAAGTCGCTTCTATGCATGGCCAGTTGCTCTGGTCTCCTTCCCTAAAAAAGTGGTTTTTATGTCATTTTTTCAATTTGTATTTATATAAAAATCCTAATAAAAAGATAAAGGACGGGATTATAAATGAAGTACGTTAGCATTCGTAAGAAACTCATCTTTATGCTACTAAGCGTTTGCTTATTATTTAGCATTGCTTTAGCAGTTATTTTATTTTTCTCTACTAGTCAAGCACACCAAGCGGAAATATTACAATCTGATGTTTCGCGCAAAGCAACTATCTTAAAAGAACGCGGGGATTTATTCCAAGCTCAAGTCTCTGGCTTACATGACTATTTATTGGCGCACAATGAAAAAGATCTAGCAAAGTTTAATAAGGCAGGAAAACAATTAGCCGATACACGCGAAAAAATAACAAGCGATACAAGTCTCCCACAAGAAATGAAAGATACCATTAACATGGGAGGAAAATGGCGTAGTGTAATGGATGACCAAGTTCTTCCTCTTACAAGAGAAGGAAAATGGGAGGAAGCAAGCAAAATTTCCTTGCAGCAAAACGAAATTGGCGATACCATTTTAGCTAATTTCAAAAAATATACAGATCAAGAAAACGCAAAGCGGGATGAGTTAATAAATCAGATAAAGCACTCATCAACCGTTATGCAGTTTACTATTTTCTTGTCCCTTATCCTATGTACAATAATAGCTCTTATACTAGCATGGTGGTTATCTGGTAAACTTGTAAAACCTATTCGAGAGATTGATTCTAAATTAAAAGAACTAGCATCTCAAGACGGTGACTTAACAGTTCGCCTTCCTATACGTAGTAATGATGAGATTGGCGACATTGCCGTATCATTTAATCAAATGCTTTCCAATTTACAAACTATTATTAACCAGGTGAAAAAAACATCTTCGGACGTGAAAACAGCTTCTGAAAGAATGTTAACAGAAACGAAACATTCGATAGGCGCAACAACTCAAATTCAAACAACAATGCGGGCGTTAGATCATAGCATTCACTCTCAAGTTTCTAGTATTGAAGAGGGCTCTACCGCAATGGATGATATGACCGTTAGTGTACAACGCATTGCTGAATCCGCTTCTACTGTTGCAGAACTTGCTGTGACAACTTCAGAACAAGCTGATGTTGGTAGTCACGTAATCGAACAATCTATTACACAAATGAGTGCGATCCACAAAGCTGTTCACGCAACATCGGAAGTTGTTGAGCACCTGATTTCTCATACAAAGTCGATTGATTACGCTGTCCAAGCAATCTCTAATATTGCAGAACAAACGAACCTTCTTGCATTAAATGCTTCCATTGAGGCCGCCCGCGCTGGGGAACATGGAAAAGGATTTGCGGTTGTCGCAGATGAAGTGCGAAAACTTGCCGAACAATCAAAAACAGCTGCAACAAATATTAATCAGTTGCTTCATCATATTCAAAATGATACGAGTGCTGCAAATACGATGATGCTGCAAGGTCAAATAGAAGCTGCTGAAGGAATTGCAATTATGCAAAAAGCTGGTTCTTCTTTTACAACCATTGTCAAACAAATTAATGAGGTATCCTCACAAATGCAGGAAGTTTCAGCAACTGCTGAGGAAATGGCTGCGAGTGCAGAAGAAATGAATACCTCTCTGGGCAATATCGCTTCTATCTCTCATGAAGTAGCAGCAGAAACTACCCAAACCGCAAGCTCTGCCGGTAAGCAAGTAAACGTAATAAACGGCATGTCTATTATGTCTGAACAGATGAAACACGTTGTAGAAGAACTTGAGTCGCTCGTTTCTCGTTTTAAAACTGAGTCTTAAACAAGATTGTATAAAAGCGACTTATACACAGTGGAGGAAAGTAAATTCTTATAAACGAATAATAAAATATTTTCTCACTTTCTATACTATAGTCTGCTATAATTTCTATAGGAACAAAAAGTGCTTTATTTCGATGTCACTCGAAATAAAGCACTTTTTAATCATAATATTAATTAATCTTTATAAACAAATTACAAAAGGAGGATTTATCATTATGAAATACGTGAGCATTCGTAAAAAAATGATGTTTATGATGGGAACAATTTGTGCTTTATTTGGTATTGCATTAGCTTTTATCTTTTTCTTTGCAAAAAGTGAAAACAATGTAGCAATAACATTACAAAAAGATGTTGCACCAAGAACAACGCTTTTAATAGAACGTAATAAGGCGTATCAAGTACAACTTTCGGCTTTTCGAGGTTATCTATTAACACATGATTCTGCCGAATTAGATAAATTTTATGAGATGGATAAACAATTAGAAGATACAAAAGGACAGCTATTAAACGCCCCAAGTATTTCGCAGGATCTCAAAAATACAATGGAGTCGGGAGCACAATGGCGTCATTTTGTTATTGAAAAGGTACTTCCTCTTACTAAAGAAGACAAATGGGACGAAGCAGCAAAAATTACCGCTGAACAAAATGGAACTATTTTTAAAGTAATCGGGGATTTCGAAAAATATAGCAATGCCGAAAATAAAAAGTGTGATCAACTTATTGAGCAAGTAAAAAATTCATCCTCACTTGTTAAATCTATTGTTCTTCTCTCTCTTATCCTTTGTACAATTATTGGCATTATGGTAGCCTGGTGGTTCTCTAGTAAACTTGTGAAACCAATTCAGGAAATTGATACAAAGCTCAAAGAACTCGCTTCTCAAGATGGGGATTTAACAGCACGTTTATCTGTAGAAAGCAATGATGAAATTGGTGCCATTGCCGCTTCCTTTAATCAAATGTTAGAAAACCTCCAATATATCATTGGACAAGTACAAAAAACATCGTTAAATGTACGAAGTGCTTCTGACAACATACTAAAAGAAACAAAGATTTCCATGAACGCAACAACTGATATCCAAATGACAATGTCTGAATTAGAACATAATATTCAATCACAAGTTTCTAGTATCGAAGAAAGTTCTACTGCAATGGATGACATGGCAATCGGTGTACAACGTATCGCCCAATCTGCTTCCGCCATTGCGGAACTGACTGTAACGACTTCTGACCGTGCAAGTGAGGGTAGTCAAGTAATCGAAAAATCAATTACGCAGATGACAACCATTCATAACGCAGTGGATGCTACATCTCAAGTTGTCGAACGTCTTATCACTCATACAGAGCATATCGATACAGCTGTTCAATCGATCTCTAATATCGCGGAACAAACAAATCTTCTTGCGTTAAATGCTTCTATTGAAGCAGCACGTGCCGGGGAACAAGGCAAAGGGTTTGCCGTTGTTGCAGATGAAGTGCGAAAGCTTGCAGAACAATCAAAAGCTGCTGCAACAAGCATTAACCAATTACTTCACCATATTCAGACTGATACGAAGACTGCAAATTCGATGATGGAACAAGGTCAAGTAGAAGCTGCTCAAGGAATTACAGTGATTCGCGAGGCTGGTTCTTCCTTCGCAACCATTGTCGAACAAATCAATGAAGTATCTTCACAAATGCAAGAAGTTTCAGCAACTGCGGAAGAGATGGCTGCAAGTGCAGAAGAAATGAATGCTTCTCTTAATAATATTGCTTCTATCTCAGGTGAAGTAGCAGCAGAAACAACACAAACTGCAAACTCTGCTGGAGAGCAAGTAAACATCATGAAAGACATGTCTGTTAAATCTGAGGAAATGAAACATGTTGTAGAAGAACTCGACACACTCGTTTCTCGTTTTAAAACAGAATCTTAAACAGGTTTATCAGAATCGAAAATCAAATGTTTGATCTTCACATGATTACGAAGGTATTGAAACAATCTCATAATCGTAAGATAGGTTATGTGCGATAAGATGAAATGCCACTTTCGATAACTTATTCACACATGCAACGGATGCAACTTTATGACATTTGTTATAAGGTTGCATTTTTAATTTATCGTAGTATTCCACGAAATGATTGTTCCTAAAGAAGCTTTGGTGAATCATACCTTGCATCATAAAATACAACATTTGTCGTAAATGTCTATTGCCACACTTAGTAATTTTATTCTTGTAAAACAATATGCTAAATTGAAAACATTTTATATCGAAGAGTGATTTCCACGTTTTAAAGATGATCTCTATTTGCCAACGCAAAGTGTATAATTGATGTATCTGGTACTAAGAATAAATCTATACTTTATACAAATATCGTAGATGTAATTTTTAATATTTCGTTTCTTAAAGCTATATATAGCTTTAAACGTGACTACTCAGCTATACCTTTTAGAAATTTAGAAAAGGGTATGATTCTAGTGAAGATGTGTCTCTCTATTACTTATAAATTCATTTTTTGGCATATAGACTGCTGTCATGCAAACAGGGCAGGGGCCTGCACTGTTTGGCTACTTTTGTTTTCAAACCTTGTACGTGGCAGGAAAGGCCCTAACCCCTTTTCCATGCACAACTAGATGCTCTCCCCTCCTCTAAAAGAAAGGGGTTTTTATGTCGTTTTTTAACTTGGATATATATAAGAATGTAAAAAACTCATATCGTTATTAAAACATTATCTTTTTGGTATGTAAATCCCAAATTCTTATTATAAGTATATAAAAATTTCCATAGTAATATTTTACAAACAAGAAATAATTATATTAAAAAAACAATAAACATTTTCTTTTCATAAATTCTAATCATTTTAACCTAATATCCCCACAAGAAATAGCATAATTTTAATTTAATGCGAAAAAATAGCGCACAAAAAATGTTTATAGTATAACAAAACAACATTTTACATGCCATTCACCTATATTTTCGTATGCAAAATTGCATACGAAACAAAGAAAAATTACAGTAAAATAAGAATATCTTTAAACGATTTACTATAAACTAACTTTCGATATTAATATATGAAAATAAAAATTTTATTTTTTATAAATAATATTATCTCCTTACTTTACATACCAAACTTTTCTATAATTTTTAATGTCAGGTAATAATACCAAATCATTAAATATTAATTAATCCTAATAAATTAATGTTAAAAGGAGGATTTATCATTATGAAATACGTAAGCATTCGTAAAAAAATGATGTTCATGATAGGTACAATTTGTGCTTTATTTGGCATCGCATTAGCTTTTATTATTTTCTTTGCCAAACTCGAAAATAATATAGCCGTAACATTACAAAAAGATGTTGCACCAAAAACAAACCTTTTAATAGAACGCAATGAGGCATATCAAGTGCAACTTTCAGCCTTTCGAGCTTATCTATTACAACGTGATCCTGCCGAATTAGATAAGTTTTACGAGTTAGATAAACACTTAGAAGATACAAAAGGAAAACTATTAAACGACCCAAATATTTCACAAGATATCAAAAATACAATGGAGTTAGGAGGACAGTGGCGTAAGTTTATTAATGAAAAGATAATTCCTCTTACTAAAGAAGGAAAATGGGACGAGGCAATACAACTTACCGCTGAACAAAACAAAACTGTTTATACAGTAAGCCGTGATTTCACCAAATATAGCAATGACGAAAATACGAAGTGTGATCAGCTTATCAAACAAGTAAAAGACTCATCCTCACTCGTTAAATCTATTGTCCTTATTTCTCTTATCCTTTGTACAATTATTGGTATTATCTTAGCCTGGTGGTTCTCTGGCAAAATCGTGAAACCAATTCAGGAAATTGATATAAAGCTAAAAGAACTTGCTTCTCAAGACGGCGATTTAACAGCAAGATTAGATGTAAAAAGTAATGACGAAATTGGCAGAATTGCCGCTTCCTTTAATAAAATGCTAGAAAATCTACAATATATCATTGGGCAAGTGCAAAAAACATCGTTAAATGTACGAAGTGCTTCTGACAATATACTAATAGAAACGAATATCTCTATGGATGCAACAACCGCTATCCAAACGACGATGTCCGAATTAGAACATCATATTCAATCACAAGTTTCTAGTATCGAAGAAAGCTCTACTGCAATGGATGATATGGCAGTTAGTGTACAGCGTATTGCCCAGTCTGCTTCCGCCGTTGCTGAACTGACTGTAACGACTTCTGATCGAGCAAACGAAGGTAGTCGAGTAATCGAAGAATCCATTACACAGATGACAACCATTCATAACGCAGTGAATGCTACATCTCAAGTTGTCGAACGTCTAATCACTCATACAGAGTATATCGATACAGCTGTCCAATCTATCTCTAATATTGCGGAACAAACAAATCTTCTTGCATTAAATGCTTCCATTGAAGCGGCACGTGCCGGAGAACAAGGAAAAGGATTTGCCGTTGTTGCAGATGAAGTACGAAAACTCGCCGAACAATCCAAAGCTGCTGCAACAGGCATTAATCAATTACTTCACCATATTCAGGCTGATACGAAAGCTGCAAATTCGATGATGGAACAAGGTCAAGTAGAAGCTGCTCAAGGAATTACAGTCATTCGTGAAGCTGGTTCTTCCTTCACAACCATTGTCGAACAAATCAGTGAAGTATCTTCACAAATGCAAGAAGTTTCAGCGACTGCTGAAGAGATGGCTGCAAGTGCAGAAGAAATGAATGCTTCTCTTAATAATATTGCTTCTATCTCAGGTGAAGTAGCAGCAAAAACAACACAAACTGCAAACTCTGCTGGAGAACAAGTAAACATCATGAAAGACATGTCTAGTAAATCTGAGGAAATGAAACATGTTGTAGAAGAACTCGACACACTCGTTTCTCGTTTTAAAACAGACTCTTAAACATAGGTTTATATATAGATGCAAATTGGAAAACTAACATAAAAACCCTTTTCTTTTTCGATGGGCGAGAGCAACTGGCCATATATAGAGGCGGTCAGTTCCTTTTCCTGCCACGTGCAAAGTTTAAAACAAAGATAGACAGCAAGTAGCGTCCATGTTTTGTTCTGCATAGCAGCGACTTATATGTATTGATTTATATAAATTAAAACTCAAAAAACGAACTGCCCCTAAATTATTTTGGGCAGTTTTTTATATTCTCAAAACCCTTGGTATCTCTAGGCTGAAGGTTATACAATTCCTTCGTAATAAATCAACGAAAAAATTTCCCCTTACTTTCCATGATACAGTCTGCTATAATCCCTAATATCAGGTCATAATATCAAATCATAATATTAATTAATTTGTATAAATTAATTAATAAAAGGAGGATTTTATACTTATGAAATACATGAGCATTCGTAAAAAAATGATGTTTATGGTAGGTACAATTTGCGCTTTATTTGGCATCGCATTAGCTTTTATTTTTTTCTTTGCCAAACTCGAAAATAATATAGCCGTGACATTACAAAAAGATGTTGCACCAAGAGCAACACTTTTACTAGAACACGGTAATACATATCAAATACAACTTTTAGCCTTTCAAGATTATTTATTAACACATGACCCTGCCGAACTAGATGAATTTTATGAAATGGACAAACAATTAGAAGATACAAAAGGAAAACTACTAAACGATCCAAAGACTCCTCAAAATATAAAAAATACAACGGAGTTAGGAGCACAGTGGCGTCAGTTTATTAATGAAAGAATAATTCCTCTTACTAAAGAAGGAAAATGGGACGAGGCAATAAAAGTTGCCGCTGAACAAAATAAAACTGTTCATACATTAGTCCATGATTTCACCAAATATAGCAATAATGAAAATGCGAGGTGTGATCAGCTCGTCCAACAAATAAAAGATTCATCCTCACTCGTTAAATCTATTATCTTTATTTCTCTTATCCTTTGTACAATTATTGCCATCATCACGGCTTGGTGGTTCTCTGGTAAACTTGTGAAACCAATTCAAGAAATTAATACAAAGCTCAAAGAACTTGCTTCTCAAAATGGGGACTTAACAGTACGATTAGATGTAAACAGTAATGATGAAATTGGTGCCATTGCTGCTTCCTTTAATCAAATGTTAAAGAACCTCCAATATATCATTGGACAAGTACAGCAAACATCGTTAAATGTACGTAATGCTTCTGACAATATACTAACAGAAACGAATATCTCTATGGATGCAACAACCGCTATCCAAACGAAGATGTCCGAATTAGAACATCATATTCAATCACAAGTTTCTAGTATCGAAGAGAGTTCTACTGCAATGGACGATATGGCAGTTAGTGTACAGCGTATTGCCCAATCTGCTTCCGCCATTGCTGAACTGACGGTAACGACTTCTGACCGTGCAAGTGAAGGTAGTCAAGTAATCAAAAAATCAATTACACAGATGACAACAATTCATGATGCAGTGAATGCTACATCTCAAGTTGTCGAACGTCTAATCACTCATACGAAACATATTGATACCGCTGTCCAATCGATCTCTAATATTGCAGAACAAACGAATCTTCTTGCATTAAATGCTTCCATTGAAGCAGCGCGAGCTGGAGAGCAAGGAAAAGGATTTGCCGTTGTTGCAGATGAAGTGCGAAAGCTTGCAGAACAATCAAAAGCTGCTGCAACAGGCATTAATCAGTTGCTTCATCATATTCAGGATGATACGAAAACTGCAAATTCGATGATGGAACAAGGTCAAGTAGAAGCTGCTCAAGGAATTACAGTGATTCGCGAGGCTGGTTCTTCTTTCGCAACCATTGTCGAACAAATTAATGCAGTATCTTCACAAATGCAAGAAGTTTCAGCGACTGCTGAAGAGATGGCTGCAAGTGCCGAACAAATGAACGCTTCTCTTAATAATATTTCTTCTATCTCAGGTGAAGTAGCAGCAGAAACAACACAAACTGCAAACTCTGCTGGAGAACAAGTAAATATCATAAAAAACGTGTCTGTGACATCTGAGCAGATGAAACACGTTGTAGAAGAACTTGACACACTCGTTTCTCGTTTTAAAACAAAGTAGTAACAAAAGCATTCCTTGTTATGTGGAATGCTTTTTTCCTATATGAAAATACTGTGAGCCAGATCACTGCATCTTCATTGCAAACCCGCTATAATGAGAATAAATATCATTCATTAAAAGAGGTGCTACTATGTCTCAAACTTTAGAAGATAAAGTATATGCCAACTTGGAAGCTGTTATTGATCCTGAACTTGGCGTCGATATTATAAATCTTGGATTAGTATATGATGTTACAACGGACGAACAACAGAATGCCGTTATTACAATGACAATGACTTCAATTGGTTGTCCGATGGCTGGACAAATCGTATTTGATGTCAAAAAAGTATTAGCAACAAATGTTCCTGAATTAAATGAAATTGAAGTAAATGTTGTTTGGAATCCACCATGGACAAAAGATCGCATGTCACGGCTTGCTAAAATCGCATTAGGCATTCGTGATTAAACGAGAAAAAAGACCTGATATGAGTCAGGTCTTTTCGTTTCTTATCCCGCATTAACGGGTAGTAAAACGTGGAAAAACAAGAAAAAAACTGCTCGTAAAAGCCCGATTGGTGAGGGCTTTCTATCAGTGGGGATGAAGAATCCCCACTGATAGAAATTCCACTTTATTTTACTCCTACTGCATCATATGCTTTCTTTACGGCTTGTACTTCTTTAGAATTTTGGCCGTATAAATCTGTAGCTGCTTGAATTGCAGCTTGGCGCATCATCTTAAAGTTTGAGTTTGCAGTTAAATATTTTGAAAGAGCGCGGTAATAAATTTTTTCTGTTGCTTCGCGGCCTACGCCATTTACAGTAACGTCGTAATGCTTGCCACCTTCAGAAATTAAGTATGCCGCTTTATTATTAATGCTGCTGTTAATATGAACACCGCCATTATCATACTTTCCTGTGTAACGCTTACTATAATGATCTGGGTAGCCTTCACCTGGCTTTAATGGATTTGGAATAGAAGCTGGATTACTTAAAGAACGCAATGCATCACCTTGTTCATTTGGCGTATAAATATCTTCTCCAAGCTCCCAATCATCACGGTCTACCATTGCCCCCATAATATCAGATAACGATTCATTTAATGCTCCAGATTCATTTTTATACTCTAGATTTGCAGTGTACTCTGTTACTGCATGAGTGAGCTCATGTGCAATAACATCAAGTCCTGCTGATAATGGAATGAATTCTGTCCCATCACCGTCTCCGTACATCATTTGGACACCGTTCCACGCTGCGTTATTCCACCCTTCCCCCACATGAACAGTAGAAATCAACTTCGCTCCCTCGTTATCAAATGAATTACGGTTGAATGTTTTCTTGTAATAATCGTATACTTTCTCAGCATTAGCGTGCGCATCAACAGCTGCTTTATCCTCAAAGAATTTATTTTTACTTTCTATTTCTTCACCAGTATATCCAAGCCATTGCGAGAATAAGTTGAACCAATTTTCATCCATATTTTTTGCATCAAATGTATGAACACCTTTTCCACGTTTTCCATCGAATAAATGAAAAGCCCCAGTTTTTGAATCCTGTGCAATTTCAAAACTTGTTCGATTCCCTAACACACCGTATCCAAACCCTGTGATATGATCAATCGCATTATATTTCTCAATTACATTTCCGTTTGTTGCATCAATAAAGTAATGCCAGTATCCTGGTGCTGGTTTTGAAACTGATGCTTTTACAAGATATGAAAGATAATACTTCCCATCTTTTTCATATACATATAAATCTTTTTTAATGCCATCATAGTTATCTACTTTGCCGATTTCTTTCTCAATATCAGCCTTCGCAGCATTTACAGCCTCATCTTCTGAAATGCTCGCATTCGATGGAATATTTTTATCTTCTAAATTCGGGATAACTTGCCCGAAAAACGCTTTTACATTATTATCTTTATCCAACGCTACTGTTTGATCAGATCCATAAACAGGAACACCATTATGTTTTTCAATAAGCTTCACATGTGTCGTTTCTGCCTGTGCATCTTTTTCTTCACCAACGACTTCAAAATGTTTCTCAATATTTCCTGCTAACTTAAACATGTCTTTTTTACTCTTTAAATACTCAAACACCGTTTCTTTTTTATCTAATCCTTCCGGTGCTTTCCACTCTTCCCCAATAAAAGATGGTGTTTGAAACTCTTGGTTGTATTGAATCTTTTGCTCATCTGCATATGTACTTGACGTACCTAATGTCGCAAATGCTCCTAAAGCCATAGACAAAGCTACCGTTGAAGATAGAACTTTCTTTTTCAAAAAAACAACACTCCCCATCCCTATTTTTTTGACACTTTTATACAATTCTAGAGGAGTTAGCAATACCCTTCATTTAATTTTTAGAAAATTTCGACAAAATATTCAAAAAAATTAGTAGCGCCCTATTTAAACGCTACCATTGGAATACACTTATTGTTTCTTCATCTCAATTACTAAATAATGGGCTGTTTCCGCTGCTTGAATGCGAATATCCTCTTCAATTGCTTCTGCTGCATCTCTCATTACTAGCGTTTCACCGTTCACAACACCGCTTCCTTCAATTTGAACTAAATAAGCTTGGCGTCCTTCACCAACTGAGAATGTAAGCTCTTTTCCTTTTTCTAAAGCAAGCGAGTACAAGTTTGCATCTTGATGAATTTCAACCTTTGCACCGCCATCAATTGGCGAAACCATGTGGAACCATGTATTCTCACGTTTATTCCAATCAAATTTAAATTCACCGTAATTTGGTGTATGACCAGAACGGTCTGGTAAAATCCAAATTTGCAGAAGACGCAATGTTTCATCACCTAAGTTATGCTCGCTATGGAAGACACCTGTTCCAGCACTCATATATTGCACATGTCCACGTTCAATTGTTCCACGGTTTCCCATACTATCTTGGTGTGTTAACGCTCCGTCCACTACGTAAGAAATAATCTCCATATCACGGTGCGGATGCATCTCAAATCCTGTTTGTTCTGCTACCAAATCATCATTAATAACACGAAGTGCACCGAATCTCATATTATTTGGATTATAATAATCTGCAAATGAAAAATGGAAATGTGTATTTAACCAACCGTGATTTGCTCTTCCCATTTTTTTATGATCAACTTTTTTAAACATATTTTTCACCCCACATTATCTCGAATTCGAGATAATTATTTAAAATTTTTTCGAACTGTACTTAAAAAAATTGTGTTACCTACAAGCGGAACTACTACTGTATGCTTCCCTAACTGATTTGTACTAATTCACTTAATTATGTTACTTAGCTTTGTAACTACAGTTTAGAACTAAACTTAATAATTGTCAATTACTATATTTTTGTAAGTTAATAACAAAAGAATATTATACACCATATTTTAGTTCACATACCTTCTTCTATATTCTCTCAGCTTTCTCTTCGCAAACACCCTTGCATCTTTTTCAATCCACCGCTCTTCATACATTTCATCTCCAACGTACAATAACTTATATTCATGCTGCATGTCGTGCCGAAACTCATGCAACAATGTTTCTAGAACGCTCTCATACTTCTCCCACATACAAACAAAAATGAGCCGCTTTTCTTTATGGTAAAATCCACTCAAAGGAAATAAAAATTCTTCTTCCTCTTCTCCTAATCGTATTAACACATCATTCGTTTCGCACGTATCACAAAAAATAACAGGTACCTCACGCCGTTCAATTAATGAGAAAATATCCTTCTTTACTTGATTTACATCCCACGGAAAATCATCATCCAGTACATACCAGTTCCCAGCTTGTTGATATATCCGTTCAAATGGGAGCTGCATTTTCATTCTCCTTTCTCTTTACTCGCTGTTATTTATATGTCACATTGGCGCTTATTTTAAACGTACATGTGTGTCACAAAAATATTTTAAATTATATATGCAGAAAGGGTTGATTTCATACCAATTATTAGATTATAATAATTATAAATTAACAAACGTTATAAAAATAACATTTTAAAGGGGATTGATCATATGAACACGCAAGTAATTGAAGCATTAAACAAACAAGTAGCAAACTGGAACGTTTTATTCACAAAATTACACAATTTCCATTGGTACGTTACAGGACCTCAATTCTTTACACTTCATGAGAAATTCGAACAATTTTATACAGAAGCAGCTACGAACATTGATGAAATTGCGGAGCGTATTTTAGCAATTGGCGGCAAACCAGTAGCGACAATGAAAGAATATTTAACATTATCTTCTGTTCAAGAAGCAAGCTACGGAGAAACTGCAGAAGAGATGGTCGCAGCAATTATGAAAGACTACGAAATGATGCTTGGCGAACTGAAAAAAGGTATGGAAATCGCACAAGATACAGACGACGAAATGACATCTGACCTACTACTTGGCATCTACACAGAACTTGAAAAACACGCATGGATGTTACGTGCATTCTTGAATCAATAAGAAAAGCGGAAGCGGCTCGCTCAGAATGTGAGGGGGATGGAGCTTCTGACGTAGAGGTGCTTTCTACCTCGCAGGAAGAAGCGAAGCCACCGAACATTCT
>NZ_KB910961.1 GCF_000383235.1 Bacillus sp. 123MFChir2
AATGTGTGTGTAATGTATCCATAATATATCCTCCCTAAATTGAAATGAGATGGATAGTAGAGAGAAACGGAAAATCAACATTTTTCTGTACGTGATCAGACGAAGGAACTTCTGTCAACAAAGGGATGTGCACCAATCTCTCTCTTACAGTTTTTAGGTCAGGGTTTTACCCACCATAAAGAAATACGTACTCGGCTATCCATCATTATTATTCAGTATAGAAAGGTTTTAGGTGTGATAAACCCATTTTCATGTAAGGGATGTGAGTGCAAAATCATGATTGTTTTTAGGGGAGGACGAGAGCATCTGGCCGTGCATAGAAGCGGTCAGGGCCTTTTCCTGCCACATGCGATGTTTTAAAACAAAGGGAAAAAGCGAGTACAGGTGGTGTTACAGTCTGCATAACAGCAACTTATATGTCGAAAAATTAAAATTGATTTATATAGTAATTTGAAAATGGATAAGAAAGTTACTGTTACTGGATTTTCAACACCTAATGTTATGCGTGATTACGTAAAACGCGGACCAGTTCAACCATTTGGTTTGTGGGATGTAAAACAACAAGGTGCACTTGCAACTTATGTTGCAAATGAATTGGTGATGAAGGGGAAAAAGTTAAAAGTAGGCAACAGTTTTGGAATTCCATGGGGGAAGTGAAAGTAGAACTAAATGCAATTCAAGGATACGCTTATGAAGCGGAAGGAAATGGAATTATCATCTTACCAGAACAGGTTGTGTTTACAAAGTATAATATTGAGAAGTATAATTTTTAATGGAATCTTTTTAAAGAAAAAATTATTAATAATAATAAATATTTTCATAATGAAGAACAGCCTAAAATGGTTGTTCTTTTTTTGTGAAATAAAAATGAACTTTTTTTGAACATCGAGCGAATATAGAGTGAAAGCTTTTACAGGTAATAGAAAGGGGCCCCAGTGTGAGTGAAGTAGAATTAAAAGAATGGTTGCAGCAAATGGCTGCTGGAAATCAAGACGCTTTTCATATTATTTATGAATTTACATGTAAAGATGTATATCGAACAGTAGCGTTCTTGATTCATGATAAGCAAGATGTGGAGGATATTGTAAATGAAGTGTATATCCAAATGTGGAAATCGTTACATAACTATGATATAAACCGATCTTTTCGGTTTTGGTTGCATGGTCTAATTGTTAAGCAAGTACAGGATTGGAGAAGAAAGACGTGGAGAAGGTTTCGTATCTTTGAAAAAAAGAAGATATACACGCAAGAACAAGTTTATGTTATTGATGAAGATTTTTTTCATATGGAAACACGTAGTGAATTAATGGAACTTGTGCAAAAGTTATCATATAAACATCGTGAAGTAGTCGTTATGCGTTATTTCCATGAATATAGCTTAGATGAAATTGGAACGCTTCTCGCAACACCGGTTGGCACAGTGAAATCTCGATTACATACAGCATTGAAGCGTTTACGAACAGAGATGGAAAATTTACTGATTGAGCAAGGAGGCGAAGTAAATGGATTTTGAAAAGCGATTACGAGATGAGTTTCAAAAAACAGCGGAGATGATGCAACCGTCTAGCAATTTGCAAAAAAGAGTTGAAGCATCTTTTGAAATGTATCGTCAAGAAAAAAGGAAGGAGAAAAGTTCTATGAAAAAAAAGTTATTAGCAGGATTGGTGGCAGCTGCAATCCTCGTACCTACAGGAACATTAGCAGGACCTACGTTGGTTAGTAAGATAGTTGGTACACCGGAAGAAGCGCAGAAGGATATAGGTATGAATGGTGAATGGTATTCGAAATTTAATGAAAGTATAGAAGTGGCAAAGCAAGTTCTTACAAAAGAAGAATTCGATGAGTTTATCGTGCTATTAAAAGAGGACTATGAGTATTTGAAAAAGGTTAGTATTGTTGAAGATGGAGAGAGAAGAACAGCAAGCGAACGGATTAATCAAGACGACGAAAAACAGACGACAGAGAGAATTGAGAAATTAAATAAGTATTGGGCTAAAATACAAGAGAAATTTAATTATACGATTGAAGAAGTGAAAAAAGTCGTTAATTTCCCAGTTCAATCTCCTACTTATATTCCTGATGATTATACATTAGAAGAGGAAAGTGTATTTACTGAAATTACAACTGGAAAACCCAAACCAATTATTAAACGAGAATTTAAAAATAATAATGCAGGTTCTGGGAAATCGAATGCAGAGAAAGGATTTACGATACAGCAATCGGAAATTTTTAATCAAAAGGGTACTTTTTTTGAAAATAAACCATTTGATCAAGCAACGAAAAAAGAACCTCATTTTGCTAAAATATCAACGTATACTCTTGAAGGATATAATATAACCTTTGGTGAAAATGAAAGGGGGAATATAAAAGGAATGAAAATCATAATCCCAGAAAAAGATGGGAGAAGTGCATATCAAATTTATATTAATGCTAGTATTTTACCAAAAGAAGAACTTGAAAAAATATTACTCTCAATGTTGAAATAAGATAATTCTTCATACCCCTTCCTTTCAAAGAAAGGGGTTATTTCATTAAAAGTCGAATACAGTAATGTTGCAAGAGAGGAGTGATTATATGATATTTCAAGAAGGGGAACTATCCATTCGATACGTAACAGAAAATGATGTTCAAACCTTATCAGACTGGCTATCAAACCCTGAAGTTTTACGTTTTTATGAAGGACGAGACAAACCACAATCACCACAGCAAGTACGAGAGCATTATATAAGTGGTTCGGGAGAGAAAAGGTGTATTGTAGAGTACCAAAGCCAATCTATTGGTTATATACAAATGTATCCTTTAGATCCAGAATGGAAAGTGTTATATGGATATGATGAGAGAGAGAATGTGTGGGGGATGGATCAATTTATTGGAGAAACAGCGTACTGGAATCGAGGGATTGGTACAAAACTTATGCAGGCTGCAATTACATATATTATGAATGAATTGGGAGCAGTGGCAATTGCGATGGATCCAAGGGTAAGTAATGAAAGAGCAATTCGTTGTTACGAGAAGTGTGGGTTTCAAAAAGTGAAAGTGTTAGAAGAACATGAATTGCATGAAGGGGTATTGGAAGATTGTTGGATGATGGAATATAAAGCATGAGCTAAAGGGGAAATGGTATGAAAGCATTGCTAGTTTTAGATATGCAAAAAGGACTTTTAGCAAAAAAGAATTTTAGTTCTGAAAAAGATTTAATTGAAAAGATGATAAATCATTTTAAAAATCAAGGTAATCCCGTTATTTTTATGAAGCACCAGGATGAAAATCCGGATAGTAGCATATATAGTCAATCGGAAGGCAGTGAAATAGAAAATCAGTTTGTAAAATATATAGATTATTTAGTTGGAAAAACTACGCCAAGTGCTTTTTTACATACAAATTTAGATGCTATATTACGTGAAAATAACGTCAATCATGTGGTTATAGTAGGATTTAATACAGAATATTGTTGCTTATTTACAGCTATTGCTGCTTTTGAAAAAGGATATAAAGTAACAGTTATAGAAGATGCAACTGGTACAGTAAATGATGAAGAAACATACGAAATGCCAGGATTAAATATTAATGATTTTGTTGGTTCAGTATTAAATTGGTCCAATGTTATTGAAGTTTTATATTATAGTGAATATGTCGATTCCTATATTGGAAAAGGGAGTGGTTGTAATGAAACAAGCACTTATAGTAATTGATGTCCAAGAAGGAATGTATGCAGCGGGTATTCCTGTACATAATGGTTCTAACTTATTGCAAAATTTAGAGGAAGTCATCCGAAAGTGTCGTGCGCATAATATTCCTGTTATTTATGTACAACACAATGGATCTGAAGGGCATCCGTTAGAAAAAGGAACAGCAGGTTGGCACATTCATTCTAAAATTGCTCCGATGCTAAATGAGATTATAGTGGAAAAAGAAACACCGGATTCTTTTTATAAAACGAATCTTCGTGAAGTTTTGCAAGAAAAAGGAATTGAACATCTTTATATTTGTGGATTGCAAACAGAATATTGCGTCGATACAACCGTTCGCCGTGCGTTTAGTGAAGGATATAAAGTAACGTTAATTCAAGGGGCGCATAGTACGTTTGATTCAGAGCAATTACGTGCCGAGGAGATAATTCACCATCATAACAAAGTATTAGGTTGGTTTGCGGATATAGTCGATGTAAAAGAAATAAAACTGATTTAGAGAAAGCTGATTGTTTGATAGTTAAGCCAGTATTTTTAGGATGAATTCCTAGAAATACTGGCTTATTTACTAGTGCACTTTGTTGTTAATTAAAAAGTAGGAGGCGTAATTGCAAAAATTACTACTGCTTTCTTTTTATATGGATTTTCCCATTTATGTTTCATGTAAGATGGAATTTTGACACTATCTCCTTTGTGTAAAGTTAATGTTTCTTGATTTAAATATAGGGTAACAGTTCCTTCTAAAACAAATGCAATTTCCTCCCCTTTGTGTTCCAGCGGTTTTTCAGAAGAAGCAGATTGCGGCAATAAAGTCATAAGAGCAAGCTCGAGAGCGCCACTTAAATCGGGAGATAGTAACTCGTATGATAAGCTTTCACTTTCAGGAAAGGTAATTTTTTTTCGTTGGTTAGCTCTTACAACTAAGCTTTGAGCATTCGTATCTTCCAAGAAGAAATTAAACATAGGAATATTTAATGCGGCAGCTATTAACTTAAGAGTTTGTAGAGAAGGGTTTGCGGATCCCTTTTCAATTTGACTTAACATAGAAGGAGTGATATTGACGAGGGTTGCTAGTTCTCGACTATTTAATCCTTGTGCTTTTCGGTATTCTGCTATTTTTTCTCCGACATTTATATCATTCATGTTTATTCTCCTTTTTCTAGTTGATATTAAATTTAATTAAAATTTATTAATTTATATTTAATTTATTTTAGTTTTGTGTTAAATTTATTTTAATTATAATAAATAAATTTAAATTTTGAAATGATAACATGGTAGGAATGAAGAAGGGAGATTAGCCGAATGAAGAAGTATGACAGCGAAGCTATACAAACGTTAAAAGAAAAGTATCCTTTATTAAATCAACTTGTTTTGACAGAGGAAGTATTTTGGGTGAATCCGAATAAAGAAGAATTTGAAACAGGAATTCAAAAAGCCCCCCTTACGAAAGATGATGTAAAGGATGCGGAGGAAAGATTAAAACGTTTTGCGCCGTATATTGCGAAAGCTTTTCCTGAGACAAAAGATACAAATGGAATCATTGAGTCTCCTTTAGTCACAACGCCTTCTATGAAACAACATTTAGAACAAGAGTATGGTCAGCATATCGCAGGAAACGTATTACTTAAATGTGATAGCCATCTTCCAATATCAGGATCTATTAAAGCAAGAGGTGGCATTTATGAAGTTCTAAAACATGCAGAAGATTTAGCTTTAGAACAGGGGTTATTAAATAAACAAGATGATTATTCCGTTTTAGATAGTGATGCATTCCGCACATTCTTTTCGCAATATTCAATCGCAGTAGGTTCAACGGGGAATTTAGGTCTAAGTATTGGCATTATGAGTGCTAAACTTGGATTTAATGTGACGGTTCATATGTCAGCTGATGCAAAGCAGTGGAAAAAGGATTTACTACGCAGTAAAAATGTTACTGTTATTGAATATGCAGCGGACTATAGTAAGGCAGTAGAAGAAGGAAGAAGACAAGCAGAAGCAGATCCGATGTGTTATTTCGTTGATGATGAAAACTCAAAAAATCTTTTCCTTGGATACGCTGTGGCAGCTTCTCGCTTACAAAATCAACTACAAGATCAAAACGTTATTGTTGATGCTGATCATCCTTTATTTGTTTATTTACCATGTGGTGTCGGCGGCGGACCTGGCGGCGTAGCGTTTGGTTTAAAATTATTGTTTGGTGATCATGTACATTGCTTCTTTGCGGAACCAACTCATTCTCCTTGTATGTTAATTGGTTTACTGACAGGTCTTCATGATCAAATTTCTGTCCAAGACTTTGGGATTGATAATGTGACGGAAGCTGATGGTCTTGCGGTAGGAAGAGCATCCGGATTTGTAGGGAAAGTAATTGAACCTTTATTAAGTGGATGTTACACAGTGAGTGATCAAGAATTATATAGACTATTAAAGGCTTTTGTTGATACAGAAGGAATAAAATTAGAGCCGTCAGCATTGGCTAGTGTATACGGACCAGTTCAATTGTTCAAGCAACAGCAATATATTCAAGAAAATCACTTGGAAGAAAAAATGAAACAAGCAACGCATATTATGTGGGGAACAGGCGGAGGAATGGTTCCACCGCAAATTATGGAAGAATATTATCAAAAAGGATAAACAATCTTTTTCTATTATATATGTAAGAGTACATCGCTTATCTAAAGTGGTGTACTTTTTGTTTTTTATACGCTTCTTTTGGATTTCATATATTGTTATGACAAGAATAATTTACCAAAATATCAGTTTCGGTTATAATTAATTTGTTTATAAAATTAGGAAAATTCACAATAATTAAGGGGGATTATTTTGAATACAACTCAACTATCTGAACAATTCAAAAGTTTTGCCAAAATGGAATGTAAAGGTTCAAGTGAATTATATGAGTATTTATCTATCGAAATTTCTGAAGATGATGAATTGTTAGAGCTATGCATGAATTCTCGAGAAGGGCAGCCAGTTCCTAATTTATTATTTGGTGCTGTCCATTATCTTTTGCTAAAAGGAAAAGAACATGTTTTAAAAGAGTATTACCCAAGTATTACGAAAAATCCAAGGGAAATTGATGATTCTTTACTTCATTTTAAAGATTTTTGCCAAGTATATAAAGACGAAATAATTTCTCTCCTAAAGAGTAAGTTAGTACAGACGAATGAAGTAAGGCGCTGCGCGTATTTATATCCAATTTTTTGTTATATTTATAGCGTTGTCAAGAAACCGTTATCACTAATAGAAATTGGAACAAGTGCTGGTCTTCAATTGTTATGGGACAAGTATAGTTACTCGTATGGAACAAATGAGGTATATGGAGATAGAAACTCACACGTCCACATAACATCTGAAATAAAAGGAAATCGGACACCGTCATTTCTTTTACCTAGTCCTCCAGTAGCTTCAAAAGTAGGGCTAGACTTACATATTAGCGATTTAAATAATTTTGAAGATTATTTGTGGTTAAAATCGCTTATTTGGCCAGAACATGAAGAAAGGATAGAACTTTTTGAAAAGGCAGCTGCATGTTTAATTGAAAATCCAGTAGAACTTATAGAAGGCGATGGAGTGGCATTGCTTTCAGAAGTTGTAGAAAAACTTCCGGAGGATACTGTAATTTGTATTTTCCATACACATGTTGCAAATCAAATACCAGAAAATTCTAAGCATGAACTGCTAGAAAAAATAAAAACGATTGGAAGTAAACGAGACGTTTTCCATCTTTACAATAATATATGGGATCGAAATCTTCATCTTGATTATTATATAGATGGTGTTGAGTACCATCAAATGGTTGGAGAAACAGATGGGCATGGTAGATGGTTTGATTGGAACTTAATGTAGGGTATTTAGAGGAGAGGAGTTCTATGGCTATAATTGGTTTACTTGGAACTGTACACACAAATGATTTACGCCAAAAATTAAAATATCCTCTTCATTTAATGGAGGATGCAATTCGTACTTTTCAACCAAATACAATTCTTGGGGAAGTAAGACCAGAAGATTATAAACGATATTTAGAAAATAGAAATTATCAAGGATATTTAGGTCCATCTGAATATCGATCGTTAATTTTTCCACTGTGTGAGAGTGAAGGGATTTCATTTGAACCTGTTGATTGGTTTGATGAAGAAGTCATAAGTCTAAACTATTTTTCGTTTTATAATGAAGAATCGAAAGAACATTTGGAACATAAGTTGTATCAAATATACGAAGATATATTTGAAGTGACGGTTTTAGAACCATTTCCTTTAAACTCTCATACGACGAATGAAATGATTAAGAAAAAACAACTATGGCTAAAAGAAAAGAACCCCGCTGTACATGAAATTGTATGGTGTAAAAGAAATGAACGAATTATTGATAATATTATGAAACATGTTACAGATGATGAAAAAGAAAGAATCTTGATAACAATTGGTGCAGAGCATTGTTATTTTATTCAGGAAGAATTAAGTAAGATAGGAATAGATGTGATTTTTCCGATTGATGTAAAGAAACGATAATTACTTTAAATATCGTAATGTAATGAAAGCATTAAAAAGGCATTTGAAAAATCCATAATGGAGGTAAACTATGGAGAACATTCCTCAAATTCTTCAAGAAAAAATTGATTTCTTACATTGTGTTAATAGAATTGAAAGATTATCTAAAGGATATTCTCCAGATGAAAAGTATGTAGTCTATTCTGATGATAAAAAATTCTTACTAAGAATAGGGAATTTAGAAGGGTATGAAAGAAAAAAGACGGAGTTTCAAGTATTGCAGAGAATGCAAGAGTATCATGTTCGATCTCCTAAGCCAATAGAAATCGGAATTTTAGATGAATTGAATTCTTGTTACACTATTTATTCCTTTATTGAGGGCGTTGATGTAAAAGAGACATTAACTGTTCTTACTGATCAAGAGCAATACAAGATTGGTATTGAAGCAGGAGGACAGCTATCTAAAATGCATTTGCTTGAGGCACCTGTTCATATCAAATCTTGGTACGAACAAGCAATGCAAAAGCATTATCGATACCTTGATACATATAAAGAAAGTGGAATAAAGATTGAAAATGATCAAAAGGTTATTAACTTTATTGAAAAAAATAAATATGTATTAAAAGGACGTCCGAGTCGATTTCAGCATGATGATTTTCATTTGCAAAATATTATTGTAGACAATAATAGGTATGCGGGGGTAGTTGATTTCAATAATTTTGATTGGGGAGACCCAATTCATGATTTTGTAAAAGTAGCTTTATTTCAAAGAAATGAGAGCATTCCATTTTCAATAGGGCAAATTAAAGGATATTTTAATCATAATGTTCCTGAAGATTTTTGGATGCTTTATTCTATTTATGCTGGAATGGTTATCTTTTCGTCAGTAGTCTGGTCATTACGTTTTGCGCCGCACCAATTAGATGAAATGATAGAAAGGTTGCATAAGATATTGGAAGATCATAAAAGTTTTGAAGTTGTAAAACCTTTATGGTATGAACCAAAGTGATAAATGAAGTGTATTGAAAGAGGGATTTGGAATTTTTGCTTATTAAGTTAATTACATTGTAATAGGAATTGGATTAACAAAAGGAGGGATAAGTTTTTGCTATCGCTCCTTTTTTGTTATTTTGGTAAAGCTTCTTTTTTATGCATTTGAGATATACTAATCTTCTGTTAAGTTAATATTTGATGATAAAGGCGAAATATATAAATGTGAACGAAATTAAACATTTAAAATATGTTCAATAATTGTGTTGATTGTAGCTAAAAAACTTGGTATGGTATTATATCATATTAGGAAAAAGTAAAAGGAAACGACAGCAGTTAGAGATTGCGAATAACTTGTGAACGATTTCATAATAATGTTGTTTTTGTATAAATGGATAATATATGCAATATAAGGTACAAGGAGATAATAATATGAAAGACAAACTAAGTACAATCCCCTCATTATCTTCAAACTCTGTTTATTTAGGTGTTTTGTTAGCTGTAGTTGGAGGTTTTTTAGATGCTTATACTTTCATCAGTAGGGACGGAGTATTTGCCAATGCGCAAACAGGGAATGTAGTATTACTCGCTATAAGAGCAGCTAACGGAGAATGGCATAATGCGTTGCTTTATATCCCGCCAATTTTAGCTTTTATGTTAGGGGTTTTAATATCAGAAGTAGTAAAGATTCCTCATATAAGACATGCATTGCATAGTTATAGACGATCTATTCTTATTCTTGAATGTATTGTTTTAATCATTGTAGGGTTTATGCCAAAAAGTATACCTAACATAGTGGTAACAGTATGTATTTCGTTTGTATCATCTTTACAAATCTCTACTTTCAATAAATTAGATAAGTGGGTTTACAATTCAACGATGACAACAGGGAATCTTCGAACTTTAACACAGGCAGCATATTTAGCGTTTATAAAACGCGATCAGGAAGAGAAAAAACGATTTAATGAATTTTTTGTTATTATTCTTTCTTTTATACTTGGTGCACTATTCGGTACATTTACTACTGCTCATTTAGGAAACAGAGCTATTTGGATTGCTGCAGGAGTTTTAGTGATTGCTTTGATTTTATATCATAAAGATAGAGGGTATTGGAGAAAACCTCAAATGTTAAAATGAAAAAAATATTTGTTACGTTAATCATATTTCACTATTGCATTTCGTCCATTAGAAGCTTCTTCATAAGAGTCATGTGGAACGAAGTGTAGGTTGATAAATAATGACTTTTATTTGACGAAAAATCCTGAGAAAGAGTACTTCTCAGGATTTTTCTTTTTGTTCAAGAAACGCAGTATTTTTTAATTCAAATCTCTAAAGTGGTTGTATCATCTCTGTTTTTTCGTTTCTGTAACATTTTTCTCCTCCGCAAACTCTGTTCCATACGCCAGCGATCTGTTGAAAGTGAATGGTTTTCTTTCTATTGTTTGATAAGTAGCAATGCGATCCATTGAATAGCGGTGAACAAAAATTTCTGCTCCTGTAACTATAATGGCTGATAAAATACTTCCCCAAGCAATTTGCATATAGTTGTCTAACAGTACGCTCCCGAAAATCCATACACTCATATAAGTAAAAAGAAAATCAATCATGAGTGCAGCGGTATTTCCAGCTCGTGGCAAGATAATTTGATCTCCTAACATATACGACGCGATTGTAATAAATAAACTAAAGGAAAAGATGTCAACAATTGTTGCATCAAAGAATAAATCCAAACCAATTGCAAAAGCAATCATGCAGGATATAAATTTGATAAGCATAATCGTAATATGATTCATTATTTGAACCTCTCTTTTTCTATTTAGTTTGAATGAAAAAAGGGACTTTATGCATGGGAATTTTAAATTGCAATTTTTTAGGTAGTTTCTAAAAAGACAGAAGATAAATGCGTAGTTATAAATCGATTTAATGTCTTTAGTACTTAGCCTGTTTCCTTTGTTTCCGGTTATTTTAAGTACAATTTCTAATATACGGTTAAAATTTTTATTACCTTTACTTGTCTGAATGTTAAAAAAATACAAAAGAAATGTTATATTAGAAAGAGAAAATTAACATTTTTAGGTAAGGGGGGATCGGGGTGTGGATTACTTCGGAAGTAGAAATTCCAGATGAACTCTTTGATAAACTCGAACAAGGGAAACTGGTTTTATTTGTTGGAGCTGGAGTATCTATGAAAGGCAATTCAAACTTACCAAATTTTGATGATTTAGTGGATGATATTGCAAGCGCTCTATATGTAGATAAACGCGTGGAAAATGAACCGCACGATTATTATCTCGGAAAAATTGCAAAAACGAAAGATGTTCATCAGATTGCGAAGAATCTTGTTCATGTAGCAGGTTCAAAGCCAAATCCATTACATTATTCTATTTTGCAATTATTTGCAGCTGATGAGAATGTTCGAATTGTAACTACAAATTTTGATCAGCATTTCACGGCGGTAATTGAGGAGTCAAAACGTAAAATAAATATATATTACGCTCCGGCACTTCCAACGGGAAGAGCATTTAAAGGATTGGCATATATTCATGGAAATGTAGAACAAGAAGAAGAAAATTTAATTTTGACTGATGGTGATTTTGGAAGGGCTTACTTAACAGAAGGATGGGCGAGACGATTTTTAATTGATTTATTTTCTAATTATACAGTTTTATTTATTGGATATAGTCATAATGACCCTGTTATGAAATATTTAGCAACTGGATTACCACCAAGTACGAGGCGGTATGCGTTTGTTGCGGGGGGAGATAATACATATCACTGGGAGCATTTAGGGGTTAAGCCTATTGTCTATCCCAATAAGACGCAAAATCATCAATCATTAGCAAAAGCAGTGCAGCGATGGGCAGAGCTAATGGGAGACAATTATATTACAAAGAGAACACGAATTCGAGATATCGTAACGGTTCCACCATCTTTAGAACAAGAACAGTTGTCTTATGTTAAACAATCAATAAAAAAGATTGAGACACTTCGCTACTTTGTTGAATTTGCAAGAGACTACGAATGGGTGGAATGGTTAGAAAAAGAAGGACAACTGCGGAATTTATTTTCGGAGGAAGCTGAGACTTCTGAGAAAGATCAGTTGCTTGCACAGTGGATTGTGGATCATTTTTTAGTAAGCCACCAAAATGAATTATTTCAGTTGATGTATAAAAATAATACAGAAATATCTGCCTCGTTATGGAATACGATATGTACATTTTTGGTGGGTATGGAACAACCAATACATATGGATACGTTTGCGAAGTGGCTCTTATTATTGTTAGAAAAGGCGAGGGGAAATGAATTTTTTATAGAAAATCTGCCTTCCTTTCTTCATAAATGTACGTACCCGAAACATAAAGAAATTATGGTTCTTTTATTAACTTGCATATTAGACGGAAAACTAAAATTGAAGCGGCTTCGGCAATGGGAACAAGAAATGCAAGATGTTGTAGAATTAGCGGCAACAAACCATCTATCGGATACAACCTTTTCAAAGATGCAGCACATATGGGAAGTGAAAATAAAACCACATCTCTCTTATTTTTCGATTCCGATTTTGCAGATTGGATTAGAAAAACTACAGAGATTAGGATTAAAACAACAGGCGCTTCAAATCCATGATTCAGTTAGTGCATCGCGAAGTGCAATTGAACCGCATGAACAAGATAGCCAACCTCGTGAATTTTCTTTTTTAATTAATATTGTTAGGGATTGTATGGACTATGTTTGTATCCATTTTGAAGATAAAGCGAATTTTTATATTTCCTTTATGATGGAATTTGGAAATACAGTGCAAAAGCGAATGGCAGTGCATAGTATGAACCATACTGTTTTTCGAACCCAAAATGAAAAAATAGAATGGTTGTTACAACATCAATTGTTCACTGAAGACACTTGTAAGCATGAAGTTTTTCAACTGTTAAAGAATCATTATGAGCATGTATCTGAACATACGAAAGAAAAAGTGCTGACAACTATAGAGAAACAGTTTGAAGAAAAGACGTGTTATGTGGCTTGTAACTTAATCGATTGGCTATATATGTGCGACCCAATAAATGAACGAACGAAACAAACATATGAATTTATGAAACAAAAATTCCCTCATTTTTTATCGAGGCAGTTTCCTGATTTACAAGAAGAGCGGACATTACAGCCAATTGCATGCAATTTAACAACTGATGGTTTGCTACATATGAAAGAGGAAGAAATGATAAGGCAAATACTTCAATATTCACAAGAAGGATTGTTTGAGAAACATCATTTTTTAGAAATGCTATCAAAGGCTTGTAAAACAAATGTACAATGGAGTATTTCTCTTGCGTATCAATTAGTTAAATATAAAGAAGTGAGTAAAGAAGTATGGTTTGTATTCATAAGAGATTGGCGCAATAATCGAAAATTAACAGATAAACAGATGCAAGAGCTTTTACCATTGCTGCATCAATTTGTAAGGCATGATACTTACCATTGGCTCATTAGCAGTTTTCTCTATGAAAAGGGCAATCAGTTAGCAGAATTTCAAGAAGATACAATTCGAGCAATAAAACAGCTTGCTTTTTCATTGTTTCCTCACGTTATGAAAAGTGAACAAGGAGGGGGAGAAAAGCAAACGGATTACTATAATGAGGCTGCTTTGCATCCAGTAGGGAAAATAACAGCAGTTTTATTAACACTTCTAGCGTATGAGCATTTATACGATCGAAATATACATGCTTATTTATATGTATTTGAAGAGCAAATGCAGAAAAAATCATACTACGTAAATATTATGATTGCAAGACTAACAGCTGATTTAACATTTTTATTTCATATCGAGAAGCACTGGTGTAGAAAGCATATGATTCCTTATTTAGATTTGCAGAAGAATGAAGAGAAAACAAAATATGCATGGGCAGGGTTTGTAAATACGCAAATTAATTTGCCTTTATTTATACAAACAAAGAAATATATTGCTTTTGCTGTTAGACATTTACATTTGTTGAATAAACAAACACAAGAAGTATTTATGAAATGGTTAAGTCTCGTTTTTTTTAAGTGTATTTTATATTGGGATAAACAACTAGATTGGTTGAACGCTCTCTTTATACAGGGGGAAGAGATAGAGAAAGTAAAGTTTATAGAAAATGTCTCATATTATGTAAAAACTTTGAGCGTAAAAGAACAACAAAAATTTTGGCAAGATTGGCTTGCAGACTTTTTAGTAGAGCGTCCTAAAATGAGTATAATAGCAGAGAAAGAATATATTATCTTTTTGCGGTTTGTGTTATACATGGATGTTATTGCTGAAAAAGGGATTCAAACTGTTTTATCGCATTTTTCTATATCTTCATTGCAAAGAGAAAAACAAGCATTAAAGGATTTATTGAAACAGCTGTTAGAAAAAAACGAGTTGATTCATCAAAGTCCTAAAGTATATGCAACATTATTTTTTGTATTATTAACAAAGATAAATGATGCAGAATGTATTGAAAATGAAGTGATTCATCTTCGGCACTTGTTTGATGAGATGAAGCTTGAAAACACGTTACTTGAACGTATTCAAAATGAAATGATGCGCATTGGAATGATCAATCGAAATACAAATGATTCACATTTGTTATTATGAAACATATGATGCGATGAAAAGAAAAGAAAAAAAGTAACTACTCAGTCACTCTATGAAAAATCGATAGAAAAGCATTTTTTTAAGTTGCCCTGAGAGACTGGCTATGTATATATAAATGTAAATTAAAAAACCGACATAAAAACCCATTTCCTTTTTGGGAAGGATGAGAGCGTCTAGCCGTGCACAGTAGCGGTCAGGGCCTTTTTCTACCACGCGCAAAGTTTGAAAACAAAGAAAGGCAGCGAGGTGTAGGTCCATTTTGATCTTCATGGCAGCAATTATAGGTAAGTGTATTTTTGCTAGAATTATACTCCTTACCAAACTTCTAAATGAAATATATGAAAAAGTATTGACATATTTTGAAACGACATTCTATAATACAAATCATACTTAATAAAAACAACGCATTGAAGGGAACAAAATAGTGTTTATCTCCCTGTTATAGAGAGCTGATGGTTGGTGGAAATCAGTACAAAGGTAAACGTGAATTACAGTCCTGGAGCATCTTTTTCGTAGTAAAGACAGAAGTCTTTATGAAGGGAAAGGCGGTCAAAACGATCGTTAACAATGAAAAGAGGTAGGCAAATATGTCTACAACTAGGGTGGTACCGCGATAATAATCGTCCCTACTGATTGAATCAGTAGGGATTTTTTGCATATGCGCGGATTTAAATGATAATTAAATAATAAATGTAATGATAGGAAAGAGAGTAGTGGTTGTTTCCCTGTAACAGAGAGCTGGTGGTTGGTGTGAACCAGTACATAAACAAGCATGAATTACAATCCTGGAACATCTTTTTCGTAGTAAAGGCAAAAGTCTTTATGAAGGGAAAGACGGTCAAAACGATCGTTAAGAATAAAGAGAGGTAGACAAATGTGTCTGCAACTAGGGTGGTACCGCGATAATAATCGTCCCTACTGATTGGATCAGTAGGGATTTTTTCATATATTTCATATGAGAAATCGTTATCAACTTTGTTTTGTTATAAGGGATGAGTTCAGAAAATAGGGAATTTTCAATTCCTTGTCATATAATTTCAAAAAGATACAAGGAGGAATTTTGAATGGGAAATCATGAATTAGAACAATTACGTAAACAGGTGGATGAGATTAATTTACAACTTCTGCACTTATTGAATGAGCGTGCGAAGGTTGTGCAAGAAATCGGACAACAAAAGAAATTGCAAGGCACGAAACGCTTCGATCCTGTTCGCGAGCGTGAAGTACTTGATATGCTTGCAGAGCATAACGAAGGACCATTTGAAACATCTACAGTGCAACATATTTTCAAAACAATTTTTAAAGCGAGCTTAGAACTGCAAGAAGATGATAATCGTAAAGCATTATTAGTTTCACGTAAAAAAAACAAGAAAATACGATTGTTGATGTAAAAGGTGAATTGTTAGGAAGTGGCGTACAAACATTCATTATGGGGCCATGCGCAGTTGAAAGTTTAGAGCAAGTTCGCCAAGTTGCAGAGGCGATGAAAAAACAAGGAATAAAGTTAATGCGCGGCGGTGCGTTCAAACCGAGAACATCTCCATACGACTTCCAAGGATTAGGAGTAGAAGGGCTGCAAATTTTACGCCAAGTTGCAGACGAATTTGATTTAGCAATTATTAGTGAAATCTTAAATCCTAATGATGTAGAAGTGGCACTTGATTACGTTGATGTAATTCAAGTAGGCGCTCGTAATATGCAAAACTTCGATTTATTAAGAGCCGTTGGAAAAGTGAATAAACCAGTATTACTGAAACGCGGTTTAGCAGCGACAATTGATGAATTTGTGAATGCAGCAGAATACATTATTGCTCAAGGGAATAATCAAATTATTTTATGTGAACGCGGCATTCGCACATATGAAAGAGCAACGCGAAATACACTTGATATTTCCGCAGTGCCAATTTTAAAGAAAGAAACACATTTACCGGTTGTTGTAGATGTAACACATTCAACAGGGCGAAAAGATTTGCTTTTACCAACTGCGAAAGCAGCACTCGCAATCGGTGCAGATGCTGTTATGGCAGAAGTGCATCCAGACCCAGCAGTTGCTTTATCTGATTCAGCACAACAAATGGATATTCCGCAGTTCCATGCCTTCATGGAAGAGTTAAAAGGATTTAAAAATAAATTATCATAGGAAATTGTAAGCGGCGTAAGACATGGCTATACCCTTGGTTCACCGATTACATTGATTGTGAAAATGATGATTTCAAACATTGGGCAAATTAAGCAAAATATTGCTCAGCATAAAAAATACGCGAAAGAATTTTAATAATGAAGGGGTGATTACAGTGTTAACACAACACTTTACTAATAGTAGGTCTCAGGATGAGGCACATGTGTAAAAGAGTTGTATTAATAGGGACAGGGTTAATTGGTGGTTCACTTGCCTTAGCAATTAAACGAGAACACAATGTAATCATTACTGGCTTTGATATTCAAAGTGAGCAAGTGGAACGTGCGAAACGATTGAACGTAATCGATGAGGTAGGGGGGAACTTACAAACAATATGTGAAGACGCGCATTTAATTATTTTTGCATCTCCTGTCGAAGAAACAATGAAGCTATTAAAACAACTTGCTTCATATCAATTACGTGAAGATGTCATCGTGACGGATGTTGGTAGTACAAAAGGAACGATTATGAATGAAGCGAAAATGTTGCTGCCGGGCGGTGTTACGTTTATTGGTGGGCATCCGATGGCGGGATCTCATAAAACGGGAGTAGAAAGTGCAAAAGCACATTTATTTGAAAATGCATATTACATTTTAACACCGATGCGTCACGTTCAAACAGATAAGGTTGAACAATTACAAGATTGGTTAAAAGGAACACGTTCGCATTTTCTTGTGTTACATACAGAGGAACATGATTATATAACAGGGGTTGTTAGTCACTTTCCCCATTTAATTGCGGCAGGGTTAGTGAAGCAAGTAGAGAAACATGCCGGAGATAATCCGTTAATTCATATGCTGGCAGCTGGTGGTTTTAAAGATATTACCCGCATCGCTTCTAGCAGTCCAAAAATGTGGAGTGATATAGTAAGACAAAACCGTTCTCATTTATTACAACTATTAGAGGAATGGATTACAGACATGAAGCAACTGCAGCATACAGTTGCAGAAGGAGATGACGAAGTATTACACACTTACTTCGCAAAGGCCAAAGAATATCGTGATTCTATGCCTGTCCGCAAAAGCGGAGCAATTCCCGCTTATCATGATTTATACGTAGATGTTTTAGATAAAGTTGGTGCATTAGCGCATATTACAAGCATACTGGCAAGGCACGAGATTAGTATTACAAACTTGCAAATACTAGAAGCGCGTGAAGGGCTGCTCGGGGTGTTACGTATTAGTTTTCAAACAGAAGAAGATCGTCTGAAAGCAACGCAATCTTTACAGGATGAACAGTATCAAACATATGAAAATATATAATAGTCATGGTGATCATCGGATTGGAATGATGCTTGCAGTAGCTGGTTGTATTGCTGAAGGAGAGACACTGATAGAGGATGCGGAAGCTGCCTTCGTATCGTAGCCAGGCTTTTTTGAAGAGATTGAAAAATTGAGGTTAGAAACCCGATAGATTGCTAGAAAATCTATTGGGTTTTTGTTTGTGGATTTTGTATTTTCTGATTATTGTGTTATATTTTAATGTGCAGTTATGAACACGCAGAAGGGAGAACGGGAGCATGGAAATAATTCAATTAATAGAAGAACAATACCGAGAGGCAATTCGACTATCTGAATATGCTTTTCAATATAAAGTAGCAGAAGATCAAATTGAAAAACGTCTTCAGCTTATGAAAAAGTATCATCAAATATATGGGATATTAGAAGAAAAAGAGCTTGCCGCAAAATTACACTTTATCCCGTTTGAAATATTTTTAGGTGAAGAAAAGTATAAAATGGGCGGGATTGCAGGAGTAGCTACATATCCAGAATTTAGACGAAACGGTTATGTGAAAAAATTATTAAAACATGTTTTAGAGACGATGAGACAAGATGGTTATAGCGTTTCCATGTTACACCCATTTTCTGTTTCTTTTTACAGGAAGTATGGATGGGAGCTGTTTGCGAATCGCCTTGTATGTTCATTAACAAAAGCAGATTTAATTATGAAAGAACATGTGTCAGGAAGCATTAAACGATGTAAGAAGGACTCTCATTTGAAAGAGATTGAAATCGTATATGAGCAATTTGCGAAGAAATATTCAGGTATGTTAGTGCGAGATCGAGATATTTGGTTAAATTTTGTCTATGGTGATCTTAATGCAGCCGTTTATTATAATCAGGCGAATGAGCCGATGGGCTACATTTTGTATAAAATAGAGAGCTCTAAGATGAAAGTAGAAGAATTCGTACCATTAAACAGCGAAGCTAGAACCGGTTTATGGAATTTCATTTGTCAGCATGATTCAATGATTCAAGAACTTGAAATAATTGCTCATGAAAAAGAACCATTGCTATTTTCACTTCAAGAACCACGCATTAAAGCGGAAGTAAAACCATACTTTATGGTTAGAATCGTTGATGTTGAACGTTTTATTAAGCAATATCCATTTGCCTGGGAACATAATGAAGAAGATGTTATTTTACATATTTCTGATTCATTTGCACATTGGAATAATCAAACAGTAGTTTTACGAGAGAAAGAAGTAGTTATGTTAAGCGTGGAAGAAGCTGTAGCATTGAAAGAGAATGGAGTTCATGTAAACATTAACGCACTTTCCGCAGCGCTTTTCGGTTACAAAAGGCCATTGGAATTATCACAAATTGGGGCCATTTCCGGGATGGAAAAAGACATAAAACAATTTGAAAATTTGATTCCTTCCGAGCAGCCGTTTTTTTATGATTTCTTTTAATCATTTCGAATGGATATAGAACATAAAAAGCGCTATTTATAAGTAGCGCTTTTTATGTTCGGTAATAATAAAACGATTTATTAATATTTTCTATATATTGTAGGAAAGTGATGGTAATAATAGCTGACGTGTGGATGTGTTACCGATAAGTGAATGGGTGGATATGGCCAAATGAATGGCGTTACAATTCCTACAACGGGACTTGCCGTATGAATGGCGGCAACGTGGATGGCAGGAGTTACTACAGGAGTAGCGGTAACAACCCTTGTTGGAAATAGGTTCATAACAAATTCAACTCCATTAGGTCATGTATGCAATAGTATATTCTTTTGTTTGAAATGTGCATGTGGAATGTTTAAAAAACCTAGATATTTTTATTTATTTTAAATAATCTCTATTTTACAATAATTTTAAATGGAATTATGTTTCTTATCTGGAGGTGGCAATGAAAAATTATAGGTTTTATTCGTTCTGGATCGCTCAAACAATCATCTCGTTAGCTGATGTCGTATATATCATGGTTATTACGACCTTTATTTATCAGAAAACGGAATCTGTATTATTCGCTTCTTTATTTCCTTTTTTAAAAGCTTTTACAAGTTTAATAGCCGGATTATCAGCACCGCTAATTATACAAAATATCTCCATGTCAAAAGCACTTGTAAACTTGCAAATTACTAAGGCTATTTTTATTACTTTATTACTTTTAGGATTCACATTCTTAACTTCCCATATTTATATTTTATTCTTTTACATATTGATAATTTCTTGCGTAGAAGGATGGGGTAGCCCTTTATTGAATTCTATCGTCCCTCAAATTGTTTCAAAAGAAGAACTTGTAAAAGCCAATAGCTTGTTATCTATTTCTAATCAAGCGGTACAAATTGGTGGCTATACGCTAACAGGATTTCTTGTCGTAAAAATAGGATATACTCCTACTTTACTAATAACGGCTGTCCTGCTATGGATTTCTATTATTTGTTTATACATAGCTGTTCGCTCTCTGTACAATCAGATAAGAGAAAATCAAGGGGCATCTAAATGGACACTTATGAAGGAAGGGTGGCTTCACCTTTGGAGTAATTCAACTCTGCGATTGGTTACATTAATGGATGTAATTGAAGGGATTGCAGGTCAAATATGGGTTGGTGCTATTACATTGGTTTATGTAAAAGAAATACTCCACAAAGGAGAGCAATGGTGGGGGTACATTAACGCTAGTTATTATATCGGTACAATTGTAGGAGGAGTTATAACGATATATCTAGCGAAAAAAATTCAAAAAAATCTTGTAATTAGTATGCAGCAGGGTCTTTTTTATTTAGCGTCCTTACCTTGTTATATGGGCTTAATAGTATTCCCGTCTTATCACTTATACTTTGTATTGCCATGGGACCGGCATATCAAATACGGGATGTAGCACAGCAAACTGCATTTCAAACAAACATAGATGTGTCATTACTTCCGAAAGTATATGCATCTCGTAATGTTTTATTGTCAACGATTTCGAGTGCTTCTATTTTTATAGTTGGAATTATAGCTGAATATTTTGGTATTAGAATGGTGTATATATTTTGTGCAGTACTTATCTGTATCTCGGCAGGATTGTCTTTTGTTTTATTACATGCAAAAAATAAGCATTTACAATGTTAAAAATCCTAATTTACACACTCACTTCGAGTATTTGATTTTTTGTTTTTGTAGAAAAGATACGAAAAAAAGACCTAATAATATTAGGTCAGAAGAATAAGGTAACCATATATTAACATTTTTGTCGGTAGAGGTCTATATGTATCATATTGAGAAAAATAAAAACGACTTGTGCCGAAAATAGGAGAATGAACAAACGAATGTGACTGCGTGAAGGGCTACAAGATTTATTATTGAAAAAATTTACATAGAAAATTTATACTTCATTCATATTTATTTAAATTTTCCATAATAAGAATAGATACGTAGTTCTTGTCGTAAATAATCCGCTAATAATTCAGTAAACTTAAGCGATTAACATATCTATTGTCTTTCCTATATTTACTACGGTATAATGTGGATACAGTTTAAAATACGCGAATCGTAATCTGTCTTTTTTTATTTAACGCGTGAGAAAACGCTGAAAACAGCGGTATTACTAGGAGGAACTAAATGATTACAGTAAGTAACGTAAGTTTACGTTTTGCAGATCGTAAACTTTTTGAAGATGTTAACATAAAATTTACACCAGGTAACTGTTACGGTTTAATCGGAGCAAATGGTGCTGGTAAATCTACATTCTTGAAAATTTTATCTGGTGAAATTGATCCATCAACAGGAGATATTCATATTACACCAGGTGAGCGTTTAGCTGTTTTAAAACAGAACCACTTTGAATATGAAGAGTTCCCAGTTTTAGAAACAGTTATTATGGGACACACACGTCTTTATGCAGTAATGCAAGAAAAGAATGCAATTTACATGAAAGAAGATTTCAGCGATGAAGATGGCATGCGCGCAGCTGAGTTAGAAGGCGAATTTGCTGAGTTAAACGGTTGGGAAGCAGAATCAGAAGCTGCAATTCTTTTAAAAGGATTAGGAATCGGTGAAGACCTTCATGCGAAAAAAATGTCTGAGTTAACAGGTGCAGAGAAAGTAAAAGTGTTACTTGCACAAGCTTTATTTGGTCAACCGGATATTTTATTATTGGATGAGCCTACCAACCATTTAGACTTAAAAGCAATTCAATGGTTAGAAAACTTCTTAATGAACTTTGAAAATACAGTTATCGTTGTATCCCATGACCGTCACTTCTTAAATAAAGTATGTACGCATATGGCGGATCTTGACTTTGGTAAAATCCAGCTTTATGTTGGTAACTATGATTTCTGGTATGAATCTAGTCAATTAGCATTAAAATTAACACAAGATGCGAATAAGAAGAAAGAAGAGAAAGTAAAAGAGTTACAAAACTTTATTGCTCGTTTCAGCTCGAACGCTTCAAAAGCGAAACAAGCTACTTCTCGTAAAAAATTATTAGACAAAATTACATTAGATGATATTAGACCATCTTCTCGTCGTTATCCGTTCGTTGGTTTCACACCAGAGCGTGAAGTCGGGAATGATTTGTTATCAGTGGAAGGTCTTTCTAAAACAATCGATGGTGAGAAAGTATTAGATAACGTGTACTTCACTGTGAATAAGGGTGATAAAATTGCATTCGTTGGACGTAATGAAATTGCAATTACAACGTTATTTAAAATTTTAGCAGGCGAAATGGAGCCAGATAGTGGTTCATTTAAATGGGGTGTTACAACATCTCAAGCATACTTCCCACGTGATAACTCTGAGTTCTTTAAAAATAGCGAATATAACTTAGTGGAGTGGTTACGTCAATTTTCACCACAAGATGAGTCTGAAAGCTTCTTACGCGGATTCTTAGGTCGTATGCTATTCTCTGGTGAAGAAGTAAAGAAAAACGTTTCTGTTCTTTCTGGAGGAGAAAAAGTACGTTGTATGCTTTCTAAAATGATGTTAAGCGGTGCAAACGTAATAACATTTGATGATCCAACAAACCATTTAGACCTTGAGTCTATTACAGCATTAAACAACGGTTTAATGGCATTTAAAGGTACAATTTTATTTACATCTCATGACCATCAGTTCGTTGAAACAATCGCAAATCGTATTATTGAAGTAACACCGAACGGTTTAGTTGATAAACAAACGACATATGACGAGTATTTAGAGAATGATGAACTTCAGAAACAAGTAGAAGCGATGTATAAAGAAGCAAAATAAACAGTAACATCCCCTAATGTAGGGGATGTTTTTTTGTTTTATTTTTTAAAATTTCTCCTTTTAATATGTCACAAGTAAATAGATCAAATCGTTTTAAGCGTAAAGGGGGAAATTAAATGAAACATATTGTTATTCTAGGTGGAGGAATTACTGGTATTGAGACTTCTGAAGAAATATGTGTTTGGTTTAAAGAAGAAGTTCAAAAAGTAGGACTTGATTTTATTTTATCGGGTAAAATTGGCGCTCATATTCGTGAAAAAACATGGGATCAAGCTAGTGTACTTGTCTAATTGCACTAAATGGAATAGAAAGTGAGGTTTTTTTCTATGGAAAACGCTGAACTCAGTCAATTATATATCGAATATAAACCTCTTCTTTTCTCACTCGCTTATAAAATGACGGGTAGTAATAAAAGGAAAATTTCTAATATATGGAAATTTTCCTTTTATTTATGTTAAATTCGTTTATCATGCCAAAAGTTTAAATCGAAATGTTCATTTTCATTATAACTTTCAAACTCATAGCCTTTTTCTTTTAATCCTTTAATAATAGCAGATACGGCAGAAACAGATTGTGGGTGGATATCGTGCAGCAAGATTACTTCTCTATTTGTTTTTGCGCCTGAAATTACATTTTCTACAATTTTAGCAGAAGCAGCATCCACTGGCATTTTATTATATTTCCAATCTAAAGAATCAATAGTCCAGTCCCATACACGCAAACCATTTTCAGCGACTTGATTTCGTAATGCTTCATTTAGGCCTGGCATAGAACCATATGGTGGACGTGTTAATTTTGGTTCTCGTCCAATAATATTAGCAATTAACTTTTGATCTTCTTTCATTTCGTTCACATAACCGCCTTGCTTGTATAGCTTCGTGTAATCATGTGACATACTATGCATGCCGACGTAATGACCGTCTGCTAATTCGCGTTTTACTAAATCTGGATATCCTTTCACGTTAGAGCCGATAAGGAAAAAAGTGGCTTTCGCATCGTTTTGTTTTAATGTATCCAATAGTTGAGCAGTGTATTTTCCTGGTCCATCGTCAAAAGTAAGATAAGCTACTTTTCTAACTTGACCATTGTATTGTTGTGGTGTTTCTTTTGGAGCTAGTGCAGTTTGTATTTCACTTACTAGCTGAACAGGTTGTGAAGAATCTTCTGTACTAGCTTTTACAATGTGATTTGATCCGATAGATACTCCGTATATACATGAAATTCCTACACACATAATAAGAGTTCTTTTAAATAAAGTTCTGAGAGATGATTTGTTACGCATAAATGTCCTTCTTTCTGTTTCAATAATTCCATTCCTTTTCATTCTATTATATTAGTAAATTTATGTATAGTACTGTAAAAAAATATATTTACAAGTAAGAAAGTGATTTATGAAATAGATGCAAGATTTTTTGAGTTTTGTTGATTAATTGTGTAGTGAAATCATACATTTTAAAAAATATATGATTTTGGGGTGAAGTGGAATTATGAAGTTTTTTCAACGATTTATACAGGAGAAAAACTTACATACACATGTAATTATTATGGGAGCAATTCTGCAAAAGCAAAAAAATAGAGAAGGAAACGAGCAACGTGGTGAAAGAATAGAAAGAGAAGAGGATATAGAAAAATATTTTCGTCCGTCATGCTTTCATGTTCTTAATAATCGTTTTAATTATCAATTTTTTGATCCTTTTATTGATAAGAAATACAATCAAATCATTCTTTCCTCGTCGCTTATGAACTCACCAGAAAATACAATTATTCATTATTTCAGTGCTTTACGAGAAGCTGAAAATCTTACGAAAAATAAAAAGGGAGGATGCGGGACTGTTGGACTGTCAAAAATACCGTATCCCGTTGCTTATAATTTTTTTACAAGTCAATATCAAAAAAGAGTTCCCTATAAAAGTTATTTACGTTCGTTCGAAGGAATTGGACATATCAATTTAATAAAACTAGAACCGTTACATCGAGATAAAAAATACCCAAAGGCAAATCGTTATTTCTTTGAAATGGAAACGATTGAAGGTTCGGCTAAAGGAGGAACATACTTTGCTTATTATTACGGCTATATTTATATAGAAAAGGAAAGCAATTCGTACAAAATTGCTGATATCGAGCTATACGGTGAAGATTTTTTATGTGCGGCTTATCACTTTTGGCAACATAATGCAGAGATGGTTGTTGATACAAAATTCGGGAATTGGTGTAAACTTGTAAAAGAAAGACTTCCAACAAAACAGGAAGGTTATACGAAACAAATTGATGCGATTGGAACTGATGGGAACAAATATCGCTTTGTATTTTTTCAACTAACAAATCATACAGATATTTTGGCCATACAATATAAAAAGAATACGAAAGGCAAATGGGAGTTTATTGAAATCGATCCTGAAAAATGTTAATAAATTAACTTGTGTAAATATAAGTTGGAAAATAGATATTTGACCTTTTTTAGGGGGCGGGAGCATAAAAATGGTCAAGGCCTTTTTATGCCACAGGCAAGGTTAAAATAAAAGAAGATGAGTATGGGGTATGTTTTATTCTGCATAGTAGCATATGTTAAAAAATACAGATGAAAATTTATTAGAAATTTATTTTTATCTTGTATCCTTTCAATATAGCTTGAAAGGAGAATTCTATGAGAAAATTTTGTAAAGTAGTAAAAAATATATTTGTTGTGTTTATTGCGGTTATTTTACTTGTATCAGTATCTGTATGTATATATCATAACTACCAATTAAGCAAAGAATTAGCGTTAATGAAAAGTAATGGGACATTAGTTGATTTTAATAATAAGAAAATTAATGTATATAATGAAGGTAGCGGTGAAGATACATATGTATTTATGTCTGGTTCTGGGATCGCTGCTCCTGTTTATGAAATGAAAGGAGTATATAGTAAGTTTTCAAAAGAAAATAAGATTGCTGTTGTAGAAAGAGCGGGTTATGGGAACAGCGATGTTTTTAATGATGGAAGGGATATTGATAAAATATTAGATCAAACGAGAGAAGTGCTTATTAAAAGTGGAAATAAACCTCCTTATATATTAGTTCCGCATTCAATATCGGGAATAGAAGCTATTTATTGGGCACAAAAATATCCAGAGGAAATCAAGGGGATTATTGCGTTAGATATTGGTTTACCTCAGCAGTATGTGAAATATAAAAGCGAAGTGGATAAGTCAACATTAAAAATAAGAGGAATAAATATCTTAACAAAAATGGGTATTCATCGACTTCTACCTTCTACTACATATAATCCTGAAGTGATTCGACAATCTTTTTTAACTAAACATGAAAAAGAAATTTATAAAGCAATATCGTATAAACAGTTTTTTAATAATGATATGAAACAAGAGCTCTTACATTCTTACGAAAACAGTAAAAAATCCGTTAACCTTCCGATACCAAAAGAAACACCTATATTATTTTTAGATGCAGTTGCAGATCAATATAAAAACTCGAAATATACAAAACAACATTATAAAGATTATCAAGAATTTGCAGAACAACTTGAAATAGCAGATGTTATAAAATTGAGGGGGACGCACAGCATTTATTTATATCAGGCTGATGAAATATATAAGCTTTCTAAGGAATTTATCAATAAAAAAGTGAAATGAAGGTTTGCATAATGAAGGGATATCATATTTTAATAGTTGAAGATGATTTGATGATTGGTGATTTATTGCAAAAAATTTTGCAACGCGAAGGGTACAATGTATGTTGGAAGAAAGAGGGGGGAAATATTAATGAAATCATCCATGAGATAGATTTAGTCATAATGGATATTATGTTGCCAGGTGAAGATGGCTACCAAATTACAAAGAAAATAAAAAATCTCGGATTAAATATTCCAGTTATTTTTCTATCCGCTCGAAATGATATGGATAGCAAACTCCAAGGATTGACAATCGGGGAAGATTATATGATAAAGCCTTTTGATCCTCGAGAGTTATTATTAAGGATGCAGAAAATGCTAGATAATCAATATGGTACTTTTACACAAATCAAACATGTATACATCGATGCAGAATATAAAAAGGTTTTCAAAAATAGTCTGCATAATGAAGTTGTATTTACCGCGATTGAGCGTAAAATATTCTTTTATTTATATGAAAATAAGGATAGGATTTTAACGAAAGAACATTTTTTTGATTACTTATGGCAACTTGAAGACCGAAATCCAAATATCGTGAATGTACATATTAAAAAAATTAGGACAAAAATTAATGATAAAAACGGGGAAATTATTCAAAATATATATGGAGAAGGGTATCGATTAAATACCTATATGAAGAAATGAAATTAAAGAAGAAATACCAGATATTATTATTTTCCGCTATTAGTAGCGTACCATTGTTATTGCTGTTGATTAGTGTCCTTATGTCAGTAATCTATGATAGTGTCTTTAAAGCGAAAAACAAACACATTCCTTTTCATGAATCATTTGCATATCCTACAATGCTAGTTATCTTTTTTGTATCACTATTATTGTTAGCCATTTTATTCTCAAAATCAATTAACTCGCTATTAAATAAAATAAATATATTAAATAAAACGATTCGACATTTAGCTAGCGATAAAAAGCTCCCGAATACATTAGATGTGAAAAGCGATGATGAAGTAGGGGAATTAATTAGATCTGTAAATTTATTGATTGAAAGAACTACATATCGTGAATTAGAATTTAAACAGCAAGAGGAAATGAAAAAAGAACTATTAAATAAACTAAGACATGATATTAATACACCTTTAACAGCTATGAGATTACAATTATTTTATTTAGAAGATCAATATCATGGCAAATCACAGGTACTAGAATCGTTATATCAACAAATACAGTATATTGCTGAATTAACCAATGAATTTAAATTTCAATCTACAGATACGTTAGAGAATTCTTATATTGTAAATGATGATGTAAATATACATGATCTATTAGAAATGATGGTTAAAAAGTGGAGTTATCTGTATAGTATGCATGACATGGAATTAATATATAATCCAAAAAATATAAATGTGATATGGACTAGTAACGATTTGTGGCTTCAAAGATTATTTGATAACATTTTTCAGAATACGTTACAACATTCAAAAGCTAAAAAACTTGTGATAATGATTGAAGATAGTGTTGTTTCTATTCGGGATAACGGAATTGGTTTTGATATGAATGAGAAAAGTACGGGACTGGGATTAAAAATAATCGAGGATATATCTAGACTGCTCAATATCAAATATACTTTACAGTCAAATAAAGATGGGACTCTATTTTGCTTTACCGCAGTCGAAAAAAATATATAAAGCGTACTTTGAAATTGTCTATAATGTTACACTTTATATTAAAAAAGGTGCATCACTAATTATATAGTGGTGTACCTTTTTTTCTTCTTTAACTAACCTTATCCCCCGATTAGAACAAGTCAGTTAAAGAAGAAAATTATATAATTGGTTCATTGAAAATATAAAGGAAATGTTATAATAGTACTTTGAATATTGTGTTGATTACAGCTCAATACGGACGTACACGTGATTTAGACATATAGAAGGATAATATTAAGATTGGAGGGGGAGTAAGGTGGCCGTTGAATTGTTTATCAAAGGATTAATGATTGGACTTAGTATTGCAGCCCCTGTTGGACCTATTGGAGTTTTATGTATACGACGCACACTGGCGCATGGGAAATTTATTGGTTTTATGTCGGGTTTAGGCGCAGCAACAGCTGATGGTCTGTATGGGATGATTGCTGGACTCGGCTTAACACTTATAACTAATTTTTTAATTGAACAACAAGGATGGATTCATTTTATTGGTGGTGTGTTTTTTATTATATTTAGGACTGAAAATTTTTGTTTCAAAACCGTCAAAAACATCAGCTAAAGCGAATAGTAATAATGCCTTTTCAGCATATGTTTCTACATTTTTTTTAACTGTAACAAATCCAGTAACCATTTTATCTTTCTTAGCTATTTTTTCTGGGCTCGGAATTTCTAATTTGAATGATGATACGACGACTATCTTAATTGTAGTATTGGGATTATTTTTAGGTTCAACATTATGGTGGTTAATTCTTAGTAGTGCAACTGGAATATTGATGAATCGAATGAAAAATTTTTCTTTAAATATTGTGAATCGTATTTCTGGCTTCATTTTATTAATGTTCGGTTTATGGTCTATGTACAGTCTAGTTAAAGGATTTTTTAATTAAAATAAAAGGTCTTAAACTATCGTTTCAAATTTTGTCTTTTTCAAGAAAAATGTTTTTAAAATATAGGAGTTAGCAATAGGTAGGTTCGGAAAAGATTAGCTTTAAAATTTCACATACCGTATTTTGTTTAAAAATAGGAAAATCAAAAAGTAATGTCGAATATATCATGAGTGACAATAGATAGTAAAGAATATAAACAATAACTAATAGGAGAGATACATATGGAACCAATAGAGGCAGCTAAACAAACTCTTGTATCCCATTTTCCAAATTGTGACGCAGCCCTTTTAGGTGGGAGCATTGCGAGAGGAGAAGGAACAAAAACTTCGGATTTGGACATTATCATTTTTGATAGTACGCTTTCTTCAGCGTATCGTAAATCTTTCATAGCTAACGGATGGCCTGTTGAAGTATTCGTACACAGCTTTACGTCTTATAAAGACTTTTTTGCGAGTGATTGTAAACGTGGGCGACCATCTTTGCCGCAGCTCGTTGTAGAAGGAATTGTGCTAAAAGATAGAAATGTCGTCATGCCATCTATAAAGAAAGAAGCGCAGCAACTATTAGAAAAAGGACCTGAACCTTGGACAAAAGAAATGATACAACAAAAACGTTATTTTATTACGGATGTGTTAGACGATTTTATTGGTGCAGCAAAGCAAGAAGATCAATTGTTTATCGCAAATCATCTGGCGGATCTTGTTCATGAGTTTATTTTGCGCATGAATAATTGCTGGACAGGACACTCGAAGTGGTTCATGAAAACTTTAAAGAAATATGATGAACAGGTTGCTGCAGAGTTTGTATCTGTATTTGAACAGCTTTATAAAACGGGAGAGAAGGAGCAAATTATTCTATTTGTGAATGGTATTCTAGATAAGTACGGAGGTCGTCTTTTTGAGGGATTTTGTATTGGGGAGGTTGAAAAGTAATGGGTCTTAATAAACTTTTGATAAAGGATTTCTCACAACTCATTCCTTCTTCTGTAGAAATAGGTCTATATTTATATGACACCAAAACAAAGGAAACTTTATGTATAAATGAAAATAAAAAGTTTCCTTTAGCGAGTTTAGCAAAATGGATTGTAGGTAGTATTGCTTTTCAGAAACATGAGTATATAGCGCCTCTAACAATTAAAAAGGCTATTAGTAAACATTCGAGAGAAGCATATGATTCTATTTTAGAAAAAATTGATATAAGAGAGATTAATACTGAATTAAGGTATAGGAAACTCGATATACTCGTAAACAAGGATAATACAAGTATCACTCAAAATTGTGGAACACCAGCAAGTATATTTCAGTTCATGAAATTCTTATATCAGTACGAAAAAGAGAATACGTTTATCTTCGAATCTTTAAAAGAACAAGAAGATCCAGATGGCTTCCGATTTTCTAATCAATATGAATGGCTGCATATGACTGGTGGACTTGAAACAGTTTGTAATGATGTTGGTTATTTATATTTAGAAGATAGAGTGTTATTTTGTATTGGATTTGTTCGAGCAAAAGGTGAAAATACAGAGTGGCATCAACTTGAACAAGCACTGAAAAATATAGGAGAATTAATTGTACAAACATATAAAAAATGAGGAATGATTACATGATTAGTTTACCAAATATTCAATTAAGAGAATTATCGCTAAATGATATAGAAGATCGTTATCAATGGTCATTGGATAAAGAAGTAACGAAGCATTTAGTTGTACCAGATCAGTATCCACCATTCACACGTGAAGAGACAAGAAGATGGATTGAAATGTGTATCAATCGAACGAATGGTTATGAACAAAGAGCAATTTGTTCTGAAGATGATGTGCATATCGGATGGGTAGATTTGAAAAATTTCGATAGAACAAATAAAAATGCAGAGCTAGGAATTGCGATTGGAGATAAACGATATTGGGGAAAAGGATATGGAATGGCTGCTTTATACAAAATGCTGCAAATTGGCTATGAACAGTTCGATTTAGAAAAAATTTGGCTGCGAGCAGATGCAGATAATACGAATGCGATGAAAAGTTATGAAAAGGCTGGATTTGTATGTGAAGGATTAATGAGAAAAGATCGACTGAGACACGGAGAATTTATTGATCGGTATCGTTTTAGTATGTTAAAAGAAGAATTTATGGAGTTGTTGGCTATCATGAAGGAGTGACGAATTAACTTTTATTAGTAGTACAAGGAGAAGTGTATGTGTGCAGGGAAAATAAAGAAATAATGTATATTTAAGCAGGACAAGTACTGGTTTGATGGCGATTGTAATAGAAGGAGAAGATCTATCAGTGGATATGCCTATACTACAAAAGTAGTAAATACGTTATCCCTCTTTAAGTGGATTTTTTTACGAAGTATATTTTATAAACTAGTAATAAAAGTATAAACATTGTGAGGGATACTATATGATTACACATTTTTCAGATATAGAATTACAAACATTATCCATTGAAGGTGCAAAGCAAGTATATGCTGATATACTACAATTTCCGATTGCAAAACAAACCGAAACGTACATTCAATTTCAAATTACGCCTTTTACTACCATTAGCTTCAAAGAAATATTAGAACCAATCGTGCCAACTCATTTTGCTTTTCAAGTGCCATACTCTCTGTTTGATGAAATTGCATTGTGGCTCACACAATTGGGTGTTCAAATTTTGAAAGATAAACAAGGAGAAAAGGTTACGTATCATTCTAAGGTAAGTAAAGCTATATATTTCAAAGACGGTGATGGGAATATTCTTGAGATTATTTCACACAAATATATTAAAGAAGAGGTTTTACAAAGAAATGGTCCTTTGCAAGTTATGTATGTTCGAGAAGTCGGATTTCCAGTTCCGTCTGTTCCTATGTTTCGAGAATGGCTGAAAACTACATTGCAAATGAAGACGATGCATGACCAAGATATATTCAACTTTGTAATTGGAGGAACTGCACATGCAGTTGTTGTGAAAGAAGGAAGGCCATGGATTCCAATTGATATGAGAGCATTAATGCCGAAAATGAACATTACTTTTGGAACTCCGGATATAGAATTTATCCAAAAAGTAAATAAAGAAGAAGACACATTACAGTTTAAACAGCATTCTTATTTTATTACGTTGAAATATACACCGGAATTTCTAAACAATATCCCACAACAATTATTTTTACCTTTATCTTTATGAAACATGGAGGAACGAAAAATGAAGGGAGCTGCCTTATACGTAGAGAAAAATAATAATTACTATATTTCTACCAATAAAGATTCGTTGCAAATCGATACAATTCATAATTTTCTTAGCAATGATTCCTATTGGGAAAAAGGAATACAGAAAGAGTTAGTTGCCGAAGGGATTAAAAATTCATCACTTTGTTATGGTGTATATGAAAGTGAAACGAATCAACAAATCGGATTTGCAAGGGTTGTTACAGATTTTGTGCGCTTTTCTTGGTTGGCAGATGTCTTTATTTTGCCCGCATATAGAGGAAAAGGATTAAGTAAGTGGTTAATAGAGACGATTGTAAAGCATCCAAACCTTAACGGAACACGATTTATGTTAGTTACAAAAGATGCACATGCGTTATATGAGCAATTTGGATTCGAAAGAATTATAGAACCAGAGAAATTTATGATGAGAAAAATAAATATGGAAATTGTTATGAAAAACTATAAATTAGAGTTTTAAAAATCGGCTTTCTAGTAAAAGGGGGACTTATGTATGGTTCAAATATTAATAATGGGTGGTACGCAGTTTGTTAGTGAAGCATTAGCAGGATTTTTAATCTCAAAAGGATATGAAGTAGATATATTCACTAGAGGAACACGAGAAATTACATATAATGGAGTATGTACACATCTTATCGGAGATCGTAATGTTTCATCAGATATACAGAAAAATATTTCAGATAAACAGTATGACTATATTTTTGATATTACGGCTTATCATACGAATCATGTAAAAATGTTACTTGATAATGTAGATAAAAGTAAATTAAAGCGATATGTACTTTGTAGTTCAGGAGCAGTGTACGCCCCTTCTACTCAAGTGTTATTTGAGAATTTCGAGCGAGCAGAAAATTATAATTGGGGACAATATGGACTTGATAAAAAAGAGGCGGAAGATTATTTATTTTCCTTACATAAAGAAGAAGGATTTCCAATTACGATTTTTAGACCTTCGTATATTTATGGTGAAGGTAATAATTTGTATAGAGAAGCGTACATATTTGATCGCTTGACAAAAAAACTTACGATTCCAATTCCAAAACATGTGGGTCCAGTGCAATTTGTACATATTGATGATCTCGTTCGAGTGATGGAAAGTGTAATCGGTTCTGAACAATCTAATGGGCAAGCTTACAATTTGTCGTATCCGGAAGATATTACATGGGAGGTGCTCATCGATACAGCAAGTAAAGTAGTTGGAATAAAAGCACATACTATAGAAGTAGATGAAACAATATTAAATCCTACCATTTCAACGCGAAATTATTTTCCGTTTCGAAATGTTACTTACAGAATGAATATTGAAAAATTAAGTGCACATCACTTATATGTCCCGCAACTTGATTTACAGGCTGGCCTACAAAAGGCGTATCATTTTTATCAAACTGAAAATGTTCAATTACATGATACTACTATGAGTAAAGTTGATGAAGTAATTCGTATGTTTTCATTAAATAAGTAAATTCATATAATAATATTATTATGTAAACTTGATGTTGATTATAGATATATAGATACAAATTGAAAAACTAACATAAAAACCCTTTTCTTTTTCGGTGGGAGAGAGCAACTGGCCATGCATATAGGCGGTCAGTTCCTTTTCCTGCCACGTGCAAAGTTTAAAACAAAGATAGAAAGCAAGTAGCGACTTAGATGTTAAAAAGTCAACTTGTATTTATATATTAAGGAAAAGATTTAATTTTGCGGAGGGTGTTTTTTAGCTTAAATATAAGGAAGGATGTAATCGAATGATTAGAATGTTAACTGAAGTGGACGCAGAAAATTATTGGGATATACGCTTAGAAGCATTGCAAAAAAATCCAGAAGCATATGTTACTATATATGAAGAAGCAATCAAAAAGAAAGAACCGATTCAAGAAGTAATCAAAAATTTACAAGGAGAATATAGCTATACATTTGGCGCTTTTGATGAGAGTAATAAGTTAGTAGGGATTGTCACATTATTAACAGAATCAAGAGCAGCACTTCGTCATAAAGGGCATATTGTTGGAATGTATGTAAGTGTTCAAAGTAGAGGAAAAGGGTATGCACGTAACTTAATAAATGAAGTCGTGAAAAAAGCGAAGCAGTTAAATGTAGAGCAAATTACCTTATCAGTTGTTTCAAATAATAATGTTGCAAAAAAATTATATCAATCCATTGGTTTTGAATCGTATGGTCTAGAAAAAAGGGCATTAAAAATGAATGAAGTCTATCGAGATGAAGAATATATGGCTCTATTTTTATAAGAAATATAATGTCCCAGGCAGTTATACATGAAAGCGATTATATATAAATCCAAATTGAAAAAATGACATAAAAACTAATTTTTTAGAGGAGGAGACGAGAGCAACTGGCCATGCATATAGGCGGTCAGTTCCTTTTACTGCCGCGTGCAAAGTTTAAAACAAAGATAGACAGCAAGTCGCTGCCATGTTTTGTTCTGCATAGCAGCGACTTAGAATTACTTATACAGGAGGTTGTTGCCCTCATTGTGGTGGAAGTGATCCGTTTTGCTGGTGCATGACGTAATAAACGATTACAATGAGCCTCTTGCTCAAAGTTGACGATTAGACAGTGTACTTACATTTACTTTAATTGCTTATACACTTATTTAGATATCACGAATAGTTGAATAAGGTCTAAAAATGTTGTTGTAGTAAATGAAGTCATTTGTAGTACAAAAAAAGTCTGATCTTACTCTGTAATGAAAAATTATGTATATTTAGTAATAAGTGCTACTTATCGCCAAAATGTACAAAGGGGTCTCATAATGGGTATTTTTTTATTCAATTTATTATTTTTTTCAGTCTTAATTTTAGTGAAAATTAATTTTATTTCAGCACTAAATATAGAGCTAAAAAAAGAGTCAAGAAACTATTTAATAATAATTATTAATTGTCTTTTTATAATTATTTTTTTGTGGCTTAGTATAACTGTTTTTTTAGAAATCACTTTAATATTACGCAGAACTTTCGGCAATTAATCGAAAAATAATGGAGGGATAGAATTGCTATATTCACTTGTACAGCTGTCAGATGGGAATGATTCGAGGTGTAATCATTGTGAAAGAAGCATAGGAGGAAGTAAAAACTCCATAAGGAAAATCAGCTGTATCCAATGGGGATAGCTTGTTTTTAAAATATTCGGAAAATACAGTCGGTAGTTCATCTACTGAGTGTTACGGTATACCTGTAGTAGTTCACACTGAATAGTAGGGTTGCAAAAATATTTTTAAGGAAAATATTTGACACCTTCTACTCGGTCTTACGATATACATGTAATAAGTAATACTGAATAGCGTGATTTCCTAAAAGCTATTCAGTAAAAACTCCCCTTAGTACTCTGTTATACTGAATATAAGTCAAACAGAATAGAGGAGGGATCTGAACATGGAAAATTTAACTGAAATGCTGAAGGGTTCGCTGGAAGGCTGCGTGCTGGAGATCATTAGCCGACATGAAACCTATGGTTACGAGATTACCCGCCGCCTGAACGAGCTTGGGTTTACCGAAGTCGTGGAAGGAACGGTCTATACCATCCTTGTGCGATTAGAAAAGAAAAAAATTGTGAATATAGAAAAGAAACCGTCAGATATGGGGCCGCCCCGCAAGTTTTACTCACTTAATGAGGCTGGCCGCCAGGAACTTGAATTATTTTGGAAGAAGTGGGATTTTGTATCATCAAAAATCAACGTCTTGAAGTCAATCTAGCTGCATAAGATATTCCGTGCGATATTTTTGGAATGTCTTGTTCAGCTTTATAAAAAGGAGGGGAAATAACATGATGGAAATTTTCAAAAAAATGATTGGTGATAAAAAAGAGTACAAAATGATGATGGCACGGGTTGAAGCACTGCCAGAGGACTACCAGTTTGTATTTAAGAAAATTCAAAACTACATGTGGAATTTCTCAGCAGGCAACGGGATGGATACGCTACACATACAGTATGAATTAATCGAGTTGTTTGAAGCCGGTACGGCGGAAGGTAGACAAGTGCTGGAAATAACCGGGGACGACGTGGCTTTCTTTGCCGACGAACTAGTGGCAAATGCTAAAACCTATGTCGCTAAGTATCGTGAAGATTTGAATCAGAGTATCATGAAGCGATTTGGAAAAAAGTAAATTCAATAGGTAATACCGACTGGATAGCTGGTTACAAATGTGAATTGCGATCTTCGCTATTCAGTTATATTTTTAATTCGGTACTAAGTCATACAGATTATCAGTCAGACTAAATAGTAGAGTTTAGGCAATCTAGCTCCGCAAGGAACTTTTTAGAAGGAGGAAAAAAGTATGAGCAATGCAGCGATTTCTGTAAAAGGGTTAAAAAATCCTTTAAAGACAAGGAAGTCTTAAAGGGGGTGTATTTTGAGGTACGGTGTAGCGAAATTTTCGCACTGCTGGGTTCAAATGGAGCGGGCAAGACGACGACGGTCAACATCCTTTCGACGCTGATGAAGGCCGATGGCGGCGAAGTAGGTATTTGTGGCTATAACGTCCAGCGTCAACCGGATTATGTTCGCCAGAGCATCAGCCTGACAGGACAGTTCGCAGCTTTAGACGGAATGCTCACCGGGCGGGAAAATTTGATGATGATCGCCAAGTTGCGGGGAGTTTCCAATCCCGCTCAAGTCGCCGACGATCTGCTTGCAAGATTCAGCTTGACCGATGCGGCTAACCGCCGAGCGGACCGGTATTCTGGCGGAATGAAGCGCCGACTTGATATCGCCATCCTGCATGGTGGAAAAATCATCACGACCGGTACCCTTATCGAACTCAAAGAGATGTTCCCGCCAGCGAGAGTGGAGTACATCGAGAAACAGCAGACATTGGAGGGAATTTTCCTCGCGATTATCGGCAAAAAGGAGGAGATGTAAATGAAAAGCAAAACAGGGGTATTAGGTATGACGTTGGCTAGTTTACCTTTTTGGTTAAAAATTAAGAAAAATATGATAATATATAAATGGAAGATAAAAGAAATTTCATTAAAGGGTATAGGGGATTTGTTATGAAAATAAATGATATAATTGCCAAAACAAAAATGCCAAACACAATTCGTACCATTGTAAGCGATTTACGAAAACTAGGTGTTACAGAAGGAATGGACGTTATCGTACACTCGTCTCTTAGTTCGATTGGTTGGGTAAGTGGAGACGCTTTGGCTGTAGTAGAAGCTTTAATGGAAGTAGTTACAAAAGAAGGAACAATTATTATGCCGACTCAAACGAGTGATCTATCTGATCCGAAAAATTGGCAAATGCCACCTGTCCCGGAAAGTTGGTGGGAAATTATTCGTGACAATGTACCACCATTTCATCCGGAAACAACACCAACGTGAAGTATGGGGAAAGTAGTAGAATGTTTTCGGACATATCCGAATACAAAAAGAAGTAATCATCCGTTACATAGCTTTGCAGCGTGGGGGAAACACGCAAAACAAATTATTGATGGTCACATCCTTGCTCCTAGTTTTGGAGAACAGTCACCATTGGGGAAAATGTACGATTTAGATGGATATATATTATTAATCGGAGTGGATCATAATTCGAATACATCACTTCATTTATCTGAAGTTCGTTCGCAATATCGAAAAAAAGTTCAAGTGGGAGCACCGATTATCGAAAATGGAGTTCGCAAATGGAAAGAGTATGAGGAGTTTGACTATGATTCTGATGATTTTGAGCTTTTAGGGAAGGCATTTGATGAAACTGGATCGGTAATATTAGGGAAAATAGGAAACGCATCATGTAAATTAATGAAGCAACGAGAAGCCGTTGATTTTGGAACAGAATGGTTTTTAACACAAAAACAAACGAAGCAAATATGTAATTAAAGGATGGGGAACATGAACGGGAAAAAGGTACTCATAACAAGTGGAGGCTGTTTAGAAAAATGGGATGAAGTACGTGGGCATACGAATTTATCGACAGGAAGAATGGGAAAGCTTCTTGCAGAAGAAGCGCTGAAGAGCGGGGCTTCAGTTATATATTTACATGGTTATTTTGCAGAAAAACCTGAAGGGACTCATAAGCTTTCTTCTCATTCGTTTGAAGGAATTATTGATTTACAAGATAAAATGAAACAGATTATTACAAGTGAAAAGATAGATATTGTAATTATGGCGGCAGCTGGCTCAGATTGGATTGTTGATAAAATTGTCGATCAAGAAGGAAATGTAATGGATCAATTAGGAAAGTTATCAAGCGATATTCCGCCAGTTATTCATTTTAAAAAAGCTCCAAAAGTGTTATCTCAAATTAAACAATGGGATTCGGGTGTTATGTTAGTTGGATTTAAGTTAGAGAGTGGTATAAGTCAACAAGAATTAATAGCGAGAGCGCAAATCCGAATGGACGGTGCACAAGCAGATTTCATAGTTGCAAATGCTTCTAACGCACTATATACCTCTGAAACAAATCACTATATTATTTCTAATGATGGTGAAGTTCAAGTATGTCTAGATAAAGAAAATACAGCTAGAAGTCTTATCAGTAAACTTGCGATGATTGATTCTGAAAAAGAACAAGTTGTTATTCATTAGTGAGTGTTAAGAAAGAATACATATTGTAGGGTGAGAAGATGGAAAATCTATTGAAGAAAGCAATTCAATTACGCAATGAGAATAAATTCGCTCAATCAAGAGAGATATTATTAAGTTTAACAAACTTTACTCAAAATCCAGAAATCTTGTATCAATGCGCATGCACACACGATGCTATGGGGATGGAAACGGAAGCCGTTCCTTATTACGAGAAAGCTATTGAACTAGGATTAGAAGGAGAAAGTTTACGAGGTGCCTATATCGGTTTAGGAAGTACATATCGCTGTATTGGAGAGTATGAGAAAGCGATTGCTACATTAGAAGAAGGAATCAAACTGTATCCGGATGATGACGCCATGAAAGTATTTTTATCCATTGCAAAGTACAATGTACAATCTCATGAAGATGCGATGAAACTGCTGCTAGACGTGGTAGTGAAAACGGAAGGTGTAAAGAACTATGAAAGAGCAATTACATTTTACAAAGGTCATTTAAATGAAATTTTCAAATAGAAAGGAATGATTATGTGAATCATACTATATCGAAGAAACGATGGTTAATTTGGTTTGCTATTACGAGTTTGATTATCCTTTCGAATATTCTTCTTTATGCACTACCAATCATGTCGCCTTTACCAAACCGGGTAGCACTTGCTTCTCTATTTGATTTTATACTTACTATTCCAATCGTTACTTACATACTGATTATAAGAAAGCGATATTCACTAAAATATATTTTTCCTGTGATACTTGCAGGTTATGTGGCTGCAAAATTTATTATTCCTAATCCGTATTTTGAATCTTATTCGTTTATCACATATATAGTAGTAGCTGGGGAAATTGCATTTCTTTGTTTAGAGCTGTATCTTTTTTGCAAAATAGCAAGAAAACTACCTGCGATTGTTCGCTCTTATAAGAAATACAAGCTCGTGTATCCATCTTTTTCATATGCAATCGAAAGAGCTGTATACGATTCCGTTTTCAAAAGTGTCGCTGTAAATGTATTGTTATCAGAGTTTAAGTTATTTTATTACGCGTTATTTTCTTGGCGAAAAAAAATACCTGCAGGTTCAGAAATGTTTACATATCATAAAAAAACAGGTGTAATTGCATTTAATATTATGCTCATACATGCAACTTTAATTGAATCAATCGGTTTTCATTATTTTCTTCATCAATGGAATCCGGTTGTAGCATGGATTCTGCTAATTTTAAATATTTACGCTGTGATATTTTTCTTAGCAGAAATACAAGCAATTCGTTTATGTCCCTATGTTGTAACTGACAAAGAGCTTATTTTACAAGTTGGGTTGACGAAACAGCTTATCGTCCCATTTTGTAATATTCAAAGCATACGTCATAATAAAGGAGCATTACCTGCTGAAATTGAACAAAAACAAATTTTTGATGCGACAGTAAACGAGTTTATGAAAGAACCAGCAAAACTCGAAATCGTGTTAGTAGAACCGATGCAGGCAACTATGTTTTATGGGTTTCAAAAAACAGTAACAAAAGTTCATATCAATGTGGATGATGAGAGAATGTTTTATGATACAGTAATGAATAAAGTTCAAGAGAGAATCAGTCATGAGTGATAAAAGACCATATTTCTCAACTAAATAAAACAACCGGCAAGTACAAAGCTAGCCAGTTTTCATCGTAAAGAAATGAAAATTATGATAAAATGAAAGAGTAACTCATGGTCAGAGTGGTTGTTTTATTATCACTTCTCTAAGTGAAGGGAGGTGATAATTTGAGTGAACTTTCGTTGCTTTTGCAAGGCGGTCTTTTTCTCGTTGCATTGCTAACGTTCGTCGTGTTATTAATCGACAAGCTCAAAAAATAACAACCCACTCTACGCCAATAGAAGGTGGGTTGTCTAATTCATGAGAAACAAATAGGATAATGAATAATCCACTCTGCTGAGTTATATTGGACTAGTGTGTTGCCGCACGCTAGTCTTTTTTTATTTATATGCGAATTTAGTTTATTTATGTGATTGTATCGCTCTTTTCATTGTTATTATAGCACAATCTTGTTTATATAAAAAAGGAGAGCGTACGTTCTCCTTTTTGGAAGCTTATCGATTATTCTTTAAGATTGAATTCCATTTGTTGGCTTGAATAATCCATTCATATATTCTTTTAAGCTTTTTGTATAAAATACTTGGTTAATTGCATCATTTACACCGACAATTGGTGACGGAAGACTGTATCTTTTTTTAGATAGATGAACAACGACATCAAATACATCAAAGAGGCGAATAAAGCAAAATAATCCATCTTTGTCACTTAGTAAAATGAAATAGTGGTTTTCGCAATCAGTATTTAAAGTGTTCCATAATGAACTTTTACTTAACTCTCGTACAATACGTCTATCTTTTAATTCAATGAAATCTACGTTAGATAAAATGTTAGAAATAGCAACTGCATCGGAATCATGAAAATAACCGTCTATTGTATTTACAGCAAATAAGTAAGCCATTTTCAGTAAACTCATCTTATATTTGCGGTTATCAAGGAGTAATTCACGCTGAATAGAACCCGCAACTTTAGTTACTCGTTCTTCTTTCCATATTTCATCATGAAGTGAGATATCGTGCCTTTTGCATAGTTTCATAATGAGAGAATTTGAGAATTGGAACTCATTACTGTCCATTTCTTCATTTGCATATTCTTCTTTATCATATATATCTAAAAGAGGAGAGTCAATTTGATGTTTAAGCTGTTCTATTTTATACTGGATTAACTTATGACTAATTAATAGACGATCAATACTTGTTAGTACGTTTTCGTGGCATGTTTCACACACAGTGTTGATATAATAATATCCGCATAACACTTCTGGAATTACATATTGTTCTATACATTGTTTATCATCTCTACATATACTGCATATTGGCATAATTATCACCTTTTAGTTGCGAATTTTTATCTTGCTATTTACGGACAATAGGATTCTCACTTTAAGACTTTTTGATATACAAAGGAGATAAAACAGGAATAACTGCCTGTAAAAGTCCAATTGGTTCAACTAATAATCAGCATAGAATGAAAACTCTACTGACAAAAGTTTTACTTGTATGTCTTTATTGTAGTGTATTTATTTATGCATTGGAATATAGAACGCAGAAATAGCATATAAATTTTTGCTTTGATTTGTTACAATGTATAGAAGAAATTTAAAAGGAGGCACTTTTTTTGAAATCAAAAGTTCATTTTTGGACATTAGAAGTATTGATGGTTGTAGCGATTATTTTTATCTGTACAAAAATTTCGTTTTTATTTCAACCAATCGGTATTTTTATTTCCACTTTATTTTTCCCTATTTTAATTGCGGCATTTTTGTATTTTATGTTTAATCCCGTGTTGCTCTTTTTAGAGAATAAAAAGGTACCACGCAGTTTATCAATTTTGTTACTATATGTCTTTATTATTACATTAATAGCTGTTGCAGTCGGCGTTGTTGTTCCTACTGTCTCTCATCAGCTGATGGATTTAGTAACAAATATGCCAACGTATATTAAAGTGGGGAAAGAATACATAGCAGATTTATCGAATCATAAGCTATTTCAATGGCTTACAACTCAGGATTATGTTTCATTAGAGACATTAGAAAAGAATGCTCTCACGTATTTGAAAGAGATACCAAATACACTTACAGCGAGTGCAACTGCATTATTTGGGATTATTACAAACATTGCATTAGTTGTTTTCACAGTTCCATTTATTTTGTTTTATATGTTTAAAGATGGCCATAAATTTCCTGGAGCAGCAGTTCGTTTTTTACCAGAATCTTATCGTGAAGAAGGGTTTCGACTTTTTAAAGAAACGAATGAAACACTTGCAGCTTACATTCAAGGTCAAGCGCTTGTTTGTTTATTTGTTGGAGCTTTCACGTTTGTTGGTTATTTAATCATTGGGCTGCCTTATGCTTTTATTTTAGGGATTGTGGCAGCATTTACAAATATTATTCCTAATTTAGGGCCGTTTATAGGAGCAGCGCCAGCGGTTATTGTTGGACTATTTGTATCGCCGGTACAGGCGGTATGGGTTATTGTTGTGGTAACAATTGTTCAGCAATTTGAAAGTAATATTTTATCACCGCGAATTATGAGTGAGAAACTAAATATTCACCCTTTAACAATTATCATGTTAATTCTTGGTGTCGGAAATTTTGCTGGAATTATTGGAATGATTTTAGCCGTACCAACTTATGCTGTGATGAAAACAATCATTTCAAACTTAGTAAGGCTTTTTAAATTGAAAAGAAATAAGAAATAGAAAGAAGACCGGTTACAGACTGTAACCGGTCTTCTTTCGCAGGCTGTGGAGAAAGCCTTCTCCACAGCCTGTTTTTGTGTCTGAACATCTTTTCATCTGTCAACACTGATAAAAAAGATGCAAAGGAGCGATGCCCCATGATGGGAGCGCTGAAAAATCATCGTGATGAGCGCGTAACAATTTCTGTAGAAGAGTTAGTTCCGCAAGACCATTTCCTTCGTGCCATTGAGGCAACAATCGATTTTCATTTTATTGAAGAAAAATTACGTCCTTATTATTGCGCAAACAAT
>NZ_KB910962.1 GCF_000383235.1 Bacillus sp. 123MFChir2
TATATAAATACAAGTTGACTTTTTAACATCTAAGTCGCTGCTATGCAGAACAAAACATGGCCGCTACTTGCTGTCTATCTTTGTTTTAAACTTTGCACGTGGCAGGAAAAGAAACTGACCGCCTCTATGCATGGCCAGTTGCTCTGGTCTCCTCCCCTAAAAAATTGGTTTTTATGTCATTTTTTCAATTTGTATTTATATATCATTTGAATAATGGAGTGATAAATATGAAAAATGAACTGACAAAAGAAATGAATCTAGAAAAAATAAATTTATTAGAGGTCACGAAACATATTACAGAAAATCATAAAAATTTTGTTGTTTCCAATGTAAATAACCATTGTTTGCGCATTGCTGTTTTTACAGGAGAATATGAATGGCATTTTCATTCAAATTCAGATGAGTTATTTATGGTAGTAGAAGGAGAGCTATTGATTGATTTTCAAAATCAAGAAACGATTACTTTGAAGCCAAATGATACGTTACGAATTCCAGCGGGAACGATTCACCGGACAAGAGCATTAAAACGTACTGTAAATCTTTGTTTTGAAGATTTGGGGGCGGATACAGTTATTGTGGAATAGATCTCAACTTTCAGATCACTGATATGCAATGAAGTGATTGAAAAATATAAATACTAATTTAGAGAAAAATTTAGGGAAATTGTTAATTGAGGAAGAAATTTACGTGGTATAATATGGATTTAGCGTTGCTGATTTCAATATATATAAATCCAAATTAAAAACCTGACATAAACCCCTTTTCTTTTTAGATGGCCCTGAGCGTCTGGCCATACTTGGAACGGTCATGGACCTTTTCTGCCATAGGCAATGTTAAAACAAAGCGAGCAAATGAGTGCAAGTTACTTTTTATAACAGCAACTTGGATGTTGAAAAATCAAAATGGATCTATATATAATTCATAATTAAGGATGACATATACAATGAGAGAAAATAGAATGGGCAGGACGTTTTTTAGATTTGCATTTACTGCTGCATGTACAGCTATGTTAAGTGCGTGTGGAAATGATGGGATAGACGGGACATGGGAACTGTCTCAAGAGAAACAAAAGCAATGTCCGGTATACTATAAATTTGAAACGGTTACAAAAAAGGAAGAGAAAAAGGACGTTATTTATCATTTGGTAGAGATGTATACAACTGACCAGAAAAAAGAAGATAAATATAAAGGGACATATAAACAAGAGAATAAAGGAGATTCATATATTCTTGACTACGGAAATTCCTTCATCTCAAAACAGCAAATGAAAAGAGACGGAAACGATTTAGAAGTGATTTTCAGCGATGTAAATAAACGATGTACATATAAGAAAAGTGCATGATAAAGGCGAGGGAACGAAAGGAAGTTGAATGAACTCGATTTAAAGTACAGTAAGGAAAGAGTAATCACGTTGGATTATATGAAAGACGTTCTGTTGACATGAAACGACGAGAAAATGTACGTAGAGACAATTTTCCGGGAAATAGGTAATAGAGAAGAATACTTATATTGGTACTCTGTTCAAGGAGAAATGGCGCCTTCTGTTGATGTGAGGACAGAAGTAGTGATGATTCTGGAAAATGTACAAGCTGCTATGAAATAAGGGAGCAGAATGTAGAGAAAAGCACATCGACTTTTGATGTGCTTTTCTTTATGAATCCATTTAAATTTTTCGACATATAGATTGCGACTATGGAGAAAAAAGGAGTCTACACTTGCTTTCTCCCTTTGTGTTACTTTGCATGTGGCAGGGAAGGGCACTAACCGCTTCTATGCATAGCCAGATGCTCTCGCCCACCGAAAAAGAATAGTTTTATGTCGGTTTTTAATTTAGATTTATATATTTGAAAAAATTTTTATAAAGTTTGTATACATTTTCCATGTTCGAACGTTAAGTATATAGAAAGGAGCGAATGATGAATTATGATACATACGAAGTACTGTTATTAGAAAAATCAAAAGTAGTATATCACTATTTACGAAAGCTTGGCGTTGAAACAAAAGAAGCTGAAGATATTGTGCAAGATACATTGTATAAGGCACTGCTATTTATGGAAGATATTCCGCTAGATCGATTGACTCCATGGCTGTTTCGCGTTGCTATTAATCACCACCGCGATATATATAGAAAAATAAAACATTTAAATCCGATTGCGCTTGAATCAGCTGTACTCATAGGTCAAAAATCACTAGAGGACGTCATGCTAACGAAAGAACTACAAGGGGAAGTACAAGAAATTTTAGAAACGATGAACCAAGATTACAAACACATGTTACTACTAAAGTATGAATACGAGCTCTCCTATAAAGAAATTGCAAATCTATTAGGAATGAAAGAAGATACGGTCAAAACAAATTTATATAGGGCGCGAAATCAATTTAAAGAATTGTATAGGAGGAAAGTAGATGGGGCGTAAAGATTTTGATTTAAATATGGATGATAAGCAGATGAAAGCTTTGATGAAAAAAGCGAAGCGGAAGCATTTGTTACGAAACTGGATTATATCGATTTGTGCTACGATTATTGTTCTTGTTGGGACTTTTAGTATTATAGTTTATTTTACACAAGAAAATTATACAAAAATGGGCCGGAAAGTAAATGCATTACATACTGTACAAGGACCGAATATGAGATTTTATGGACATACGAAATTAAGTATGGGGTTATTGAGTGGTACGATGCTGTATAGCTCTTACAAGAATATAGCTGGTCAACCGGTTAAATGGATTGATGAAATATATGAGTATTCTATATGGGGAGTTCGTGAGGTGAATCATAATGGCAATACAAGTTTAGATGAAGAAATTCCAAATAAGAAAGATGACTTTGAAACAATGCCAGACTATAACATACAAACGATGCAAAGAGAAATGCGCTTTTATTTACCGTTTATGCAATATATAAACTATGTAAATGACTTAGAGAAAATGGGAGAAATAAAAAATAAAGTCGCTGAAGTGGCATTGTCTTTTGATAAAGCGTATACAGCGGAGCAAGTTGTCCAAATGTTACCGAAGGATGTAAAACCAGTTTGGTTTTGGGTAGATACATACGATGAGAAAAAAAGAAATTCTTATGTAGGGATGATAGATTCGAAGAATAGAGTTGTAAATGCTGAAATGTCTACCGCCGTATTTGGATTTGAAGGAAGTCATGAAAAGAAGAGTGAAGAAATAGAAAGAGATTTAATGAGAAATAGTAAAGAGTTTCTTAGAGAAATGAAATGGTTAGCTGAGGATAATAGTGAAAGTGATTATTTTAGTAAATATTATAAAGAAGTAAAAAATATTCCTCAAAAAGACCTACCCATCTACGGTGTAGTCGTAACAGGAACAACGGAATCACTCAAACAACTGCAAGGAGCACCTTATGTGAAAGCGGCTGTGCGAGGCGTGATGGTTGATAAGCAATAAAGGAGAGAGCGTTATGATGAAAGGGATATATGGAATTGTTTGTACGATCATATGTTTAATTTGCCTGTCTTGGTATACAGAGCGGTATCATGAAGGAGTTATCAGTGAATTTATAAGTGGGTTTTGCATGTCGATAGCTGTTTTTATGAATTTCATATCAATCATTCTTGTACTAATCCAATTAAAAATAAGCGAAAGAAAAGAAGGTACTTTTTAAAGCACCTTCTTTTTGTATTATATAAATCTAACTTGACTTTTCAATACAAAAGTCGCCGCCATGCCAAACAAAAAGTAACCTGCTACTTTCGTTCTCTCTTTGTTTGAACATCGCATGTGGCAGGAAAGGACCCTGTCCGCTTCTATGCACGGCCAGATGCTCTCGCCCTCCTCTAAAAGACAGAGGTTTTATACTGTTTTTTTAACTTGCATATAGGACTATATTTATTTCACAAACTGCAATTCTTTCGGGAACTTCGTTAAAATTTCTACGCCCTCTTTTGTAACGTAAACATCATCTTCAATACGAACGCCGCCTATGTTTGGTACGTAAATACCTGGTTCGATTGTGAAGACCATGCCTTCTCGAAGCGGTGAGTTGTTACCTTCTTTTACGTCTGGGAATTCGTGAACGCTAATGCCAAGTCCATGACCAAGGCGGTGCGGGAAGAAGTCGCCGTAGCCAGCATCTGCGATCACAGAACGAGCTGCACGGTCGATTTCACTAAATGTTGCACCTGGTTTACATGATTCAACGGCATTTAATTGACCTTTTAATACAGTTTCATAAATGCGTTTTTGTTCGTCCGAAATTTCGCCAAATGCAACTGTACGTGTAATATCAGAGCAGTAACCGTCAATAATTACACCTAAGTCAAATAGGACGAAGTCACCGCGCTGCATTTTGTTTGCGCCAGGAACGCCATGCGGAAGTGCAGAGTTTGCACCTGTTAGTACCATTGTGTCAAATGACATTTTGTGAATGCCTTTTTTCTTTAATTCATGCTCGATTGTTGCAAGTACTTCAAGTTCACTGCGATTCTCTTGAATGGCATTTACCCCAATTTCAACTGCATAATCAGCCATCGCAGCAGCTTCGCGTAAAATCGCAAGCTCTTTTTCGTCTTTAATTAAGCGGAGTTCACGTACTTTTTCTTCAGCAGATCTGAAAGTTGCTTTTGGGAATAATTGTGATAAGAGCTCGTAGCGTTCTACGTTTAAATGTTCTTTTTCAATTGCTACTGCACCTGCATCAATGCCACGTGCTTCCATTGCTTTTGCGATCATATCCCATGGATTGTCTGTATCTGTATACCCAATGATTTCATGAGTCCAGCCAGCGCCTCTCGCATGTCCTTCTTCCATTTTTGGGCAAATTAACATTGGTTCTTTTTCTTGGAATACAAATAAGCCAAGTAGCCTTTCGTGCGGTTCACAGTGGAAATTCGTCATATAGAAGACGCTCGGTGTAGAAGTTAAGAATGCAGCTTCTGTATTTTGTTCTTGCAGCCATTCTGTTAATTTTTCTAATCTAGTATTCATAGATTGGCACCTCCGAAATTTTCATTACATGTATAACTTTACATCGAGTGAAAGGATCCTGACAAGCGAATCGATGTTTGAAAAGACAGGAAATTATGAAATCGTGTAGAATAAGAGGTGGAATGAAAACAAAGGAGGAATAGGCAGATGAAAGTATCCTATCACGGTCATTCTGTTGTAAAAATTGAAACGAATGGAAAGGTTATTTTAATCGATCCATTTATTACAGGAAATCCGAAAACAGATTTAAAAGTTGAGGATGTAACAGTAGATGCGATTATCCTATCTCATGGTCATGGCGATCATGTTGGAGATACAGTAACACTCGCGAAGAAACATAATGCGGTTGTCGTTGCACCGTTTGAACTTGCGACATTTTTAGGCTGGAAAGGTGTTCAAACACATCCAATGCATATCGGTGGTTCCCACACGTTTGATTTTGGAACAGTGAAGTTTACACAAGCATTTCACGGTTCTAGCTATGTGGATGAAGAGAATCAAACCATTACATATACAGGAATGCCAGCTGGAATAGTCTTTATGGCAGAAGGAAAAACAATTTATCACGCTGGAGACACAGCACTGTTTTCTGATATGAAATTAATTGGCTCTCGTCATGCGATTGACGTGGCATTTTTACCAATTGGCGATAACTTTACAATGGGACCAGAAGATGCCGCGCTCGCAGCTGAATGGATCGGAGCAAAAGTTGTTGTGCCGATGCACTATAATACATTCCCAGTTATCGAACAAGATCCGCATCAATTTGTCGAGAAACTAACCAGCAATGTAGGAAAAGTATTAGAAGCTGGGGAAGGCATTGAATTGTAAAAAAGAAACCTTCATTTTGCACGGCAAAGTGAAGGTTTTTATGTGTGAGAAGGGTATAATGTAAATGTTATATCATTTTTAGACTGTGGTGTGTCTGTTTCTATTTTTGTAGTTTCGTTTAACGCTATCGCTACTTTCTTCCCATCCACAAATGCTAATAATATCGCACCGATTAAATTTAAAGCTTTTTTCATATCATATCGCTCCGTTTCTCTTATTTCTTGATTTCATTGTACGATAAGGAAATTACATTATTGTAAGAAACTTGTATGGTTTTGTTATAAAAAAAATAGTACAGATATAGAAACATGCAGTGTAACAGTTTTGGAAATATAGTATACTAAAAATACAACACATGAAGAATTTAGGGAAAAGAAAGTATGGTGAAATTAGTTGGCTACGAAACACAACCAAATTTTGGAGTATATCAACAGTTTGCCAATTGGGCATAAAATTTCTGTGCGCCAAATTGCAAAAGAGCTCGGTGTGAGTGAAGGAACAGCGTATCGGGCAATTAAAGATGCGGAAAATAAAGGATACGTAAGTACAATTGAACGGGTCGGGACAATTCGTATTGAACAAAAAAAGAAAGAAAATATTGAAAAGCTAACATTTGCGGAAGTTGTTAACATTGTTGATGGTCAAGTACTTGGCGGAAGAGAAGGTTTACATAAAACGTTAAATAAATTCGTAATTGGGGCAATGAAGCTAGAAGCGATGATGCGCTATACAGAAGCCGGAAATTTACTTATTATCGGAAACCGTACACAAGCACATCAATTAGCGCTTGAAGAGGGAGCAGCTGTACTCATTACAGGTGGATTTGATACGGAAGAACATGTGAAGAAATTAGCAGACGAGCTAAAGCTTCCAATTATTTCAAGTAGCTATGATACATTTACAGTAGCCACGCTTATTAACCGTGCTATTTATGATCAGCTTATTAAAAAAGAAATTGTTCTTGCTGAAGATATTTTAACACCAATTGAAGAGACGATATGTTTACAGCCGAATGATACAGTAGAAAAATGGCATATGTATAATGAAGAAACGATGCATGGACGTTATCCGATTGTAGATGAGGCAAATAAAGTACTCGGCATTGTAACATCAAAAGATATGATTGGTGTAGCAAAAGACACACCAATTGAAAAAGTAATGACAAAACAGCCGATTACTGTAAACGGAAAAATGTCTGTTGCCGCAGCGGCGCGTATGATGGTGTGGGAAGGAATTGAACTTCTTCCTGTTGTTGACGATAGCAATACATTGCAAGGCATTATTAGTCGTCAAGATGTGCTTCAAGCGCTTCAAATGATTCAGCGTCAGCCGCAAGTTGGAGAAACGATTGATGATATTGTAACAAATCAATTTGTGAATCAGAAGGAAGCGAAACAAGATCACTCATATCATTTTTCCGTTACTCCGCAAATGACAAATTCGATTGGAACTTTGTCGTACGGCGTATTTACAACAATTGTGACAGAAGCGACCAATCGTGTCCTGCGCGCGCTGAAAAAAGGTGACATAATTGTTGAAAACTTAACCATTTACTTTGTAAAACCGGTTCAAATTGACAACATTGTATCCGTCCATCCAAAAGTATTAGAAATTGGACGTAAATTTGGCAAGGTTGAAATAGAAGTACGTTATGAAGGTAGTGTGGTTGGAAAAGCATTACTTATGGTGCAATTGATTGATCGGTAAGAAGAGGAAGCTGTCGTATAAATAAATTGCGACATCGTTAATCTATAGAAGAAAAGCGTTCATCCTTTCAGCAAATATTGCTGAAAGGATGAACGCTTTTTTACATCTCACCTCATCATTTTTGTAACTGCTCAGCTTCCTCAATCGCGAGCGGTAAGAAATATTTATATTGGCGAATGCCGTTGTAGATACTAGCACCCCCAACGATTACGAATAAAACGCCAACGATAATACGAGCTGTTGAAATTTCTAGAAAGAATTGATTTACGCCAAATAAGGCAACGAATACTCCAAGTGCAATGGAAGATTTTCCTGCAAGCCATCCTTTCTCCATCGAGCGGTTTGTACGAAAATATTTTGTTTTGTAGAAGAGATATAACATAAATGTAATGATAATACAAAAGACTAATACTGGCATGACCCCAATCCCCCATCTATTTGTATGTTCTTTCTTTATTGTAATCCAATTCTCCACCTGTATGAAGTGTTTTGAGCTATAATAGGAATAAATTGGCCGAAAAGGAGATTTTACATATGCATGAGAAAATTTTAGGAGCAATTAAGCAATTTGATACAATTATTATCCATCGCCACGTTCGTCCAGATCCAGATGCATTAGGTTCACAGTGCGGACTTGGTACGATGCTGCAAGAGTCATTCCCAGAGAAAAAGATTTATATGGTAGGGTACAATGAACCATCTTTAGCGTACTTACGTGTAATGGATGAAATTGATGATGCAACGTATGAAGAGGCACTTGTCATTGTTTGTGATACAGCAAACCAAGAGCGTGTTTGCGATCAGCGTTATGCAAAAGGAAAGCAGTTAATTAAAATTGACCATCATCCGAATGAAGATCCATACGGTGATATTGTTTGGGTAGATACAACATCTAGTTCTACAAGTGAACTGATTTATGAATTTTATTTATATGGTAAGGATAAAGGATTAACGTTATCAAAAGAAGCGACGCGTCTTATTTTAGCTGGTATAGTTGGTGATACAGGACGTTTCTTATTCCCAAGCACATCTGCAAAAACACTTCGTTATGCATCTGAGCTTGTAGGAATGGGCGTTGAATTCCCAGCATTATATGATGAAATGTATAAAACGAATGAGCGTATTGCACGTTTAAATGGTTACATCTTACAAAACTTTACGATGACTGAAGAAGGCGCAGCATACGTTAAGCTAACAAAAGAAGTATTAGAGCAATTTGGTGTGCTTCCGAATCAGGCTTCAGGAGTTGTTGGAGCTCTTGGAAATATTGAAGGATTAAAAGCGTGGGTTTTATTCTTAGAGGAAGAAGATGTGATTCGTGTTCGCCTTCGTTCAAAAGGTCCGGTTATTAATACGTTAGCAATGCGATATAACGGCGGTGGGCATCCGATGGCGTCCGGAGCAAAAGCTTTTTCTTGGGAAGAAGCAGATCGTATTTTTGCAGACTTACGTGAATTATGTAAATAAGAAGAAGAAAGGTAGAGGCAGCTCTACCTTTCTTGTTTTATTTTGACGCTAATTTCCAGGATGGTATCAAATGAAACAGTTTCGATTTCAAATCGATAGACACGGTCGTAATATTTATATACTTTATTTTCAATAACCTTCTTTAGTAGTTCTTTATTGTTTGCGACGCTTTGAATGTTTTGAGTAAGCAAGTGACGGAGATCATCGCGAATAGAAGTTTGTAATGTTTCCACTGTTAGCGTGTCTAAATTGTATTTTTCGTAATTTGCAATCTCAATTTCAATTTCTTGAATGGTTAACAGTTTTTTGTTTTTTTCATTTTCTTTTTTTTGATCTTCCGTGAGTACACGTAAATCTTCGGTTAGTTTTTCTATTTGTGCTTCTTGTGTTTCAAGTGTTTTAGTTTGCTCTTCTTGAAACACGCCATATATGTACAAAAAAATAATCCAACTTAAAATACCACCAACCGCCGCACCGCCTAAAAATAATTTCCAGCGATTAGAGAGTGAACTTGGAACTTTCATACGTGATCCTGTGTAATCCATTTAATAATCGTGAATCCAGTTTGCATACCGCCGGTGGCAAAGAAAATAAGGAGAATTTGTTTCACAATATCTTTTGTATCTCCTCCAAAAAAGCTGCGTTCAAAGCTATAAAATGTATCGAAAGTTCCGCCAATGGCAGCGACGAGAGCCCAAATTCGTAAATTCTCTGCAAATTGTGTAATCATTGTGAGCGGTGGTTTTCCCACTAAAAAAGCACCAATTCCGCCAATTAATGACCCGCCAATCATAACACCAAGAGCAATAAAATAACTTGTAATGAGAAGAGAGAAAAAGCTTTGGTTCACTTCCATCATCATTCCCCTTTCTTTTTCATCCCGCATTAACGCGCAGTAATACTCCCACCTCAAAATTCAGCGAAAGCATTGTCCAGCTCCAGCGGCTAGAATGTTCGGTGGCTTCGCTTCTTCCTACGAGGTAAAAAGCACCTCTGTGTCAGAAGCTCCATCCCCCTCACATTCTGAGCGAGCCGCTTCCGCTTTTCTAAAGAAGTTAGGTGGGAGATAAACTGCTGTCATGCGCCCGATTGGTGAGGGCTAATAATCAGTGGGGATGAAGGAAACTTCCCACGGATTAAAGTTTCACTGTATGTATATGGACAAAGAAGGGGAAGTATGTTTTGATTTCACGTATAATAGGAAGTAGTCAAATAGATAAAGAGAGGGTATAAAAGTGAAGTTTGTGCATTTACAATGTCAAACCGTTTATAGTTTATTGAAAAGTGCTTGTAAAATAGATGAGCTTGTTTATCAAGCGAAAGAACTTGGATTTTCAGCATTAGCAATTACAGATGAAAATACGATGTATGGTGTGATCCCGTTTTATAAGGCTTGTAAAAAAGCGGGGATTCAGCCGATTATTGGTTTAACAGCTTCCATATGGAATGAAGAAGAGGAGCAGTCTTATCCGCTTGTTTTACTGGCTGAAAACGAAACTGGGTATCGGAATTTACTTAAAATTTCTAGCAGCATTATGACAAAGTCAAAAGAGGGTATTCCAAAGAAATGGCTTACGCGTTATGCAGGGGGATTAATTGCGATTTCTCCAGGGAAAGGTGGGGAAATTGAAAAGCTTTTATTGCAAGGAAAACATGAGGCTGCTGCGGAAGTAGCAAATATATATAAAAATATATTTGCCAGCTTTTATATAAGTGTACAGCACCATGCCGTGCAAGAGGAATTGTTGCTTCAAGAAGAGCTTCTACCATTTGCGCAGCAACTTGAGATTCCGCTTGTAGCAACAAATGATATTCGTTATGTAAAACAAAATGATGCAATTGTGCAGGAGTGCTTATTATCTGTTCATAATGGGACAAAAATGACTGATTCGGACAGACCACGCCTGCAGACTGATCAATACTATATGAAATCAGCATCTGAAATGGAGGCGTTATTTGCTTCTATGCCAGAAGCGATTCAAAACACATTACGTATTGCGGAGTGCTGCCGTGTAGAAATACCGTTTCATACAAATCAATTGCCGAAGTTTCCAGTACCAACAAATGAATCGTCTGATCAATTTTTACGCCGCCTTTGTGAAGAAGGATTAAAGAAGCGTTATGAAACGGTGACAGATGTGCATAAAGTGCGTTTAAATCATGAGCTAAATACCATTTCTCGTATGGGATTTAGTGATTATTTTCTTATCGTATGGGACTTTATGAAATACGCTCACGAGCAGTGCATTTTAACAGGACCAGGCCGTGGTTCGGCAGCAGGTTCACTTGTATCTTACGTGCTGGAAATTACAGACATCGATCCGATTCAATATAATTTACTATTTGAACGTTTCTTAAATCCAGAGCGCGTTACACTCCCTGATATCGATATTGATTTTCCAGATATTCGCCGCGATGAAATGATTCGTTATGTGAAAAATAAGTACGGTGAACTACGCGTGGCTCAAATTGTAACGTTTGGAACACTTGCAGCAAAAGCGGCAATTCGTGATATTGCAAGAGTAATGGGACTGCCGCCAAATGAAATTGATATTTTTTCAAAACATATTCCATCTAAAGTTGGGATTACGTTGGAAGAAGCTTACGCAGAATCACCATCATTACAAAGTTATCTACAAAGTAACTTAATTTTTCAAAGGGTATTTGATATTGCAAAGCGTGTAGAAGGGTTGCCGCGTCATACGTCTATTCATGCAGCTGGAGTGATTATGAGTGAAGAGCCGCTTACAAATAGTGTTGCCGTTCAAGGCGGCCATGATGATGTATACGTCACGCAATATTCAGCGGAAGTATTAGAAGAACTTGGTCTGTTAAAAATGGACTTTCTTGGTCTGCGTAATTTAACATTGCTTGAAAATATTCGCATGTTTATTGCGAAGACAACAGGGACAAGTTTAGATATAAGGAAATTGCCTCTCCAAGATGCAAATACATTTGCACTCCTCGGGCGAGGTGATACGACAGGAATCTTTCAGCTCGAATCAAGTGGAATGCGGAATGTTCTGCGTTCGCTAAAACCAAATGAATTTGAAGATATTGTTGCGGTTAACGCATTATATCGCCCAGGACCGATGGAGCAAATACCAGTTTTTATTGATTCTAAACATGAAAAACGTGCCATTCATTATTTGCATCCTGATTTGAAACCAATTTTAGAAAATACGTATGGTGTTATCGTTTATCAAGAGCAAATTATGCAAATTGCCTCCCGTTTAGCAGGATTTTCTCTTGGCGAGGCGGACTTATTACGCCGCGCCGTAAGTAAGAAAAATCGTGATATTTTAGACGAAGAGCGCACGCACTTCGTGAAAGGGTGCTTGCAAAATGGATATAATGAAGAAACTGCCCAGCAAATTTATGATTTAATTGTTCGATTTGCCAATTATGGATTCAACCGAAGTCATGCAGTTGCTTATAGTATGATTGGATATCAGCTTGCTTATTTAAAAGCAAATTATCCGCTTCAGTTTATGACAGCATTATTATCAAGCGCAATTGGAAATGAAGAGAAGATTGTACAATATGTTCGGGAAACGAAGCGAAAAGGGTTCCGCGTTTTGCCACCGTCCCTTCATAAGAGCAGTCATGAGTTTCAAGTGGAAGGAAATGCAATTCGGTATAGTTTACTTGCGATTCGCAATGTAGGGATGGCGACGGTAAATGCTGTAATGGAAGAAAGAAATAAAAAGCCGTTTCAAGATTTATTTGAGTTTTGTTTGCGCATGCCGGCAAAATTTGTGACAGAGCGCAATTTAGAAACGATGATTTGGGCCGGTTGTTTTGATGATTTTAACGTTTCGCGTTCTGCCTTATTTAATAGTATTAAAGGTGCGTTAGAATACGCGAGCTTAGCAAGGGAAATTGGTGAGGAGCTTGTGCCAAAGTCAGAGTATGCCGGGGAAGCAGAGTTAACTTTTATCGAGCAGTTAAATAAGGAAAAAGAAGCGCTAGGCTTTTATTTAACAAGTTATCCAACTGCACAGTACGCAAAGCTTGTTAAGGAATTAGAAATCCCGACACTTGCAGGGGCGATGAAGCAGCAAAGAAAAGTGCAACGGGTCATTGTATATTTGACAAATATAAAAGTAATTCGGACGAAGAAATTACAAAAGATGGCGTTTATCACGTTCTGTGATCAAAATCATGAAATGGAAGGGGTTGTATTTCCTGAAACGTATATCCATTTTGCGGAGCGATTACAAGAAGGGAAAATTGTTTTAATAGAAGGGACAATTGAAAAGCGAAACAATAAGCTCCAATGGATTGTAAATGGATTGTATCCGTTAGAGGAGATGGATACTTACGAGGAAATGAAAGACGCTTCTATTTACGTGAAAATACCATCACAGTATGAAAAAAGGCTGTTAAGCAGTGTCACGAAAATATTGTTTAACTATTCAGGTTTTGCGAAAGTACTAATTTATTATGAAAAAGAGCATAAGATGGTACAATTATCTCGTAACTTATCCATTCATCCAAGTGAAGAATGTTTACAAGCGCTATATGACATAGTCGGCAAGGAAAATGTCGTTGTAAAAATATAATGGACAATTTCCTATCATTTCGATTATAGTAGTAATAGCGTTCGTGGTCAGACCACTTTGGAGAATGTATAATATAATGCAGCAAGAAAATATGAGGAGAGTGGATCGTTTGTCAACACTACGTGAAGAAGCACTTCACATGCATAGAGTGCATCAAGGAAAACTAGAAACAGTATCAAAAGTAAAGGTAGAAAATGCAAAAGATTTAAGTCTTGCGTATTCTCCAGGGGTTGCAGAACCATGTAAAGTTATTTATGACGATAAGAGCAAGGTATACGAATATACAATGAAGGGCAATATGGTAGCAGTTGTAACAGATGGAACGGCTGTATTAGGTCTTGGAAACATTGGACCGGAAGCATCACTTCCTGTTATGGAAGGTAAAGCTGTATTATTCAAGAGCTTTGCTGGTGTAGATGCATTTCCAATTGCTTTAAATACAAATGATGTAGATAAAATTGTTGAAACTGTAAAATTAATGGAGCCAACTTTTGGCGGCGTAAACTTAGAAGATATTGCAGCACCAAACTGCTTTATTATTGAAGAGCGTTTGAAAAAAGAAACAAATATTCCTGTATTCCACGATGACCAGCACGGAACAGCAATTGTAACAGTAGCGGGTCTTGTGAATGCATTAAAGCTAGTTGGGAAGAAAATGTCTGATATTAAAGTTGTTGCAAACGGTGCTGGAGCAGCGGGTATTGCAATTATTAAACTTTTATATCGCTACGGTGTACGCGACATGATTATGTGCGATACGAAAGGTGCGATTTTTGAAGGACGCTCTATCGGTATGAATCCTGTGAAAAATGAAGTTGCAAAATACACGAATAAAAATCGTGTAGAAGGTTCATTAGCAGAAGTGATTCAAGATGCAGATGTGTTCATCGGTGTATCTGCAGAAGGCGCATTAACAGAAGAAATGGTTCGTTCTATGAACAAAGATGCAATTATCTTTGCGATGGCGAATCCAAATCCAGAAATTATGCCAGACATGGCAAAAGCAGCTGGAGCGGCAGTTGTTGGTACGGGGCGTTCGGATTTCCCAAACCAAGTAAACAATGTGTTAGCTTTCCCAGGTATTTTCCGCGGTGCTCTTGATGTCCATGCAACGCAAATTAACGAAGAAATGAAAGTGGCAGCAGTACAAGCTATTGCTGAACTTGTATCAGAAGAAGAGTTAAATGCTAATTATATTATTCCAGCTCCATTCGATGCACGCGTAGCACCGCAAGTAGCAGCGTATGTTGCAAAGTCGGCGATGGAAACAGGTGTTGCTCGCCGTCAAGTTGATCCGCAGGAAATAGCTGAAAGAACGAGAAATCTAGCGATTATCGGCAAAGAATAAGCGAGGAATGTTCATTGACATCATCACAAACAAAAGTATATCTAGAAATAGTGAAAAAAATTCGTTTGATCATACAAGAAGATGGATTGAAGGCGGGCAACCGCCTTCCATCTGAACGTGAGCTAAGTGCACGTTTAAATGTCGGACGCTCATCTGTTCGTGAAGCGCTCAGATCGTTAGAACTAGTAGGTCTAATTGAAACGCGGCGCGGTGAAGGGACATTCATTCGAAACTTTTATGAAAACGGTCTGGTGCAATTAATTGCACCGTTCGTATTACAAGATGAAAAGACACGGCGGGATTTGTTACAAATGAAAGGATTGCTTGAGAAAGACGCGATTCGAGTCTTATGTCAAACACAGGCAGAAAGCAGCTTAAAGGCACTTCGGAAAATTTTTTCTGATGAACAATCATCGATCGCAGTATTTCATCAAACCTTTTTAAAAACGCTTGTAGAACAAGTCGATAATTATTTAATGTATCGTGTTTGGATGATTGTACGTGACTACGCTTCAACGCTTTCTTGTGATGTTCATTTAAACGCGCGAGAGTTACATGAAAAACTATATATAGCATTACAGAATAAACAAGAACAAATAGCATTAGAGTTTTACGATGAGATAATGGAAAATATACAGTTTCATTTGTGAGTTTATCTTGCTTAAACATGTATGAATAAGCAAGATAAATGTTTACTTTATACAAAATTTGTCGAAATAACCATGACACGTTCTGACACAAATTCTGCAAGATAACGTTTAAAGTTAAACGTAAAGAGACGGGTTATAAGGCAAATTGAGAAAATAAGGCTAACACCAATTGATTTAGGTGTTAGCCCCATTTTCTTACTCGTTAACCTTAGCTCTTTTATCACCTAAAGGAGGGTCAAACTTTGCTACGAGATTTATTCCTAAAGAAGAAAAAGTATGCTGCAATTCCTTCAGAGCAGGTACGAAAAGATGTACCGGACGGTGTCATGACAAAATGTCCGAAATGTAAAAAAATCATGTATACGAAAGAACTTCTGAAAAATTTAAAAGTATGTGTTAACTGTGGCTATCATCACCCGATGAATGCATGGGAGCGTCTTGAAAGTTTGTTAGATGAAAATTCATTTCGTGAATATGACAAAGAAATGATTTCGGCAAACCCGCTTCAATTCCCTGGCTACGAGGAGAAACTTGAAAGTGATCGTAAAAAAACCGGATTAAATGAAGCGGTTGTGACAGGAGAAGGAACAATCGAAGATATGCTTGTTGTTGTTGCGGTTATGGATTCAAGGTTTCGAATGGGAAGCATGGGCTCTGTTGTAGGTGAAAAAATTGCGCGTGCTGTTGAAAAAGCATATGAAATGAAAGCGCCGTTTCTTATTTTTACTGCATCAGGCGGAGCTCGTATGCAAGAGGGTATTTTAAGCTTAATGCAAATGGCGAAGACAAGTATAGCTTTGAAAAAACATAGCAATGCAGGTGGTTTATTCATTTCAATTATGACGCATCCAACGACAGGCGGGGTTTCCGCGAGCTTTGCTTCACTTGGTGATTATAATTTAGCGGAACCTGGTGCACTAATTGGATTTGCTGGTCGTCGTGTAATTGAACAGACGGTTCGCGAGAAATTGCCAGAGGATTTCCAAACGGCAGAGTTCTTATTGGACCATGGACAATTAGATGCAGTTGTGCATCGCGATGATATGAGAGACACGCTCCGTAAGATTTTAGAAGTTCATCAAGGGGAGGAAGTGGCGTCATGGCAGAATTAGAATTTGAAAAACCAGTTGTTGAGCTAAGAAGTAAAATTAGTGAGTTAAAAGAGTATACGAAAAACAGCCAGATGGACTTCAGTGAAGAGATTCGTATCTTGGAAGGGAAATTAGAGCACTTAGAAGAAGAAATATACGGTAACTTGAAAGTGTGGGACCGTGTTCAAATTGCTCGTCATGCCGAAAGGCCGACAACACTAGATTATATTCAGAGCTTATTTACTGATTTCTTTGAATGTCACGGAGATCGATTATTTGGTGATGACGCAGCAATTGTTGGCGGGATTGCGAAATATAACGGAATGCCTGTTACAGTAATCGGTCATCAACGCGGGAAAGATACGAAAGAAAATATTCGCCGTAATTTCGGAATGCCTCATCCAGAAGGATATCGTAAGGCATTGCGTCTTATGAAGCAAGCTGAAAAATTTAATCGTCCCATCATCTGTTTTGTTGACACAAAGGGTGCATATCCAGGAAAAGCAGCTGAAGAGCGTGGGCAAAGTGAAGCAATTGCACGCAATTTATTTGAAATGGCTGGACTCACTGTACCTGTTATTTGTATCGTAATTGGTGAAGGTGGAAGTGGCGGTGCGTTAGGACTCGGTGTAGGTAACTATGTACACATGCTAGAAAACTCCACATATTCGGTTATTTCGCCTGAAGGAGCAGCGACAATTCTTTGGAAAGATGCTACGAAATCAAAAGAAGCTGCAGAAACGATGAAAATTACAGCAGCTAATTTGAAAGAATTAGGTGTTATTGATGAAATTATTCCAGAGGCTCGCGGCGGTGCACATCGCGACGTAGTGAAGCAGGCGGAATATATAAGTCGTACATTGCAGAAGACATTCCAACAATTAGAAGGCATTTCGAAAGAGCAACTAGTCGAAAATCGCTACGAAAAATTTATGAAAATTGGACAAGTTTCGTTTTCAAACGCTTCCATTGGGGTAAAATAGAAAAAGCGTGCGTTCCATCTCGCGAATGCACGTTTTTCTTATGAAAAAGACACATCTTCTCCATTGTCATTTTGTATTTCTTCATGTTATTTTATTATAAGGCAAATAATCTTTATGAGGTGAGTACTAATGAAACGTATTGGTGTTTTAACAAGTGGTGGAGATTCACCTGGAATGAACGCTGCTATTCGTGCTGTTGTTCGTAAAGCAATATATCATGATTTAGAGGTGTATGGTATTTATCATGGATACGCAGGATTAATTTCTGGTCATATTGAGAAATTAGAATTAGGTTCTGTAGGTGATATTATTCATCGCGGTGGAACAAAATTATATACAGCAAGATGTCCTGAGTTTAAAGAACTAGAAGGACAATTAAAAGGGATTGAGCAATTAAAGAAATTTGGTATTGAAGGACTTGTTGTTATTGGTGGGGATGGTTCTTACCAAGGTGCGAAAAAATTAACAGAGCATGGTTTCCCATGTGTTGGTGTACCTGGTACAATCGATAATGATATTCCTGGTACGGATTTCACAATTGGTTTTGATACAGCTTTAAATACTGTTATCGATGCAATTGATAAAATTCGTGATACAGCTACATCCCATGAACGTACATATGTAATTGAAGTAATGGGTCGCCATGCAGGTGACATCGCATTATGGGCTGGTTTAGCAGACGGTGCAGAAACAATTTTAATTCCAGAAGAAACTTATGACATGGAAGATGTAATTGCTCGTCTAAAACGCGGTAGTGAACGCGGAAAGAAACATAGTATCATCGTCGTAGCTGAAGGTGTTGGCAGTGCGATTGAAATTGGTAAACAAATCGAAGAAGCGACTAATTTTGATACACGTGTTACAGTATTAGGTCACGTGCAACGCGGAGGATCTCCAAGTGCGATGGATCGCGTATTAGCGAGTCGTCTTGGTGCAAGAGCAGTTGAGCTTTTATTAAAAGGACAAGGTGGCCGCTGCGTAGGTATTCAAAAAAACCAACTTGTTGATCATGATATTATTGAAGCATTAGCGAAAAAACATGAAATTGATGCAGAAATGTATCAATTATCAAAAGAATTATCCATCTAATTGGTGTAATATAAAGTTAATGGTAACGTTTTCATAAATATTCGGAGGTGCGGTATGCGCAAAACTAAAATTGTATGTACAATCGGTCCCGCTAGTGAAAGTATTGAGAAGTTAGAACAATTAATCGGAGCAGGTATGAACGTTTGTCGTTTAAACTTCTCTCATGGTAGTCATGAGGAGCATGGATTACGCATTAAAACGATTCGTGAGGCTGCAAAGAAAACAGGGAAAACTGTAGCGATCTTACTTGATACAAAAGGTCCGGAAATTCGTACACATGACTTTGTAGACGGACAAGCTGAACTAAAAACAGGTGCAGAAGTTGTTATTTCTACAGAGCAAGTGTTAGGAACTGCTGAAAAGTTCTCTGTAACTTATGCAGGACTTTATGACGATGTAGACCCAGGTTCTCGCATTCTAATTGATGACGGTCTTATTGAGTTAGAAGTAATTGAAAAAGGAAACGGCGATATCCGCACAAAAGTGTTAAACAGCGGTATGGTAAAAAATAAAAAAGGTGTAAACGTACCAAACGTAAGTATTAAGCTTCCTGGTATTACGGAAAAAGATATTCAAGATATCGTCTTCGGTATCGAGCAAGGCGTTGACTTTATTGCAGCTTCTTTCGTACGTAAAGCATCTGACGTATTAGAAATTCGTGAGCTATTAGAAGCACACGGTGCAGGGTACATTCAAATTATTCCAAAAATCGAGAACCAAGAAGGTATCGATAATATCGACTCTATCTTAGAAGTTTCTGACGGTTTAATGGTAGCACGCGGTGACATGGGTGTAGAAATTCCACCAGAAGAAGTACCGTTAGTACAAAAGCGTCTAATCAAAAAATGTAATGTATTAGGAAAGCCAGTTATCACTGCAACGCAAATGTTAGACTCTATGCAACGTAACCCTCGTCCGACGCGTGCGGAAGCAAGTGACGTAGCAAACGCTATTTTCGATGGTACAGATGCAATCATGCTTTCTGGTGAAACAGCAGCAGGCTTATATCCAGTTGAAGCAGTGAAAATGATGGCGAATATTGCACTTCGTGTCGAAAAATCACTACAATATGAAGATATGTTCCAAAAACGTCTTAAAGAGCAATCTTACTCAATCACAGATGCAATTAGCCAATCTGTTGCACATACAGCGCTTGCACTTGATGTAGCGGCAATCGTAGCTCCTACAGAAAGTGGTTATACTGCAAAAATGATTTCTAAATATCGTCCGAAATCTCCAATTGTAGCTGTAACATCTAATGAGCAAGTATGTCGTCGTCTTGCCCTATCTTGGGGTGTACAAGCGTTTATGGCCGAGGAAAAAGCGAAATCTACAGATGAAATGTTAGAAACAGCGATTCAAACAGCTATGGATGCAGAGATGATCGGTCTTGGTGATACAGTTGTAATTACTGCTGGTGTACCACTTGCTGAAACTGGCACAACAAACTTAATGAAAATTCATGTTGTTGGCGAACAAATCGCTAAAGGACAAGGAATTGGTCGTAAAACGGCAAAAGGTAAAGTTGTTGTAGCTAAAACAGCTGAGGAAGCAATAGCGAACGTAACAGAAGGTTCTATTCTTGTTACAGTAAGCACTGATAAAGATATGATTCCTGCGATTGAAAAAGCAGCAGCACTTGTTGTAGAAGAAGGCGGATTAACAAGCCATGCAGCGGTTGTTGGTGTATCGATCGGCATTCCAGTTATCGTTGGTGTAACAACTGCAACTGCTACGCTAAAAAGTGGCCAAGAAGTAACAGTTGATGCAGCGCGTGGAATTGTATATAATGGACATGCGGAAGTGCTATAAGTAATAATATGAGGGGAAGGATGCGAATCCTTCTCTTTTTTTTACAAAAAAATAATATAAAAACCCCTTTCTTTATAGGGGGGGCGAGAGCGTCTGGTCATGCATAGAAGCGGTTAGGGCCTTTTTCTACCACATGCGAAGTTTAAAACAAAGGGAGAGAGCGAGAGTTGGTCCTGTTGTGTTCTGCATAGCAGCGGCTTATAAAGAAAGCGGAGTATACTGTTTAGACATGAGGGTCTACAGGTTGGAGCTAGACAAAGATGTTGAAAAATTAAAATGGATCTAGACCTCGCCGCCTTTCTTTGTTTTAAAACTTTGCGCGTGGCAGGATCGGGCCTTGACCGCTCTTGTACATAGCCAGTCCCTCTCGCCCGTTTTAAAAATGCTTTTAATGGATTTATATAGAGGGAGAGGTGAGTGGAATGAAGGTGTTTCTCTTTTTATTTATTTTAATTCCAGCATTAGAAATTACGGTGCTGATTGGATCGAGTCAGTGGATTGGGCTATGGTCGACATTTTGTGTTATTATGCTAACGAGTATAATTGGAGCATATATAGCAAAGCGGCAAGGATTAGCTGTATGGAGAGATATTCAATATCGGCTTAGTAGAGGTGAGCTTCCAGGAGATGCGGTATTGGATGCAATTTGTATTTTTGCTGGTGGTATACTTTTAATGATTCCTGGTTATATAACAGATTGTGTAGGAATGGTTTTACTGATTCCAGTAGCGAGGAAACCAGTGAAATATATGATTATCAAATGGATGGAACGAAAAATAAATCGAAACAATACAATTATTGTGCAAAAATAACGCTTGAGAGAGAAAAACTCTTCAAGCGTTATTTTTTGTCGGAAATACAGATGAATATTTATTCACTTGTAGGAAATGAAGAAAAGTAGAGTATTTTTATTCATTTTTATAAATAAAAAAACGAGGAGGGGCTTCTCCTTGTTTTAGGTGTTTTTTATATAGTGAGGATAACTAGTCAGCCAAACATTTCATTTAAAAGTTTTGTAGGAGGCATAATTTCAGTGGAAATATACCATTATCACCTCTAGAGAGTCTCAGTCTAGCAGGAAAAGGGACTGACCGCTTCTATGCACTGCCAGTCCCTCTCGCCCATTTTAAAAAATGCTTTTCTGCTTTTTTTCATAAAGCGACTAAGTAGTTACTAGTGAGTCCCTTTACCCCTTTATAAACTTCCAAAGGTCTTTAAATACATTTGCTTTATGCAATGTATTTAATAAAACGAGTGTGACAGGACCGATAATTAATCCTAAAAAACCAAATAGTTTAAATCCGATAAACAAAGAAAATAATGTTGGCAGTGGATCAAGTCCTATGTTAGATGATAATACTTTTGGTTCCATTAATTGACGCTGCACAATGACAACGATATATAAAATAAGTAAACCGAGTGCGAAGGCAGTATTTCCTGTAAAAAATACATAAATGATCCATGGAACGAAAACAGCACCTGTTCCTAAGTATGGAAGCAAATCCACAACGCCTGTAATAAGGGCAATCGTAATTGCATACGGTACACGTAAAATTAAAAGGCCAATTAGAACGATAATGGTCGTCATGGATATGAGAGTAAATTGTGCTTTTACAAATCCAAACAAAGCTTTTCGTAAATCAACAAAAATTGTTTTTCCATAACCGTGTAATCGATTAGGTAAAAATTTTTCTATTTTACGGGCAAGGTGGTGCCAGTCATAGCTAATAAAGAAAGTAGCTAACAAGACGAATACAAGAACAGTTAAGGTGGTCGGAAGAGCGCTAATGAAGTTTGTTAATCCGCTAATAATAGCTGTCAAAATGGATTTCATTTGTTGCGTTGCTTCTGCACCGAGATTTTGAATGTTTGTTGTAATTGTACTTTGTTGTGTTGCACCAAGATGGTTAAACTTAGCGATCAAATCGTTGTAGAGTGGCATAATATTGGTAAGCGCAAATTCCTGTAAATATTGAACGAGAGACGGGAATTTTTCTGGTACGATTTGTAACAAGTATGTTGCTGCGGAAATAGCTTCTGTTACGAGATACGTAACGAGCCCAACGATAGCACCAAACACAAGAATGAGGCTAATTAGGACAGATAAAGCACGAGGAAATCGCAGTTTTCGATCGAGAAAGTTTACAACTGGATTGATCAAATATGCAATTGCAAAAGCAATAATAAATGGATAGACAAGACCTGCTATATACAAAAGTGCACATATTCCTAATATAGTTGCTGCAATAACAAAGAGAAGTCGAAGTGCTATGTAGAGTGAATTTCGATTCAAAGGTGTTTTCCCTCCTCTATAAAAATGTTACGTATGAGCGAGGCTTGTGTAATTATTCACTTGAAAGTATACATCAAATGATGAGGTGCTTTCATGCCTCTTTTGTAAATGGTATGATGTAATATAGATTATTTCTTTCTTATTTTACCTTGTTCTTATAAGAAAGAAAAGGAAAGGACTCACTTTTGATATAATATGGAAACGATTCGCTATTTGAAGGGTAAATTCCTTTTTTATTTCAAAAAAGGGTCCCATATATAAATCCAACTTGACTTTCCAGCACACAAGACGCCGCCATGCCAAGCAAAAAGTAACTGGCTCCTTGTGTTTAAAACCTGGCACGTGGCAAAAAAGGCCTGACCGCTTCTATGTATGGCCAGACGCTCTTGACTATCTAAAAAAGAAAAGGTTTTTAATTTGGATTCGTATATTCAAATACCCTTCATTATTTTCAAAAAGGATGTGACATCATGATTAGTCAGTCGACTTTATTTTTATTCATACTTCTTCTTATTGGACTTATCGCAAAAAATCAATCTTTAACAGTAGCGGTTGGCGTTTTACTTTTGCTGAAGTGGACGTTTTTAGGAGATAAGATTTTCCCTTATTTGCAAACGAAAGGAATTAATCTCGGGGTTACCGTTATAACAATCGCGGTCCTTGTTCCAATTGCAACAGGAGAGATTGGATTTAAGCAGCTTGTAGAGGCGACAAAATCTTATTATGCTTGGATTGCTCTCGCTTCAGGTATTGCGGTGGCGCTTATTGCAAAAGGCGGCGTGCAACTTTTAGCCCATGATCCGCACATTACGACTGCTCTTGTATTTGGAACAATTCTTGCGGTAGCGCTATTTAATGGAGTGGCGGTAGGACCGTTAATTGGAGCAGGAATTGCCTATGCTGTGATGAACATTATACAGCTGTTTAAATAAAAAAATTTATTTTAATATAAATTTTTCGAATTCTATCCATTCACAAAAGTCAGATAATTGTTTATAATGTATTTAAGGCACTTCTTCGAGTTACATAACAGCATAGACCTACACCAGATAAAATAAAAATAACATGAAATAATTTTGTTAATATTGTTTTATGCTGTTTTTATAGGAAAGCTCTCCGAAATTATATTTCCACACTATGTGTCGTTTTAGGCGTGGGGGTTCGGGGAGAAGCTCACGCCCATGCTACAAAGTGTGGGAAGATAGATAGATGTAAAAATGGTAATGATTGTGCCATTGTGTATTTCACTTGTTTAAGAGGTGAACGGGTGCTCATTCACTTTTTTAAACAGTGGAACACACATTTAATTGAGAAAAAGGTATTAGGTTGGGGAGAAATTTCGCGGAAAAGGAGAGATTATAATGACTGTTATTCGAGGTTTAGAAGGGGTAGTAGCAACAACATCATCTGTAAGTTCTATTATTGATGATACATTAACTTATGTGGGATATAATATCGATGATTTAGCTGAAAATGCTACATTTGAAGAAGTTGTATATTTATTATGGCATCGTAAACTTCCAAATGAAGTAGAATTAGAGGAATTAAAAACACAGTTAGCCGAGCATGCGGCAGTGCCAAAAGATATTTTGGAATATTTACAACACACAAATTTAACAGTTGCGCATCCAATGTCAGTTTTACGTACAGCAATTTCCATGCTATCATTGTATGATGAAAGTGCTGAATTAATGGATGAGGCATCTAATTATTTGAAAGCGGTTAAATTACAGGCGCAAGTTGCAACTCTTGTTGCAGCATATGCGAGAATTCGCAAGGGGTTACCTGTTATTGAGCCTCGTAAAGATTTATCATTAGCTGCAAACTTTATATATATGTTAAATGACCGTGAGCCAAATGAAGTTGAAATTGAAGCGTTTGATAAAGCGCTTGTCCTTCATGCGGATCATGAGTTAAATGCATCTACTTTCACAGCACGTGTTTGTGTGGCTACACTTTCTGATATATATTCCGGTATTACAGCAGCAATTGGTGCTTTAAAAGGACCACTTCATGGCGGAGCGAATGAAAACGTAATGAAGATGCTAATGGAAATTGGGGAAGAAGAAAATGTAGAATCATATATTCATAATGCACTTGACAATAAAGTGAAAATTATGGGATTTGGTCATCGTGTATACCGGGGTGGTGATCCACGTGCAAAACATTTACGTGAAATGTCTAAGCGATTATGCGTGCTAACAGGACAAGAGAAGTGGTATAATATGTCTATTAAAATTGAAGAGCTTGTAACTTCAGCAAAACATCTTCCACCGAATGTAGATTTTTATTCTGCATCTGTGTACCACTGCTTAGGAATTGATCATGATCTATTTACACCAATCTTTGCAGTCAGCCGTATGTCTGGTTGGTTAGCTCATATTCTAGAACAATATGAAAATAACCGCTTAATTCGTCCACGCGCAGATTATACTGGTCCGATTAACCAACGCTATGTACCAATCGGACAAAGAATATAATGCGCTTTCATTAATCTGACTTTTTCGTAAAGATATAATGATTGAAATATTTAAACTTGAATTGTGGTTTGAACTGAGGGATTTATCCCTCAGTTTCATATATATGAAATTTCAAACATGGGGGTAATCACATTGACTACAGGAGAAAAAATTACCGTAACAAATGGCGTTATGAATGTACCTAACAATCCAATCATTCCGTTTATTGAGGGAGATGGAATTGGACCAGATATTTGGGCGGCAGCATCTCGCGTGTTAGAGGCGGCTGTTGAAAAAGCATATAATGGTGAGAAGAAAATTGTTTGGAAAGAAGTGCTTGCTGGAGAAAAAGCATTTAATCAAACAGGTGAGTGGTTACCAGAAGAAACATTAGAATTGATTCGCGAATATTTAATCGCAATTAAAGGACCGTTAACAACTCCTGTTGGTGGCGGAATTCGTTCTTTAAACGTAGCACTTCGTCAAGAATTAGACTTATACGTATGTTTACGTCCTGTTCGCTATTTTGATGGAGTTCCTTCTCCTATTAAGCGTCCAGAAGATACTGATATGGTTATTTTCCGTGAAAATACGGAAGATATCTACGCTGGTATTGAATATGCGCAAGGTTCTGAAGAAGTTCAAAAGCTTCTTGCATTTTTACAAAATGAAATGGGTGTGAAGAAAATCCGTTTCCCAGAAACTTCTGGACTTGGTATTAAACCAATTTCTGAAGAAGGTACAAAGCGTCTTGTTCGCGCTGCGATTCAATATGCAATTAATGAAAAACGTTCTTCTGTTACATTAGTTCATAAAGGTAACATTATGAAATTTACAGAAGGTGCTTTCAAAAACTGGGGTTATGAAGTAGCAGAACAAGAATTTGGTGACAAAGTATTTACTTGGGCTGAATATGATCGCATTGTTGAGAAAGAAGGAAAAGACGCTGCGAATAAAGCGATGGCAGACGCAGAAGCGGCTGGGAAAATCATCGTAAAGGATTCAATTGCAGATATTTTCTTACAACAAATCTTAACACGTCCACGCGAGTTCGACGTTGTAGCAACAATGAACTTAAATGGCGATTATATTTCTGATGCACTTGCAGCACAAGTTGGCGGCATCGGTATTGCACCTGGTGCTAACATTAACTATGTTACGGGACATGCTATTTTTGAAGCGACACACGGTACAGCTCCAAAATATGCAGGTTTAGATAAAGTAAATCCATCTTCAGTTCTTCTTTCAGGGGTATTAATGTTAGAACATTTAGGATGGAATGAAGCAGCGAATTTAATTACTAATTCTGTAGAAAAAACGATTGCTTCAAAAGTGGTAACATATGACTTCGCACGTCTAATGGAAGGTGCAACTGAAGTGAAATGTTCCGAATTTGCTGACGCTCTTATTAATAATATGGACGCAGCGGTTATTAAAAACGCATAATTCAAAGTGGGGGAGAAATTATGACAATCAAACGCAAAAAAGTTTCAGTCATCGGTGCAGGATTTACAGGGGCAACAGCAGCATTCTTATTAGCGCAAAAAGAATTAGCAGACGTTGTATTAGTGGACATTCCACAACTTGAAAATCCAACAAAAGGGAAAGCGTTAGATATGTTAGAAGCAAGCCCTGTACAAGGTTTCGATGCTAATATTATCGGTACATCCGATTACGCAGATACAGCTAATTCTGACGTTGTAATTATTACGGCTGGTATCGCTCGTAAGCCAGGTATGAGCCGTGATGATTTAGTAGCAACAAACTCTAAAATTATGAAAAGTGTAACGCAGGAAATTGCGAAATATTCCCCGAATACAATTATTATTGTATTAACAAATCCAGTTGATGCAATGACATATTCTGTATTTAAAGAAGCTGGATTCCCGAAAGAGCGCGTTATCGGTCAATCAGGTGTATTAGATACAGCTCGTTTCCGTACATTTATTGCACAAGAATTAAATCTATCTGTGAAAGATATTACAGGATTTGTTCTTGGTGGACACGGTGATGAGATGGTGCCGCTTGTTCGTTATTCTTATGCAGGTGGTATTCCGCTTGAAACATTAATTCCGAAAGAACGCCTAGATGCGATTGTTGAACGCACTCGTAAAGGCGGCGGTGAAATTGTAAATCTATTAGGAAACGGTAGTGCATACTATGCACCAGCTGCTTCTTTAGTAGAGATGGCTGAGGCGATTTTAAAAGACCAACGCCGCGTATTACCGGCTATTGCATATCTTGAAGGTGAATATGGCTATAGCGATCTTTACTTAGGTGTTCCAGTTATCCTTGGTGGTAACGGAATCGAAAAGATTATTGAATTAGATCTCCTTCCGGAAGAAAAAGAAGGATTAGATCGTTCTGTAGAATCTATACGCAGTGTAATGAAAGTTCTTGCATAAAAAGGAAAGAAAGAAAAAGATTCGGGAGCCCCGAATCTTTTTCCACTATTATAAGGATATTTTTGTAAAATAATTCGAAAGCGTTAACAAAGGGGTATCCTACACTATAAAACATAGACTTGTAGCAAATGTTCTCTTATCTTTATAAAGATTCGTATAATATACCACTTCGAGTAGGATAATGAAAATATCGATCGGAGGGATTGTATCATGTTAAAGAAAAGAAGCAAATTAGGTCGTAAAATGGATGAAATTACAGTAGGAGAAAAGTTATCCGTTACAGAGAAAATAGAAGACAAAGATTTGTTATTATATTTAGGATTAACGAATGATTCGAATCCGTTATATATTCAGCATGATTACGCATCCCAAACTCCGTATGAAAAACCAATTGTACCAACGATTATGTTAACGGGGATTGTTACAACTGCGGTTACAAAATACTTACCTGGCCCAGGAAGTCACGTCGTAAGACAAGAAATCGAATTTAAAAAGCCTGTGTATCACTACACAACGTTGCAAATTCATTTTGAAGTTGTTTCCGTTTACCCAGAAGATCATTTAATTGAAATGCAGATGGTTGCGTACAATGAACAGGAAGAAGAAGTAATAAAAGGGTTACTAAAAGTAGCACCGCCGCATCATTTAACGACGATATTTGAAAGATCTCTAGATAACTTTTAATGAAAAGTAACTACTTAGTCATTTTATGAAAAAAGGCCAAAAAGTATTTTTTAAAAATGGTCGAGAGGTACTGGCTGTGTATAGAGGCGGTCAGTTCCTTTTCCTGCCACGCGCAAAGTTTAAAACAAAGATAGACAGCAAGTAGCGGCCATGTTTTGTTCTGCATAGCAGCGACTTAGATGTTAAAAAGTCAACTTGTATTTATATATAGTACAAAAAGATAGATAGGGCATAAGATTTTGTGCCTTATCTATCTTTTTTCTTGTTATATTAATATGTATAACGCCTCTTTTATTAAGTTTTTCTTATTCTGTTTACACAATACTACGTAAAGAGGTAGGAATTTTATCCACGCGGCCATAACATAATAAATACGCCGACGATACAAACGGAAGTTCCAGCCCAGTCGAATAAGTCGGGAGTTTTCTTATCAACCCACAATCCCCAAAGCAAACTCATGACAATAAACACGCCACCGTAAGCTGCATACACTCTTCCGAAGCTTGAGAAAACTTGGAACGTAGCGATAACACCATATAAAAATAAAATAACTCCTCCGATGATCCCGATTCCAATAGAACCGCCTTCGCGCAGCCATTTCCAAATGAGGTAACCGCCGCCAATTTCAGCTAAACCTGCAAGGAAAAAGATAATAAATGCTTTAAACATAAAAGCTCCTTTCGATAAAACAAAATTAAAAAACGAAATAAAAGCCCTTTCTTTTTCGGAGGGCGAGAGCAACTGGCCATGCATAGAAGCGGTCAGTGCCTTTTTCTGCCACAGGCAAGGTTTAAAACAAAGGGAGAAAGCAAGTGCATATCACTTTTGTTTCACATAACAGCAACTTGGATGCTGAAAAAATCAAATGGATATATATAAATTAAATTTGAAACAACGACATAAAAGCCTTTTTTGGTGGGCGAGAGCATTTGGCCATGCACAGAAACCGGTCAGTGTCCTTTTCTGCACAGGCAATGTGAAAACAAAGGGAGCAAACGAGTAGCATATCACTTTTGTTTTACATAACAGTAACTTTGATGTTGAGAAACTAAAATGGACCTATATATAACTCATGTTCTTGTTTTCTTGTATAAGAGTAACATAAAGTGAGATGGCAGTCAGGAGGGACTGTTTATGGAGTGAGGAATAAAGTCGCATTTTTCACAGCACAATTGTATTGAGAGGGTTTTTGTTTTCTAGTATGATGGAAATATCGGGGAAGGATACTAGGATGAGGAAGGTTTAGAGCCTATAACTTGGAGGAATAGAATGAGCAATCGAATTTTGGTCGTAGATGATGAGGAGTTTATTTTAACTTTAATCGAATTTAATCTGCAGCAAGCGGGATTTGAGGTCATAACAGCGATGGATGGGGAAACAGCGCTGCATAAAGCGCAGACAGAACGCCCTGATCTCATTATATTAGATTTAATGCTTCCGAAGATGGATGGCATGGAAGTTTGTAAAGAACTTCGTCTAGGTCGTATCATGATTCCTATTTTAATGTTAACTGCAAAAGATGATGAATTTGATAAAGTACTAGGACTTGAGCTTGGAGCGGATGATTACATGACCAAGCCGTTTAGTCCAAGAGAAGTAGTTGCGCGTGTAAAAGCGATTTTGCGCCGTACGAAAATTAATGATGAACAAGCTCAGGAAGTAGAAGATGAAAATAGTATGATCATTGCTGAATTAAGAATTTTACCAGATTTTTATGAAGCCTATTTTAAAGGGGACAAGTTAGAACTTACGCCAAAAGAATTTGAATTACTCGTATATTTAGCGAAACATAAAGGTCGTGTGTTAACGCGTGATCAGCTGCTAAGTGCAGTGTGGAATTATGATTTTGCTGGTGATACACGTATTGTTGATGTTCACATTAGTCACTTGCGAGATAAAATCGAAAAAAACACAAAAAAACCAACTTATATTAAAACAATCCGTGGATTAGGTTATAAATTGGAGGAGCCAAAAGGAGATGAATAAATTTCGCTCAAGGCTTCTCCTTACTTTTATCGCTCTCATTGTTCTTATTATCGTTGGAACAGGGATATTGATTGAAAAAGTATTTGAAGGATTTTATGTTGATCATGTCCATGAGAGAATCGAGAAAGAAACAAAGTATATTGCTTCTGTCGTTGAGGCGGAAGGAATTGATCATGTTCTAAAGAACCCAAATGTATTTTTAAAAATAGAAGAGTATTTCGGTTTATACGTAACGTTTCTAGATGAACAAAAACAAGTTCAATATACTACTGTAAAAGAGCAGACGGTGCTACAGAAAGAAGTGATAGAAGAACTTCTTCCTGAAACGAGAAAACAAACGCATACAGTGGTGATGAAGGAAACAAATGATAAATATCCTTATTATTATGCGACTTTTATTCAAGATGCACAGGGGAAGAAAGGGTATCTCATTAGTAACGCTTCTATAGAATCTTTGAAAACTGTGCATCCGAAAATGTGGGGTTTGTTAATTGTTGGCTTTATTAGTTCTTGTCTCGTTGTTATATTTCTTGGGATGAAAATTACAGCGCACTATATTCGGCCGATTGAGTCTGTTACAAAAGTAGCTATCGAATTGGCGAAAGGGAACTATAAAGCGCGTGCGTATGAAAATCATTCGGACGAGACGGGAATGCTCAGTAAAGCAATGAACATTTTAGCGCGTAATTTACAAGAGATGACATTAGAGCAAGAAATGCAGCAGGATCGGTTGCATACACTTATTGAAAATATGGGAAGCGGTATGATTTTAATTGATAGCCGTGGTTATATTAGTCTTGTTAATCGCTCTTATAAAGAGATTTTTCATGTAACAGATGAAGAGTATTTGCAACGTTTATATTATCAAGCATTTATACATAAAGAAATTGTTGAACTCGTGGAAGAAATTTTTATGACAGAGGTTAAAGTGCGAAAACAAATGTTATTGCCTCTTGAAATTGAAAGAAAACACTTTGAAGTGTACGGTGCTCCTATTATTGGAACGAACCATGAATGGAAAGGTATTGTCCTTGTTTTTCATGATATTACCGAGCTTAAGAAGCTTGAGCAAATGCGTAAAGATTTCTTGGCGAATGTTTCGCATGAGCTGAAAACACCAATTACATCTATTAAAGGATTTTCAGAAACATTACTTGACGGAGCGATGGAAAACCAACAGTTTCGTGAGCACTTCTTACATATTATTTTGAAAGAAAGCGACCGAATGCAAGCGTTAATTGAAGACTTACTTGATTTATCGAAAATTGAGCAACAAGGGTTTCAATTAAATATGGGTGTTGTTGACTTGAAAGAGCTACTAGAAGAAGTTGGAATGATATTAAATAATAAAACTGTAGATAAAGACATTCGTTTGCATGTTGATGTGAATGAACATGTTTCTGTCATAGGTGATGCAGTGCGATTAAAACAAGTTTTTATTAATTTAATGAATAATGCAATTCTATATACGCCAGCTGGGGGAACTGTTTCTGCTAAGTTTGCTTATGATAGTGAAAACGTATATATAAAAGTGTCGGATACAGGTATTGGAATAGAAAAAGAAGAGATTCCTCGTATTTTTGAACGTTTTTACCGCGTTGATAAAGCACGCAGTCGTAATACGGGTGGTACAGGACTTGGGTTATCCATTGTGAAACATTTAGTTGAAGCGCACCATGGGATGATTACTGTAGAAAGTAAGATTGGGGTTGGAACGACATTTATTGTTACTCTTCAAAAGTATAATAAATAGACATTTACATTATATTAACAATAGCTTCATTTTATATTAATAAAGCCCTGTTACTATAATATATGAAAACCCCTTCATCCAAGGAGTAGTTTGGGACGAGGATAAGGAAACTTATTCTCGTCACTTCCCTTTTTTATGACAAAATAGTTTCTACTTATTATGTTAAATATAGTTATAAAGAAAGCCGTTGTTTTTCTTCTCTCTTTGAGTCGTGGTAATATAGAGAGAAGAAAAGGAACGGTTTTTTCTATTGTATTGAAAAATCGTTTTAACTTTTTACGGGGAGGTTGTTCCATTTGGAAAAGAAAGTTGTTTTAGTTGATGGAAATAACATTGCGTATCGCGCGTTCTTTGCGTTACCACTTTTAAATAACGATAAAGGTATACATACAAATGCCATTTATGGTTTCACGATGATGCTAATGAGAATTTTAGAAGAAGAAAAACCAACGCATATGCTCGTTGCGTTTGATGCGGGGAAAACAACGTTTCGTCATAAAACATTTAGTGAGTATAAAGGTGGCCGCCAAAAAACGCCACCAGAATTATCAGAGCAGTTTCCATTCATTCGTGAATTGTTAGATGCATTTCATGTGTCTCGCTACGAATTAGAGAACTACGAAGCGGATGACATTATGGGAACATTGGCTAAAGAAGCGAGTGAGCAAGGTATTGAAGTAAAAGTGATTTCAGGAGATAAAGATTTGCTTCAACTCGTTTCAGACAATACGCGCGTTTGTATTCCGCGTAAAGGAATTACAGAAGTAGATGAGTATACGAAAGAAACGTTATTTGAAAAATACAGCTTATCGCCACAGCAAATTATTGATATGAAAGGGTTAATGGGAGATCAATCAGATAATATCCCAGGTGTCCCTGGTGTTGGCGAGAAGACAGCTATTAAATTGTTAACACAATTTGAAACAGTAGAGGCTGTATATGAAAACTTAGACAAAGTGAGCGGTAAGAAATTAAAAGAGAAGCTTGAAGAGAATAAAGAACAAGCATTAATGAGTAAAGAGTTAGCAACAATTATTACCGATGTACCAGTTACAATTCATATAGAAGATATTGCTTATAACGGATATGAGAATAGCGATGTAATCCCGATGTTCGAGAACTTAGGGTTCCATTCTCTCTTAACGAAGCTCGGTGCACCAGTTGTAGAAACGCCTGCAGCTGAGCTAGATGATATTTCATTTGAAATGGTAGAAGAAGTAACTGAGGAAATATTGCAGCAGGATAGCGCAATCATTGTAGAAGTGCAAGAAGATAATTATCACGAAGCGGATATTCAAGGGTTTGGTATTCAAAACGAAAATGGATGTTACTTTGTTCCGGCTAATATTGCTTTATCATCACAAGCTTTTACGGACTGGTTAGCGAATCCAGAAATGAAGAAGTATACATTTGATGCAAAGCGTGCAATTGTTTCGTTAAAGTGGAAAGGCTATGAAATAAAGGGAATTGATTTTGATTTATTAATTGCAGCATATTTACTTGACCCAGCAGAGACAGATAAAGATTTCCGTGCTGTTGCGAAAATGAAAGATATGCATGCTGTGCAATCAGATGAGGAAGTATACGGAAAAGGTGCGAAACGTGCTGTACCAGAGCAGGAAGTTGTCGCGGAACACGTAGCACGAAAAGTGCATGTGTTATATGATGTACAGCAATCGTTTGTTGAAGAGTTAAAAAATAATGAGCAGTACGAATTATTTACTGAACTGGAAATGCCGCTTTGCCGTGTATTAGCTGATATGGAATGTAAGGGCGTTATGGTTGATACAAATCGTCTCCGCAGGATGGGGGATGAATTAGCTACGCAGTTAAAGCAAATGGAAGACGAAATTTATGAGCTGGCAGGAACAGAATTTAATATTAATTCGCCGAAGCAGCTTGGTGTCATCTTATTTGAAACTTTAAACTTGCCGGTTATTAAGAAGACAAAAACAGGTTATTCTACATCGGCTGATGTGTTAGAAAAATTAATGGAGCATCATGAAATTATTCCGAAAATCTTGCATTATCGCCAGTTAGGGAAATTAAATTCTACGTACATAGAAGGATTATTAAAAGTTGTGTATACAGATTCGTCTAAAATTCATACGCGCTTTAACCAAGTGTTAACACAAACAGGGCGTTTAAGCTCAACGGAACCTAACTTACAAAACATTCCGATTCGTTTAGAGGAAGGAAGAAAAATCCGTCAGGCGTTTATTCCGTCAGAAAAAGATTGGGTTATGTTTGCAGCGGATTATTCTCAAATCGAATTACGTGTATTAGCTCATATTTCGAAAGATCACGGTTTAATTGAAGCGTTCCAACACGATATGGATATTCACACAAAAACAGCGATGGATGTGTTTGGTGTTGAAAAAGGCGATGTAACCTCTAATATGAGACGTCAGGCGAAAGCGGTAAACTTCGGAATTGTATATGGAATTAGTGACTACGGTTTATCACAAAACCTAGGTATTACGCGAAAAGCAGCAGCTGATTTCATTCAAAAGTATTTAGAGAGTTTTCCAGGAGTCAAAGAATATATGAGTGATATTGTGCAAGATGCGAAACAAAAAGGCTATGTATCGACATTGCTAAATCGTCGTCGTTATATCCCGGAAATTACGAGTCGTAATTTTAATGTGCGTGGCTTTGCAGAGCGGACTGCAATGAATACACCGATTCAAGGAAGTGCTGCTGATATTATCAAAAAAGCAATGATTATTATGGCGGATCGATTAGAAGAAGAAGGGTTACAAGCACGTCTTCTTCTGCAAGTGCACGATGAACTTATTTTCGAAGTGCCGCAAGAAGAGGTAGAGAAGTTAGAGAAGCTTGTACCTGAAGTGATGGAGCATGCGATTGAGCTTTCCGTTCCATTAAAGGTTGATTATTCATACGGTCCAACGTGGTATGACGCAAAGTAAGGAAGTGATAGTATGCCAGAATTACCAGAGGTAGAAAATGTAAGGCGAACGCTAGAAGGGCTCGTCAAAGGAAAGACAATCGAAGAGGTGATTGTAACATATCCCAATTTGGTGAAAGAGCCAGATGATGCCGAACTTTTCAAAGAGATGCTGCGCGGCGAAACGATTGAAGAGGTCAGACGCCGCGGCAAGTTTCTTCTTATATATGTAACCCGTTATGTCATTGTGTCTCATTTACGAATGGAAGGGAAGTATATGCAATGCGATAGTGAGGATCCAGTTGATAAGCATACACACGTCCGTTTTCGTTTTACAGACGGTACAGAACTTCGTTACAAAGATGTACGGAAATTTGGCACGATGCATCTATTTGAAAAGGGTACAGAGTTTACAGTTATGCCGCTTGCAGACTTAGGGCCGGAGCCCTTTTCAACTGAATTAACCTCTGCATATTTACGAGGAAAATTGCAAAAAACGGCTCGGAAAGTAAAGGTTGCCTTACTGGATCAACGTATTTTAGTGGGTCTTGGTAATATATATGTAGATGAAGTGTTATTTCGTTCACGTATTCATCCAGAGCGAGAAGCGTCTTCTTTAACGAGTGAAGAACTTGAAACATTGTATAAAGAAATCGTTGCAACTTTATCGGAAGCAGTAGAGCGCGGTGGAAGTACAATTCGTACGTATGTGAATTCACAAGGGCAGATTGGTTCATTTCAAGAGCGTCTTTACGTATATGGAAGAAAAGGTGAGCCATGTGTAACATGTGGCACTTTACTTAAAAAAACAGTTGTTGGCGGGCGTGGTACACATTATTGCCCGGCTTGTCAGCCGAAAAGTTAAACAAACGAAACATTGGTAAAAAAATTTACTGCCCGTAAAAGTCCGATTGGGGAGGGTTTCCACCAGTGGAGGATAAAAACACCTCGCTGATGGAAGTTTCAATTTATTTTTCACAATAACATCGGATAGGCTTCTGTCATATATATAAGCAAAGCTATATATAGGGAAGGAGCTTATCGATGTATCATTATTTCTCTCTTATTTTATTAGCTTTTACGTTAAGTTTAGATAGCTGCAGTGTAGGGCTCACGTACGGGCTCCGGAATGTTCGTATTCCACTGAAATCAATTATCGTAATCGGGATTTGTTCAGCTGTTGTGATGATACTTTCAATGGGAATCGGACATATGATTGCTCAAATTTTTTCACCGGTGGTGGCGAAAAGAATTGGAGGATTCGTTCTTGTAGTAATCGGTGCGTGGGTGTTGTATCAATTTTTTCAAAGTGATAAAAAAGAGGATGCAATGCAAGAAGAAAAAGTATGGAACTTAGAAATTGCGTCTCTCGGTCTTGTCATTCAAATTTTACGAAAACCGACTGTTGCTGATTTTGATAAGTCTGGGATTATTTCGGGAATAGAAGCACTTCTCCTTGGTATGGCACTTTCATTAGATTCATTTGGAGCTGGGATTGGTGCCTCTTTACTTGGGTATTCCCAATTTCTGATGGCAGGATTAGTTGCGGTAATGAGCTCGCTATTTTTGTTCATCGGAATGAAAGTAGGGACCGTATTATCAAATATGCGATGGCTACAAAAATTCACGTTTTTACCAGGTGTATTACTTATTATTATTGGAATTTGGAAAATGTAAAAGACGTGAAACGATTGTTTCACGTCTTTTACTATAAGGGGGATTATGATGACAGTTGTAATTGGATTAACAGGCGGCATTGCTAGTGGAAAAAGTACGGTATCAAAAATGTTTCAAGGTTTTCACATTCCAGTCATTGATGCAGATATTATTGCAAGGGAAGTTGTGGAGCCTGGTAAGGAAGCGTATAACGAAATTGTAAAAGCATTTGGAAAAGAAGTGCTTGAGGAAAATGGAGAGTTAAATCGCCCAAAACTTGGCAGCATTGTATTCCATAATGAAGAAAAACGGTTGCTGTTAAATGGTATTGTGCATCCAGCTGTACGAAAGGAAATGAATGCACAAAAGGATAGATACATAAGAGAAAATGCGCAAGCGGTTGTGCTCGATATTCCACTCTTATTTGAGAGTAAATTAACAAGTCTTGTCGATCAAATTTTACTTGTTTATGTGGACGGTAAAACGCAAATGACAAGGTTAATGGAACGCAACAATTTTACAGAAGAAGAGGCAAAAGCAAGAATTGCTTCGCAAATGTCATTGCAAGAAAAAATAGCATTAGCAGATAAAATGATTAATAATAATGGCACAATAGAAGAGACGGAAGCGCAATTAAGGAATATTTTAATGGAATGGAACATTATTAAATAAAAAAATTGAAAATAATGAAATTGTTTAGTGACATATCTTCTTTTTGTGCTATACTATTATTGGGGTTAGAGATAAATAGTATAACGCAATCAAGGGGGACAACATATTATGATTCGTGTGGCAATTAATGGATTTGGACGTATTGGGAGAATGGTGTTTCGTCAGGCAGTAAAAGAAAGCGCATTCGAAATTGTAGCGATTAATGCGAGCTACCCATCTGAAACGTTAGCACATTTAATTAAATATGATACAGTTCACGGTAAATTTGATGGTACAGTAGAAGCGTTTGAAGATCATTTATTAGTAGATGGTAAAATGATTCGCCTTTTAAACAACCGCGATCCAAAAGAATTGCCTTGGAAAGAAATGGAAGTAGATGTTGTGATAGAAGCGACAGGCAAATTTAATTCTAAAGAAAAAGCAAGTCTTCACGTAGAAGCTGGTGCGAAAAACGTTATTTTAACTGCACCAGGAAAAAATGAAGACGTAACAATTGTTGTTGGTGTAAACGACGAACAACTTGATATTACAAAACATACCGTTATTTCAAATGCATCTTGTACAACAAACTGTTTAGCACCTGTTGTAAAGGTGTTAGATGAGCAGTTTGGAATTGAAAACGGTTTAATGACAACAGTTCATGCATATACAAATGACCAAAAAAATATTGATAATCCACATAAAGATTTACGTAGAGCACGCGCTTGCGGGCAGTCTATCATTCCAACAACGACAGGGGCTGCGAAAGCGTTAGCAAAAGTTCTTCCACATTTAAATGGAAAACTTCATGGTATGGCACTTCGCGTTCCGACGCCAAATGTATCTCTTGTTGACTTAGTTGTAGATGTAAAACGCGACGTAACAGTAGAAGAGATTAATGAAGCATTTATGAATGTTGCGAATGGTGCATTAAAAGGGATTGTTGCATTTAGCGATGAGCCGCTTGTTTCTATCGATTTTAATACAAATACTCATTCTGCGATTATTGATGGTTTATCTACAATGGTAATGGGCGATCGAAAAGTAAAAGTACTTGCTTGGTACGATAACGAATGGGGCTATTCTCGTCGTGTTGTAGACCTTGTAAAGCTTGTTGTAGATCAATTTGCGAAACAAGAAAACGTACAACATATTTAATAGGTGAGAAAAGGGCAGGCGTTAGCCTGTCCTTTTCTCTTTTCATAATAGAAAAATATTACATATTTTTTTAGTGTAAATCACCTAGAACAGCTGTGATTACTGTGATTTGGAATCGTTTCTACTTTTTTAGAAAAATAACAGGGAAAGATGTCATCTGAAAAAATAAAAAACTGTTGTTGCAAAATGAAAATAAACAAAGTATACTAACACTCGTAAACTTAAGAGCTGAGGTACGTAGTCACTACTTAAAGGGTTAGGACCTCTCTGGACTAACTTTCCCCCGTGGTAGTGGAGCAAGCCAAATTGCAAATTAGTTTTCAATTCGAACAGTTAGATTAAATTTATGAGGGGGAACTGTAGAATGGATACTATGGACACTATGGGTCGTCACGTAATCGCGGAACTTTGGGATTGCGATTTCGACAAACTTAATGATATGCCTTATATTGAAAGGTTATTTGTGGATGCAGCACTTCGAGCAGGCGCTGAAGTACGTGAGGTTGCTTTCCATAAATTTGCACCACAAGGTGTAAGTGGAGTTGTAATTATTTCTGAATCTCACTTAACAATTCATAGCTTTCCAGAGCATGGTTATGCAAGTATTGATGTATATACTTGTGGTGATCGTATTGATCCAAATGTTGCAGCGGAGTACATCGCTGAAGGTTTAGGAGCGAAGACGAGAGAAAGTATTGAACTTCCTCGTGGTACAGGTAGCTTCGAAATTAAGCAAAGAGAGACAAAAGCTCTTTAAAAAAGAAGATAATTGATTTAAAATGTAAAGAGGTGTATAATGCACCTCTTTTTAGTATTTCTATATCTATTTTATAAGAAGAAATTTATTGATACATAAGTATATTTGATTAAGTGTTTATAATATAGAAGAGAAAATTCTTGTTTATAATGTTTTAGTTTTGTTAAGATAAAATTAAATTGTAAAGGAGTGAATGGATTGCGTTGTCCATCCTGTTTTCACAATGGTACGAGAGTATTGGATTCGCGTCCGGTTGACGAAGGACGATCAATTCGCAGAAGAAGAGAGTGCGAAAGCTGTTTCAATCGCTTTACAACATTTGAACGCGTCGAAGAGCCGCCGCTTATTGTTGTAAAGAAAGAAGGGACGCGGGAAGAATTTAACAAAGAGAAAATTTTGCGCGGTTTAATTAAAGCGTGTGAAAAGCGGCCTGTAACGTTAAAACAATTAGAAGAAATCACGCAACATGTAGAACGGGAATTGCGTAATTTAGGAATGTCAGAAGTAAAAAGCGATATGATTGGTGAAATGGTCATGGAAGCGCTTCGTGATATTGATGATGTTGCATATGTGCGTTTTGCATCTGTTTACCGACAATTTAAAGATTTGAACGTATTTATTGAAGAGTTGAAAGATATTCTTCAAAAAGAACGAAAATAAAAGAGCTAGAAGCGTAAGCTATTAGCTCTTTTTTCACTAATATATAAATACAAATTGAAAAAAACGACATAAAGCCTCTTTCTTTTAGAGGAGGACGAGAGCATCTGGCCGTGCATAGAAGCAGTTAGGTCCTTTTCCTGCACATGCGAGGTTTACAAACAAATCAAGCAAGTAGCAGGCATGTTGTATTCAGCATAGCCGTGACTTATATGTTGAAAAATCAAAATGGATTTATCCCGCTATCTCCGCCTCGAAATTCAGAGAAAAACGAAGAAGATAAGAGGAACTAACCGTGAGAACGAATGACAGAAAGGATTTGCAAGGATGGAAAGACAGTTATGGATGGAACTGTTGCCAATTGATCGTTATAAAGTAAGTGCAAGAGGGCTGCTCAGCAACTATGATCGTAAAGTGCTGACAATGTTATATCAACCACTCATTGGTAGTAAAGCTTTTAGCCTATATATGACATTGTGGGGAGAGTTAGAGCAGGACCGTTTATTTGGAAAAGAAAATACACATCATTCTATTATGGTAACGATGCAAATGCAGCTCCCGGATATTTATGAAGAACGTCTAAAACTAGAGGCGATAGGACTTTTAAATGTGTATGTGAAAAAGGAAAAAGATATTCGCATGTTTATTTATGAGTTACAGCCACCGCTTATGCCCAAACAGTTTTTTGATGATATTGTATTAAGTATTTTTTTATATAACCGCTTAAGCAAGGCGAAATATAACCAAGTGAAGCAGTATTTCTTAGAAGAAGAATTTGACTTTGTTTCATATGAAAATGTAACACGATCCTTTAATGATGTGTTTGGTTCTTTTAATCCAGGACAAGTTGAGCATGTGAAAGAAGAATTGTTTATACCAAACAGAGCTGTAATGCCGAGCAGAGCAGAGGGGAATGTACCTCAAATTTGGAATGATTTCTTTGATTTTTCATTATTTGTAGAAGGATTATCAGCGCTTGTGCCGCGCAAAGCAATTACGGATCAAATGCGTGAATGTGTGATTATATTAGCTTATGTATACGGTATTGATCCGTTATCTATGCAAAATATTGTTCTTGGTGCTGTTACGGAGCATAATACAATTGATATGGAACGATTGCGAAAAGGTGCGCGTGATTGGTACCAATTTGAGAATGGACAGGCGCTTCCTAAGTTTAGTGAGCGGGCGCAGCCATTGCATGCGCGGACGATGAAGGAGAAAGAACCGACAACACAAGAAGAGATGCTTATTAAACAGTTAGAGGAAATTTCACCAAGAGAGTTATTAAAAGAAATTTCGGGCGGGGCTGAACCGACGAAGGCTGATTTGCAAATTATTGAAGATGTGATGTTGAAGCAGAAATTAACGCCAGGTGTTGTAAATGTGCTTATTTATTATGTAATGCTGCGTTCTGATATGAAGTTGGCGAAATCGTATGTAGAGAAAATTGCCGGACACTGGGCTCGTAAAAAAATTACAACCGTAATGGAAGCGATAGGGCTTGCGAAAGAGGAAAATCGTCAATATCAAGAATGGGCAGAAATAAAGAAAAAAGGAAAGACAACGAAGAAAACGGTTCGTAAAGAACTTGTACCAGACTGGTTAAAGGAACAAACAGAAGATAGCGAGCCATCGCATCGTAGTGAAGAGCAGGGAAAATTAGAAGAAGAGCGTAAAAAGTTAGAGGAAGAGCTGAAAAAGTATAAGCGAAACTAACAAAGGCGAGCTCCTTTTGAGGTGAAGAAATGGAACCAATTCAAAATACATTTGCGAAGTTAATGCAAAATAAAAATTTTAAGAATAGATATGAAGTATTAAAAGAAGAGGTAATGGCGCATCCTCGTGTGAAAGCATTTATAGAAGAACATCAAGGCGAAGTAACAATGTCAATGGTTGAGCGCAGCCTTGTGAAGCTATATGAGTACATTGGGCAAAGCGTTGGATGTAAAGATTGTCCAAACTTAGAATCATGTAAAAACATGATTCAAGGATACGAACCGAAGCTCATTATTCAAGGGAAGATGATTGATATTCAATACGATCGCTGCGTAAGAAAAGTGGCTTATGATGAACGGAAAAAGCATGAGAAACTGATTCAAAGTGTGTATATGCCAAGTGATATTTTGCAAGCTTCGATGGAAAATTTAGATCCATCTGATTTAGAACCGCGTATTCAAGCGATTCGTGCTGCAAATGAATTTTTAAGTGAATATGAGGTAGGGAAAAAAGTGCAAGCACTCTATTTCTACGGATCATTTGGAGTAGGGAAAACATATCTTTTAGGGGCGATTGCCAATGAACTAGCACTACGTAAAATTAGTTCTATGATTGTCTACTTGCCAGAATTTTTGCGTGAGATTAAAAGCTCATTGCAAAATAATACAATTAGCGAAAAAATTGATGCGGTAAAACGTGTTCCGGTACTCATGTTAGATGATATTGGGGCGGAAGCAATGTCAAGCTTTGTACGCGATGATGTACTTGGAGCGATTTTACAGTTCCGGATGCTGGAGAACTTACCAACGTTTTTCACATCTAACTTTGATTTTAAACAACTCGAGCATCATTTAACGTATACACAGCGCGGAGAAGAAGAAGAAATGAAAGCAGCTCGCATTATGGAGCGTATTAAATATTTAGCGAAGCCGATTCCGATTGGTGGAAAAAACCGTAGGCATACGTAAAGAGCAAGCAGTGAGGAGGCCACTGAAAAAGTCTTCATAGAAAAAACGAAAGCTTCCTCGATGAAATCGAGGAAGCTTTCGTTTTTTTCATGTATAATAGTTGTAATAATTCTAGGTGGTGTCTCGGATGATTTCAAAACAACAATCTCTTAACCTTAGCCCATTCATGGCGATTTACGATATCGTCATACCAAAAGATAATATGCTCCGTCAATTTAATGAAATGGTAGATTTTTCTTTTGTTTTAGAGGAACTGAAAAGTAAATATTGTCTCGATAATGGCCGCAACG
>NZ_KB910963.1 GCF_000383235.1 Bacillus sp. 123MFChir2
AGCGAAAAGCAATCATCGCCATTGCGCATAAAGTAATTAAGGTGATATACCATATATTGAAACAACGAACAGCATTTATTGAATACTCAAAATTACTAGCATAGACCAGTTTCCGATTTCATATACACAACTACTGAAAAAATATCTAAAGAACAGTAGTCTTCTTTCTTATTGTCTTTTTGCGTGTTTCACACGCAAAAAGAAGATCTAGATTTATTGTTAAAAAGTTAAATTGTGCTCTGAATCAAGTTATTTTCACAGAAATGAAATGTGTGTCAGAGTAATACGAAAGTAAGAGTTACATAAATATAAAATAATAGTATTAATAATTTATAACGAATTGAAAATAGTAAGGGAGAGAGACAATGAGAAGAAGGAACACCCAAGCGTTCACGTTTTTAGCATGGACATCTTTCGTTTGTGCGCTTTCTGGCATGTTAATTGGTATTTATACGTTAGAGGAACCGCTCAGTGTAAAAGGCTATTATTTAATTGGTACATTATTTTTAACAATGTCTAGTTTTGTACTGCAAAAAACAATTCGTGATAATGAAGAGGATAATGCAAATAACATTCATACTGAACCAGTTTCTAAAAAAGAAACAATTGAGAAGTAAGAATGGACTCTATTAAATGGAATTGTATGGTGAGTAAAAGGACATAAAACCTTCTTTTTTTAGGTTGGCGAGAGCAACTGGCCGTGTGTAGAAGCGGTCGGTTCCTTTTTTTCACGTTCCATGTTAAAACAGAGGGAGCAAACGAATACAGCTTATGTTGTATCCTGCATAGCAGAGGCTTATACGTTGAAAAATAAAAATGGACTTATATAAAGTGGATAAGGAAGGCAGAGGCCTTTCTTTTTTTGTCCAAAAATGAGTGAAGTATGCTGTGTTGACTTGCTTGAACTACTGAAAATTTGGTATCATCAATAGTATTGTAGATTGTACGATATATTATGGAGGTGGCCTAGCCGTGTCAAGAATTTCCGTTGAGAATGTAAAGCACGTTGCACATTTAGCGCGTCTTGCAATTACTGATCAAGAAGCAGAAAAATTTCAAAAACAACTCGATGCAATTGTTACATTTGCTGAGCAGTTAAATGAATTAGATACAACAAATGTAAAACCAACAACTCATGTATTAGATATGAAGAATATTATGCGTGAAGATGTACCTGAAAAAGGTTTACCAGTTGAAGAAGTATTAAAAAATGCACCGGATCACAAAGAGAATCAAATCCGTGTTCCAGCAGTATTAGAGTAGAGGAGGGGAATTTCGATGTCATTATTTGATCATTCTGTATCAGAATTACATAAAAAGTTACATAGCAAAGAAATTTCCGTTACAGATTTAGTAGAGGAATCTTACAAACGTATTGCGGATGTTGAAGATAATGTAAAAGCTTTTCTTACATTAGATGAAGAAAATGCACGTGCAAAAGCGAAAGAATTAGATGCGAAGTTAGGTGCTGAAGATAACGGTTTACTATTTGGCATGCCAGTCGGTGTGAAAGATAACATCGTAACAAAAGGTCTTCGTACAACATGTGCGAGCAAAATTTTAGCAAATTTTGACCCAATTTATGATGCAACAGTTGTGCAAAAGCTAAACGCTGCTGACACAATTACAATCGGTAAATTAAACATGGACGAGTTTGCAATGGGTTCTTCTAACGAAAACTCTGGTTTTTATGCAACAAAGAATCCATGGAATTTAGAGTATGTTCCAGGCGGATCTAGTGGTGGTTCTGCAGCAGCAGTAGCGGCAGGAGAAGTATTATTCTCTCTAGGTTCTGATACAGGTGGTTCGATTCGTCAACCAGCTGCATATTGCGGCGTTGTTGGTTTAAAACCAACATATGGTCGTGTATCTCGCTACGGTTTAGTTGCATTTGCATCTTCTCTTGACCAAATTGGACCGATTACGCGTACAGTAGAAGACAATGCATACTTACTACAAGCTATTTCTGGTGTGGACCGTATGGATACAACTTCTGCAAACATTGAAGTTGGCAATTACTTAGCTGGTTTAACTGGCGACGTAAAAGGTTTACGCATTGCTGTGCCAAAAGAATACTTAGGTGAAGGTGTTGGCGAAGAAGCTCGTGAATCTGTACTAGCTGCGTTAAAAGTATTAGAAGGAATGGGTGCAACTTGGGAAGAAGTTTCGCTTCCGCACTCTAAATACGCATTAGCAACATATTACTTAATCTCTTCTTCTGAAGCGTCTGCAAACCTTTCACGCTTTGACGGCGTACGTTACGGCGTTCGTTCTGATAATGTGAATAACTTAATGGACCTTTATAAGAATACGCGTAGCGAAGGCTTCGGTGACGAAGTAAAACGTCGTATTATGCTTGGTACATTTGCACTTAGCTCTGGTTACTATGATGCATATTACAAAAAAGCACAACAAGTACGTACATTAATTAAAAATGATTTTGAAAATGTATTTGCAAACTATGATGTTATTATTGGACCAACAACGCCAACTCCAGCGTTTAAAGTAGGCGAAAAAGTCGACGATCCAATGACAATGTATGCAAATGACATTTTAACAATTCCAGTAAACTTAGCAGGTGTTCCAGCAATTTCTGTTCCATGTGGATTCGGTGCAAACAACATGCCACTTGGACTGCAAATTATCGGTAAACACTTCGATGAAGCAACAATTTATCGCGTTGCACATGCGTTTGAGCAAGCAACAGATTATCATACAAAAAAAGCAAGTCTGTAAGGAGGCGAGCATAGATGAATTTAGAAACAATTATCGGTTTAGAGGTTCACGTTGAGTTAAAAACGAATTCGAAAATTTTCTCTGCGAGTCCAACAGAATTCGGAGCGGATCCAAATACACAAACAAGTGTAATTGACTTAGGATATCCTGGGGTGCTTCCAACTCTAAATAAAGAAGCAGTTAACTTTGCAATGAAAGCTGCAATGGCGTTAAACTGTGAAATCGCAACAGAAACAAAATTTGACCGTAAAAACTATTTCTATCCAGATAACCCGAAAGCGTACCAAATTTCTCAATATGATAAACCAATTGGGGAAAATGGTTGGATTGAAATTGAAGTAGACGGCAAAAAGAAACGTATCGGTATTACACGTCTTCATTTAGAAGAAGATGCAGGTAAATCAACGCATACAAGCGAAGGTTACTCACTAGTTGATTACAACCGTCAAGGTATGCCGTTAATCGAAATCGTATCTGAGCCAGATATGCGTACACCAGAAGAAGCGTATGCATATTTAGAAAAATTAAAATCAATCATTCAATATACAGGCGTATCTGATTGTAAGATGGAAGAGGGTTCCCTTCGTTGTGATGCGAACATTTCCCTTCGTCCAGTTGGACAAGAAAAGTTCGGTACAAAAGCAGAACTGAAAAACTTAAACTCTTTCACTTACGTTCAAAAAGGTCTTGAGTTTGAACAAGTGCGTCAAGAAAAAGAGCTATTATCTGGCGGTATCATTCAACAAGAAACACGCCGCTATGATGAAGCAACGAAGAAAACAATCTTAATGCGTGTGAAAGAAGGATCTGACGATTACCGTTACTTCCCAGAGCCAGATTTAGTAGAGCTTTACATCGACGATGAGTGGAAAGAGCGCGTTCGTGCTTCTATTCCTGAGCTTCCAGATGCTCGTAAAGTACGTTATGTTGAAGAGCTTGGCTTACCAGCTTACGATGCACACGTATTAACATTAACGAAAGAGATGTCTGATTTCTTCGAAGCAACAGTTACAGACGGTGCAGACGCGAAATTAACATCAAACTGGTTAATGGGTGAAGTATTAGCATACTTAAACAAACAACAAAAAGAATTACAAGACGTAGCACTAACACCAGCTGGTTTATCTAAAATGATTCAATTAATTGAAAAAGGTACAATTTCGTCTAAAATTGCGAAAAAAGTATTTAACGAATTAATTGAAAAAGGTGGAGACCCAGAAGAAATCGTAAAAGCAAAAGGTCTTGTTCAAATTTCTGACGAAGGAGCGCTTCGCAAAGTCGTAACAGAAATTCTTGATAATAACGAACAATCTATTGAAGACTTTAAAAACGGTAAAGACCGTGCAATTGGCTTCTTAGTTGGTCAAATTATGAAAGCAACAAAAGGACAAGCAAATCCGCCGCTTGTTAATAAAATCTTACTTGAAGAGATTAACAAGCGATAATAACGAAAAGCGGAGGTGGCTCGATCAGAATAGGAGGGCATTGGAACTTTTGACAGAGAGGCGTTCTTTGCCTCGGAGGAAGAAGTGAAATGACCGAGTATTCTAGCCACCGGAGCTAGACATAACGAAAAGTTGAGCTAGACATATAAATCCAAATTGAAAAACTAACATAAAACCACCTTTTTTAAGTGGTCGAGAGCATCTGGCCATGCATAGTAGCGGTCAGGGCCCTTTTCTGCCACGGACGATGTTAAAACAAAGTAAGCAAACAAGTAGCTTGTCACCTTTTGTTTTGCATAGCATTAGGGTGGCTGTTGAAAAATCAAGGTGGCTTGATTAGAACGGGAAGGCGTTGGAGCTTTCGACAGAGAAGCGTTTTTTGCTTCGTCGGAGGAGGCGAAACGACTGACTGTTCTAGCCACCGGAGCTAGACAGTAACAGCAACGATTAATCAGAAAAACACCCATATATGGGTGTTTTTCTAGGTTAATCAAACGTTTGTTTAAATGGCATTTCGTTTAAACAAACGTTTGATTAACTGACAAATATAAGGAAAATGCTGTCATGTTAAGTATGGTAAGATAGTTGCAAAAAACTTGTAATAATGATAAATCTAAATTTAGAGAGAATTTTTTCATCGCATGAAATAAATAGTGCCTTAATGTGAAAAATGAAGTTATATGACTTCGTGAAAGTGAAAAATGGAAGGAGGGTATGCATAGGAATGCTAAGTGAGTACTTAGCGGCTATTCCTTTCCCTTTTTTGATGAATGAGGGTTTTCCTGTGCTAATGCTATATGAAACGTGCAAGAATTATTTATAATCCGACTTCTGGTCGGGAGTTATTTAAGAAAAACTTACCAGAAGTACTACAAAAATTAGAACAAGCAGGGTATGAAGCATCATGTCATGCGACGACGGGTCCTGGAGATGCGACTGTAGCGGCGAGGCAAGCGGCAGAGCGTAAGTTTGACGTTGTAATCGCAGCAGGCGGCGACGGTACATTAAATGAAGTTGTGAATGGGTTAGTTGGAAATGAACATCGTCCAAAGTTCGGAATTATTCCAGTTGGCACAACAAATGACTTTGCTAGGGCGATTGGTGTACCTCGTTCAATTGAAGAAGCTGTTGATATCATTTGTGCCGGCCAAACGGTACCTCTTGATCTTGGAAGAGCAAATGATACATATTTTATTAATATTGCAGGCGGTGGCCGCATAACTGAATTAACATACGAAGTACCAAGTAAATTAAAAACAGTACTTGGACAACTTGCGTATTATTTAAAAGGGATTGAAATGTTACCATCCTTACATCCAACATATGTAGAAATTGAATATGATGGAAAAATATTACGAGAAGAAATTACAATGTTTTTGATTACAAATACACGCTCAGTCGGCGGCTTTGAAAAAGTAGCGCCATATGCTTCTATTAATGATGGTTTATTTGATTTATTAATATTGAAAAAAGGATCAATTGCCGACTTAATTAAAGCAGCGACACAAGCGCAGCGCGGTGAGCATATCAATAATCCAAAAGTGTTATACACACAAGCAAATCGAATCAAAGTACATTCAACAGAAAAATTAATGATTAATTTAGATGGTGAATACGGCGGTGATGCACCGATGGAATTTGAAAATGTGTATCACTGTTTGGAGTTATTTATTCCAGAACATAAAGAAACTACCTTGTAAGAGGTAGTTTTTTTGTGAAGATGGGAAAACTTTTTAGAGGGTGAAAGCAGGTCATATTTTGTTCTGTCTAGCAGTGGTTCATATAGAGAGGGGAAGTACCACATGTCCATCAAGTTAAGGTTTTGAAATATCCTCAAGCAAAAAATTTATATCTCTACAGTTATTTATGAGAATTTAGCTCGGTTTTTTCGTTTCGGGGAAGAATGTATTTTTTAACTTGATTTCGATGAGTTCTTATCAACTAAATGATATAAAAACCACGCTAAGACATTAACCGCTTCTCTGAACGCTAAGCATAAAATTAGTTAAATAATTTACTGATAACCTAAGAATAGCATTGGTTACTTTTTGCTTTTCCAATACCATCAATTTTGTTCTTTGTAAAATGAATTCCTTTAACTAATTCATTTCCGAGCGAATCAAGTGTATCCTGTAGCCCGAAAAAATTATTTTCATATGTAAGATCTAATAATATACTTACTACTTATGGTTTCTACACATTACGAGTCTTATCTCTTTTTTGTTTAAAAGCGATGTTTTTTTGCCATCGGTTCTATACATGTATTTAGTATCCAAGTTAATACTTTCCATACCTTTTGTTGATTAGGTGGCAAATGAGCGTGATACATATAATTGTATTCAATCTGCTGTTTTGCACCACGATTTCGTTTGAACTCACCAGCCCCAGCACTACAATGACAAATTAAATCTTTTTCGATAGAATCCATTGTAATAAGGAGGGAAAGAATACGGTATAAGCCTTGTTGCTGATCAGAGTTTGTATTATAGCCAAGGATAGGAGTTGTCATAACTCCATCCCTAATAAAATAAGCAATGACACCATCTATTGTATCTCCTTTTTTTATGGCCTTTATCTCAAATAAATGATGCTGAAGAGCATTCCATAAATAAGCGGGTGTAAACATTGGATTATAACCGGAATATTTTTCAATATATAGTTGGTTGTATAACTTGGAAATTTGTAAAATATCTTCTTTTGTAAATCCTTCATTCGTAATTATTTCATAATTGCTTTTCTCTAATAAACTTTTATCGTTTAATAAGTCTTTTCGTTTTTTTCGATTCATTTCTTTATAGTGCTTTGGATCAAATAAGTATATAGAACGAGACATAATTTTATTGTAACCTACTGTAGATAATGCTTGTGTAATTGTGGGATATAATTCGTTATTTAAAGAGCGAAATAGAATTGTATGCTCTGGAAATTTCTCAACAAATAAATTCGTAATCTGTTCGATTTGTTGTTTGTTGATAGAATGATAAAGATTTGTTGAAAGCATCCAATTATTTACGACAATTACTTTATTAATATTCGTTCGTCGTAGCCAACTTCCCATAAGATGAATCGGATAGGTTAGTAGCTTCTCTAGCCATGGTTTTTTTAACTCCCATAACTCTTCTAATGCATAGGATATGTAATGTGTATAAGGGGAACATACATATGAATTTTCGAACTCCGCGTTATTAATAGTAACTGGCAAGATGAGATCATCAATTTCTAATAGAAATAGATGAGTGTTAACATTTTTAATAAATGCTGTAACGCCCTTTTGAAAGAGAGGCAGGAAGCTGTCTCGTACATATGCTCCATCTTTTTTTGAGGCCCAGTCAATGCTATGCAAGGAATGAATATTATGTAGCTTAATCATATATGTTCACCATGCTTTACAAGGCTTTCTATTCTTTTTAATTTTTTATCATATAATTGAATATCGTAATGTGAAAAGAAAAAATATGGTATAGCACACTTTTTAGTAGACCACAGTGTATGTAACTCTTGTATTACATTTAATTTACATGATTTGAGATGTTTAGGTGGTACTTTAAGTTTAATTTCAACTTTGTCTATGCTGTGCTGCACTACTTTAAATTCTTGAATTTCATTGGATGCAAACAAAATTGCTCTTCGAATGAAGTCAGGAAAAATAGATATCTCACTATTATCCAATTCACTTATTCCAATAAATATATCATCGCATCGACCATCAATTCGTTCTAAGGCTAAGAAGGGAGAACCACAGATGCACGCCGTTTTTTTCTCAATTAATATGTCATTGAGACGGTAGCGTATTATAGGCTGTGTTTTCCTCATGAAATCAGTAATAATGGGAACGAATATCCCGTTTTCCTGATCTAAGTATTCTTTTTCAATATGAACGAGATCTTCATTGATGTGTAATGTACCCTGTCTGCAGGTGGTAGCAAGAAAACCTTCTGTACATTGGTAAATTTGGTGTACTGTCTGTTGGAAAGTTGCACGAATAAACTCTCTATCAATATCTTCAAGCACTTCTGCTACAGAGATAATTTTTTGGGGACAAATCATAATAAGTCCTTCTTGTTGCCAGTAAGCGATTTTTCGTAACATAGACGGAGGTGCAATTAAAATAGATGGATTTACTTCATTTAATCGAGTGATATGCTGATGAAACGAATCTAGTAAATCAAAAAAATGAAATGAGATTCGCTTATTTTTTGTTGCTTCGTATAAATTGCTATTTGCACGTAAGAAAAAAGCAATCGTGTGTTTATGTAGAATGCTAGAAGGAAGCACCTTTCCAATAATCGAGCCAGCCCACAACGTTTGTTCTTTCTCGGAAACGAGAAAAACCCCACGATTTCCACTAGTGCCTGATGATAACCCGACAGTTATATCACGAATTGTTGGAGAGAAATTTCGAGTCTTTTCTGCTTCAAATGCTACACGAAATGCTTCTTCCTTTGAAATATCAACTGTATTTAATATATCAAAATGTTCCATCATTACTTCTTTATCAATGATAGGGAGTGCAGTAAAATTTCCCTTTTGAATTTCTTTTAAAAAAGGAGTATATAACTGGCGATAGAAGGGAGACGTCTCTATAGTAAACAAAAGTTGTTTTTTTATTTGTTGTTTATGAAACAGTTCCAATTGTTTGCGATCTGAAAATCGAAAACAATATTTTGTTTTCAAGTATTGCTGGAGAATCCGTAATTTATTCATAGTACACCCCTGTTTTAATTTTATTCCATGTGTGTTCACAGTGAGTTGGTAGAATTTCAATCTCAGGTGATATTTGCGATAAATGGTGTAACTTCTCAATATTCTTTCGGTAAGATTTTGGATCGCTAGTTAAAAGGTTGGCAACCTTACTAGGAAATACAAGGTTTTTATAAGTTTTACTTAGCCACACTGCGTCTGCACAAAGAAAGACAATTTTATTACTATGTAAATGGACGAATAGACCAAATTGTCCAGTTGCATGTCCTGTTAAGTCAACAGCAAGTAAGGAGCCATCATCAAATACATCGTAGCCTTCTTCAAATTTTCCATATGTAGGGGGGAAGTTAAGGGATGGAGTTCGATCAATGAATGTCATCCTTTGCTCTAAATCAATCGGCAGTGTATCTTTTAGGCACCCTTTTAATAGAGCTCCAAATTTACTTCTCTGTTTTATATCCTCATAAGCTTTGGCGAAGGTTAGTATTTTGGCTTTTGGAAAGTCGGGCAGACCAGCTGTATGATCGCCATGAAAATGAGAAAGAATAATATATTTAATTTCTTCTGGCTGAATACCATCAAGAAGCAGTTGCTGTTTAATAGATTGCTCTTCCGTAAAATGAACAGGGGTAAGTTTTGCATACACAGAGTAAGGGAATTTTTTTGTTGCTTCTTTAAAGTGTCCAGCATATCCAGTATCAAATAAAATATACCCTAAGATTGGATGCTGAAGTAATCCTACTGTAGCTGGAAAACGGATTTGTTTCCAACTGCCCTTGGAGTATGCAATTTTTTCTGGATGTGTGCAATAGCCTGTATCATATAGCTTTAAAGATTTGATTTTCATTGTATTTTCCACCAGTCTACAAATTTTGTAATTCCTTCTTCTATACTGATCTTTGGAGCATATCCTAGTTCTTTTTTAGCTTTATCAATACTTAATGTCTGACTTTTTGAAAGGACACTAACAGTATATTTTGTGAGAATAGGTTCTTTTCCGAATAAAATAGTTTTTGAAATTTCTTCTAGTATAGTAGCTAGTGTAAAAGCAGTTTTGTAGGAAATTTTTTTATATTGTATCTCCTTATCAAGGCGTTTCATTACATTTTCAATGACCTCATATAAATTTACACGTTCGTCATTTGTTATATTATATTTTTGTCCTAATGTATGTATTGGGGAATGCATACAAAGAAGTAAGGCATCTACAACATTCTCGACATATGTAATATCAACAAGAACATTTTCTGTACCAATTCTCGGTAGGGCACCTTTTTCGCATACTTTAATAAGACGTGGAAGAATAGCGTTATCTCCTGGACCGAATAAAGCGCGTGGGCGTATCGTGATAACTGGTAAACCATGAGTGAAAGCTTGATCAACAGCTTGTTCAGCGATGTACTTCGTTTTTGCATAATGATTTACAAATGTATTAGGAAGTTTCGCGTTTTCTACTACATCTTGTCGTTCATCATAATAGAAATAAATACTTGGTGTTGATACATGGATAAGGCGTTTTATACCGGACTTTTGACTTCCCTCAATAATATGTTTTGTTCCTAACACATTCGCATTGTAAAAATCTTTATATTTGCCCCAAGGGGAAGAAAGGGCGCCGCTATGAAAGATATAATCTTTATCTTTACAAACTTGTAGAACACGATTCCTGTCTTCAAGAGGACAATGTACAAACTCAATTCCATTTTGTTCTAATAATTTCCCGATTGTTTTATTTCTCCCAATTGCCGTTACTTCATAGCCCATATTCATCAATCGAAAGGCGAGTTTTTGTCCTAGAAAGCCCGTTCCGCCAGTTACTAGCATTTTCATAAATTTTCACCATCCCATGATATGTCATATGTTGTTTGCTCTAAAATAGTCCGTTCATGTTTATAACTTTCACGCCATAATTTATACATGCTAAAAAATTGATAAAAAAATGATTTCCTATCAGTGTGACTATAAATGATATCTGGATAGGAGCATAGAACTTTTAACCATCGCTTACGTTTTTGTTTACTTTTTAAGTAGGGGAGGCCATATAAAAGCATTGCTAACCGAATTGCACACTCAGAATTTAGTTTTGGAATTAGTGTATTGTTTACTTTTGTATTAAAAAAAGCGGATAATATTTCCTCATCGAATAAATGTAATCCACTTGTGGTACGTGGATTACATTCAATTGGAATAGCCTCTCCATTCTCTGTAATGATAAAATCAAAGGCAATTTGTCCAGAGAAATCTAGCTCTTTTACAATATGCCTAACAAACTGTTCAATTTTAGGATGATTAATATGTTTAAATGCAATGGTAGCGCCTAGGCCTGCCGTGAATTCCGTTTTATAGGTAGAGTGAGCTAACACTTTCCCAGATTGTGCGATACTGTAGGAGCAATGCTGTGTTCCCTGTATAAACTCTTGAATGATATAATCTGACTTGTCTACCATGATTTCTTTTATAACAGCCTCTTTTGTAATAAATTCCACTTTATCAGAAAAACGAGAGAAAATCGGCTTTAGCACAAAAGGAGTAGTGGCTGGTCTTTGGTGAATCATTGACCTTATGGCTTGTTCATTATTTATTCTATACGTTGCAGGAACTTGCCAACCTAAATCCGCCACTAATTGAATAAATTCCCACTTGTTATGGAGTAATGAAAGTTTGTTAAAATCATCTACTAATACATGACAAAATGGACTTAATTTTTCTTTATGTCTAGATATATAAAATATTTCTTCACAAGTAGGAATAAGTAAATCCACATTGTGGCGTTGAATAATTGATAGCAGCGCATGGATACTTTCATTTGTTTTCCACTTTGGAGAAGGAATTTCATAAAAGTAATCAGTACTTGTTGAAACTTTGCTTAATGGATAAGGAATACTATCTGCAATAATAACGGTATGTCCGGTGTTATTAAACAGTCTGCATAAATGTAAAGCCGCTGGTGCACGTGCCCCTGTAATTAATACTGTTTTCTTAGTACTCAAGAAGGATGCCCCCGATAGAAAGTCCTGCAGAAGTACCTAGCAATAATATTTTATCTCCGCGTTGCACTTTCTTTTGTTTAATCGCTTCGAAAAGGGCGACTGGAATAGATGCGGAAATCATATTACCGTAGTCTTCAAAAATGGTCATAAAGCGCTCTTCATCAACTCCTAATTTTTTACGAATCAGTCTCATAGCTGGTCCACTTGCTTGGTGAGGAACAATTAAATCAATATCATCTAGGGAATAACCAGTATGCATAAGTAGTTTTTCGATAAAATTCAACATATATTTAGAAGATAGTTTAAAAATAGCTCTGCCATTCATATCGAACAGGAAGTCTTCTTTTCGCTCTTCGCTATATTCTCTAGGATGAATCATCGTTCCACCGCCACGAATTTCTGATAGATGCGCACCAGAGCTATATGTTTCCATATGGGAAGCTATAATGGAAGATGTATGATCGCTTTTTGTTATCACAACAGCTGCCGCACCGTCACCGAATAAAATGCTGCTTTCATTTTGTCCCCAATTTAATCCCACAGAAGAAATTTCAGAAGAAATGATAACAACATTTTTGTATCTCCCGCATTCAATTGCGTAAGAAATTGTATCAAGTGCTGTTATGAAACTTAGGCATGTTGAGTTGATATCAAAACATGGAATACCAGAGTGCTGTAGTCCGAGCTGTTCTTGAATAAGTGATGCAGTAGAAGGGATTGCTTGTTGAATCGTTCCGCTTCCGCAGATGATACAATCGATATCAGCCCATGTTAACTTAGCATCTTCTACAGCTTTTTTTGCAGCTTCAGCACCCATATAAGAAGATGTTTCACCATCAGCAAAGTATCGTGTTTTTACCCCGGATTTTTTTAATGTCCAGCCTTCTGGTACATCTAGCATGCGATCTATTTCAAAAGAATCTACTTTTCGTTTTGGAAAATATGTGCCAATTCCTTTTATTCTAATATATCTTTTCATTCTTTATCGCCTCTTAATCTTTTTGTAAATTTTAAAATTATATTATATCTATATATTTTTACGAAGGGATGTGGGGAGTTTTTTGTGAAATTTGGGTACTCCCTTAGGGCCTTCTGGTAATGTTTCTCTGCAAAAAAGAGCAAGTTCTCAAGTAGAGAATTTGCTCTTTTTGCATGAGAGTTCTTCAAATATATAATCTAGAAAAAACTCTTATATCAGTCTAATTATATTATAACAATTATATGAAAATGTTTAATAGTATTTTTTCATAAATTAAAGTAAATATGTGCAATGATAGAATAGAAAACGAAGTACGAGCTTAGGTGAGATGATATTTTACTGGCCAGCGAATATAAACACATGGAATGAACTCGTAAAAACTCATACAAACTTTGATTTGATAAATTAGGGTTTTTCGCTTTGTTTGTTCTTGGGCTATCGTCACATGCCCATCGAGTTAAAATCTCATACCACCCCCAGAGAGAAACCTTTCGGATAAGTCATTAAAGACTTGTAACAAGTCTTTAATGACTTGTTTTTTTATGTCGAAACGTCTGGAAACATGAGGGATCGTGCATTTATAAGTTGGCACACATTTTGCATTATAAAAGGCAAATGACTAAAAGAGGTGGAGAATATCATGAAAACAAATTTTGCGAAAGTTAATGAAAATATTCCGGGTTCAAAGGCAGCTTCTTTATTTGAACGCCGTCAAAATATTGTACCAAGAGGAGTAAGTAATGGAATTCAAACATTTGTACAATCGGCTCAAGGAGCGCTTGTGACAGATGTAGATGGAAATCAGTTTATCGACTTTGCGGGGGCAATCGGTACAATTAACGTCGGACATTGTCATCCGGCCGTTACGGAAGCTCTTCATAAGCAAATCGATCAATATATTCATACAGGTTTTAACGTAATGATGTATGAGTCGTATATAGAATTGGCAGAAAAGCTAGCTACGCTTGCACCAGGTAATTTTGATAAGCAAGTTTTATTTTTAAATAGTGGAGCGGAAGCGGTTGAAAATGCAGTGAAAATTGCTCGTAAGTATACGAAACGAACAGGGATTATTGCCTTTACAAAAGGGTTTCACGGCCGCACATTAATGACGATGACAATGACAAGTAAAGTAAAGCCATATAAAAACGGATTTGGTCCATTTGCACCAGAAGTGTATAAAGCACCGTTTCCTTATGAATATCGCCGACCAGATGGATTAACAGAAGAGCAATATGAAGATTTCATTATTGAAGAGTTTAAAAATTTCTTAATCACAGAAGTTGCACCAGAAAGTATTGCTGCTGTTGTGATGGAGCCAGTACAAGGAGAAGGCGGCTTTATTGTTCCGGGTAAAAAGTTTGTGAAAGAAGTACACCGTTTATGTGCTGAACATGGCATTTTGTTCGTTGCTGACGAAATTCAAACAGGATTTGGCCGTACAGGGAAATATTTTGCGATTGACCATTACGATGTTGTACCAGATTTAATTACGGTATCGAAATCGCTAGGGGCAGGCGTGCCAATTAGCGGTGTAATTGGCCGAAAAGAAGTAATGAATGAGGCTGCGCCGGGTGAATTAGGCGGAACGTATGCTGGAAGCCCATTAGGATGCAGCGCTGCATTAGCTGTTCTTGATGTAATGGAGAAAGAAAATTTAAATGAAAGAGCTGTGCATATTGGAAAAGTAGTGATGGATCGTTTTCATCAAATGGCTGGAAAATGTGAATGCATTGGTGATGTTCGCGGATTAGGAGCGATGTGTGCCTTTGAATTAGTGAAAGATAAAATGACGAAAGAACCGAATAAGGAACTAGCTGGTAAGCTTATTGCAGAAACAAATAAGAGAGGCTTGTTGCTATTAACGGCAGGTACGTACGGAAATGTCGTGCGTGTTTTAATGCCGCTTGTAATTACGGATGAGCAGCTTGAAGAAGGGCTTATGATTCTAGAAGAGTCGCTGCAATCTTGTTATGGAAAAGTAGATAAAGCGCACGTGTAAGATATAAAAACTCTCTTTTTTTAGATGGACGAGAGCAGCTGGCCGTGCGTAGAGGCGGTCAAGGCCCTTTTCTGCCACATGCTAAGTTTAAAACAAAAGGAGAAAGTGAGAGCGGGTCTTGTTGTGTTCTACGTGGCCGTTATTTGTGTATTGAAAAAAAGGCATAAAACCCTCTTTTCTTTTTAAGAGCATCTAGCCGTGCTTGAAGCTGTATTAAATCTATATTTTAAAAACTTGTTTGCCACTGTTTCCAGGCTCCCTGTTATATAATGATAAGATAGCATTATATAAATTGGACGTGTTTGAATATCATATATTTTCTAAGAGAAACTCTGTGATATTTCAGGGTTATGAAACTTTTAAACTATTTAAACCTCAGGGAGTGACTGGGATGGTGGCGGAAAAGGAACGAGCGTTTATGGATTTGAAAGATGTATTTGAATACGCTTTTGATGAAATTTTTGTAACAGATGAGAAAGGGATTGTCGTTCGTGTAAATAGCATGTGTGAAAGGCATTACCAGTTACCCGCTGAACAATTAGTTGGTAAGAGTGTAAAAGAGCTGCAAAAGGACGGGATTTTTTATCCGTCGGCAACTCTTGAAGTGATTGAAAAAAAGAAGCCGATTGAACTTGTACAAACGACAAAATCGGGAGAGTACTTACATGTTCGAACGCGGCCAGTTTTTGATGGCCAAGGCAATTTACGGAGGGTCATTAGCTACTCGCGTGATTTAACAGAGCTCTATCAACTGCGTCAACAGGTAGAGACAATGACTGATCAATTAAAAACGTATAAAAAAGAATTACGAGAAACATATGAGCATGAAGGACTCATTTTTAAAAGTGCAGCGATGGAGAGAATCGTTGGAACAATAAAAAAGGTATCTGTAGTCGATAGTACAGTTCTTGTTTTAGGAGAGACCGGAGTCGGGAAAAGCCGACTAGTACGCCATTTACATGAACTGAGCCATCGGAAAAATGAAATGTTTTATGAAATCAATTGTGCCGCTTTGCCAACGAATTTAATTGAATCTGAACTGTTTGGATATGCAGGCGGTTCTTTTACAGGTGCGCATCGCGAAGGGAAAAAAGGGATTTTAGAACTGGCTCATAAAGGAACGCTCTTTTTAGATGAAATTGGCGAAATGCCTCTTGAAATTCAAGCGAAGCTTTTACAAGTTTTACAGGAAAAAACGTTTCGTGCAGTAGGAGGCAGAGAATTAAAAAAAGTAGACGTTCGCATTGTAGCTGCAACAAATAGAAATTTGCAAGAGATGGTGAAACAGGGAACGTTTCGAAAGGATTTATATTATCGTCTTAACGTTATCCCCATTCATATTCCTCCTTTACGTGAGAGGCAGGAAGACATTTTACCGCTCGTTTCGTATTACTTACACCATTTTAATGAGAAGTATGCACGCAGTGTGAGGTTATCCCCGCATGTGTTGCATGCATTTTTAGAATATCCGTGGGAAGGAAACAACCGCGAAATAGAAAATGTAATGGAACGTGTTGTCATTACTACAGATGAGCTTGTTACAATGGACGATTTACCGTTATCTATGCAAAAGTCGACGATTGAGCAATCGGGGAAAAGTTTGTATGAAATGTTAGAAGAAGTAGAGCGTAGTCTTATTTTAAAGGCGTATAAAGTACATGGATCAAGCTATAAGGTAGCGGAAGCGCTAAAGATTAGTCAGTCGGCGGCAACGCGGAAAATTAAAAAGTTTATTGAAGAGGAAGAAATATCGGTAAATACGAATTGAGAAAATCCAACATAAAAAAACCTTTCTTTTTTGGGAGGGGTGAGAGCGGGTCCTGTTGTGTTTTGCGAGGCCTGTGAGCATCTCGTTTTTTATGTTACTTAAAAAGGTATATCATAATAGTAAATATAAAGGAGGACGAATAAATTGGATAAAAAGGCAATGTTAGATAAGAAAGCGATGTACATAAATGGAGAGTGGATTCATTTGCATGAGCAAATTGAAATTAACAATCCTGCTACGCAATATGTGTTTGCTACTGTACCGAAAGGCGGAGTAACAGAGGCGAAGCAAGCGGTGGATGCGGCGCATGATGCATTTAAGACTTGGTCGAAGTTAACAGCAGCAGAGCGTGCGAACAAATTGAAAAAGTGGTTTGCATTAATTGATGAGCATAAAGAAGAAATCGCGGCTATTATGACAAAGGAACAAGGAAAACCGTTTGCGGAAGCGCTTGGTGAAGTAAACTATGCAAATAGTTTTGTAGAATGGTATGCGGAAGAAGGTAAGCGTGTATATGGAGACATGATTCCAGCTTCTCATCCGAATAAGCGAATTCTTGTATCGAAGCAACCTGTTGGTGTCATAGCAGCAATTACGCCGTGGAACTTCCCGGCAGCGATGATTACAAGAAAAGTAGCACCTGCATTAGCAGCTGGTTGTACGGCAGTTGTGAAACCAGCAAGTCAAACGCCATTAACAGCATTAAAATTAGCTGAGCTAGCGCATGAAGCAGACATTCCTAAAGGTGTTTTAAATATTGTAACAGGAAGCGCGAAAGCAATTGCTGATACATGGATGAATGATGGACGTGTGAGAAAGGTATCATTCACGGGATCGACGGAAATTGGTAAAGAATTAATGCGCGGTGCTGCAGAAACAGTGAAAAAAGTTTCTCTAGAATTAGGTGGTCATGCACCGTTTATTGTGATGAATGATGCGGATTTAGATAAAGCTGTCGAAGCGGTAATCGGTTCGAAATTCCGTAATGCTGGCCAAACGTGTATTTGTACGAATCGCGTGTTTGTTCAAGAAGATGTATATGAGAACTTCGTAGAGAAGTTCCAAAAAGCTGTCGGAGAATTAAAAGTAGGTGACGGTTTTGCAGAAGGTACAACTGTCGGACCACTTATTGATCAATTTGCTGTTGAGAAGGTGCAAGAACATATAGAAGATGCCATTCAAAAAGGCGGAAAAGTACTGAACGGAGGCCAAAAGGTTGCAGAATTAGATGGTCACTTTGTTCAGCCAACTGTAATCGGCGAAGCGAATGATGAGATGTTATGTATGACAGAAGAAACATTTGGGCCACTTGCACCTGTTGCGAAATTTAAAACAGCTGAAGAAGTAATTGAGCGTGCTAATAACACACCATATGGCCTAGCAGCGTATGTCTTCACAACAAATATTAGTCAAGCATTCCAAATTAGTGAGGCATTAGAATACGGAATTATCGGTTTAAATGATGGTCTACCATCGGTTGCGCAGGCGCCATTTGGTGGATTTAAAGAAAGTGGTATCGGCCGTGAAGGTGGGTATTTTGGAATTGAAGAGTATTTAGAAATTAAATATATTTCATTAGGATTATAAAGTGAAACTGGGGGTATCCCCACTGACGGTTAGTTGAACCAATCGGGCATTTAAAACGCAGAACAATGTCGAGGCGTCTTTATTTCGTGTCGAAGGGCCGATATATCGAAAAAGTCGCCGATATATCAGTGAACATATAAGAAGGGAGCAGAATCAAAAGACATCTATATCTCTTTTGATTCTGCTCCCTTCTTTATTTTTATTAAAGAGCCCAATTCCCTTTACGGAAAATTGGCTCATGAGTACCATCTGCTGTAATACCATCAATATCTAGTTCGCCGGAGCCAATCATAAAGTCTACGTGTGTAATACTAGAGTTTGCACCGTTTTCTGCAAGTTCTTCTTTTGACATTGTTTTACCGCCGTCTAAGTTAAAGGCATAGGCATTACCGATTGCTAAATGGCAAGATGCATTTTCGTCAAATAGTGTATTGTAGAACAAAATGTTTGTATTTGAAATAGGTGAATCATGCGGTACTAATGCAACTTCTCCTAAGAAGTGAGAACCTTCATCTGTTTCGACTAAGTGTTTTAATGTTTCTTCGCCAACTTCAGCTTTAGCGTCTACAATGCGCCCATTTTCAAATGTAAGTGTGAATTTATCAATCACATTTCCGGCATAAACTAATGGCTTTTTACTTGTTACATAGCCATTTACGCCTGTTTTTAAAGGCATTGTAAATACTTCTTCAGTTGGAATGTTTGCCATGAATGGTACATTCTTTTCGTTAACGCTGCCAGCACCAACCCATAAATGCTTTTCAGGAAGCTCGATTGTTAAATCTGTGCCTGGTCCTTTGTAGGATAGCGCTTTGTAATGTTTATCGTTTAAATAGTGTACTTTCGTATGTAAGTTATCGTTATGTTCGTTCCATGCTTCAACAGGGTTTTCTAAATTCGCACGAGTAGCTTGGAAAATCGCATCCCATAATTTTGCTACTTGCTCTTCTTTCGGTACATCTGGGAATACTTTTGCTGCCCATTCTACTGTTGGAACAGAAATTACACACCAGCTTACTTTATCAGCTTGCATATATTCGCGAACTTTTTTCATTGCTTCCCCAGCTGCTCGGTTTGCGCTTGCAATACGTTTTGGATCTACACCTTTTAATAAATCAGGATTTTCGGCGTAAATAGACATAAATGCTGCGCCTTCTTCTGCTAGTTCTTCACGTGCGCGTGCTTTCCAAGCAGGGAATTCAGCAAACGCTTCTTCTGGTGCTAAATCAAATTTTAAGCGTGATAATTGCTCATCTACAAAGTCAACGTATACATGCTTTGCTCCGGATTCATAAGCTTTTTTTGTAACAAGACGAACGAACGGGGCAGCTTCAATTGGTGCACCAATACTTAACGTTTGTCCCGGTTGAATATTAACTCCGATATTTACTGCTAGTGAAGCATATTTTTCTAACGTTTGCTCAAATGACATATGTATTCTCCTTTGTTTAAATATTTCTTATATCTATAATACAGGAAAATTCTGAATTTATAAACAGACCCCGATTACTATCGGGGTCTGTTTTCTTATTTAATTGCTAAACTAAACTGTTCTACAGTCGTGTTGTTATGAATGCGGACACGTTTCATGCGTAATAACTCATCTGCTTCACCTTTTGTAATGAATTGTCCAGGTTTCGTTGTTGTCGCAAATTGATAATACTTTTTCGTTTCGGCAACAACTTGGTCATTTACATGGCCAAATGGATAAGCAATCGCAATAACAGGTTTTCCAGTAACTTTTTCCAGTTTCTCCTTCGAACCTTTTAGCTCAGCTTCATAGTTTGTGGTTTTTGGTAAATCTGCATGTGTTGCTGTATGAGATTGAACAGAGAATATGCCGGAGTTTACCATTTCTTTTATATCAGCTGTAGATAGAGAACCTTCTGTATCGATAGAATCAGTAATCATATACTCCGTTGCAGTTGGTTTAAATTTGTCATCTTTCAGCTTTTGTAAAATATGAAACGCATTTAGATTATTTTTCATCCCATCATCAAATGTAACGAAAATTGGCTTGTTCACTTTGTTAATGTCGTTCCAACGTTCAAAAGTTAGAAGTGTATAGCCGTTATCTTTTAAATACTTCATTTGCGCTTCAAAGTTGGCGGGGGAGACAAATAGGTCTTTAATACCGTCGCCTTCTTTATAATCATCGATCGCATGATACATGAGAATCGGTACATGCTGTTGAAACACAATTGCTGATTTTGTAAGTGGAATCGTTTTTCCGTCTTCTTTTACACCACTTGCTTCAATTTGATATTCCCCGTGCTTACCTTCAAACTCTTTCAGATCAAACGGTAAAGAAAAATGATTTTCTTTTTCTTTAGAAGAAAATGTTTTTATACTTTCTTTTCCATCAGCGGTGCGCCAAATTTTATATTGCACTTCTAGCAGGGGATCTTTTACATCTTTTGTATAGATAACAGTATTTGTTGATTCATGTGTAAGTGGATTCCACGAAATGGATCCTTGCGGCTGTACTTTCTCTTCTGTTTTCTTAGCTGTCTGCTGTTTAGAGGCTGTCGCTTCTTTTTTCGGTTCTGTTTGCGTCGAATTACTACAACCAGCGATGAACATAGTAGAGAGTAGTATAGTAGAAATATATTTTTTCATAGTATAAGCATCCTTTAATCAAAGTATAAGAAGAGGCTGCTTTGTTCATAAAAACAGCCTTACAATATATAAATTCATTTTTCCACATATAAGTCGTTGTTATGCGGTAGGAACTTGTATTTATATGAATACAAGTTGACTTTCCAATACAAAGGTCGCCGCCATGCCAAACAAAAAGTAATCTGATACTTTCTTCTTCTCTTTGTTTGAACATCGCATGTGGCAGAAAAAGGCCCTGACTGCTTCTACGCATGGCCAGTTGCTCTCGCCCAGCTAAAAGGAAGAGGGTTTTATGTAAGGTTTCTAAGTTGAATGTATATATCGTTAATTGCGCTCTCTTACCAATGCTTTAAATTCGCCCATTGTTGTTTTAGGTCCGACAAAATGGCGTTTAATTAAATATTGCTCGTTCGGTAAACCTTTTGTCAGATGATTGCCATGATCTGTTGTTACGGCAAATTCGTAATATTTTTTTGTTTCTGCAACAGCTTGATCGTTATAAGAACCTACTGGATACGCAAGAGCAATGATCTTCTGACCAGTAAGACTTTGGATTTTCTCTTTTGAAACTCGTAACTCTTCATCATAATTGTTTGAAAAAGCCATCATCGCATGAGTAGATGTGTGCGATTGGATAGAGAAAATACCGGAATTCGCCATCTCTTTAATTTCATCTTTTGAAAGACGATTTTGTGCATCGATGTCATTGGCAACGATAAACTCTGTCGCTGCTGGTTGGAATTTATCATCCTTTAAACCTTGTAAAATTCTAAGGGCATTCATATTATTTTTGCGCCCGTCATCTAGCGTAATAAAGACAGGTTTATTAACACGATTGATATCACCCCAACGTTCAAAAGTCAGCAATGTATACCCGTTATCTTTTAAGTATTTCATATGTGATTCAAACTGTTCTGGCGGTACATACAACCCTAACTCACCGTCACCTGGTCCAGAGTATTTTTCAATTGCATGATACATTAGAATTGGTACAGATTGTTGGAATGTAATTGTAGATTTCGCAAGAGGTACTTGTGTGCCATCTTCTTTTAATCCTGTTGTTTCAATTTGATATTCTCCGCGTTTCAAATTGAAAGATTTTAAGTGGAATGGGAAAGCAAAGTTATGTTCTTTTTCCTTTGAGGAAAATGTTTGTTTGCTTTCAGGGCCATCAGCAGTGCGCCAAACGTGGTATTGTACTTCTGTAAACGCATCCTTTAAATTGTTCATATAGAGCACAGTGTTTTTTGCATCAGGTGCAAAGGGCTCCCATGTTACATTCCCTTGTGTTAAAGGAACGGCTACTGTTTTCGCTTCCGCTTTTTTCGTCTCTTTTTGCTTCTCGGTAGCTGCCTCTTTTTTTTGTTTATCACTAGTTACACTAGTGTTGCAGCCTACGAGAATAGTAGAAGAAAGTAAAGCCAATAGTGCGTATTTCTTCATCATATCCATCCTTCTATTGTGTATTATATCCTTGTTAATCATATCACTCTCGAATGAAGAGGGGAATATCCTTTTTTGGTTAATTACGGCAAGGATACTGAATTTTTGTGATTTATTAGGCGGATGTTTTTATATCAGTTAAAAAATAACATAAAAGCTTCTTTCTGTTTAAGGGGGCAGCTGCTCTACATAGCAGTAACTATATGTAGAAAAAATGAAAACAAAGTTTCTCTGTTTGCCATCCCGTTAATTACATAAGAAGATCAGCAAACGTCATTGTTATGAATTTGGAGTTTTATTCATATATTGCATACAATATAAACCCAATATAGTAACTTAAATTAAACATTGTAAGTATAACGTGTTGATAAGTCTTACTAGCCCCAGCTGCAAATATAGCCCCTGCAAGCGGTGCAAATATCCCGATTTTCCAAAAAATATTTGCTGAGCCACCTATTTCTAATGTAACTTCATTCCATACAGTTAGAAGAGCGAAAGGTACACATGATAGAGATAATATAACCCATTTGTTCAAAGTGCCACCTCTTTTCAATTTTTTCACATAAATAGAATGTTAGTTATATCTATAAAGTTATTATATATACCAAAGATTTGTTTGGGGAATTTTTCTAGACAAATGCTGATCGGTTCTATTGCAAAGTTTTATCACAAAAGAACATCGCAGCGTTGTCATTATTATTTTAAACAAGTAAACGAGGAGTCCATGAGAGGGGAAATTCTTCGTTCTGTTCGCCCATAGTAAAGAACTCCACGGTTTGCGCTATGCGCGATACCGTGGAGTTCAAAAAGTTAAAACACAAGTTTTAATGACGGCCATCATACAAAACTTAAAAAATGGACCAAACTTCGCTCACTTAAGCGAGTTGGTTTACATCTAACACATCAAATTATAGAAAAAACTACTTTATAAAACAAATACAAATCAACGAAAGTGCCAAAAAAATTTGGCATTTTCGTTGATATAATCTTTTTTAACAAAGTGAGACCAAATGTTCATCTGGTCTCTTGCTTATTATTTCTTTGGTTTAATATAAGGAACGATTTGTGCAGTAGCCCCTACAGAAGCACCACGAATGAAACCTTGATTTTCTAAGGATTTAAAATTTTGTGTTTGACCAGTCAACATTACTCCTAAAATTTTTACCTCATCGAACTGTTTATTTTTATTTGATTTTAAAAACTTCTGGATTGTTTCGTCACTACTATCTGTATCATATTTTTTTAATGCATCAATAAAGCTATCGTATGCCTTTTTCGGTGAATCAGATGGATTGAATCCATAAACAGGCATACCCATAGGGCCTTTGCTTTCATCTACAATTTTTGATGTCATATACAACCATACGATGTTTAAATTATCGGGAATTTTTGCTTGGATTTCTTGTAATGTATAAGGCTGATCGAAAGAAATTGCAACTTCCGCAACGTGATTTTCCATTTGTGAAATTTCACCTAGTTCATTTTGTACACCATCATAGTACTTTTTAATAGATGGATGATAAAATGTCGCAACTTTCTTCTTTGTTTGTTTATCATACTCGTAGAACTCTGTATCAGACCAATAAAATCCTGGTATTAACTCGTTGTGATCGATATTAACGCGAAGCCAATCATACGAACTTGTAAGTGTGCTCCATTGTACTAAATAACCATTAATATTTTTAGAACGATTCGTTACAATGTTACCACCAAACATGGAGGAGTTACTTGTAACTTGAGAGTTGATTTTGACATTAGGTTCGGCAATTTCATTATGTAAAAAGAGTTGTTTGTGAAGTCTTGTAGAACTTTTCGCCGCAAAGTAATTTCCAGTTTTATAAAAGATTAGTAATAGAATAGGCACAACAATAATTGAAGTAATGATGATTTTTAGTAATTGTTTTCGTTTAGCTTTTTTTAAAGCATCTTTTAACGAAGTGTCCATTAATGTTTTCCTCCTATTTTTGAGTGAATAGATTTACGGGCACGATATAATTTTTGCTTTATACTGTTTACTTTAACGTCCAAAATAATTGCAATTTCTTCATATGAAAAATCATAGTAATACTTTAAAAAGAAAGCTTCTTTGTAGTCTTTTTTGATGTCTTTTAATAAATAGAAAATCTCATCTTTATTTAAAATGGCGTCAAATTCGCTGTCTGTATATTGGAGCTTTACATAAATTTCTTCGGTTAAGTAGATGTTCTGCTGCTCCTTTTTTCTTTTTGAGTCAATATATTCATTGAGTGCGACTCTAAAAAACCACGGACGTATATTGCTCACTGTTAGATCATCTAACAGTGTATATACTTTGTAAAAAGTGTTTTGAATTATATCTTCAGCATCTTCTTTTTTGGCTCCTTTCGCTAGTAATAGATTGAACACTTCCTCTCCTAAACTGATAAGGTAGGAGGCGAGTATATCTTCTTTTTTCATCATTTGTCCTCCCTATACTTATACAACGAATAAGAGATAATAAATGTATACACTTAAATGAATCAATTATATTGAAAAATCGACATAAAAACCCTCTTTCTTTTTTTATGCGAGGATGAGAGCACCTGGCCGTGCATAGAAACGGTCAGGGACTTTTTCTGCCACGTGCGACGTTTAAAACAAAAAGGAGAAGGCAAGTAGTGGTCATGGTGTATTTTGCATGGCAGCAATGCAGCAACCAGGGGAGATCTTGTAATTCTGAAAAAGAGAAACAAGCAACAATAAAAAAGTAAATATATTATTATGTTGCTTCTAATATGAAAAAACATTATTATCTTTAACTAAAAGTAAAGGGAATGTTGTTATGAATTCTATATATGATTCAAAATATCATTTGCATTTAGGTTATTACGAACAAGGATATGATTTTGAAGCAATTGCATATAAAAAAAATCAAACGAATACTTGGGACGTATTTTTTGATTTTGAAAGTTACAATTTAAAAATTCCTAAAAAGTATAAAGAGCAATATTATGAAAAATATGGCGTTAAAATTTTTTCACTTCATACAAATGATTTAGATTATGAATTAGGTTCAATTGAATTTAAAAAATGGTTAATACAACAAAAAATTATAGAAGTTAATAATTTTTAATAGAAATCACTTATCTATATAAATACAAATTGAAAAAATGACATAAAAACCACCTTTTTTAGGGAAGGAGACCAGAGAAACTGGCCGTGCGTAGAAACGGTCAGGGACTTTTTCTGCCACGTGCAAAGTTTAAAACAAAGGTAGAAAGCAAGTAGCGGCCATGTTTTGTTCTGCATATCAGCGACTTATATGTTAAAAAATCAACTTGTATTTATATAATAGAGGCAAGCTATCCTTTGGTGTAGTTTGCCTCTGTTTGTATGTAAAAGAGATGGCTTCCTACTTTTGGGAATAGGAAGCCGTCTGTATAGTTAAATGAATAATCCCGCAATTGTCGCAGATAAAATAGAAGCTAATGTGGAAGCGCAAAGGAGTTTCCAACCAAAGCGTGATACAACGCTCCCTTGTTTTTCAGATAGAGCACGAATTGTACCAACGATTGCGCCGATTTGGCTAATGCTTGCAAAGCTAATTAAGAATACTGTCACAATCCCAACTGTGCGCGGGGATAATGTTGTCATGATTTTCTTTAAATCTAAAATCGCAACGAATTCGTTTAATGCAATCTTTGTTCCCATAATACCACCAGCAGAAATAACATCATGTGCTGGAATTCCCATTAAGAAAGCAAATGGTGAAAGAATGTAGCCGAAGATTTGTTGTAATGTAATTCTATGACCAATTGCACCTGAAGCAGAAGAAATTACGAAGTTTACAACTTCCATGACACCGATAAAAGCAATCATTAATGCTGCAACAATTCCAGCTACTTTTAAACCGTCTAATGCACCGTTAATCATTGCATCGATTAAGCTGTTGCCAAACATATTTTTATCGAACTTTTGGAGCTTTTCATCCTCTTGTGCTGTATCAACTGGTGTTAATAATGAACAAACGATAAGACTAGAGAATAAGTTTAGCGGCAAGGCTACTAATACGTATTTTGTATCTAACATCATCACATAAGATGCTGTGACAGAAGCTGATACAGAACTCATTGCCGAACAGCAAATGATAAACATACGGTTTGCATTAAAATGCTGCAGGTCATTTTTAATAACAAGTAAAGCTTCACTTGATCCAAAGAAGACCGAGTTTACAGCGTGGAACGATTCCACACGCGGCAAACCTGTAATCTTTGAAATCGCACCGCCGAAAGCGCGAACGATAAAAGGTAAAATGCCGAGATAACTAAAAATAGAAAGTAGTGCAGAGAAAAAGACGATAATTAATAATACATTAAAGAAAAAGACAAAATCTTTATGAATGCCGTTAAATAAGAAATCCACGCCTGTCGTACCAAGTTTAATTAATCTATTGAAGACTTGACCGATAAAAACGATGATTTGCTGACCAGCCTTTGTTCCAAATACAAACCAACCAATTAAAATTTGGAAAACAAGCATAATAATAATAGCGCGGAAATTCACTTTTGCTCTGTTGGTAGAGAAAGCGAAACAAATTCCTAATACGGCAAGGATGCCGATAATACTCATTACATAGTGCACAAAATTTGCTCCTTTCAGATGCTGTTAAGTAAATAGAGGTGGTACCCTCAAAGATTTTAAGTCATACGTATGATGTCTGACCTTTAAAATAAAAATAAAAAAAGACCCATAAAGATCGGCTTCCTTCTATGCGAGAAAGCTAATCAATATGAGTCTTTATATATACAAAAAAAGCTAATATTCATTAGTTTCCCCCATAGTCCAGCAATTTCCGGTTGCCAGGTAGAGACTCTCGATCCATATCATCAAGTATATATGAGGTAACACCATCCGTATGCAATTAGTAGTAGCGTATCATTTATAAAGAATTGTCGTCAATAGATTTTTTCTTCCAATGGCTAAAGAGCGAGGGAATATGGTAAAATGTAACGCAGTGTTATGAAAAAAGAGAGGTCGAAAAATGGTTAACATAATGACGCCACCAGTTGAAAAAAACGAGTTTATAGATGTAGTATTTGAAGATTTAACACATGACGGTGCCGGTGTTGCGAAAGTAGAAGGCTATCCTATTTTTGTCAAAAACGGATTACCAGGTGAAGAAGCGCAAATTAAAATTATTAAAGTGAAAAAGAATTTTGCCTTTGGTCGTTTAATGAAGATTCGTAAAGAAAGTCCATATCGTAAAGACGCAGAATGTCCAGTATATAACCATTGCGGAGGTTGTCAGCTGCAGCATTTAACATATGAAGGACAACTACAAGCAAAAGAAAAACAAGTGCAGGGCGTAATGCAGCGCATTGGCGGACTACATGATGTGTCGGTTCATCCTGTCCTTGGTATGGAAAATCCATGGGTATATCGAAACAAAGCGCAAGTACCAATTGGCGAACGTGAAGGCGGACTTGTCGCTGGTTTTTATCGCCAAGGAACGCATGACATCATTAACATGGAAACATGCTTAATCCAAGCAGAAGAAAACGATACATTAATTCAAGAAGTAAAACGCATTTGTGAAAAGCACGGCATAACAGCGTACAACGAAGAACGCCACAAAGGCACACTTCGTCACGTTATGGCTCGCTACGGACAAGTCACAGGGGAAATCATGCTAGTCTTTATTACACGTACGGCAGAACTTCCAAACAAACAGGCAATCATCGAAGAAATTACAGCGAAGTTCCCAAGCGTAAAATCGATCGTCCAAAACGTTAACAACAAACGGACAAACGTCATTTTCGGCAACGCAACAACAGTCCTATACGGATCAGAATATATTTATGACTTTATTGGTGATATTAAATTTGCCATTTCAGCACGTTCTTTCTATCAAGTAAACCCGGCGCAAACGAAAGTGCTCTATGACAAAGCACTAGAGTACGCAAAACTAGATGGAAACGAAACGGTCATCGACGCCTATTGCGGCATCGGAACAATCTCTTTATTCCTAGCGCAAAAAGCAAAAAAAGTATACGGCGTTGAAATCGTCCCAGAAGCAATCGAAGACGCAAACCGAAACGCAGAATTAAACAACATGACAAACGTCGAATTCGGCGTAGGAGAAGCGGAAGTAGTCATCCCAAACTGGTACAAACAAGGTATCATTGCCGACACGATTGTAGTGGACCCGCCTCGTAAAGGCTGCGATGAAGCACTATTAAACACAATCATCGACATGAAGCCAAAACGTGTTGTGTATGTATCATGTAACCCGGCGACACTTGCTCGTGATTTGAAGGTGCTTGAAGAAGGTGGATATAAGACGCAGGAGGTTCAGCCTGTGGATATGTTCCCGCATACTACGCATGTGGAGTGTGTGGCTTGGCTTAAGTTGGTATAATAAAAGAGCAGTTGATGTAGAAAAAATCTATACCATCTGCTTTTTTGTTTATAAAATACCATTCAAGGCTGATTTTAGTTAAAATAAACATTGCCGATTTTCACAACGAGAGGATTTGAGTTTGAAATGATAGATAATTTTTGGCGTGATTTACCACGACCATTTTTTGTACTTGCACCAATGGAAGATGTGACAGATGTTGTTTTTCGTCACGTAGTAAGTGAAGCTGGTCGACCGGATGTATTTTTCACAGAGTTTACAAACTCGGATAGCTATTGTCATCCAGAGGGTATAAAAAGTGTGCGTGGCCGTTTGGTTTTTACAGAAGATGAACAGCCACTGGTGGCACATATTTGGGGGGACAATCCCGAATATTTCCGTCAAATGAGTATAGGCATGGCAGAGCTAGGATTTAAAGGTATCGATATTAATATGGGCTGCCCTGTACCGAATGTGGCATCGAGAGGGAAAGGTAGTGGCCTTATTCTGCGTCCAGACGTTGCGGCAGAACTTATTCAAGCAGCAAAAGCGGGTGGACTACCTGTCAGTGTGAAAACACGACTTGGCTTTAAAGAGTTAAATGAGTGGGAGGATTGGTTAACGCATATTTTAAAACAGGATATTGCGAACCTTTCTATTCATTTACGTACAAGAGAGGAAATGAGCCAAGTAGATGCACATTGGGAGCTAATTCCGGAGATCAAAAAATTACGTGATCGCACTGCACCAAATACGCTACTAACAATCAATGGAGACATCCCTGATCGTCAAACTGGAATGGAACTTGCTGAAAAGTACGGTATTGATGGCGTTATGATCGGACGAGGTATCTTTAAAAATCCGTTTGCTTTTGAAAAAGAGCCGAGAGAGCATAGCAGTAAAGAACACCTTGACCTTTTAAGACTACAGCTTGATCTTCAAGATCAATATGCGGAAGTACTGCCACGTTCAATCACAGGGCTTCATCGCTTTTTCAAAATTTATGTTAAAGGATTCCATGGAGCTGCTGAATTAAGAAATCAATTGATGAACACGAAATCAACAGATGAAGTGCGTGCATTGCTTGATAAGTTTGAAGAGAGTGTTGATGAGGCTGGGGATAGTGAAACAGTGTAACCCTTAAAGAGTTAGATGGGAAATGAATTGCATCAATGTATGTGTAGTGTGTGATTTGGTTGAGTTTAAAATAAGCGTAAAGCTGAAAAAGAACAGTGTATTTGAGAAATCAAAGCACTGTTTTTTCTTTTAGTTAATGTTACGAGGGAAATCTTTTTATAGGCATACAACAAACACGTAAGCGATCCATAGATACAATGATGGAGAAAAGGTCGGATAAGACTATAAAACCTACCTCTAAAATGTTAAAGTATTAATTTAACGACATTAATTTATACATGCTAAAAGCATTACTATATTTAACATTCCAGGAGGACTAACAATGGCAATGAGCAACAACGATATATTAAAAAGAGTAAGATATGCTATGGATATAAAAGATATAGATATGGTGGAAATCTTTAAACTTGGTGGCATGGAAGTAACAAAAGAAGAAGTAGTTGATATGCTTACAAAAGTAAAGAAAAGTCCACAACATGAAGCTGAAAATGCTGATGTAGTCGAAGATGATTACGTATTAACATGCGATATGATGATGTTAGAGTCATTTTTAAATGGATTTATTACTTTAAAAAGAGGAAAGCAAGATCCGAAACCAGGGCAACCAGCTGGACAGGCGATGCCTTTACAGAGTAATGAGAGTGCTAATAACCTTCTTCTAAAGAAAATGAAAATAGCACTTTCATTAACGAGTGAAGATGTACTTGATATATTAGACAGCGTAGGAGTTAAGGTGACAAAAGGAGAGTTAGGCGCTCTATTAAGAAAGAAAGGCCATAAGAATTACAAAGAGTGCGGCGATAGATACGCAAGGAATTTCGTAAAGGGATTAGCTGTAAAGTATAGAGGTTAAGGAATAAGCGTTGTAACATTTATGTTGAAGCAGTAAATGATATAATAGATAGAGTAGGATGTTTTGTAGCCTACTCTTTTTTATTTATAAAATAATTATGAACAAATACGCTAGGTGATGAAATGATACATGCATATTTAGGTGAGACAATTAATTTTCATATAACTTATAAGAAGAAAAAATCAGTACGTCTTTATGTAGATTCTTACGGGAATGTGGAAGTGCAAGCTCCGAAAGGGACACCTGTGGAATACATAATCCAATTGTTAGAGGAAAAGTGGGATTGGATCCAGAAAACACGTAAGGAAATGCAGGAGAGAATGCTTGGCCCTCAGGAAAAGGCTTATGATCAAGGAGAGGGATTTCTGTATTTAGGAAGCACGTATCCGATACAGATTTCTCAAGATGCAAGTATTGAGCAAGACAATGCAGTTTTTGAAGGAGATAAGCTACATATTTATGTGAAAGAGCTAAAGGATGAGAAAATCCAGCAAGCTTTAAAAAGATTTTACTATAAGCAGTGCAAGGCATTAGTAGAGAAGAGTATTAAAGCGCATCAAAGTAACTTTAAAACAAAACCGCGTTCCATTCGTATTTCAGATAGTAATCGTACATGGGGTACTTGTGATTCAAATCTACAGCTAACGTTTAATTGGAAGCTAGCAATGGCACCGCCAAGGGTAATTGATTATGTAGTTGTTCATGAAATGTGTCATATGGTTCATTTAAATCATGATCGATCTTTTTGGCGTCTTGTTGGGAAGATAATGCCTGATTATAAGGAAATGGAGAACTGGTTAGCATTATCAAGTTGGAAAATGACTGTTTAGCATGTTATGTTATTATCATTTTAAACAATATAATGTCTAAGAAGAAAGGAAATATGATGGACACTTATAGAGAGCTATTTTTAATGCAGCAAACTTATGGAACACTTTTTTCTCTTGCAAATAAGCTTCAGGTACAAGGCGATAAATACTATGACAAATTAACATCACGACAGTATATGACAATGATCGCAATAGCTCATTTGCCGGAAGATGAAACAACAATCAACAATATTGCTAAAAAGTTAGGTACCACGAAACAGAGTGTGAAACAGCTGATAACGATTATAGAAAATAAAGGATATGTTACGACTGTGCCAAGTCAAAAGGATAAACGGGCTGTTAATGTTAAAATTACGGAAGCTGGAAAACAAGTAGCAGTGGAATGTGCTGAAGGTGGAATTAACTTTTTTCTAGATCTTTTTGAAGATTTCACAACTGAAGAAATGGAAATATTGTGGAGGTTATTGAAGAGGCTGTATTCCTTTGACGGTGAGGAGCAAGATGGCTTTGAAGAAGAAGTTGAATTAGAAATGAATGAAGATGTGAAGGACGTAGAGGCGAGACTATTAAAGGAATTTGAAAGACGAAGAAGCCATTCTAGAAATGAGAAAAGATAGAAATATAGTAAAGAAACGAAGAAGTCATAATTAAGTTTATGACTTTTTAATTTTGTTAAATTTAAGTGCGTTTTGATTTTCCTACATGTAACTCCTGCTATTTGCTGGTGGTAATGCTCCCTCCTAAAACGAGTCGGCTGTTGGTTTTCCAATTGGTATTTATAATAGGTGACGGCATCCAGGTTAAAATAGACAGTATATTGACCAATTGAAATTATTGTGATATTGTTCATTTAGACATTATATTGTCTAAATGAGAGGGATGAAAAAATGAACAGTATTGTTACGGTCGAAAAACTAGAAAAAAATTATCATGAAAAAAAAGCTGTTGATGGAATCAATTTTGTAGTTAATAAGGGGGAAATCCTTGGATTATTAGGTCCGAATGGGGCAGGGAAAAGTACAACTATAAATATTTTGGCTACTGTATTAGCAGCTGATAATGGCGAAATAACGATTTTGGGGCATGATTTAAGAAAAGATGTAAAACCGATAAAACAGGGGATTGGAATTGTTCCTCAGGATTTAGCAATTTATGAAGAAATTTCTGCCGAGAAAAATGTACGTTTTTTTGCAAGTCTTTATAAAGTAAAAGGAAAACAACTAGAGAGTATGGTCAAGGAGGCTTTGGAACTAGTAGGGCTTTATGAAAAAAAAGACGATAAGCCCAAGACCTTTTCAGGCGGTATGAAACGACGATTAAATATTGCTTGTGCAATTGCCCATCAGCCACAACTTATTATCATGGATGAGCCGACAGTGGGTATTGATCCTCAATCAAGAAATCATATTTTAGAATCAATTAAAACATTGAAAAATAGAGGCGCAACGGTTATCTATTCCACACACTACATGGAAGAAGTGGAAGCAATTTGTGATCGAATTATTATTATGAACGAGGGAAAGATTATTGCAGAGGGGACAAAAGAAGAATTAAACCAACAAGTGAGTGATGAAATTACTTATTATTTTTGTGTTAAAGATTTAAATAGATTAAATGAACAGCAGTTGTATGAAATGAATGGGATAACGAAGGTTAAATTACTTGAGAATATGCTTGAGATAACTGCTGGGAAATCCAATGATAATCTAAATGGCATTATATCTTTAATGTTAGCGAGTGGTTGTGAAATTGAAAGCATGAGCAGTAAAGAGGCATCTTTAGAAACTACTTTTTTAGAATTGACAGGAAGAAGTTTAAGGGATTAGGGGGGATACATAGATGAACTTTATAAAAATAATAAAATTTGATTTTATGAATATCCTTAGAAATCCAGCATTGCTAATTACCAATACGATATTCCCATTTATACTCATAGGAGTTATGGGGTTCGCAGCAAAAGGTGGCTATGGTTCAGGGCCGATAAGTTCCTATGATTATTACGGAGTCACGATGATGATTTTTACCGCATTATTGATTGCCATGACAGCTACGAATACGTTTATGGAAGAAAAGGTTAAGATGGGGAATACCCGCATTACATATGCACCAGTTTCTAAAACAGAAATATATTTATCCAAATTAATCTCTACTTACATGTTAGGCACTATTTCATACAGTGTCATATTGTTTGTAGGTCAATATCTCCTTCACATTAATTTTGGGCAGGGAAACCTTCTATACATCATGCTGTTAATGAATATGCTAACACTATTTGGCTGTTCTCTCGGCACAATGTTCTGTAGTATTTTCAAAAATGAAGGAGTTGCAAATTCAGTCATGCAAATTCCAATATTAGTGTTTGTCTTTTTTGGTGGCAGCTTTTTCCCTATAGCAAGTCTCGGGAAAATCATAGAGAAAATATCCTATATATCGCCAATAAAGTGGGTTACAGAATGTGCCTTTAAGGTTATTTATGACCATGACTTCAGCACGTATATACCTACTCTTTCCTTTTTGCTGTTTGCTTCGATCGTTTGCATGATAGTATGTCAAATAACTTTTAAGCCGGAGGAGTATGTATGATGAATGTAATTCACATATTTAAAAATAATTTTAATAGGATTTTAGCCCAGAAAGTGGTGATCATAGTGGCGTTTATAGTTGTTCCAATTATGATTGGACTTGCGGTATTTTTTACGGGAAAAACAGATATAAAGGGCAACATAGCTTTTATTTCAAATAATGAACAGAGCATTCCAAAAGATAATAGGATTAAAATTGATGTAATCAATAAAAAACCAGCCATTTCAGAGCTTCTTTCGGGAAAGTATATTGCCATTGTGGAAGAGAAAACTAATGGCAACTATGATATAACAACTTTAAAAAACAAAAATGATGAAAAAATTCTAGAAAACTTCTTTAAAACAGGTAAGATTTCAGAAAGTAAGCAAGTAGAAAAAGAAAAAAGAGGTGTTGGAACAAACGTTTTAGGATTTATTTTAATGATCCTTTTCATGCAAGGTGTTGCATTGATAACCCTTTATACAGAGGACAGGGATAAAAAAATCTTCAAACGTGTATTAACGGCGCCGGTAAGTGAAAGGCAATATATTTTTGCACATGGGATTTTTACATTCTTATGGCTTTATATACCGTCATATTTAGCGCTCGTTATCACAAAGGTTGTTTTTAATGTAGACATCGGATTTAGTTATGGAATGTTGGCGATATTAATTGGAATTCTTTGTGCCCTCGCAACGGCATTAGCTTTATTCATTGCAACAATTATTGAACATAACTACTCTGTAGTGGCCAGTGGAATTTATGTTATAACTTGTATATTATCAGGCTGCTATATTTCTTTTACAGGGGAAAATACAATTTTAAATAAGATTTGTAACGTTTTACCACAAAAATCATACATGACGCTGGTTCAAGGAATAGAAAAGGGACATGACCTATTAGAATTTAAAGGTCAGTTTATATATTTACTTACTTGGATTGTTGTACTTTGGTTCTTAGGGAGTATGATTACTAAAAGGAAAATGAAGCAGGGGATGTATTAAGGTTGAACAATTCATAAGTTAATAGTAACGCTTGTCATGACCACGATGGGGCTGATTGTTCTTGGACCACTTATGTGCGTCGCTCAATCCGTCGATATGAAATATATGGGGATTGTGTCATCGGTTGTGGGGTTCTGGAGAAGTATTGGTGGTGTGATGGAGGCTGCCATTACAGCAACTATTGTGAACAATGATTTAAAAGAAAAGATGGTGGATTTTGCAACATCCTCTAGAATACCGGCTGATCAGATTGAGAAATTAGCAAAACCAGAAATCTTGATGCAAAATCATACACAGATTCCTCCTCAGTTAGTAGAATTCCTGAGAGGGGCATTAGAAACAGCGTTGCACCGCGGCGTTATATTGGCAATAATAGCTGGTATCATTGGGCTTCTTGTTTCCTTATTTGTAGGTGGAGATCGTTATAAGGTAGAGCAAAAGGAGAGTAATGAAAAGGCTGGAGCAGGGGGATTTGTTAGAAGTTAATAAATAAATTAAAAGTGCCCCTTTACGAAGGGGCACTTTTGACTTTAGTGGTTGGAGAAGCAAACACCGCTCGGAAGATTATATTCTGGGTGGTGTTTATGTTATGAATATAAATAAAGGAGATGAGGTACATGAGCAGATTAATTGAGAAAGCGATGCAGTTTGCTGCTATTAAGCACGAAGGCCAAATGCGCAAGGGTACTAATATTCCGTACATTATCCATCCATTTGGAGTAGCACTCATTTTACAGCAGGCAAAGCAGCGTGATGAAGTGATTGCTGCGGGGGTATTACACGACACTTTAGAAGATACGAATACAACTGAGATTGAGCTGTGCGAGCATTTTGGCGAAGAAGTGTTGAAGATGGTTCAGGTGGCTTCAGAGCCAGATAAATCATTGTCATGGGAAGAACGAAAAAAACATACTATCCAATCTCTTTCATACCGTTCGAATGAAGAGATTACTTTAATCATCGCAGATAAATTACATAACTTACGGTCTATTCAAGAAGATGTAGAAAGAGAAGACGATCAAGTATGGTCGCGTTTTAAGCGTGGAAAACGTGACCAATCATGGTATTACATGAGTATTTTGCATGCTTTGAAGGAAAAAAAGGAGGACATTCCAATTATTCGGGTGTTTGAAAAAGAAACACAAAATTTATTTATTGGAAAAGAAACACTTACGTTGAAGGACATCGATGTATTATTCAGCAGTGCGTATGGCATTTATGAATCACAAAAAGCGAAATTGCATGAAAGAGGTCTATTAAAATTTGCGAAGGAAGTTTCTATTGCTGGTGAGGAAATTTATCGTAGTGGAAATATGGAAATGATCACTCTGTTAGCAAATGATCTGCAAGAAAGAGGAGTTTCTTTTGAGCTCAATTCAGATGGTCCCTTTATTCTATTAGCATATTTAACTGAGCTAAAGCATCGAATGGGTTGGTCCGATGAATTATTTTATCAGTATTATTTAAGAAACTGTTCGAAGTTATAGAAAGGAGGGAGCGAAATGGCTCTCTTTTTTCTTTTGGCTGTTTTCTAAAAGATTGTTGCTTTTTAAATAATTATTTGTAGATATTATACCTTCTGATACTATGGGAATATAAGGTGTTTTGATTATTCTAAAGTTACAAGAAAGAAGGTAAGATATGAAAAATATGAAAGACAAAACCAAGAAACCAAAAAAAGATTTCAACCCCAAAGACGCTGTTTTAGTATTCTCTTCCTTTACATTCATTTGCGTGGCTGTCATTTTTATTCTTATGGTTAATGATGTACTCACAATTCAAAATTTCTTATCATTCGATAAACCGATCAGAATGATAATGAATATATGTATTGCTTCGTTTGCTCTACTTTTGTATGGTGTAATTTTAACGCTTTACATTCCCTCGAAATACATTGACGATACAAACAAGAGTTATCAAAATTATTCACTGTTAAGTATTTTTGCCTTTATGTTTTTAGGAGCGTTATTTGAAGAACTTTTATTTAGAGGAATTATTCAAAATTTGCTTTTCATATTTATAGAGAACCAATGGATTGTAATTATAACAACTACTTTATTATTCTTAGGTTTTCATATTCAATACTTCAAAAAGCCTATAATGCTAATAAATATAAGCGTTCCAAGTTTGACTTTTGGTTGGATATATTTTGAAACAAACAATATTTTAGTACCATTTGTTGTGCATTTTCTAATGAACTTAGGAATAACACTATTATTCAAATACAATTTAATAAGGGCTAAAAAATGACTTAGTTTACTAATATTTCGACCTCAATCGACTCTTAGTTGAGGTCTTTTTTATGCGCTTTTCAACATCTCAACTGTTGTACAGTTTGATTTCTGACAAGCTGAAATAAGTATTTGTTCTACTCGTTTATCAAATGCTAAATTCTTCCCTAATTCAAGCCAAATGAACAAAATTGCAAAATTAGTCAAGTATCAGGAAGTAGTAACTATTGCCCTACTTCCCAAACCAAACCCAATACTCCTCGCCACGAAACTCCATCTCGTACCCACGATACCCTTCTGCCAGCAACCGTTTCTGCCCACCAATATCACCCATAAGAAGCTTTTCTACATTCACCCATTCTTTTTCCCTCTCACTCTGCAACTCTTTCACAAACACATAACGCAATCGATCGCTATACTTCTCCTTCAGCGCAGCAATCTCCATCCCTTGCGCAAACTTATCTTTTAAACTAGGAATATTAAACGGTGCAACGGTGCAGCAAACATACTCATATTTGTGATCAGACTGTTTTAATTGCTCCATAATCACTTTCGCCAATGTTTTTTGAAGTCCGTTTCCTTGATAATCTGGATGAACATTTGAAACTTCTTGATAGATAACACGTTCTAATTCCTCACCCGTTAATCCAATATCCAATCCTAAATGATCTTCATCAAGCGGCGGAACTAAGAGTGCGCGAAAGGCGATGAGTTGTTCGTCTACGAATGCACCAATCATCAAACCATTTCCGCTTAGTATGTTTTCAAATTCTTCTAATGTAAGAGGCTTTAAGTTTTCTTTGTTTTCTAGCGCTTCAATGACGTCGTTTTGTACGGATAAGAGTTGCTCGGTGTGATGCAAAGATAATAGTGCAACTTTGAATGGTTGCTCCGTTTGTTTCAACGTTCCTTCATATAGAATGTTCATGCTGTGGCCTCCTTTAGCGAACAATATCTTGAAAAACAGTTAATTCGTTGAGTACATTCTCATCGATATCAACGCCTAGTCCAGGTTTTTCTGTTAAGCGAATAAATGGTACATCATAAGAGAGGTTTCCGATATCTTTTGTGAATTTTAGTGGTCCTGTTAGTTCGACGCTTGTGATAATTTTTTTCGAGAAAGCGACGTGGAATCCAGCGGAAGAGGCAACGGATGATTCGACCATGGAACCAATTTGACACTCTATTCCAGCTAGTTCTGCTTGATGGGCTAGTTTGACAGCTGGATAGATTCCGCCGCACTTCATTAGTTTAATGTTTACTTTATCAGCTGCTTGTTTTTGAATAATTTGGTGCATTTCACGTGGCCCTTTTAATCCTTCGTCTATCATAAGGGGAAGATCCGTTTTGGAGCGAATGTAAGCCATTGCGTCTATGTCGTCGGCGATAACAGGCTGTTCAATCCAGTCGATGTCTAAATATTTTAGAGAACGTAAGGCAGTTAATGTTGTCGCACTGTTTTTCCAGCCTTGGTTTACGTCAACGCGAATCGCGATCTCATTTCCGACTCGTTCACGTACAGCTTCAATTCTTTCCACATCTCTTTTGACATCTGTGCCGACTTTCATTTTGAAGGATTGGTATCCTTTATTTATCATAGAAGCCGCTTCTTTTACCATGTTTTCTGGAGAATCAATGCTTAATACATGGGTAATTGGGAATTCTTCATGGTAGCGACCGCCGATGAGTTGATACACAGGTTGGCCAAGTTTTTTGCCCATTATGTCAAAGCAAGCAATATCAAGCGCAGCTTTGGCAGTAGGTACGCCGTAAATGGTTTGATTCATGATGTCATGTGTTTTCTCGATATTCATTGGATTCTTTCTTAATAAAGCAGGAGCTAATGTGTGTTTTATAATATGAAAGGTGCTTTCCCACGTTTCGCCTGTAACATGTTCGTCAGCTACGCCTTCTCCGTAACCGACAATGCCTTCATCCGTTTCGAGTTTGACAATAATAGAAGGCATATCAGGATACGTGCCGTAGCTTACAATAAACGGATTTTGCAGTGGCAAACGAATGGCATAAAGATGAATCGCTGTAATTTTCAATGAAAAGACCCCTTTCTGTTTACAATGCTTTTGTGAATATGAGATAGCTGAGGTGATTTTCTCTTCCGTTGTTTTCTCATATTATATTTCAAAAATAAGTGTGAGGACAATTGTGAATTATCAGTGTTTATTTCTTGACATTTAAAAGAATATTGAATATGTTTTGGGGAAACATGATTGTTATGAATAAATGGTTGCGATGCGAGAAGGGAGAGCAGAGCGGTGAAAAAAATGGATTTGCAGGATCGGTTAAGCGAGATTTTTCAACATTTACATGAGAATCCTGAAGTGAGCTGGAAAGAGTATAATACGACTGCTTATATTACGAAGTTTTTAGAGGCAGAAGGCATTTCTTATAAAACATTTGATGATTGTCCTGGTGTAATCGCAGAAATGGGGAGCGGGAAACCGGTTGTTGCGGTTCGAGGTGATATGGACGCATTATGGCAAGAAGTGGATGGAGAGTTTAAAGCAAATCATTCATGCGGTCATGATGCGCATATGACAATTGTGATGGGACTCCTTTTACAGTTAAAACAAGCGAATTGGCAAACAGGAACCGTTCGATTTATTTTCCAGCCTGCAGAAGAAAAGGGTAGCGGCGCTCTGAAGATGGTGGAGAAAGGCGTTGTGGATGACGTCGATTTCTTATTTGGCATTCACTTGCGACCAATAGAGGAATTATCATTGAAGCAAGCAGCTCCATCTATTCGGCACGGAGCAGCTGACTTTTTAGAAGCTCACATCGTTGGAACTGACGCTCACGGTGCACGGCCACATCAAGGTACAAACGCAATTGATGTCATTACGATGATTAATATGGGATTAAAAAATATATGGTTTTCGCCGCAATCTTCTTATTCTGTTAAAATGACGAGATGCCAAGCAGGCGGTGAAAGTTTAAATATCATCCCTGGGAACGCACATTTTGCTTTAGATGTGCGAGCAGAAAACAATGGATTGTTGGAAGAGTTAAAGAAAAAGATCGAACGCGTTATTCAATCAGCCGAATCAATGGGTGTAAAGATCTCGTATGATTGGGTCGACTATGTACCTGGAGCGGTGGTATCAGAAGAAGCGGAACAGTTCCTTCGTAAGGGGATTCTGCAAACATATGGAGCAGAGGGCTGCACCCCGCCGCTTCGCACAGCTGGAAGTGATGATTTTCATTATTATACGGTGAAAAAGCCTCATTTAAAGGCAGTTATGCTAGGGCTAGGTGCGAATTTAAAACCAGGATTACACCATCCCCACATGACGTTTGATCGATCTTGTATATTAGACGGTGTACAAATCTTGAAGAACACGGTATTGGAAGTTTTGAAATAGTATTGTTTTTATTTTTTATATTTATGTTAAGGTTTTGAAGTCTTTGTTTATCTTTTTCGAACAAAGAGATCTAATTGTTAAAGGTCTTGAGTGCAGCAACTGATTTACATTTATGCAAAAACGTAAAAATACTTTTTTCTATACAAAATCATCATTTTTTCTCTGGTTACAGCAACACTGGTACTAACCATTAGCATGTTTTGTTTCAAAATACTGGTGATACCTTTCTATGAACGCATAAAAAAAGAAGAGAATTTAAAACACATTTTAATATGCAATATTGCATATTAAAATGTGTTGATAAAAATGTAAACGCTTACTATAATGTGAGTATAAAGAATAACACATCTTAATATTCAAAAAGAGGAGGAAATCATATGGAAATCGCAATGGCAGTTTTAAAATTTATAGGTGGAATACTTCCATTCGTAGAAGAGCTTTTAAAAGCAGTAATGTA
>NZ_KB910964.1 GCF_000383235.1 Bacillus sp. 123MFChir2
GAAGCCCAGCCTTCGTTCATGATTTTCGTTTCAAGCTGCGGCCAGAAATATAACATTTCCTCACGCATCATCGTTAAAATATCGCGCTGCCATTCTTCTAGTTCGCGGCTGTATTGTTCAATGAAAAGAAGTAAGTCTTTTTCTGGTTGCGGTGGAATTTTTCTTTTCTTCCTTGCATTCGGTAATTCACGTTTCTTATTTCGATTCTCTAAGTTCCATAAATCATCGTATGGCGTTGGTGCCCTTCTCGTTTGTTCTTCCTCTTCTTGATCATCTACACTCCAAGAAAGCTTTGGTCTCATCAGTGAAGGATCAATGTGCTCTTGAATTGCTAATACTGCATCTAAAAACGTTTCAACTTCTGCTTTTCCGTATTTATGCTCATAATTTTTTACTCTCTCTGCCGTTGCCGACATACTTTCGACCATATCCCGTTTTGTGTTAGAGAATCGAATATTATTTTTAAAGAAGTCACAATGCGCTAATACGTGAGCGACAATCAATTTATTTTGAATGAGTGAGTTTGTATCTAATAAAAAGGCATAGCACGGATTCGAGTTAATGACGAGCTCATATATTTTACTCAGTCCTAAATCATAGTGAAGTTTCATCTTATAAAATTGTTTTCCAAAACTCCAATGCGAAAAGCGCGTTGGCATCCCGTAGGCACCGAATGTATAAATAATATCTGCTGGACAAATTTCATAACGCATCGGATAAAAATCCAATCCAAATCCTGTCGCGATTTCCGTAATCTCCGCAATTGCATATTGCAATGCTTTATCTTCACTACTTCTCATCTCTTTTCCCTCCTTACACATTCCCTTATGAAAGTGTATGAATAGAAACAAGCTTTCATGAGGATAAAAGAAACTCTCTCCTATCTTTTAGATGCGATTTACTTGAAAAACATGTAAAATTTTCTTTAGAAAAACAGTCATTACAAAGGGGACAATACTATGAAAACAATCATGAAAGTTATGACAGTACAAGCATGGGAGAACGCAAAGGAAAAAGGAGTAATCGTCGAACCTTCTTTACAGGAAGAAGGCTTCATTCATTGCTCATTCCTTAGCCAATCATTACAGGTTGCTCATAAACACTTTGCATCAGAACCTTCTCTTGTATTGTTAGCAATTGATGCTGAGCGTGTACAAGCAGAAATTAAATATGAATTAGCTACAAACGGTGAACAATATCCACACATTTACGGTGTCATTCATACAAGGGCGATTTCAAATGTATACACATTACATCAACATGAAGATGGCACGTTCACTCTTCCGGCAGAACTCGCATAAAACATTTATAATACGGTTTGTTCAAAAATCCTGTCGAAATACTGACAGGATTTTTTCTTAATCCACAGTCTGGGGATATACTATAAAGGGTTATATATAAATACAAGTTGACTTTTTAACATATAAGTCGCTGCTATGCCAAACAAAACATGGCGGCTACTTGCTGTCTACCTTTGTTTTAAACTTTGCACGTGGCAGGAAAAGGAACTGACCGCATCTATGCATGGCCAGTTGCTCTCGCCCACCGAAAAAGAAAAGGGTTTTTATGTTAGTTTCTCAATTTGCATTTATATATTTAAACTCACAAGATAGAATAGTATAATTCAAGGAAAATACGTTAAATTCAAATGATTCATGCAGTAAAATCTACTTAACACTAATTAAGGGGAAAACTTATATGATAGATAATAAATTCCATATTGCGGTAGCTTTATATGCCTAAAATGGACAATGTACTAGCAATTCTCTGGATGCTTAGTTCAGGTAAAAAAATTACTGCAAAACAAATTTCAGAAAAGTTAGAGATGAATATAAGGACTGTATATCGTTATATTGATACACTTTCGACAAGTGGTGTACCTATAATTTCAGACACAGGGCATAACGGTGGATATACTTTATTGAATAATTTTATTGCAGCTCCTCTTTTTTTTGATTCCGAGGAGCAAACATCACTATTTCATGCTGCTGTTTTTGCAGAAGAGGCCGGGTATTATGGAGGCGAAGCACTAAATAGGGCTATTTCATCAAACCAAGAGCAGGAAAGAAAGATAAACCAAAATTTGCAGCACACCTTTAATTACAAACCAACAGTGAGGGCTGAAGCCCCCACTGTTGGAATTTTCACTTTACCCTTCAATAATCTCTAACTTCTCCATAATCGGTGTACGCTCTTTTCCTTCTGGTACTTTATCAAAATAGCCGACATGTAAAATGCCAACAACTCGATGTCCCTTCGTTAAACCGATTGCTTTCATAAAATCAGGATTGTAAATGAGTCCGCCTGTTTTCCAAACAGTTCCTAATCGATGTTCCCAAGCTAGTAGCTGAAAGTTTTGGATAAATGCACATACAGCAGCATAGTCTTCATCACGCTGTACTTGGCGCGGGTCTTCATCTATATACACAACGATTTGAACTGGTGTATTCATAAACCGTTCTGTTAACATGTTTCCACGCTTTTCTCTTTCCTCTGGTGAAAAAGAACTTAACACCGCGTCTACTAGTATTTTGCGGCCGTCCCCCATAAATAATTTACATTGCCACGGCTCGCGATTCTTATGATTCGGGGCCCACGTTGCATCATTTAATAGTTCAATTAGCAATTCTTTTTCTACTGCTTGTTTTGTAAATGTACGAATGGACCTTCTTTCTTTCACAACAGTTGCGATAGAAGTATAAGTTGTCATTTTTCCCTCTCCCTCATCAATTTTATCTATATGTATACGCCATTAGTTGATAAAGATTATCAATTTCAATTATAATCCTGTTTCCTTATAGAAATCAATATTTAATACAGAAAACCATTTTCTTTTTATATCACACAACAAAAAATCGCCTTACTTGATGTAAGACGATTTTCATGATTTTGGAAAACGTATGATAAACATTGTTCCTTTCCCTTGTTCACTCGTTACTTCAATTGTTCCATCGTGCAGTTTCACAAGTTCCTTTACAATTGATAATCCTAATCCGAATTCACCATAACTATTCGTTCTAGAAGCATCCGCTTTATAAAAGCGCGACCACACGGCAGCTACTTCTTCTTGCTTCATTCCGATTCCTGTATCTGCAATTTCAATCGTTACTGTTTGTCCTTCTTCTCTTCCTCGTAATCGAATCGTTCCGTTCTCTGTAAATTGCAGACTATTCTTTATGATGTTTAGTAAAATTTGCAGCAATCGGTCATAATCAGCGTAAACAAATAAACGAGCGGGGACATCGATTTCAATCTTATTTTCCTTTTCCTTTGCTTGTAGTTCTAACTGTTCACGAATGACTTCAAATACTTCTTTTACGTCAATTTCTTCTTTTTGAAGTGTAATTTCATTTGAAAGAATTTTTTCATAGTCTAACGTTTCATGAACGAGGCGAATTAATCGCTTCGTTTCTTGTTCCATCATTTCATAGCAGCGCTGCTTTTTCTCCTCTGGAATGAGGTCATTCTTCATTCCTTCTACTAAACCATTCATTGTCGTAAGCGGTGTTTTTAATTCATGGGAAACATCCGCAATAAATTGACGTTTTCGCTTTTCTAAACGCTCAATCTCTATCTGCGCTTTATGAAGCTGCTGCGCCATATTGTTAAAATCGTTTCCGAGCAAACCAATTTCATCATATTGTCCAATAGGAATATGTACATCATACTGGCCTTTTGCGATCATTTCAGTTGCCCCGCGAAGACGTTGCACCCGTTTGACTAAAGAGCGTGAGAAAAAAATACTAACCACAAGTACAATTAGGAATGTAATTCCTGCCGCAATAAATAAATAACGATTTAATTCCGTAATGATTTCAAGTGTGTTGCGGATAGGAGCTGTTAACATCACACCGCCTTGCAGTTCACCATTTCTCATATATGGAAGCGCAACAATGGATACAGGTTGTTCAAATCTATTTACGTCTCGTTTTATTTTCAATGTTTCACCATGTTGAATTTTCTTCCATTCTTCCTCGCTTAACAATGGATTTTTCTTTACATGAACTGGTGATTGCGTAATTTCTCCCTTTTCATTAAAGATGAAAAACTTCGTTTCACGTGCACGTAATAGATTAGAAAAATGTTTTAGTTTCACAACATGAACATCCATTTCTTTTTTCTCAAGCTCATCAATAATTTTATTCCCATAAGAAGTAAGCTCGTCTACCTTTGTTTCATACGCAAGATTTTCAGCTAAACTTAAAAACATCACACTTAATAAAATAAAGGCAACAAGAAAAACAAGAATGTAACTAAATAACAGCTGATAAAAATATTTAATCCTTTTCACAGCCAGCTACCACTTCGTCAAATTTATAACCAACGCCCCACACAGTTTGAATCCATATATGCGAATCCGTTCTAATTTTTTTACGAAGCCGTTTAATATGTACATCGACCGTTCGCTCATCTCCGTAAAATTGATAGCCCCAAATGCGCTCTAAAAGCTGCTCCCTACGAAATACTTGGCGCGGATGTTTCGTAAAAAAGACGAGTAGTTCAAATTCTTTTGGCGTTAAATTATTCACTTTCTCACCGTCTAAAAATACTTCTCTCGTTTCTTCATTAATATGAAAATGACTCGTTTCATTTTTCACCTGTTTTTTTGCTAAACGACGGACAACTGCCTTCATCCGTGCAATTAATGTAAGTGGGCTAAATGGCTTCGTAACATAATCGTCTGCCCCAATTTCTAATCCAAGCACTTGATCCGCTTCACTATCTTTTGCGGTTAACATAATGATAGGAACGTCACTGCTTTCTCTTATTTTTTGACATAGTTTTATACCGTCCATCCCTGGAATCATCCAATCTATAATAAGCAAATCCCACTCTTTCTTTTGAAACAATGCATATGCTTCTAAACCATCTGCGACAAATGTTGCTTGAAAATTTTCTTTCATAAAAAACAATTCAAGCATAGAACACACACTTTCATTATCCTCAACAATTAATACATGCATCGCAGCACCTTCTCCATTCATTGAAATCTTTCTCTTCATTTTAAGGCTCTTATCATATAGAAACAACTCTCTACTTCTCTATATAAAATCCATTTTAATTTTTCAACATATTAGCCACAAACATGAACGCTACTTGCTCTCCCTTTGTTTTAATCCTTGCACGCGGCAGAAAATGGCCCTGACCGCTACTATACATGGCCAGATGCTCTCGCCCTCCTTAAAAAGACAGGGTTTTTGACATTAGTTTTTCAATTTGTACCTATTTAAAACATAATTTGTTCATAGTTTTGTCATATCTTTTGGATAAGCTATAACAAAAGCAATCAACTATATATAGGAGTGATCAAACATGAAGAAAAAGCTAGTAACAGGAATGTTAGCGGTATCATTATTATGCGGAGCAACATCGCTAACTGCATACGCGTCTACAAATAACTCACCAGCAGAAACAAAGCACCATAAATTCATTTCTGAAGAACAATACAAATCCTTAACAGAAAAAGGCTATCAAAAGCATGAAATTCGGAAAGCAGCGCGCATTGCTAAATTAAGTGGAAATGATATTAACACTGTATTAGACTACTATAAAGAAAAGCAGACGTGGAAAGAGACTGCTAAGCACTTTGGCGTTGATAAGAAGAAGCTGCATAAACATCATATGAGTAAAGAGGCAAAAGCAAAGTTGTTTCAAAAAGTAGCAGACATGCAAAAATCAACGCCAGATCAAGTGAAACAAACGATGCGTGACTATGAAGTATCTTTGTTCCAACTTGCAGCGCTCAACATGATTTCACAAAAGAGTAACACACCTTTAAATGACGTTTTAAAAATGAAGAAAGACGGTATGAATGTAAAACAAATTGCTGAAAAATTAAATGTGAAAAAAGAGGATATACAAGCGGAAATCAAGAAATTAAAAGCAGAATTAAAAATGAAAAAAGCAAGATAAGGAAGGAGTGCGCATTCACTCCTTCTTTTTTACTTCTAAAATTAAGCTGCGCTTAATATATGTTTATATACCTGTCCATTTTCGGAGGAAACTAAAGGAGGAATCCCAATGAGAAAGCCGCTTTTATTATGTTGTATAACGGGAATTCTTGCATTTACAATGATTGGCTGCAACAATGCTGAACAAAAACAACAAGCAAAAGAGACGAGCTCATCACATCAACATCATACAGAAAAGCAAAGAGACATTGCCGAAACAACAAAAGGAATCGACACACTTCCTTCTTTCTTATCGGAACAAGATGCGCAAATTAAAAAGATTTACGCTGTGGCAGGACAACATGCCGAATTGCTTCAATGGATTCCATGCTACTGTGGATGCGGTGAGAGCGTAGGACATAAAAGCAATAAAAACTGTTTCATTCGTGAAATCAAAAAAGATGGCCAAGTTGTTTGGGATTCTCATGCAACAACTTGTGTAAATTGCCTTGAAATTGTATTAGAAGCGGCAAGGTTACAAGACAAAGGAAAATCACCGCTTGAAATCCGAAAATACATTGATAATAAATATAAAGAAGGGTATGCAAAACCGACGCCTACTCCGATGCCAAAAGCATAAGCTGAAATTTTTATGATGTATTAGCATATTCTCCAATTAAGCGAAATAAAAACGTGGGATTATCTCCCTCGTTTTTTTATGTTCTTGCTTTGTTAACAAATTCTCTCAAGTGTATTTCCTTCTTTCTGTCACACACTATATATAACTCCTCATTAAAGGAGGCACACAATGCACACATACACCGACTACGATAAGGCTCTTTATTACACATATTGTTGCGATTGGGAGAAGCTGCTTGTACTTATGGTACAAACAGAAGATCAGTTGTTTTCAAAGCGAATTGAACACTTCCTACACTCATATCAATACAGTAACGATCTATCCGAAATTGACAAACAACTTCAACTGTTGTTTCAATATATCGATCATGCTACGCAGAAAACATATGCAGAGCAAGCCTATATGTAACGAACCAAGCTCCTACTATGATAAGATGCTATCCCAATGTACCGGGGTAGCATCTTAGTATATTTTACCAGACCATTGTTCATAATACGTATTATGAACAATAAGCAAACGGACGTGATGTTGTGAAAAAACACATTTACTTACTTTTACTTATCGCCCTATTGGTCAGCGGTTGTCAAAAATCACCAAAAGAAACAGCTCCGAAGTTTCAAGGAGCAAAAAACGAAAAAGGATTACTGAACGTACTCCTGATTGGCAGCGATTCACGCGGAGAAACGCAAGCTAGGGCTGATACGATTATGATTGCACAATATAACAAACAAGAAAAAACAGTTAAACTTGCTTCTATTATGCGCGATAGCTACGTAGAGATTCCTACATACGATAAAAAGTATAATAAAATTAATGCTGCCTACTATTATGGCGGTCCTGAATTATTACGCAAAACGATCCAACATAACTTTGGAATCGATGTATCTCATTACGTAACAGTTGATTTTGCTGCATTTGAAAAAATTGTAGATACTATCGCACCAGAAGGAATTACTGTAAATGTAACGCAGACAATTATCGATGATATGGGATTACATGTACAACCTGGCTCGCAGCAATTACACGGAAAAGAATTATTAAAGTATGCACGCTTCCGTCATGATGCTGAAAGCGACTTTGGACGTGTAGGGCGCCAGCAAGAAGTACTACAAGCTCTGCAAAAAGCCTTTACTGAAAAAGTGCAATCCGTAGACGGGGTCTTCCAATTACCTATGATTGTTTATGATCTTCTTCCTTATATTCAAACGAGCATGGATACGCAAACGTTATTCTCACTCGGCAGTAACGTTCTCGCTCACCCTATTGAAAAGGTGGAAACGATGCGAATTCCAGTCGCAAATGGATACGAACCGAAAACGTATAAACATGCCGGTGCAGTATTAGAACTTCATTCGCAAAAAAATAAAGAAGCGATTCAAGGCTTTTTTATCAAGTCTACGAAAGCCGTGAATCAATAACATTCCCTGAAAAACAAGGTGTATTTCACCTTGTTTTTTTATTTCTGAGTTTTCAGCGCAAAAAGCTTTTATTATATCGAATGTTTTGCTTTCTTTTCCCCTCCTCCTCATACTATAATTTTGTGTGTAACTATTATAAGAGAGGTATAGAAAATGGACCGCGAAAAAAGAAAAGAAGCTCTATTATTTACTGCTTGGGGAACTTCATTTATTGCTACACTCGGAAGTTTATATTTTTCTGAAATTATGAAATTTGAACCATGTACATTATGTTGGTACCAACGTATTTTTATGTATCCATTTGTGTTACTACTTGGAATTGCCGTGGCCCGCAAGGATTACCGCATTGCTACATATTCTTTTCCAATCGCAAGCATCGGGGCTTGTATCTCGCTATATCATTATGCCATTCAAAAGATTCCCGCTTTTTCAGAAGCCGGTGCAGTATGTGGACGAGTTCCATGTACAGGACAATATATTAATTGGTTTGGCTTCGTCACAATTCCATTTTTAGCACTAATTGCATTTATCATGATTGTAATTTGCAGTTTCCTTTTACTAAAAACAAATAAGGAGATGAAATAATGAAGAAAATGTTTCTGTTTGGCGGTATTGTCATCGCTTTATTAATCACTATTTTTGCTGTATCAAACATGGAGACAAAAGAAGAAACGAAAACAGATTATTACACAAATAAACTTTCTCCAGAAGATATTCGAAAAAATATACAAGAAAAGAAAGAGCAGACAATTTATTTCTATAAAACAAGCTGTGGACACTGCCAAAAAGTATCACCAATTATTGTTCCAATGGCAAAAGATATGAACATTGATATGAAAGTTATCGACTTAGAAAATGCACCAGAGACTGTGTGGGATGAATTTAAAATTACAGGTACACCAACAATCGTTCACTTTAAAGATGGTAAAGAAGTAAGCCGCATTGAAGGAGAACAGCCGAAAGACAAATTTAAAAAGTGGTTTACAGAAACTAAAAAGTAACAAGAAAAGGAAACTTCCTGTATACATGAAGTGTGCCTAAAAACCTCACACTACTTGTATAAGGAGGGGGATTCTATGCCAGAAGTACGATGCTCTGTCTCTAACTGCTCATTTTGGGGACAAGGTAACTTTTGTCAAGCAACTGCCATCTTCGTACAACCTGACTCTCAAGAGTCTACACACGCAGAAGACGAGTCGTATACAGATACAATTTTATCTGGACAAATGATAGATAGTTCGGCAACAACAAGCGTAGAAACATGTTGCCATACCTTTCAGCCAAAATACTAAACCGCGGCCCATCTCACAATACATGAGATGGGCTTTCATTTGCAAATAAAGTTGGAATACACGGGGCAATCTCTCCCCTCTCGGCACTTGAAGATATAAGAGCGTATGATTAACTGTACGCTCTTACACTTGCTTCCAAGCATCATGCATCATTGCAACATATACAATAAGAATAAAAGCTGTTCCACCTAATGTAACCCAGCGATATATACTATCTTCACACTCCCTAGCTTCAACAAATGCCCATACAAATCCCACTAATAATAATAAGTCTATATACGGAATGTACATCGAAAAGATAAATGAAATGAACAAATAGATAGCAAATAAACACAATGTAATTAAAAAAATTTTAAATGCAAATTTACCGTCTTCCTTCTCCACCGCATATTCCCCCTCGCCTTTACATCATTCTATTCAAGGAGGAACTCCAATGCGATATAAAGTGAAACTTCTAACAGTGACGCTTTTCTCACTGATGGTTAGTTGAACCAATCGGGCTTTTACGGGCAGTTTTCTTCCCCGTGCTTCCCTAGCCTTTACTGCCCGTTAATGCGGGATGAAAAAGGATACCATTTCCAAACAGTATCCTTTACTTTACCTCGTATTTTCGTTTATAAATATTACTTACTATTGAGTAAGGAACTTGCTCATACTTTACCGTTGTTTCTTTTCCATCCATAATATACAAATTATTTCCTATATAATATAGTCCGTTCTTTCCTTGCGAATACACGGGATATACTTCATTCGGTAATACGGTTTGAATTTCTGTAAATTGTCCATTCGGTTCTTGCCAATATATTTTCGTCTGATCGATCGTTGTAATCTTCCCTATCTGTTCCTCCTCTAACACGCGTTTGTTCCAGCTGACAACCCGGTATCCAAGTTGATGCGCCGCATATTCAGGATGTGTATGAAAATGAGTAATAATTACCCTCGTTTGTAATGGAACTCGCTCATACAACCATTGAATATCTCGATCATACATACGAATACATCCGTTCGACTCACGTCTGCCAATCGACCATTCACGATTTGTCCCATGAATGGCATATTCATTTTTATTTAAGCCCATCCACCTAGTCCCAAGTGGATTATTCGGTGCACCGCCCGGAATATTTTTTCGATGATATTCTTTATTTTTATATTTATTAATAATGCAAAACGTTCCTTCTGGTGTAGGTGTAATTTTCTTGCCAGTAGTAATAGGAAATGTTCGCACATAGTTCCCATTTTCAAAAAAAGATAATTGATTTGTTGTTAAATTTATAAGCAATAAATGATCTGCCTTCTCAGCAAATGTAATTGGTACATATAAAAAAAAGAAAAGAAATATTAATGCAAGTGAACATGCTTTTTTCATCAATGTCACCTCCACATTCCCCTTAAAATCTCACCATGAAAATACTATGGTTCATTTAGTTTTTACTATAAATTCAATTCTTATGAATGAGAGCTGACCGGGAAGGCCAGCTCTCAAAAATATCGGCGCTTTTTTCAATATATCGGCGGAAATGGTACATTTATCGGCGATATTCGTGACATATCGGCGCTTCGACACGATTTAAAGACTACTCGGCACATTTCGACATAAAAAACACTAAACAATCACCCCTCCGTTAACATGAAGGATTTGCCCGGAAACATAAGTAGAGTCATTTGAAGCTAAATATACATACGCCGGTGCTAATTCATACGGTTGCCCCGGCCGTTTCATCGGAACATTGCTGCCAAATTCAGACACCTTTTTCTCATCGAAACTTGATGGGATAAGCGGTGTCCAAATTGGCCCTGGCGCAACGCCGTTAACACGAATACCTTTAGGGACTAAAGATTTTGCCAACGAACGTGTAAAAGAAACAATTGCTCCTTTTGTTGCCGAATAATCAATGAGCTGCTCATTTCCTTCATACGCCGTAATGGAAGCAGTATTCACAATGACATCACCTTGTTTTAAATGAGCAAGTGCCGCTTTTGTTATATAAAAATACGAGAAGATATTAATCCGAAATGTCTTTTCCAGCTGCTCTGCTGTAATCCATTCTAAACCTTGCTGCGGATATTGCTGCGCGGCATTATTCACAACAATATGTAAACCTCCCAATTGCGCTGCAGCCTCTGTTACAACTTGTTGGCAATGCTGCTCTTCACTTACATCCCCCGGAATTAAAACGCACCGAGCACCTTGCTGTTCGACCCAGCGCTTCGTTTCCTCTGCATCTTCATGTTCATCTAAATACGCAATGGCGATATTGGCACCCTCTTTCGCAAAAGCAATCGCTACCGCTCTTCCAATTCCGCTGTCTCCTCCCGTAATCAGTGCGGATTTCCCTTTAAGCTTCCCGCTTCCTACATAATTCTCATCTATACATTTCGGACGTGGATTCATGACGTTCTCAATTCCCGGCTGTTTCTCTTGATGCTGCGGTGGTAATGTTTTCTTCGGTTGTTCCGTCATACTATAAAAACCTCCCTATCATATGTCTTTCTTATGATGTACGAAATCAAAAAAATATACTTAATTCTTACAAAAAACGAAATATATACATAGAAAATGCGTTTAACATTCGAAATTTATCCATAGAAAACCGAAAAAATGAATTTCTTTCTCTAAAACTCTTGCAAAAAAACAAAATAACGAATATTATATATAACTGTTGTGACAATTATTCGTAAAAAGAAAGGATGTTTTTATGTTTAACCTTTCAAAACATCAAACTTCTATTAAAACTGAAATTATGGCTGGTATTATTACCTTCTTAACAATGGCATACATTATCGTCGTAAACCCAGTCATCCTTGGTGATGCAGGTGTTCCATTTGAACAAGCATTTACAGCGACTATCATCGCTGCTGTTATTGGAACATTATGTATGGCATTCTTTGCAAATTTACCAATTGCAATTGCACCAGGTATGGGATTAAATGCTTACTTTGCTTACTCAGTTGTAAAAACTCATGAAGGCATGACATTTGCAATTGCTTTCTCTGCTGTATTCGTAGCAGGTATGATTTTAATTTTGCTATCATTAACTTCTTTCCGTACAAAATTAATGGAAGCAATTCCTGAAAACTTAAAACATGCCATTACAGCTGGTATCGGTTTATTTATCGCATTTATTGGCTTACGTCTAACAGGGATTGTGACAAAACATCCTTCCAATTTAGTTGGACTTGGAGATCTTCACTCTCCGTCTGTTTTACTTGCATTAGCTGGACTTGCGATTACGTTAGTACTGATGTCTTTAAACGTAAACGGTGCATTATTTATCGGTATGTTCTTAACAGGAATTATTGCTTACTTTACTGGACAATTAACGTTTTCAAACGGAGTTACCTCTCTGCCTGGTTTACCAGAAGGCGTAATTGTTTCCAATCCAATTACAGCAGTATCTGATGTCATTCACTACGGATTATACGGCGTTGTTTTCTCGCTTTTCCTAGTAACATTATTCGATACAACAGGTACACTACTTGGCGTTGCCCAGCAAGGCGGCCTGATGAAAGATGGAAAACTTCCAAATTCCGGACGCGCTCTTCTTTCAGATTCTATTTCAGCAACGATCGGTTCTATGTTTGGTACAACACCAACAACTGCTTATATTGAATCTTCTGCTGGTGTTGCGGCTGGTGGTCGTACAGGCTTAACAACATTAACTGTTGCCATATTATTTGCAGTAACTGCATTCTTCGGACCACTTATCGGTGCAGTATCTGGCGTTTCCGCTATTACAGCTCCGTCATTAATTATTGTTGGTAGCTTAATGATGGGCGCAGTTCGTCACATTGATTGGGATGCATTCGATGAAGCTTTCCCAGCATTTTTAGTAATTTTAAGCATGCCGCTTACATCAAGCATTGCAACAGGTATCGCGCTTGGCTTCATTTCATACCCGCTTATGAAAGTAGCAAAAGGACAATTCCGTGCGGTTCACCCGCTTGTATATGTATTTGCTATTTTGTTTGCTTATCAGTTAGTATTTATACCGCATTAAAAAAGGTGACTCATTATTTTGAGTCACCTTTTACTTACTAAGAAATCGTACCAAATCTCCATGCATTTTCTCAGCATCTTTATATCCTTGATCATACAAACGCTGTAATTTTTCCGGATCCTTCTCCATACGATCCACTTGTAATTGTTCTGTCGGCCGAATCACAAATATATTTCCAGCTGTTTCTTCGTTTTCAATATGATGAAGGGTCTCATTATAAACTTCGTAACGAGTTAACATTGCGTCTACTAATTTAGGATATTTTTTATATGCTTTCCCTGCAATCCATCCAAATTTTGATTTCTTCTTTGCGTACCCTTTATTCCTTGTCAAAATAACAACTGATTTTCTGTAACCATCTTCCTGCGCTTTTCGAACAGGAATCGGATCTGAGATGCCACCATCCAATAACTTTTTCCCGTCAAATTCTACGACAGGCGCAACAAAAGGCAATGAACTTGATGCCTGTAATACTGTTAATGCGTCTTCCTGTGAACGGCCTTTTTCAAAATAAACAGGTTGTCCCGTTTCACAATCCGTCGTTCCGACAAGAAATTGCTGCTCCGTATTAAAGTACGTTTCAAAATCAAATGGCACATGCTGCATCGGAATTTCACGAAAAATAAAATCCATATCAAAGAGCTGACGCTTTTTCCAAAAGTTTTTATACGATAGATATCTTGGATGTGTCACATATTCAATATTTACTGTTTTATTTCTCTCTTTTTGCCCTGAAAGATACGACGCTGCATTACACGCACCTGCTGATACACCAATTACATATGGAAAGTGTAAATCATTCTCCATAAAATACTCTAATACACCAGCTGTATATACGCCGCGCATACCGCCGCCTTCTAATACTAAACCCGTATTTTCAAGCATGGCTCTCTCTCCTCGTTTTATATATACTTTGTAATGATTCACATTGTTAAATATCTCTTCCTATTATATAAAAAACGATTAGAAAACCATACTCAGACGACTCAGCTGAAAGGAAATATTTCTTTATCTACCTTTCGTTCCTATATGCATCGTTACATCCACTATGAATCGTTGAATAACCTCCAACTCTTCTTTTGTATATTTGTCTAAAAGTGATAACCATGCTTCTTCAGCTTGATTATGTAACGTTTCATGAGCATGATATATTTCTCTTCCTTTATCTGTTAAACGGAAAAATATTTCTTTTTGGTTGTTCAACATTTTCATCTTTTCAACAAAATTTTTATTAAATAGTTTTGTACAAATTTTAGAAATAGCCCCTTTTGTCATCCCCATACTTTCAGTAATTGCTGTTACATTCATTAAACCTTGTTCTCCAATACAAGCGATCACATGTAATTCTGATAATGAAATATCATTTATCCCCATTTCACCTAAAAACTGTTCATGTACTTCTTTCTCATACTCTTCTTTCTTATGAATAAGTGCTTGAATATCAACTAATATTTGTTTTTGCTCAGCTGTTCGATTCACTTTATTTCCCTCCAAACACAATTTACGTTTCCTTAGAAACAATTATACCGCATAGATTTCATATTAAAAACAAAATACATATTATCTATTTACAAAAAAGAAAATCATGTTAAAATTACTTTTAGTTTCCCAGGAAACTAAAAGGAGGAGTATTGATGGAAACTACAACAAACCGTACACCTATTTTCTATATCATTTGTATTAGTGCTTTATTAGGTTCTCTAGCACAAAATATGTATACCCCCATCTTGCCAATTATTCAGGGGTCATTTCACACATCATTATATTTAGTCAATCTTACTGTTTCTGTTTTTACTTTTGTACTGGCGATTATGCAAATTATCTACGGTCCCCTTATTGATACGAAAGGAAGAAAATTCATTCTCATTCTAGGTCTATCGCTGAGTTGTATCGGATCAATAGGTTGCGTTTTTACACAAAACATTTATACATTCCTTATTTTTAGAGCGATTCAAGCTTTTGGAACAGCAGCTATCCCAGTTGTTTCAGCTACGATAATTGGTGATTTATATGAAGGAAATGAGCGCGGCAAAGCAATGAGTATGTACCAAATGCTTTTAGCACTTGCACCTGCTATCGGTCCTTTAATGGGAGGTTTTTTAGGAAATCGAAATGGACACGTTTCTATCTTTCTCTTTTTAGCGGCGATTAGTATTATTTTATTACTCATAAACATGATGTTACTCCCAGAAACAAAACCAGTTTCTTCTAAACAACAAGCAACGAAACACTACTTTCGTGTTTTACAAAATAAGATTGGTTTCACCATTGTCATAATTGGTTTTATGCAATTTTATCTTTATTTTTGCTTCCTTGTCTTTTTACCATCCATATTAAAGACTTTATTTCATCTTCATCCACATACAATTGGGCTAATCTTTGTTCCCATGTCATTATGTATGATGGTAGGTAGTTATTGTTATAAAACGTTACAAAAGAAAATGCAGACAAAGCATGCTTTACTCTTTACAAGTTTCCTTCATATTGCATGTATTTTATTATTTTCTATCACCTATAACATGAATATCCCTATCCTTATCATTGTCACTTCTTTATACGGACTCAGCATGGGATTATCAATGCCAACACATACAACGTTATTAACAGAAGAATTTGTGGATGAACGCGCAACCGCTATTGGTATATATAACTTTATTCGGTATTTTGGAATGGGAGTAGGTCCGCTCCTTGGTAGTTTTCTATTATTTGGTCAAAATTACTTTTGGATTTTCTTTTCGGGATCTATTGTTTTTCTTTTGTTTCTCTTATATGCAATGAAAAATGTAAAGTAAGCGTCAAATATTCCCACCTACCCTTTGTAAATAACCCATGAGATAATCTCCTTACATACTACATATGGAGATTTTTCACAAAAATACGTAGTGGCAAACTTGAGAATCAAAATATTAAACCATTAAAACCTTAGGGTAGCTGAGTAGTTACTATAATTTATATTATGGTACAATATGTTAATTAATTACAGTAATCCCTAAAAGGAGGATACATAATGAAAGCAACGAAACTCGTATCATTAGCAATACCTATTCTATTATTAGTAGGTTGTGCGGTAGGAGATAAAGAGTCTACTCCTAAGACTGAGCAGTCAAACAAATCAACAAGGAAAACAGTAATATCAGAGAAACAGTATCCCTATTATATTTGTGAACAATTAGTAGAGTTTCAATACAGGAAGGATTTATTGTTAGTAAACTCAGGGAAAGCTATGAAAGACAAGGAAAAAGAAAAAGATATTTTAAAAACAGCAAACGAGATGGATAAGATTTTAGACAATATGGAATATATAAAAGTTCCTGATAAATACAAAGACATTCACAAAGACATACAAGTAGGGGTAACAGATGCAAGAAAAGCAACAAAGTTTATTAAAGACGCTAGTAAAGAGGGTAAACCGTATATGCAAGAAGCTGTACTAAAAAGTACTCCACATTTATCAGGTGTAGATGGAGAACATTGGAATAAAGCAATTTATGAGTTAGGTAAGGAAAACAAAGATGCTTATGATAAAGCACTTAATAAATTAATGAAAGAACATGCGGAATAATATAATAACTTACAACAATACATACAAATTATTCAAGTCCACACATAGAATTTTAAAATGACTTCCGCTAACGATAATTATCTGAACGCGAAAGTCTTCCAGTTAAACAATCTAGAGGAATTTTAGTAGTCTTCTAAATACATTGAATCCCGATAATAGGACATTATGTTAACTAAGGATGTATACAATATTCATATAGAGTTTCTTATGACGTTGGTTTAATTGTAAAGGAAAAGTTTTACAATTCGAAAAAGAGGGCTTAATAGCTCTCTTTTTTTATTTTGTTTTTTCGACATAATATGGGGCACCATATCATTTCTAATACGATATAATTGAAACTGGATTTGTTATAATCGATTAGCAATCTTACATAATTCATTAAATGGCATAAATGGAGGTACAGGAAGTGGAAAAACAACAAAAACAGAAAAAGCCGTTCTATAAAAAATGGTGGGTTTGGGTGATTGCGATTATCATTATTATTGCTGTTAACAGCAACGACGATGACAAAGCGGACACAAACAAAAAGGAAAGTAAACCTACTGTTACCGAACAGGTAAATGATAAGAAAGAGGAACCGAAAAAAGAAGAAACAAAGACAGAGAATAACGTTCCTGTAGAATATAAGTCCGCTTTGAAAAAAGCTGAAACGTATGCAAAAACAATGAACATGTCAAAACAGGGGATTCATGACCAGCTTATTTCTGAACATGGTGAAAAGTTTTCCGCAGAATCTGCTAATTATGCAATGAATAATCTTAAATTTGATTGGAAAGCAAACGCTTTGAAAAAGGCTGAAACGTATGCAAAAACAATGAACATGTCAAAACAGGGGATTCATGACCAGCTTGTTTCTGAACATGGTGAAAAATTTGCTGAAGATGAAGCACAGTACGCAATTGACAATATGAAAGCCAATTTTAATGAAAATGCCTTGAAAAAAGCAAAAAGTTATCAAAAAACAATGAGTATGTCACCAGAATCGATAAGGGACCAACTGACTTCTGAAAACGGTGAAAAATTTACACAAGAAGAAGCCGATTACGCTATTAATAATTTAGGTAAATAAAACGCAAAAAACACCCTCATCCTATTTGAGGGTGTTTTATTGCTGATGGGGGAATCGTTTTGAAAATGTGTGCTTATCGTTGTAAATCCGCACTTTCCTGACTCTATCCCAACTATATATGGTGGTTTTATTATTAGCATTCTATCTAAGAAGGGAAAAATATAGATTTATTAACTTCCAATAACAAATTTTACGCCAACTAGCAAAGGGTTTTAACTTCCTTTAGAAAGCTTTCTAAGCGTTTTCAACTCGTTCTACATACCAAAAAAGACCTAAATCCATTTAAAAACGTTCTAAAAAGCATTTAAATGGTTTTAAAAAATGAATCACTCTTATCTCGATCGTAGTTTAATATCCAATCATTATATATATAAATACAACTTGATTTTTTAACATATAGATTGTTGCTATGTAGAATACAACATGACCGTTCCAAGCAACGGCCAGACGCTCTCGTCCCCCTAAAAAGAAAGGGTCTTTACGTCGTAAAGAATCTCTAAAAACCACTTTTAGAGATTCTCTTTCGTTATCCCCTTTGATCCGCCACAATATGAATATCAATATTCTTCGTTTGTCTCATAATTTCATTTACAATAGAACCTTTGCGAATTTCTTCCCATCTTGTTCTGGCTGATTGTCCAAGCAAAACTTGGGTGACTTGTCGTTCTTTTGCCACTTTAATAATGACATCCGCTGGTTTACTACCTTTTGCTTCTTCTAATAAAAAGGTTGCCTCAAATTGATTCGTTAATGTTTTCCATTCTTCAATAACTTGTTTTTTCGCTTCTGCTATAGATTCAATCTTTTCTCTTTCTACATTTAATACATATAATTCTGCATTTAAACGGTTTGCCATGCGCCAGCCGCGGCGAATGAGCTTTTCTGCCGTAGAACTGTACTGTACGCAAACTAGAATTTTTTCTTTCACTCCAATTGGTTCCTCAGTAAATTGGCTAATTTTCTCGTCCATATCATCTGCAACTTCTCGAAGTGATAATTCGCGGAGTGCTCCTAAATTATTTAGTGTGAAAAAATGATTTAAGCTCCGCCCTATTTTTTCTTCCTTATATATCTTTCCGTCCATTAATCGTTTTCGCAGTACTTCTGGCGTGACATCCACAAGCTGAATTTCATTGGCCTTTTGTAAAATGAAGTCAGGAACGCGCTCTCTTACTTTGACCCCTGTAATTTGCTCGACGATATCGTGAACACTTTCCAAATGTTGAATATTAAATGCAGACAAAACATCAATGCCTGCATCTAATAATTCCTCGACATCTTGATAGCGTTTTTTATGTTTCGAACTAGGGATATTCGTATGGGCTAACTCATCTACAATTACAACTTGTGGTGCCCGTTTTATAATTGCTTCGACATTCAGTTCTGGAAACACTTTTCCTTTGTAATGAATCTCTTTTAACGGAACAGCTTCTAACTCAGCAATTGCCTCTTCTGTTTCTTTTCGGCCGTGCGTTTCAATAAGACCAATGACAACATCAATGCCTTCTTTTCGCATCTCTCTTGCATCAAAAAGCATTTTATAACTTTTTCCGACTCCAGGAGCTGCTCCGACATAAAGCTTTAATTTCCCCCGATTTTGTTGACGAATATATTCTAAATATTCTTCTGGCGTTCGCCTTTGAAACGTTGGCTTATAGTCATCTGCATACATCAACATGCACCCTTTCTAGCCAAACAATACTACCTCAATCTAAGCGATTGAGGTAGTATTGTTACATCATTTTTTGTAATTCTACATTTAACTTCAACACGTTGACGCGATCTTCACCGAACAATCCAAGTGCTTTTCCTTCTGTTTGTGATTCAATCAGCTTATCAATTTTTACTTTCGGAATATTCGTAATTTTAGAGATGCGATCTACTTGTACGTAAGCTGCTTGTGGGCTAATGTCTGGGTCTAACCCTGAACCTGAATTCGTTACTAAATCCATCGGAACTTCCGTAACAGGCACTGCTGGATTTTCCTTCTTCCAATTGTCCACACTCTCTTCTACACGTTTTACTAAATCTGGATTAGACGGTGCATAGTTATTCGATCCCGATGCTTCTGCTTTATATTCTATACTAGAGACGCGTCCGTGGAAATAACGTGGATCTGTAAAATTTTGACCAATTAATTTCGAACCAATAACTTCATTTTTGTCATTATAGATAAGGCTTCCGTCTGCATTATCTTTCATAAATGCTTGCGCAATTCCTGTAACTAAAAGTGGATAAATAAGCCCGCATATAACAAGAAATGTAAAGGTTACACGAATGACAGGTGAAAGTATCTTTTGTTTTTCAAACATTTTCATTTCCCCTTTTCTTTAAATGAACAATCCGACAAACATGTCAATTAGCTTAATACCGACGAACGGAACAATTACTCCCCCAAGTCCGTAAATAAATAGGTTACGTCCTAACAATGCATTAGAGCTCATCGGTTTATAAGCAATCCCTCTCATCGCGAGCGGAATAAGCATCGGGATAATAATCGCGTTAAAGATAAGCGCTGATAAAATCGCTGATAATGGTGAATGTAATTTCATCACGTTCAGGGCTTCCATTTGCGGAATTGCCAATGTAAACATGGCTGGGATAATCGCAAAATACTTCGCAATATCATTTGCGATACTAAATGTTGTTAGCGCACCGCGCGTCATTAATAGCTGCTTACCAATCCCTACAACCTCAATAATTTTCGTTGGGTTTGAATCTAAGTCAATCATATTTGCTGCTTCTTTCGCTGCTGCTGTACCACTATTCATCGCTAAACCAACATCGGCTTGCGCTAAAGCTGGTGCATCATTTGTACCATCACCTGTCATCGCAACAAGCTTTCCTTTATCTTGCTCTGCTTTAATAACTGCAATTTTATCTTCTGGTTTACATTCTGCAACAAATTCATCCACACCAGCTTCTTTCGCAATCGTTGCGGAAGTAAGTGGGTTATCACCTGTACACATCACCGTTTTAATCCCCATTTGACGAAGCTGTTCAAATCGTTCGCGCATACCTGGTTTTACAGTATCTTTTAAATAAATTAATCCGTAAATACGATCATTCGCTGCAACAGCGAGCGGTGTACCGCCTTCTTTCGCAATTAAATCCGCCTTTTGATTTAAATCTTTCGGAACTGTACCGCCTTGCGATTGTACCCATTCAATGACAGCACCAACTGCACCTTTTCTTATTTTTGTACCATCTACTAAGTCCACACCGCTCATACGCGTCTCTGCTTTAAATGGAACAAACTCACCTTCCTCAGCAAGTGTACCATTATAAGAGAATGCTTTAGATTGTACGTATTCAATAACCGAACGTCCTTCTGGCGTCTCATCTAACACAGAGCTAAGCGCTGCCCATTTTGCAACTTGCTCAATTGTTTCATTTCCTACTGGTAAAAGCGTATGTGCCATACGATTACCGAATGTAATTGTACCTGTTTTATCTAAAATAATTGTGTTAATATCACCAGCTGCTTCCACTGCTTTACCACTCATCGCTAACACGTTAAATTTCGTTACACGGTCCATACCGGCAATCCCAATTGCGGATAATAAACCACCAATTGTTGTTGGAATTAAACAAACAAGAAGTGCAACGAGTATAGATGTATCAATTTGAAAACCAAGATAATTCGTAAAGATCGGCAATGTCACAACAACGATTAAGAAAATAAGTGTTAAACTCATCAATACCGTATTAAGAGCAATTTCATTTGGTGTTTTTTGACGAGATGCCCCTTCTACTAACGAAATCATTTTATCTAAGAAAGATTCGCCAGGATTACTTGTAATTCGAATTGTAATTTCATCACTTACTACCATTGTACCGCCTGTAACGGAGCAAAAATCACCGCCAGCTTCTTTCATAACTGGTGCAGATTCTCCGGTAATTGCTGATTCATCGACAGATGCTAACCCGCGAATAACTTCTCCGTCACTAGGGATCATTTCACCTTGTTTTACAAGAACAACATCGCCTTTTTTCAGCTCAGTTGCTGAAACTCTAGCAACACTTCCATTTTCTTTTACGACATTTGCAAATACATCTTTTTTCGATTGCTTTAACGAATCAGCTTGCGCTATCCCGCGCCCTTCTGCTAATGCTTCTGCAAAATTAGCAAACAAAACAGTGAATAAGAGAATAAGAGAAACTGTTATATTGAACCACCCTGGGATACTACTAGATCCATTAGGTAAAAATGATAAAATTAATGTTAGAAAAAATCCAATTTCCACCACGAACATAATCGGATTTTTCACCATCACTCGTGGATTCAATTTTGCAAAGGCTTCTTTTATCGCATTTGTAATAATGTCACGATCCATCGTTTTTGCTTGTCTTACTTCATTTTCGACTTCCGTTTTTGGTGATACAATCGATTGATTCGATTGTTTATCTTTTACCACTACAGGTTTCATCATGTCTCCTCCATCACTTCAATGTAAGAAATTCCGCAATTGGTCCTAACACTAACATCGGGAAGAACGTTAATGCCCCTACAATTACAATTGTTCCAATGAAAATACCGCCAAATAAACCGTTATCTGTTCGGAATGTTCCGATTGTTTCTGGTACTACCGTTTTCTCTTTTAATGAAGCTGCTACAGCGAGCATTGTGATTAGGCTAAAGTAACGTCCTAAAAACATTACGATACCAGTTGTAATGTTCCAAAACGCCGTATTGTCTCCTAAACCTTCAAAACCGGAACCGTTATTTGCTGCCGAAGAAGTATATTCATAGACAACTTGTGTCAAACCGTGAAAACCGGAGTTTGAAATAGCATCTGTTCCGAGATGAGTCGAAAGAGCCAATGCTGAAAACCCTAAAATAAGTAAAGGATGAAATAGTATTGTTACCGCAATTAATTTCATTTCCTTTCCTTCAATCTTCTTCCCTAAAAACTCTGGTGTACGTCCCACCATTAATCCCGATATAAAGACCGCGATAATCGCGTACATAATAATATTGATAAATCCTGCACCGACCCCGCCGTATACTGTATTTAACATCATATTTACAAGTGGTACGAGCCCTCCAATTGGTGTCAACGTATCATGCATGGTATCAACAGCACCTGTTTCTGCTGCGGTTGTTACTGTTGCGTATAGTGAAGAAAATACGGTTCCAAAGCGAACTTCTTTTCCTTCTACACTGCCTTGAGTATGCTGCATTCCCATTTCATTTAACGCTGGGTTTCCATGTAATTCTGACGTTACAATTGTTGTAAATCCCATTAAAAATACGATGAATAAAGAAACGAAAAGAACGCGTCCTTGTTTTTTATTCCCGACCATTCTTCCGTATGTAAATGGCAGGGCTGTTGGTAACAGCATCATAAGCATCATTTGTAAAATGTTACTGATTTGACCTGGGTTTTCAAATGGATGCGTTGAGTTTGCCCCGAAAAATCCTCCGCCGTTGTTTCCTAATTCTTTAATAGAAACGAAAGAAGCAACCGGACCACGTAATATACTTTGTTTCACGCCTTCAATTGTATGAGCTGTAACCGCTCCTTCTAACGTTTGCGGTACACCAAGCGCAACGAAGATCAATGCTGCTATAAATGCAATTGGAAGAAAAACTCTCGTTAAAGCACGTGTAAAATCTACGAAGAAATTTCCAAGTTCTTTCCCTGCTAACCCTCTTATAAAAGCCATTACAATTGCTAATGTTGTTGCTGGTGCTGTAAACATTAAAAACGTAATTCCAATTAATTGTGACAAGTACGAAACACCATTCTCACCGCTGTAATGCTGTAAATTTGTATCTGCCATAAAACTAATTGCTGTATTAAAAGCGAGTGTAGGTTCCATTCCCTGAACATGAGCTGGATTTAGTAGCAATACACCTTGCAGGCGAAGTATAAAATAAACAACAATAATCATAAATCCATTAAGTGCAACTAATGATAATGCGTATTGCTTCCAGCTCTGGTTATAAGGCTTCACACCCGAAATTTTAAAAATAATATTTTCAAAAGGTCCGAACACTTTATCCAATTTGCTATTCCCTTGAAACGCCTTCTCTAAATAAATCCCGGTTGGCTTTGCAACAAGAACGAATAATAACATTGTGATCAAAACGGCAATCCAAATCATAATAAACCTTTCCCCCTAATTAAAACTTTTCTGGATTTAATAGCGCATAAACTAAGTAAACAGTAAGTAAACCAACAATAATGGATACTGCAATACTCATTGCTTCTTCCCTTCCTTCACAACTTGATCCGACCATCTTGCAAGACCGATCATCGATCCAACTAACACAATTAAAATTGCTATCATAGCGATATCTAACATGATTCATCCCTCACTAAATGTAAAATTTTACCATTAAGAGCATAAAAAAGAACACTGAGGCTCTACTCAGTGTTCGAAAATGAACAACACAAAAGTAAACCTCCTCTCCAAACGCTTACGAGGTTAGCTGTCGGATTCGGGCCTAAAGAGTAGCCCTACTTTCATCATGAAAGATTCACCCCAAGTGACAATGCACAAAATTGGTTCCCCCGCTCCATTTCTGGACTCAGCGATATCAGGTTGTTTTTGGAAATTTTATGAACAATTTATGAATGTAAATATACTCCTCTATATTTTACTTGTAAAGAGCAAAAATAACGAAAATATGAAAATATAAGACCTTTTAAACGCTTACATTCAAGATAATTACAACTTTATCATCTATTTTCTTTTATTTTCTTCCTTTTTCATTATGTATACGTTCTTTTGCAAATGAAAAAAGAAGATTATCTCTATAAATCAAATTTAATTTCCAGACATATAGGTCAAATACAGCATAACCTGCTCTTCTCCTTTTGTTTTACACCTCGCTCGTGGCATAAAAAGGCCCTGACCGCTTCTATGCACGGCCAGGACCTCTCGCACTCTCTAAAAAGAAAGGCGGTTTTAATTAACCTTCTAATTCATCTAAATCATAAAAAAGAGCGTAAATTACGCCCCCGAATATACACTTGCATCAATTCTGCATGTCGCTTCTCATATTCGATAATATCTTGTTCTAAATATAGACAGATATCTTCTGGCGGAAGAATCATATATGGTTTCGGAAAGAATGGATCACGTTCTGCTAATTCATATACTCGTTCTAACGAAAGCGCCCACCGTTTTGCTAACTCGCGGCACAGTAATACTTTCATCGCTTCTTTCATACCCGATTCCTCCGCCCCTACTCTAAAGTCAAAAATGAAATATTATCGCAAGTTGTAAACACCACTAATTGAATGCCAATCGTTTCATAGAGGTGCTTTGGATATTGTTTATTTCGCGTGACAACTGTAATAGGTGCGGTAAAAGAAGAGCGTATACGTTTGGCGAAGAAGTTAATTGTGGATAACTCATCTCCTAGCAAAATCGCTTTTTTAACTGCTTTGCATATGTTCACAATCATGCTTGGGTCATCTGGACAACAATATGTTTGCTGAAACCCATATACTTTCACTTCACTTGCCACATATTCATTCGCTGCAAAAATAACCATTTCACTTTGAAACGGTACTAAATCTTTTAAACTCTTTACTTTCGCAGCTTCTCCTACACAAATGAGCGTGTACTCTTTTTCCTCATCCATGCACTGCATCCTCCTTCACATAAAAGAATTTTTAAATATAAATCAAAATTCTCTCATGCTAGTCGGACTGATGAATTGATATATTCACTTGCACCATCCTCTCTCAACACGCTTACGGAGTTAGCTGTCGGATTCGGGCTTTGAGAGTAGCCCTACCTTCAAAAAGGATTCACCCCAAGTGACAATGCACAAAATTGGTTCCTCCGCTCCAAATTTTGGATTCAGCGTTCAAAAAAATAGATTCTGGCTGATATACTACTCCTAAATTTGGAAAAAGTAAACATAAAAAAAGCCAATTTTTTTAACTGGCTTTTTTAAAAATACATATTTATACACGTACATTTCTACGTCCATACGCAAAATGATTCGTTGGTCCGTGACCGCTTCCAATGTTTAGCTCATCTTCAATTGCTATACTAGTAAAGCTCTTTGCTTCACGAACTGCGTCAGCAATTTCATAACCTTTCGCGAGTCCTGCTGTTACAGCTGCGGCAAACGTACAACCGCTTCCGTGTGTTTGGATCGACGCAATCCGTTTGCTTCTATACTCTATAAACTCATTCCCATCAAACAGTAAGTCAATTACTTCGTTCCCTTGATACGCTGCATGTCCACCTTTCATCACAACAAACTTCCCACCTAAATCATGCAGCATTTTCGCCGCTTCTTTACTGTCTTCAATCGTATGAATTTTCATTCCGGTTAATACTTCTGCTTCAGGAACATTTGGCGTAATGACCGTTGCAAGCGGTAGTAAATGTTCTTGTAATGCCGTAACAGCTTCCTGTTGTAATAACGGCGCTCCGCCTTTTGCAATCATAACAGGATCTAGTACAATATTATTCCATGAAAATGATTTAATATTTTCAGCTACGATTTTTATAATCTCACTACTAAACAACATCCCAAGTTTCACTGCATCTGGCATTAAATCAGCACCGATAGAATGTAACTGTTTTTCAATCCCCTCTACAGGAACTGGATACACTCCTTGTACACCAAGCGTATTTTGGGCCGTAATTGCTGTAATAGCTGTCATTCCGTACACACCGAGCTCTTGAAATGTTTTTAAATCTGCTTGAATTCCCGCACCGCCGCCGCTATCAGAGCCAGCAATCGTTAATGCTTTATTCACCCTCATTCCCCTCACCCTTTTAACCAAAATAACGATGATAAATCGTTTTTGCTTCCACTATATCCTTTGTCCCATGCACAAGCACACGGCCGTCTTGAAATGCTACTAACCGTTTATTCTCAACAGAAAACGATAATAAATACGGATTCACTGTTAAATCCGTTACACGGTTTTGCAGCAGATTTTTATACATAGACAAATGAAACTGCTCTTTATGCGGCGGACGAATTTGTACTGTATTTCTACCGCATAAAACAGCCGACCTAGAAGTATTCTCCTTTCTTAAATACGGATAAACGGCTTCTTCTCCGCACGATAAGCAGTGCTTATTTCGCAACTTTTGTACATTCATGCATGAATATTCATTTTTCCATACATCAAATGACACAAGCCCATCACGTAGTGCCTCGTAATCTTCTACTAAAATCTTTAATGCTTCCGCAACTTGATGTGAGACAACAATAGATACAGCAGGCGAAATAATCCCCGCTGTATCACATGTCGCTCCCCCAAGCGGTATTGATCGCAATAAACAAGATAGACATGGCGTCTTTCCCGGCATAATCGTATAAGAAAGACCGTAACTCCCAACACACGCTCCGTAAATCCATGGAATAGAATATTTTTGCGCTATATCATTTACAATAAAACGCGTCTCAAAGTTATCTGTTGCATCAATGATGAGATTTACACCTGCGACAAGTTGTTCTAGTTCTTCTGCTGTTACATCTTGTACATAAGTTTCTACAACTACATCACTATTAATGGCTTGTAAACGCCGTTTAGCTGCCACTGCTTTTGGTAAATGATTTTCTACATCATCCTCGCAGTATAATTGTTGGCGTTGCAGATTACTCCAATCAATGTAATCGCGGTCAGCAATCGTCACCTTGCCAACTCCAGCGCGAACAAGCATCTCTGCATTGGCACTACCAAGTGCTCCCACGCCGATAATCAGTACATGTTTTTCTCTTATTTTATGCTGTCCTTCTTCTCCAATTGGAGAGAACAACACTTGACGGGAATACCGGCTATTCAAGAACGCTCATTCCTTCTAACGGACTACTTGCGGCCCCGCGGCTCTTACGTGCAATACGTCCTGCTTCAAAACCTAATCTTCCTGCTTGAATACTAAGCTTCATTGCTTCTGCCATTTTTACAGGATCTTTTGCCTCAGAAACAGCTGTATTTAATAACACGCCTTCTGCACCTAATTCCATCGCAAACGCTGCGTCAGCTGGACTACCAATGCCGGCGTCAACAATAACGGGAACAGTTGCTTGCTCTATAATAAATCCTAAATGTAATGGGTTTACAATGCCAAGACCAGAGCCGATTGGCGATGCACCAGGCATGATCGCATGAACGCCTAACTCTTGTAATTTACGTGCTAATACAACATCATCAGACGTATACGGCAAAACGATAAACCCTTCTTTTAACAGCATTTCTGACGCTCTTAACGTTTCAACTGGGTCTGGTAATAACGTTTTATCATCACCAATTACTTCTACTTTAATCATGTCGCATACTCCTGATGCTTTTGCTAGTTTAGCAATGCGCACGGCTTCTTCTGCTGTTTTTGCTCCTGCTGTATTGGGAAGAAGGGTATACTTTGTTACATCAATTTTTTCTAGTAAATTAGGCTGCTCCGCATCAAAAATATCCATACGACGCACCGCAAACGTTAAAATTTCTGCTTCTGATACTTCAATCGCTTTCTTTTGCACATCAAAATCTGAAAATTTCCCTGTGCCTAATAACAATCTAGAATGAAAAGTAAATGGTCCAATTTTTAACATAATTAACCGCCTCCTACGAATGTGACAATTTCAATTTGATCTCCCTCAAAAACAGATGTATCTTGATGATCCTCTTTTTGTAAAATATCTTGATTACGTTCTACAACAACAATTTTCATCTCTAATCCTAAATGAGTAAGCAAATCAGCCACTGTCTTAACCTCAATTGGTACCTCTACTTGCCTACCGTTAATTTTTAAGTTCAAGCTTTCAGCCTCCTTATTAAAGGTATAACAAACTTAAAATCCTTTTCTTTTAGGGTGGGCGAGTGGTCCTGACCTTGCATAGTAACGGTCAGATCCTTTTTTCTGCCACTTCCCTTGTTAAAAACACAAGCGCAGGTCTCCTTTTTGTCTAACAGTAACTTATATGTTAAAAATGAAATTGATTTACATAGATTGAGAAAGCAATGAATCTAGTAAACGATTTTCTTGCTTTCCTTCTATTAGATCAGCCATATACTCTCCTGAAACTGGACTTAATAAAATTCCATTTCGATAATGGCCCGTACAAGCATATAAACCAGTAATGTCTTCATGTCTGCCAATATACGGCATACTGTGATTTGATTGTGGACGTAATCCTGCCCATGCCCCGTCCCATTCTGCTTCTTTTAGCGCTGGAATGATACTATATGCACGCTCTAATATAGAAGTAATACTTTCAGGACGCACCGCCTTGTTATATGTATGAGGTTTCATTGTTGCCCCAATGACATAACGTCCACCGCGCTTCGGTGCGATATAGAATCGCTCTTGAAAAATGGGGGCTTGTAATAATGGCTTACGACTACGCACTGCAACGACTTCACCTTTAACAGGATATGTTCCCCACTCACGGTGAAAATATTTTAATAGTTTTGTACTCCATGAACCGCCTGCAATTACTACATTTTCACATGAAATCGCGCCTTCTGTCGTAAGTAATCCTGTTACATGATTATCGTTCATTTGAATATCAAACACTTCAGTTTCTTCATATATGTCCGCTCCAGATATCGCAGCAGAGTGAGCAAATGCTTTCGTTAGCTCAGGTGCGATTACGTGGCCATCTTTTGGGTGGTAGACTGCTCCAATAATCGAAGTAGATAAATAGGGCTCTTTTTTCCGTAGTTCTTCTCCTGAGATAAAATGGGACTCTTCTCCTGTTTGCTGCTGCCATTTCATAATATGAAGAAGCCGGACACTCTCTTCTTCATTTTGAGCAATGCGGTAAATCCCCTTTTCTTCATATCCGATATCAATTCCGGTTTTATCACGTAATAGACTTGCAAGTTTTGGAAACATCGCGCGGCTTTTCCTACCTAACTCAAACAGCGGATTGTATTCATCCCATTCCGCCTGTACACCTAATAATCCAGCTGCTGCTTTAGACGCTTCAGAAGCAATCTTTTGTTTTTCAATGATGGCAACTTTATAACCTCTTTCAGCAAGGAAATGTGCAACCGAGCTCCCCATTACACCGCCGCCAACGATGGCAACATCATATACTTTTTTCATGATTTCTCGCCCACTTTCGTATCGTTTCCTTATATAACCACGCCTGCTCATTCGGTTTTATTGCACTTAAAATTCCAGACATAATTGCGATACCAGCAGCACCGGTACCGAGTACTTCTGCTGTATTGTGAGGAGTAATCCCTCCAATAGCGGTAATTGGAATTGTTAAACATTTTACCATTTCCGTAACCTCGGATAATCCTCGTGGCGGAACCCCCTTTTTGGAGTTTGTTTGAAACAAGTGCCCATACAGAAGAGAATCTGCACCACTTTGAAAAGCAGAAACAGCTTCTTCAAATGAATGCACGGAGTAACCAACATGCAAATAAGAAAATTTTTCTTTCACAGACTTTATATCCGCGCTGCGATATCCAAGTTGTACACGTCTAATATTGAATAAAATTGCTATATCAATCCGATCGTTGATGACAAGTTTAGAAGTAGGAAACCCCTTATGTAAGAGTTTTTCCACACCTTCATATAACTCTTTCGTACTTTTCCCACGCTCACGAATGTGCAAATAATCTATCTCACTTTCAATATCAGTTGCTATATTTGCTAACTCTTCAAATGACATACGACCATTTGATATAACGTGAAGCTCAGCTTTCATATCCATTCGCCTACTTTAAAATGTTTTCAAATAAAAAACCACTTCTATATAAGAAGTGGCCACAGCAAACAAAAGAAAAACTCATTTGTTGTTTCCACTTCCCTACGCTAGCATCACCTAGATCAGGTCATAAGGGTTAAGGATTTTACCTCTCTCAGCTTTTAAGCACCCCTAGTGGTGTTCTATAAAATTTTCAATAAAAAAGTCCCCGTTTCTATGCATAAAGAAACGGGGACGTTATTTATATCGTCCAAGTTGCTTCCCTACGCTAGCATCATCTAGATCAGGTTCAAGGGTCAAAGACTATAGGTCTTACTCTCAGCTAGCAACACTAGCACCCCTAGCAGTATATTCATTTAACATAGTCAGTATACCATTACAATATCTCACCCGCAACTCTTTTCATTTCTCCTTCCTTCTATCTATCTGTAAGTTCAGAAAAAAACGAATTCCTTTTCACTATTTCCATAATGGCTATAAATCTGCTATCCTTTTAGTATATAAATACAAATTGACTTTTTAACATCTAAGTCACCGCTATGCAAAATACATCATAATTGCTACTTATTTTCTCCTTTTGTTTTAAACCTTGCATGTGGTAGAAAAAGGCCTTGCCCATTTCTATACGCGGCCAAATCCACCACCCTAAAAAGAAAAGTTTCATAACTTACATATAGAGAAAAAGCTTTTGTTTATTTTTTGTCTATAAATATGTTACAAACTTAATATCTTCATATTATAATTTAGATTATACCAATTTATTACTTAAGGAGGTCTATCAATATATGAATTTAAAGGTCGCAACACTAACAGCAACTACTGTAGCAGTTGCCGCTATGCTTCCCTCTATGGCAGACTCTAATGTACATATTGTAGAAGCAAAGCAAACAGAAAAAGCAAAGATTGGTTATGTAAAAACGGAAACATTACAAATGTACAATAACCCAAATGGAACAGACTCTGTTATTGATAACATTACACGTGACACTCCCGTTACAATTCTTGAAGCAACAAACGACTGGTACAAAGTTCACACTCACAATAAAACTGGTTATGTCAAAAAAGAAGCCATTTCGTTAACCAAACCAGAAAAAAATCAACATATCGTAAATGTAGATGCATTAAACGTTCGCTCTGAACCAAATACACAATCTGAAATTATTACTGTATTACCAAGTGGGAGATTTGTTACTGTTCAAGAAGAACAAGAAGGATGGTATAAAGTTATACATAATGGAACAAGCGGCTATGTCAAAAAAGAATTTTTATCTAATGCCGATCAGCCATTAGTAAAAGGAATTACTGTACAAGGCGGAAGTTCTTATTATGTTTCCACTCCAACATTAAAAGTACGTAGCGGATCAGGAACAAATACAGCTATTATCGGTTCTTTAACAAACGGAACACAAGTACAAGTCGTTGAAAATGTGGGAACATGGTATAAAATTCGTTACGGATCAGGATATGGCTATGTCGCACAGCATTATTTAGTGCAAGGACAAAAACAACAGCAGCAACCAAAACAGCAAGCTATCCCATCTATTCCAGCTGCATTTAAATATCCTGCCCAAGGAAAAATCAGCTCAGAATTTAATGTACGCTGGGGAGAAATGCACTACGGGGTAGATATTGCAGCAACAGGAAATGTGCCAATCCAAGCTGCCGCATCTGGGACTGTTGTGAAATCGTATTATTCTACAAGCTATGGGAACGTTGTATTTGTTTCCCATCGTATAAACGGGAACTTATACACAACTATATATGCCCACATGAAAAGCCGTTCTGTCAAAGCAGGAGATACAGTACAAACAGGCCAATTGCTCGGTTATATGGGAAATACAGGGCATTCATTGGGACAACACTTGCATTTTGAATTGCATAACGGGGAATGGAATTTTGAAAAAACAAATGCTGTCAATCCACTTCCTTTCTTAGTTAGGTAACGCACAATGATACGTAATATTCCATTACTGATTGAGTATTTAGCATTTTTCGGTTTAATTTGTTGCTTAGTAATTTACAACACAAACATTGTATTTTTAAGCATTGTTATTACATTTATTACTTGTGAAGTGCTTATGGAAATATTCAAAATTCGACTAAAGCGACATATTTCACATATATATACTGCTCTATTCATTATCAGTTCTTTAATAACAAATATTAATTTTAACGGCTTACATGTCTCAGCAATATTTCCAGTATTTTTTATGACTATTCTTCTTATAGTCTCTCAATATATATACGTTCCAGAATATCGGAAACAACAGCTACAGCAACAACAAGAAGCATGGGAAGTGGGGAAATAATGCAACGATCCTTTACAACCCGTCTAATAAAATCTTTTCTAGACTCGTATGAAAGAATGAATTATTTTTTCGGCATTAATGATAATACAAATAGTCAATTTCTTTTGTACGGTATGGTTTCTCTTACCATTATTTCTCTTTTTCTTTATTATTAAAAGAAGGATTCCACATCGTGTGGAATCCTTCTTTGCGCTTTATATAAATCCAACTTGACTTTCCAACACACAGGTCGCCACCATGCCAAGCAAAAAATACTTTCTCTCTTTGTTTGAACTTTGCACGTGGCAGAAAAAGGAACTAACCGCCTCTATGCATGGCCAGTTGCTCTCGCTCACCAAAAAAGAAAAGGTTTTTTATGTTAGTTTCTCAATTTGCATTTATATAATTTAAAAGCCTAATATAAAACTACTTTTCTCGTTTATCCGCATGCATATTGCTCATAAATAAAACTTAAATTATATTTATTTTCTAAATTCATACGTTGTTCATCACTACACCAATAAAATAAAATATCATGTATTGATGCATAACGCTTATTCTTTAAAAATTGCTTAATAAAAGAAGGAAAACAATTTGGTAATTGTATAAATATATAGTTGCGTAGTAGTTCCTCTTTATAACCGATTCCTTTGCATATATACATAAGTTCTTCACAATAATACATTTGCTGTGGAACTTGAATCATTTCAAAAAATGGAATGTACGATAATAATTTACCAACAAAGTGCTCATATTTTGTTATAAACTCAAATGACATATGTTCCATCATCTCTTTTATAACAAACAAATAATCATCAACATGAGTTGTCTTTAACGGATTCAGATGATCAGATATTTGTGCAATGACTGCACGCTGACATGCTACAACGGCACGGCTTGGTTCATAATATGTTAAAAAATCTGTACATTTTCGATATTTTTTTAATAAATCTAGCGTGTATACATCACAAATATATGTATTACAATATTTTGCCATATTCATTAAATTTTCATCTAACTGCTCTTTTGATAATCCCTTTGCTTGTTTACAAAGAAACAGAAACATAAACTCCATCATTTCTTTATGAGACAAAAGTGTCTTATACTTTTCAATACACTCTACATTAAACTTAATTCTTTCCCAAATAAAATCATCATTACTTTCTAATTCCATAACCTTTTGTTTTATAATTAAATAATTCCAAGCGACTACTTGTGTAAATACATCCCATGATTCGTACTCTAGCGATGTTTGTACGAATTCTTCTAATCCCTCAGCCACCATAAAAGTATAAGCTTGTTGATACCATCCTACTTCTTGACATAAACGAATAACTCGAACTAGAGTTGGCATTTCATCTTTATGAAACTTCGGCAAATTATGTGATTTTTTCATTCCATATAAAATAAAAGGAATTAAATTTTCTTTCTTGTAAAATTCTTTTTCTTTCCAAGCTAGAATAGTTCGTTCTTTTCCTTCCCCTTTTGGAGACTCTGGTATAAGCAAAGAGAGTAAATCCGCGAAATTTTCTGGCTCTTTATACGTATCCGTAACCAAGTTCCAATTCGGTTCAGGATGCATAATCGTCATATAATTCCCCCCTATTTTCTATATGTATGATAAAATATTTGAATGCTATTAAACTAATCATCAATATTAATACTAATATCAATATATTCAAAGAAACATATAATGCTTATATTCATTAGTATATCATGTTTTTTATATGTTAATAGTTGTTAATAAAAATTTCAGAAGTAATTCACATAAAATATAAATTTAATCTGCGGGAGAACCCCCCACAGATTATGAATAAAACTAATGGAGCGTATGTTAACAGCTTATCCTTCACTACAGCTTTGCTTTCTAATCAAGCTATCCTTAGCAAACAAAATAAAAGTATCCCTTTCTTTAGTCTGTCTGCTCTGATATTTCACTTAAAGCAACGCCTGCTTGATCATCTGCATATTTAGTTGTTGCTAAATCACCAAGTGCTAACATCCCAACAAGTTGCCCATGTTCAACTACCGGCAATCTTCTTATTTGATAACGTGCCATTAACTCTGTCGCTTTTTCAATAGCATCATCAGGTGAAACGGAAATAATTTGTGTTGTCATAACATTTGTAATTTGATTGGAACCCGGATGCTTTTCCGCAATTCCTCGCACAACCAAATCACGGTCTGTAACAAGACCAATAACTTGATTATTCTCTACAACAGGGATCATTCCTATATCTTCTTCCTTCATTTTTACCGCTGCTTCATATACATTATCTAGTGGTGTACATTGTACAATATTTGTACTCATCAATTCTCGAACAGTTGTCATAAATATATTACCCTCCTTTACACACTTTAGCATTTCCAACCCTCTTCATTTCGATTCGCCAGTTCATTAAAGAAAAATGAGATACCAACTATCATTAGAAATAAAGAATATTACTTTACCAAATGGAGAGAACAATTATAATTTAAACATCATTGTCTAGAATCCCACACAAAACTTAAAATAAATTGGATACTCACAGCTGCAATGGTCGATTTTAAATTGCGGAGAGAAAATATACGCTTTATCGTTCTTAATTAAGAACGGATTGTAAAGATATAGAGTAATGAGTAGGATGAGGTGAGTATAAAAGATACCTTATACCGTAAATTATTCATGCAACATTCCGGTGTACAAGAATCATAATCAATTGGTAAAAATATATTGCACTATATTCTTTCCTAATTACACAAAATCATACAAAATCCTTCATTATTTATAATAAAAAACAAAACATTTTATAATATGGTAAAGATATATTTATTGTTATAATAATGTGAAACAATCATCAGTAGAGTTTCTTTATTTTTGATACTTTCGATTTAAGTAATCAAAAATACCCGAATAAACACATGGACTAGGAGATCATGAATCAAAGAAGTAATTATAATTTGTTATAACAAATATAATATATGGAAGGCATAATGTATGATATTATTTTTCCTTAAATAAAAAGAGTCAGCACCATGCTGACTCTTTAATGACCCGTACGGGATTCGAACCCGTGTTACCGCCGTGAAAGGGCGGTGTCTTAACCACTTGACCAACGGGCCATGGCTCCGCAGGTAGGACTCGAACCTACGACCGATCGGTTAACAGCCGATAGCTCTACCACTGAGCTACTGCGGAATATGGTGGGCCTAAATGGACTCGAACCATCGACCTCACGCTTATCAGGCGTGCGCTCTAACCAGCTGAGCTATAGGCCCATATTTTTTACAGGGGCAGTAGGAATCGAACCCACACCGGAGGTTTTGGAGACCTCTGTTCTACCGTTAAACTATGCCCCTAAGTGGTGCCGGCTAGAGGACTTGAACCCCCAACCTACTGATTACAAGTCAGTTGCTCTACCAATTGAGCTAAGCCGGCTAGTTTTTTACAAAAAAAAATGGTGGCTCGGGACGGAATCGAACCGCCGACACGAGGATTTTCAGTCCTCTGCTCTACCGACTGAGCTACCGAGCCTTTATATAAATGGCGGTCCCGACCGGGGTCGAACCGGCGATCTCCTGCGTGACAGGCAGGCATGTTAACCACTACACCACGGGACCATTGGTTGCGGG
>NZ_KB910965.1 GCF_000383235.1 Bacillus sp. 123MFChir2
GTTCCCGTGCTATTTGGCACAACATCAAATGCGGTGTTCAATCAGTTGTTCACAGCTATGATTGCCTACGTTTTACTAAAATTTCTTCACGTAAAAGGTAGTAAGAAAAAACATATCAAACCGTTGTCATTCGCAGGTTTCACACGCCTGTTTCTTTGTGATACTCTGCCGTTTGAGTGGAGAATTTGTTTGAAAGAAATACTGGCATTCCATCGGCAAATAAGTCAAATGGATACTGTATAATTTTGGTTAATCAACACGTGTGATAATTTTTTGTATTTTCTACTATAGAACTAATTGTTCCTAATAATAATTGAATTGATAATAGTATAAGTGCATATCTATAATCTCCATTGGTATCTGTCACTAATTCCGAAACTACATTAATCAATTCCTTAGTTATATATATACCTATTACAGGTATAAAGCTTAAAATGATTGTACATATAAGGGTGAATATTAACCATAGCTTGCCTTTTTTCCAAAGGTATTTAGCTGTTTTTAGATATGTATTGTTTGCCACTAGAAATTCTCCAATTCTCCATGATATATTTTTATGAAAATTATGTGCTATTTTGTAAGAAATACTATGTTCATGCTTTTAATAATCTGGTTTATATGTAGAATGTTGAAGAATGACTGCTTGTAGATGTAGAGGATGGTAAGTTGATACTCGCTACAGAATTTAATGCTAAAGAAAAAACAATACGATTCTTGCGAAAAAAAATATCCTAAATTAGTAAAATATGTAACTATTTTAACTGAAAAGTCAAAAAAATGAAATGGTAAATTGGATAATTTTGTGTGTTAAAAGAAGAGCATATTCAAAATTAAAATGCAGAGTAAGAGTGACGGGAAAGATATATACATTTTTATTTTAAACACAAAAAGCAAGCACATTCTTACAAAATTAGAAAGTGCTTGTTTTTTCTATAAGGCTCAAACATACTTGAACCAATTTTAGAATGATAAAATACATATAAATGTTTCGGATTTATGAATATAGGGTGTTTATTTGTACTAAAACTTCCAAGGAATCACTTATTCTTCAAATTATTTCCGTACCAAAACTAGACATATATTTAAAAACTCACAACCCAACTCATTTATATCTAAATGAAAACTAGCTCCTTAATGTACAGGGAACCGGCTAAAATGTGTCTAAATTGTGTCTAAACGTACAATTTTTTACTTTTGGTGACGTGACCCCTAATAGCGAGTGGTCTTAGTCCAATCGAAGGATTAGCTGGGCTAAACGGACTTGTCACATAAACGTTCGTTTTTGTTACGTTTTGTGTTTGAAAATATGAAATATCTTAACCGTTGAATTAGCTGTAACAAAATACTGTATCAAAAATAATTCGTCACAATATTAATTCGATACCTTTTTGTTACGCTTATTGTTTTTGAATTGGTATTTTCTGTCTTATTCCCCTTTTTCGGGGGTTGGGCAAAGAAACCCTATCTAAAATTGCTTAGCGTATGTTTTCGTTAAAATGTGGGCGGGGCCCCTATAATATGTAACATTATATAAATTCTCTTGTTTTTGTAAGAGAGGATAGCTATTGTTATTTCTTTATTTTACAGAGTAGTTTAGGATGTCTTTCATTTTCAATTTTCTTCTGTCCACTTTTTCACTTTCTCTACATCTTCCTAAATCGAGACAATATCTTTGCTTTTCCGTAGACGAAACAGCCATTGTTGAATGGTCTCAAATGGTCGATGTGGTTCATGTTGTGGTAACGCTCGCTCCCACTGCGCAACAGCGGCTCTAATTTTATTGTCTGGTAAAACTTGCTGAATAGTAACCTCCCAGATCAATAGCAATAATAACTACCGATTATCCCCCGCTACTTTATTTCACCACTTGCAACCATCCCCCATGTTTTCCAGGGGGATTCCCAATAATGATTGGAATAGCTCCAACTTCTTGCTGGCGGAAACCTGTTTGATAAAAAAAGGAAGAAGATAGCGGGACATCTCGATCTGTTAAGGTCGACAATAATTGTAATGTTTTATGCAATTGTTTTCGATATTTCCCAGACGTTATATGGACAACTCCGTTTTCGCACATACTATTCACCCATAGTTCAAATGAACAATCTTGTGCTATTAGTTCCCGGCAAACGCCCGCTGTTACTTCGATTAAATACTCTATATCAGTACGCAGTGTATATCCCGTTGAACCTAATACATTTAAATAGACCGCATATCGATCACCTTGCGTATATTCATACTTTTTTGCACTTAATACACCTGTTTTTGCAGTTGCTCCCCAATGAATTGCTCGAAAAGATTCCTGTTCATATGCCTTTACGCCAATGATTTTCGTTTCATCATAAAGAGGTGATACAGCGGCCGTTCGAAATCCGTGCTTCCAACTATTTGTTTCTGGAATATTTATTTTGGCAATGCGAGGATAAATACGAAAACACGGCATTTGTTGCTTCCGAATCGGGATGTGAATTGTAATGAGATGAAATGGATCAGACAAAATGATTTCAGCTTCTTGCCAGCTTTGCAGTCCTCTTTGCTGCGCAGATACATGTAAATCGATCTCTACCGTTTCCTGCTTTTTCAGCTGCAAAGAAATACGATACGAATGAACTGATTGCTCTAATTTTCCTTCCGGCCATTGCCATTTCATATGTTCATCTGAGCGAAACCGAAAAGCAACTTCAAAAATCGGCAGTTTCGTTGGATTTACAATATGTACACGACAATGCCCAGTCTCGTCGATAAAAAGACGGTCGTGTTGCTGTGTTATTTCACAATATATTTGCGTAGCTTTTCGAACATACCAATGAGCAAAACTAACCATCAGCAAATAGAAAAAAGCAATTACAAACAGAAAGAAATTTTGTACAAATAGCCACATGAGTATTGTAATAAAAGCGACACTCCATGCAACATACGTTTCCACAAACGGACGTTTAATTGTTAATTTCTCTTTCATACATTCTCCACTGGAACAGCTACTTGCCCCAAAATTTCTTTCATTACATGTGCTTTCGTTGTTTTCATATCTCCTTCTATGCTGAGAGTTAATCGGTGCGCACATACCGGCTCTGCTAGCGTATAAAAATCATCCGGTGTACAAAACTCTCTTCCCTTTAATAACGCCCGGGCCTGCGCTGCTTTCATGAAAGCTAATGAACCACGAGGACTTACCCCAATTTCAACAAGTTCATGCTGACGTGTCTTCTCCACAATATCTAATAAATAATCTTCCACTTCTTCATGAATTTCAACCTGCTTTGCTTGTTCTTGTAAAAATAGAATATCCGCAAGAGACACAACACTTTGTAAACTGCCCATCGGGTCTTGTTTACGAAAACGACGTAACATCTCCTTTTCATGCACTCGACTTGGATACCCTTGCCTGATCGTTAATAAAAAACGGTCTAACTGTGCATCCGGAAGTGGAAAAGTACCGGCAGACTCTAATGGATTTTGCGTCGCAAGTACAATAAATGGCTGCGGCAACACATGCGTTTCTCCCGCAATGGTAACTGTACGTTCCTCCATTACTTCTAATAAAGCTGACTGTGTACGCGGTACGGCACGATTAATTTCATCAACTAGTACGATATTCGCAAAAATCGGGCCCATCCTCGTTTTAAAATCAGATTCTTTCATATCAAAATACTCTAAACCGACTACATCTCCTGGCAATGTATCTGATGTAAACTGTACACGCTGAAATTTTCCATCTATACTTTTCGCAAGACTTTTCGCTAATGATGTCTTCCCCGTTCCCGGAACGTCTTCTAATAAAACATGTCCGTTTGCTACCAATGCAATCATTGCTAAATCAATAACCTCCTCTTTTCCTACAATTACTTGCGAGACATTTTCTCGAATTCTCTCTAAAATCGACATACCCTTCTCATCCTCCCTTTCTTATTTTCCGTTTTTTCTGATATTTATTTGTAGTATATCAGAATTTATATATTTACCGTTTATTTTTGTGAGATTTTTTGTAAAATAAGTTTCCCTTTTACATATACTAATTGTAAAAAAGATACATGTTGTAAACTCTAATCAAAAACGAAAGTTCTAAAAAATTCACAATTTATCCCAAAAAAAGATTTGCAAAAATAATTTAAATACTGTATATTATGAATCAACATACTAATGCTATAAAAAAGCAACGAAAAGGACACGAGATATTCTTACGGTTTTACAGAGAAGGAAGAGTTGCTGAGATCTTCCTAACGCAGGAGAATATACTTACCACCTTGGAGCTGTATTGGGGAAATAAAGTATCCAATGCCGTAGACGCTACGTTACAGCGCACGGAGCCATCGACACTTTTTTAAGTACGATGGGAATCTGGGTGGAACCACGGGTATTAACGCACTCGTCCCTGTTTTAGGGATGAGTGCGTTTTTTATTTTCTTAATTCATATAACAATTAGCTATGAAAAGGACACGAGATATTCTTACGGTTTTACAGAGAAGGAAGAGTTGCTGAGATCTTCCTAAACGCAGGAGAATATACTTACCACCTCGGAGCTGTATTGGGGAAACATAGTATCCAATACCGTAGACGCTACGTTACAGCGCACGGAGCCATCGACACTTTTTTAAGTGCGATGGGAATCTGGGTGGAACCACGGGTATTAACGCACTCGTCCCTATTTTAGGGATGAGTGCGTTTTTTTATATTATGAAATGGAGTGATAATGATGAGTAACAAAATGATGCAAATTCGTTTTCCAAATGGTCGTGAACAGGAGTATATAAAAGGAACTACATTAGAGGCAATTGCAGAATCAATTAGTCCTGGTTTAAAAAAGAAAGCTATTGCCGGAAAAGTGAATCAGCAACTAGTTGATTTACGTAGAGGAATACAGGAAGATGCAGAAATTGAGATTCTAACTTTAGAATCAAAAGAAGGCCTAGATGTATTGAGGCATACAGCAGCCCATATATTAGCACAAGCCGTTAAAAGAATACATGGTCACATCAATTTAGGCGTTGGTCCTGTTATTGAAAATGGCTTTTACTATGATATGGATCTTCCAAATAGTATTGCAGTTGAAGAATTAGTTCAAATTGAACAAGAGATGCAAAACATTATTGATGAAAATTTAGAAATTCAACGAATCGAAGTAAGCCGCGATGAAGCAAAACAAATATTTGAAGAGCTCGGTGATCATTTAAAACTAGAGCTATTACAAGATATCCCTGCTGATCAAAACATAACTCTTTACAAACAAGGTGAATTTGTAGACTTATGCCGCGGACCACATTTACCATCTACTGGCTTTATGAAAGCTTTTAAATTAACAAATGTTTCAGGAGCATATTGGCGTGGTGACAGTAATAACCAAGTCCTTCAAAGAATTTATGGGGTTGCCTTCCCTACTAAAAAAGAGCTAGATGAGTATGTAATCTTTTTAGAAGAAGCTGCAAAACGCAATCATCGTAAATTAGGCAATGAACTAGAATTATTTATGTTCTCTGAGGAAGCCCCAGGAATGCCATTTTATTTACCAAAGGGACAAATTATCCGAAATGAAATGGAAGCTTTTTTAAGAGGGATTCAACAAAAGCGTAATTATCAAGAAGTCCGTACTCCGCTTATGATGAATCAAAGACTATGGGAGAACTCCGGTCATTGGGACCATTATAAAGAGAATATGTATTTCACAGAAGTTGATCATGGAAAATTTGCCTTGAAGCCAATGAACTGCCCTGGCCACATGCTGATGTTTAGAAATAAGTTGCATTCTTATCGTGATTTACCAGTTCGAATGGCTGAATTTGGGCAAGTACATCGCCACGAATTTAGCGGTGCATTAAATGGACTTCTTAGAGTTCGTACATTCTGTCAAGATGATGCTCATATTTTTGTAGCACCTGAACAAATTGAAAATGAAATAAAAGAAGTAATTAATTTAATCGATTATGTATATCGTACATTCGGCTTTGAATATGAAGTTGAACTCTCTACAAGACCAGAAAATTCAATGGGAGATGACGAGTTATGGAACAAGGCGGAAGGTGCTCTGCAAAGTGTTCTAGAACAACTAAATTTCCGCTATAAAATCAACGAAGGTGACGGAGCATTTTACGGACCGAAAATTGACTTCCATATTAAAGACGCTTTAAATAGAAGCCATCAATGCGCAACTGTACAGCTCGATTTCCAAATGCCGGAGAAATTTAATTTAAGCTATATTAATGAAAAAAATGAAAAACAACGTCCTGTTGTCATTCACCGTGCTGTATTCGGTTCAATCGATCGATTCTTTGGCATCTTAATCGAACATTTTTCCGGAGCATTCCCAACATGGTTAGCTCCTGTACAAGCGAAAATTATTCCTGTATCTGTTGAAGCGCATGAACAATACGCAAAAGAAATAGAAGAAAAGTTAAAAGATGCTGGTATACGAGTAGAACTTGATCTTCGCAATGAAAAACTCGGCTATAAAATGCGAGAAGCGCAAGTTCAAAAAATCCCATATGTCCTTGTTGTTGGTGACCAAGAAGCCGAGCGTAACGAAGTAAACGTGCGAGAATACGGAGAACAACAATCTAAAGCTGTACGATTTGACGAATTCTTCGCAAATATTCAGCAGGAAATTCAGAATAGAAGCTTATAACAGAAAAGAAAACGCAAGAAAGCCATAAAACTGTAGGTTTAGAATAAAGTTTGATTAAAAATCACTTCAAATTACTAATTTCACTGCATATAAAGAGCTATCGTTTTGAATAAAGATTGATCACAACGATAGCTTACTTTTATTTTTAAGAACTGTTTTTTATAAAAAAATTGTAATCATTTTAATGCTCTTTATTCCACTAAAGTTTTAGCTGTTAGTTCAAGAAGATTAATTATTATTTTTATGGGTCTACACCAAAGTCTGTTCTTGACGTAAAAAAAGCATAAAAAAACATCTGTTACCTGTTATGATGAAAGTACCACCCATCAACGTAACGAGGTATACAGATGCACTCTTATTCTACCAATATTTTATTAAATTTGCCAGAACTAAATATTTGCCTGATTCACGAAGAAACGGATGCCTTTCTCCTGAACGTAGAACCGGTCACGCGCACGCAGCCTTGTCCGTGTTGCGGTTCTGAGCACGTCATTCGTCGTGGGGTTGCTTATACAAGAAAACTGTTTCAGTTTTCTACTCTACTTAAATTATTTATTCAATTCAGCTTTTACCTGTTTTAAAAGATATTCTCTTTCTTGCTCCGGTGTAGTTTCTTGGTATGCTTTACCATCGTTGCCGTCTTTCCATTTACTCAACATATTATGCTCTTTAACTATCTGAGAAAAATCACCGTGTTCCCATCGATCTATGATCACACGGTACTCTCCGAAATGTTTTAAATAAATCGGAGTGCTTTCAGTGATCATCTTTTTTACTTTCTTAATATTCTCGGGACTCATTTTGATGAATCCCTCTTTTTTATCGGATAATACCTTTTGATTAGACATTTTAAGCATTGCATCGATTATATGTTTATCAGATTCAAGATATCCACTGACTTCTTCACCTTTGACGGAATTGATCATTTTCTCTTCTTTGTCATTACTGAGATAAGCCGCAGCTTTAAAGCCTATTAAAACACCGATTGCTATACAAAAAACTAAAATCAACGATACTTTCATTATTTTTCTCATTCATCAACCCCACTTTGTTATGAAATGAATCTGTTTGCAATTTAGCTTTTATAGAGTAGCTTAATATTTACGTAACTACTCAGTTACCCTGTAAAAAAAGAAAGAAAAGCATTTTTTTAGATGGTATAGAGAGACTGGCGAAGCATAGTAGCGGTCAGTGCCTTCTCCTGCCACGTACAAAGTTTTAAAACAGAGAAAGGCAGCCTGGTAGCGGTCCATTTTTACCTTCATGGCTGGAATTATACCCTTTACTAAACTGCTAAATGCAATGTATGGCTGAGTAGTTACGATTTTAAGAAATATATATATTGCTTTGCTGGACGTAAAAAACTGCTGTGAACATGAGAGGATAATGTTGCTATATCCACTAATTCGCTACCTTGTTCTATAAATACCCCTCCTGAGTAGGAACTATAATTTTTCTTTTCTTTCATTACCGCTACAACAGTATGTCCATCCATTTGTTGGTGTTCTATATCAATCTCAGCCCATGGCAAACTCTCATTAACTGACAAGTAAAGGTGTGCTAATTGTTGTATGAATTCATTATCATATGTTTTTAAATATTCTATTTCATTCTGAATGGTTTCATCGTTAAGGCTAAGGTATTCTAGTACTTTAATATCCTGCTCATCGCTACTTATACATTTTGAGAGATTCGAAGACTGAAGCTGTACATTCTCATTTTTTACTTCTTTAAATATTTCTTTGAGTAAAAGATCCTTCCCCACTACGAAAGGATGCCCAAATCCTTTTTCATATAATGCCCTTTTTATATCCATTAATTTTTCGACATAAGGAATTCCATCTATACTTATAACTAATTTGTTTTCTGTGTAGCTCATTGTAGCAATAAAATTATTCATATTAATGGGATCCATATCAATGTTCGAATAAAACAAATCTCGATTCCAAAAATCCATTTGATCCATACTCAATGAGCCAAATAATAGTTCTTCTATAATAGGAAAAGCTCCTTCTCCTCGCAAGACTAAAAGTACATCTTGCAATAGGTTAGGAGTTCGATTTAGAATCGTTATTATTTCTTGTGTATCTTCTACTATTCTAATCGTCCAGTCACCATGATCTTGCCCTGAAATAGTTTGAAAACAATGTGAAAATGGACCATGACCTATATCATGAAGTAATGCTGCTATTTTTGCTACTTTTATTTCATATGGAGTGAATTGAACATCCCTTTTACCTAAAAGATGTATGATTAGCCGTTTTATAAGTTCATAAACACCAAGAGAATGTTCTATTCTTGTATGTAGGGCATTCGGATGTAATAAATATGTATGCCCCTGCTGTTTAATATGAGTTAAGCGTTGAAATGCATTCGTTTGGATCAATTCTAAAATATCTTGGTCATCAATTTCTATAATTCCATGAATAGGGTCTTTTAATTGCATACTCTTCTCCATCCGTTCTAATTGTTTTCTTGCAAGCCTATGAAAATTACTATAATTATTATTTTAGTTATTTCCTAGTAATATATCTCGTATTTCCGTCACATCTGATACGATGGCACTCGGAATATGTGCGGTGGCTTTGGAAAGGCCATTTGTATTAACCCAAATGGCGTCCATCCCAGCTTCTATTGGTCCAACTACGTCATGGATCCATGAATCACCAATAAAAAGAGTCTCCTCTGGTTTTTTGCCAAAGCGTTCCAATACCATCGAATAGATTTTTGAATCTGGCTTTCTATAACCTAATTGTTCTGCGTGGAATATTGTGTCGCTACTAAATACTTTTGACAATCCCATTTGGATAATTTTTAATTGAGGGTCATATAATCCATTGCTGACTATTCCAAGGTTATAATGTGTTTTTAACTCATTTAATAAGCTTGTAATTGAATTATTTATACCAATGCAAGACATACTAGTTTTAAGAAACAGTGCATCAATCTCATCAATAACTTCTACATCAGGTAACTCATTAAAATGAGCAAAAGCGTGCTTCCACCTAGCTCTTCTAAATTCAACTGGGGTTAGTTCTCGGTTTTTAAAACGCTCCAATAAAGACTCTGGGATATGCAACTTTTTTCAAGGAATATAGATGCATCAAAGTTTTTGGTAATAGGATGCATTTCAAGAGTTTTAATTAGTCCGGCATTAAACCAAGTGGAATCAAGAAGTGTATCGTCCAAATCGAATAAGAGTAAACTATACTTATTCGATCTTCTCCCCCCTTATATTAGGTTATTCCCTACAGTGATAATATTCCAATTCAGGAAAAATCTCTTATAACCCCCTTCTATTATACTACACATACTAATCTCAAAAGCATAAAAAAACACCTCCAAATAAAGGAGGTGTTCGCTTAACAAATACGCGGGAACATGGTGCCCGATAATCGAGTCAGCATTCGTTTAGAGCCAATGGGAGTTTCCAAAAGTAACTGTCCTTTTCCTTTACTGGTGATGCTGCCAATGATGGCAGCATCTTTTCCTTCGGGGCAGGATTTTAAAATATCGATTACTTTTTCTTTCTGGCTGTCTGCAACGATAAAAATCGCTTTCCCTTCATTGGCAAGATAAAGAGGATCGAAGCCTAAAATGTCACAGGCACCATGTACCTCTTGTTTAATCGGCAGCAACCGTTCATTAATTGTCATTGTAATTTGAAAATCTTCGGCAATTTCTACAAGTGTTGTAGCAAGACCACCTCTCGTTGGATCCCGCATAATGCGAACAGTCCCGCATTGCTGAAGTACGCTGTCAATCATTCCATTTAGTGAAGCACAATCACTTAAGGTAGGAGCTGTTATTCCCAAATCTCCTCTTGCTGTTAAGACTGCAATGCCGTGATCACCAATCGTTCCTGAAATGATAATCGCATCTCCTTCTTCAAAGGCAAGGCTGCAGCCTTTATTGTGTTCATACACGCCAATTCCAGTGGTGTTAATATACACACCGTCGGCACTTCCCTTTTCAACTACCTTCGTGTCACCCGCAACTATCGTAACACCCGTTTTTTTCGCTTCATTCGCCATATCGATTACGATTTTCTTCAAATCAGAAATTGGAAATCCTTCTTCAATGACAAAGCCGCACGTAAGATAAAGCGGCTTCGCACCACTCACAGCTAAATCATTGATCGTACCAGCAACGGCTAATTTACCGATCGAACCACCTGGAAAAAAAATCGGTTTAATGACGAAGGAATCAGTTGTGACAGCAATGTTTCCGGTTGGAATATGCAAAGATGCCGCATCAAATAACGCTACGTCTTTCCCACCAAATGCAGCTACAAATACATCACGAATGAGACGATGCGTTAATTCTCCTCCATCTCCATGCGCCAAATTGATGAACGTTTCCATTACAAACTCTCCCTCATATATTGATAATAGGCAGCGCAGCTACCTTCTGCCGATACCATGCATGGACCGATTGGATTTAATGGCTGACATGCTTTTCCAAACAAATGGCATTCACTCGGTGAAATCACACCTCTTATGACTTCCCCGCAACGACATTTTGTTTTCCGCGGTTCTCCTACTTCCACTTTAAACCGCTTTTTTGCATTATACAAATCATATTCTTTCTTTAAATCTAACCCGCTTTTTGGAATAATACCGATGCCACGCCATGCTTCATCACAAGTCGTTAAATAGGTTTCCATCCATTGCTTAGCAACTTTATTTCCACTTTGGCTTACAACCGATGAATAATTATTTTCAATCGCAGTCTTTTCTTGTAGTGCTAAATCAATGAGTTTATAAATGGTAGAAAGCAATTCAGCTGTTTCAAATCCTGCGATGCTACCTGACATATTATACTCTTCAACTAAATAGTTATAAGATGATTCCCCTAACACAATAGAAACATGCCCTGGGAGGATAAAACCATCGAGTTGTACATCTCCTGCTTCTAGTAAATAGCGCAGAACGGGCTCCACCAATTTCGTTGTCATCCAAATAGAAAAGTTTATAATCCCCTTCTTCTTTGCTTCCCCAACCATTAGTGTAAGAATCGGAATGGTTGTTTCAAACCCAACACCTAAAAAAATGACTTCTTTATCTGGATTTTCTTCTGCGATTGTAAGCGTATCAATTGGAGAATAGACTACCCGAATATCACTGCCAGCAATTTTTTTATCTAGCAGAGTTTTGTTCGACCCAGGAACGCGCATCATATCACCAAATGTACAAATGATACGATTATCTCCATCACTAAGCGCAATCATTGCATCAATAGACTTTTGATCCGTTACGCAGACCGGACACCCTGGGCCAGATATTAAATTCACATCAGCCTTTAGGCATTGCTTTACTCCCGTTCTAGCAAGGGCCATCGTATGAGAACCACATACTTCCATGAAAGCTGGTTTTCGTCCAAACTTCTTTTGAAATTCTTTTGCTTTTTCAAGAACTGCTTCCACAAGCGGCATACATATATCTGGGTCATTTGACTGGTTCAGAATTTCGAGCATCGATCAACTTCCTCCATTCCAACACACTATCTTTTGCATATTGTTCGTCAACGATACTCATCGCTTGGCCTGCATGAACAATAACAAAATCTCCTTCTTCTACTTCTGGAATAAAAATAATCCCAACGGTCGTTTGTGATCCCATCACATCAACTACCGCGGTATATTCCATTTTTTCCACAACCTTCGCCGGTACTCCTACACACATGACTGACCCCTCCTTTTCGCCGCCGCAACGGCTAATTGACCATATGATAAGCCTCCATCATTGCACGGCACTTGTTCTGGAACATAGACGGTAAACTCTCGTTTCGTTAATTCTTCTCGTAATCGTTTACGTAAATAACGGTTATGTAAACTACCACCGCCTAAAACGACGGTTTTGCTTTGTTCAGATTGTACAGTGGCTATCCTTTCTATTACGGTGAGAATAGACTGGACAACCGTTTCATGAAAGCGGCCGCTAATGTTGGCTACCTCTTCACCTGCTAAAACGTCACGCACAATTCCCTTAATCATTTCCTTCATTTGAATTGTAACAAGCTCGTCTTCTATGTATTCATACGAATATGGCTCGTACACGCATGTTTCATCCACTAATTCTGAGAGCAATATCGCTGCCTCTCCGTCATAGCTCGCAATTTCTGTCGTCCCGCATAGCGCGCTAACTGCATCAAACAAGCGACCGCATGTACCAGCTTGAATAATATTTATATGGTTTTCTATCATTTTCTTTAAAATATGAATTTCTTTCTCTTTATCTGGAAATAGAGCGTTTGCTAGGATTCCCCCTTCTTCTCCAAGCAAAGATAGCAGCATAGCGACTGCATTTCGCCATGGCTCACGAATACACACTTCCCCGCCAGGAAGAGGTGTATATTGCAAATGAGCAAGTCTTTTTGCACTGCTGGCATCTCCATAAAAAATTTCAAATCCCCAAATGTTTCCGTCAAGTCCGTATCCGGTTCCATCAAGGATAACTCCATAAGCTTTTCCTGTAAGATGGTGTTCCTCCATACATGCGGCCATATGGGCATGATGATGTTGCACTTCTAGCACTGTATGAAATCCTTCAATAAGCTGTCTCGTTATGTAGTTTGGATGCGCATCTATAACTGCGATGTCCTTCTCTGTATCCAACCATTTCATTAAATGGTTATACTCCTGCCAGTAATGACTCATTGTTTCCACATTTTCCAAATCACCAATGTGCGGTCCGAGAAAAACTTGCTCATTTCTTCCAATTGTAAAAGTTGTTTTCTGCTGCCCACCAAAGGCAACTATTCCAGATACATCATGGCTTGCCACAAAAGGATCAGGAACATAGCCCCTAGCTCTTCGAAAAAAATCTAAGCGATCGTCGTTTACTTGAACAACCGAATCATCAACAGGATGAAGGATATCTCGATCATGAACAAGAAAATAATCAGCGATTCCGTCTAAGTAAGTCAGCGCTTCATTATCTTTATAGAGAATCGGCATTCCAGAAGGATTAGCACTCGTCATGACAAAGCAACCATTTTCATTATATTTAAAGAGCAAATGATGAAGCGGTGTATAGGGAAGCATCACGCCAACTGTCTTCATGTTTGGCGCTATATTTTCTGCAAGTTCACCTTCTTTTTTCTTTACAATTACAATAGGCGCTTCTGGACTTTTCAACAATTTCTTCTCCGCCTCATTCACATAAGCAAAAGTATCAATTACAGAAAGAGAAGCCGCCATTACCGCAAGAGGACGTGCCGGACGATTTTTTCGTTTTCGCAGCAGCTCCACAGCCTGTTCATTTGTTGCATCGCAGCAAAGATGATAGCCGCCGAGTCCCTTTATCGCCAATATATGTCCAGCTTGCATCAACTGCACAGCTTGTTGAATCGGTTGTTTCATTTCAAGTTTATGCCCACACTGATCCAAAAGTGTAACTTTCGGACCACATGCTGGACAAGCAATGGGCTGGGCATGATGGCGCCGATTTGTTGGATCTTCATATTCTCTTTGGCAATCAGAGCACATCGTAAAATCCTTCATTGTTGTGTATGGACGATCATAGGGCAATTCTGCAATAATAGTATATCGCGGTCCACACTGCGTACAATTGATAAACGGATATTCATAACGGAAATTAGTCTTATCATTCATCTCTTGTAAACAATCATCACATACTGCAGAATCGATTGGAATGACAAGAGACGATGTTCCAGAACGCTTACTATCAATAATGATAAAGTCAGTTGCACCAATTGGTTCTATATCTACTACAGTGATATTACTAATATGTGAAAGACGAGGTGCTTTACTTTGCAGATTTAACAAAAACTGCTGCACATTCGGTTTCGTTCCTTCAGCTATAATTTTTACGCCGTCCATATTGTTTTGTACCGTGCCCGCTAGATGATATGTATGGGCAAGCTGGTATACAAACGGTCGAAATCCAACCCCTTGCACCCGCCCGCTTATACTAACGTTTACTGCGTGCATTTTTTATAAGCCTCTTGAATCCATTCATACCATTCTTCTAGTCCGGTTCCTGATCTTGCAGAAAGAGGAATAAGCTTTGAATTTGGGTTAATCTCCATTAAGTCCTTCTTCGCTTCCTCCACGTTAAAATCAAGATAAGGAAGTAAATCGATTTTGTTCAGAAGAACTAGCTCCGTACGTATAAACATTTGCGGATATTTTGGAATCTTATCATTTCCTTCAGGTACACTAAGAACCGCAACTTTATGATTCTGCCCCAAATCATATCCAGATGGACAGACAAGATTCCCTACATTCTCAATAAATAATACATCAATCTCATCTAAATCCAGTTCGCCAAGGCTTGCTGCAACCATTCGGGCATCTAAATGGCAGCCGCCATACGTGTTAATTTGGACAGCCTTTGCTCCCAGTGCACGGATACGATTAGCATCTCGCTCCGTTGCCAAGTCTCCTTCAATAACAGCAATACGATAAGATCCAGATAATGCCTTTACCGTTTCCTCTAACAATGTCGTTTTACCAGCGCCAGGAGAACTCATTAAATTAATCACAAGTGTATTTGTTTTTTCAAAAAGATCGCGGTTAAATTCCGCCGCTTTATTATTGTTCGTTAATACATCTGTTCGTAACGTTATATTCATCAATCATCATTCCCCTCATAAGATAAAATTTGAAATATTTCTCCCGCTAATATCTTGCCAGACGGAATGTTACAGCTTGGGCACAATGCGATTTTCTGAGTAGGATGATATGTCAAGCCGCATATAACACATTCCGCCTTCGCTTCCTCTGTATGAATAATTAATTGTGCAGCGTGGCTAAATAGATGTAGGTTTTGGTCACGAAAAATTTCGAAGGCCATCTGCAATGCATCTGGCATCGCATTGCTAATTTCCCCTACAACTAATTCAATTTTCTTTATTTGTACGATATTTCTTTTTGCTGCATCCTCTTGAACAAGCTGCAAAATATCTCCCATCAATGACATTTCATGCATCGCGATCACCTTTTACTGTTGTCTGTAAAACCAACAACATACATTTGATCCTTCCTTTTTATCTGTAACTTTTGGACAGATAATTCTCCGCCCAGCGTTTTAAAATCGTAGTCCTTGTCACAAATAGGACATGTCGCCCGATAATCATACATACGAACTTGAATGAGATTTGAGCAAATCGGACAAATACCGCTAATAGCATGAAGCTTTTCTTCATGCGAGAAAACGATAATCGATTTGCCAGAAGCAAAGCGAACTTCCGGCCCAATAACCATTTCATCAACTTGCATCACAGGTACCCATGTAATTCCAAGCGCTCGATCTGCTGCCTCTTCCACTTTTTCTAAATCATCCTTTAAAAAAGGCTCATACACATATTTCATAGTTTGAAATATGCTTCCTGTCACCTCTTTTAAAAAATCGAGACGATTCATGATACATATCTCCAACGATTTACTTGATTCATAACTGCTTCCGCTAGATCTTTTAATTTTGCCTGGTTTGTTTCCGTTAGTTCTACACCAAGCTCTAATGAAGTGGGCTGCATTCCAAACATTATAATCTTTTTCGGATAGCGCTCTCTGAATTTCGCTACAAATAGAACTTCCTGAAAACCCATTTGATGAACAGACATCTTTATACCAAAATAAGCAGGAATTTCGTCCCCTTCTAATGAAAGAACGGTCCCGCCTTCTACACCTGCATTAATCGCATCAATAATAATAAGATTTTCCGCCTCCTCAACCGGACCTAGCAGCTTCATCCCATCCGTTAATCCCTCTATAATCTCAACTTGCATATCATCCTTATACGCTTCTTCAAGAAGCGGCAACAAATGAATACCAACACCCTCATCTGTGAAGAGGGTGTTGCCAATTCCAAGTATCGTGATTTTTGCTTCCTTATTTTGATTCATCATTTTTATCACCAACTATTTTTTTTGGTTCGGTCTTGTAACCTGTAAACATCGACGAAATGGTACCATTTCGTTCCATATAATCATCACGGACTGCCATATAAACATGAATAACTGTAAATAACATAAACGCCCATGCCACTAAGTGGTGCCAAGAACGAATCGTATAGCTATCTCCGCCAAACAGAGTCGGAATCCAAACAAATAGCTTGGCCCAAAATGATTCTGGTTGCGGCTCAAAATACATATAATATCCTGTTAACATCATCACCCAAGAACCAAGACCGATAAAAATCCAATAACTAAGCTGCGCCAGTGGATTGTGTCCAATATAATGGGGCTTTTTATTTTTTAAGAATAAGTAAAATTTAATCGTTTCTAATACTTCTTTCCAAAACACCAAGCGAAATGGGTTCGATGTAGCAAATTTATTTCCTATAAACGCCCAAAACAATCGGTAAAGAAGATTGATTGTAAAAAGAAATGCTGCAAAAAAGTGTATATATCTTGCCCAGCCCATGAGATAGGAATAATATGCTTCCTCTTGTACACTTGAACTAACGAATGGTTTTCCAATATAAATCCCCGTTATCATAAGCAAAATAATTGCTACTACGTTAATCCAATGAAACACTCGAACTGGTAATTCCCATACATAAACTTTGACGACATCTTTTGTTTTCTTATATTGAATTGGACGTTCTGGATGAAGCGTCACTTCGCTGTTTTTTTCCGGAACGGACGTATTCGTATTATGTGCTGTTGGCATGAGGTCTGACATAATGTGTCTCCTCCTAACCTAATCGGATTTCAGTCGTTTTATTAGACTCTAAATCTGTTAAATGCACTGCACAAGCAAGACAAGGATCAAAGGAATGAATAATCCGTAAAATTTCTAACGGCTGCTCCTTATTCAGTATCGGCGTTCCCTTCAATGCCGCTTCATAAGCTCCCAGATTATTGTTGTGATCACGAGGCGATGCATTCCAAGTAGATGGAACAACAGCTTGATAGTTTTTCGTTTTTCCATTTTCAATATCAATCCAGTGCCCTAGCGCTCCGCGTGGTGCCTCTACCCAGCCAACTCCTTTTGTTTTCTTCGGCCAAGTGCTTGGCTCCCATTTGGTGCGGTCAAATGTGACTTGGTTTCCATTCTTCACATTATGAAGTAATTCATCCATATCATGTCGAATCCAATCCGATAGAAGAATCGTTTCAAGGGCACGTGCCACTGTGCGACCAAGCGCTGATTTCATTGCAGTAATTGGAAGGTCTAGCTTTTTCAGCGTATCGTCCATCAAGCTTTTAATCTCATTATTTCCTGCTGCATAACCAACCATCATCCGCGCGAGTGGACCTGTTTCCATCGGCTGATTTTTCCAGCGCGGTGTTTTCAGCCAACTATACTGCTTGTTTGTATCCAGATTCTTATACGGTGCTTTCGGTCCTGTGTAATGAAGGGAAGTTTCTCCTTCAAACGGGTGTTTCCCAACCCCATCGCCTTCCTTGCCATCATACGTATACCAAGAATGATCAATAAACTCCTTCACCTGTTCAGGATCTTTGAGATCTACATCATGTACTTCATTCATGTTTCCATTTAAAACAATTCCTCTTGGGAATCGGTATGATTTCGTATCATATATACTTCGCGTAGAAAAATCACCATAGCATAAGTAGTTATCTAACCCGCCGCCATATGTCCAATCTTTATAATAAGAACCGATGGCAATTACGTCAGGCACATACACTTGACTTACGAATTCACGAGCTTGATCAATGATTTGAGATACATGCATTAATCGTTCTGCATGAATACCATTGTCACTATTAATATCAAGTGGAGTCGCCATCCCTCCTACTACATAGTGAGGATGCGGATTTTTACCTCCAAAAATAGTTTGCACTTTTACAACTTCTTTTTGCCAATCAAGTGCTTCTAAATAGTGAGCAACTGCTAATAAGTTCACTTCTGGCGGGAGTTTATATGCATTGTGTCCCCAGTATCCATTCGCAAAGATGCCAAGCTGCCCGCTATTTACAAGCTTCTTTATTTTATTTTGCACATCTGCAAAATAGCCAGGGGAAGATTTCGGCCAACTTGAAATCGATTGTGCAATTCGTGATGTTTCAGAAGGATTTGCCTTCAACGCACTTACTACATCGACCCAGTCTAATGCATGCAAATGATAGAAGTGAACGACATGGTCATGAAAGAAGATAACCATATTCATAATATCCCGTATCAAATGAGCATTTCTCGGAATTTTAATTTCTAGTGCATCTTCAACGGATCGAAGTGATGCAAGGGCATGAGTCGATGTACAAACACCGCAAATACGTTGAATATACGCCCACACATCACGAGGATCACGGTCTCGAACGATTAACTCCAGTCCCCGAACCGCTGTCCCTGAACTAAATGCATCCTTAATCATCCCCGTATTATCGATATCTACCTCCACGCGAAGATGGCCTTCAATTCTCGTAATTGGATCTACTACTATACGCTCGCTCATTCGTCTTCCCCTCGTTTATCATCGATTTTTTTCTTAATCACAGTTCCTGCTGCATGAACAGCAATACCTGCTGTCGTAACACCAACGGCCGCTAACCCAATCGTATCCGGATTAATTGTTGTTTGTGAGCCAGGAATTTTTGCTCTTCTTGTGTAGAAAGGACCATTATCCCAAAATCCCTTTTCCGAACAACCAATACAAGGATTTCCCGATTGAATCGGATAGCTAACCCCTCCATTCCAGCGCATTTCAGCACATGAATTGTAAGTTGTAGGCCCTTTACAGCCAACCTTATATAAGCAATATCCTTGTTTTGCACCTTCATCATCAAAAGATTCCACAAACAATCCTGCATCAAAATAGGCACGGCGGTTGCATTTATCATGGATACGATGGCGATAAAACGCCTTCGGACGTCCGAGATGATCCAATTCCGGCAATTTTCCGAATGTTATAATGTGAGCAATTACGCCAGTCATTACCTCTGCAATCGGTGGGCAACCTGGAACAAGAATTGTAGGTGTACTCGTTTGAAAGTCCGTAATTGGTTTTGCGCCTGTTGGATTCGGATAAGCAGCAGGAATTCCTCCCCATGCTGAACAAGATCCATAAGCAATAACAGCTTGCGCGTTCTCAGCCATTTCAATAAAAGTATCTTTTCCAGATTTCCCCCCAATGTTTAAAAAGCCCTCTTGAGGAATACTTCCTTCAACAGCTAGAAGATACTTTCCTTTATATTTTTTCAATACCTGTTCCATTGCTGCTTCAATTTGAAATCCAGATGCAGCCGAAAGAACTTCTGTATATTCAAGTGAAATCATATCAAATAAAACGCTTTCAACTTTAGGTTGTGACGAACGGATGAATGACTCTGAACAGCCTGTACAGTCTTGGAATTGCAGCCATACGACAGGAACTCTTGTATTCGTCTCCATCGCTTTTACAACTTTATCCGTTTTTGAAAAATCGAGACCAATCGTCGCAGCCACTACAGTACACATTTTCAAAAAATCTCTTCGGGTAACCCCATTATCTATCGCAGTTTCATAGATTGTTTTCTGCTTTTTCATTTGCTAGCCCCCTCCATTTTCCATGGAACAAGTAGGTAATACTCAGAAATTCAGAGTAAATGTAACATATATAAATACAAATTGAAAAAATGACATAAAAACCACTCTTTTTAGGAGAGGAGACCAGAGCAACTGGCCATGCATAGAGGCAGTCAGTGCCTTTTCCTGCCACGTGCAAAGTTTAAAACAAAGATAGACAGCAAGTAGCGGCCATGTTTTGTTCTTCATAGCAGCGACTTATATGTTAAAAATCAACTTGTATTTATATACTAATCAAAAATTTCATCTTAATATATGAAAGAATTGTTCACCAAAAACTATTTAATAGCACCCCCTTTCTCGTAAACATTCCATTCTTTCTCTTCTCTCTGCTGACGCTTCAATTGCTTTCGAAAAACAAACTTAGAAAGAGAAATACTGATCTCATACAGCACTAATAAGGGAATCGTTACAATAAAATCGGACACAAAATCGGGCGGTGTAATGACAACAGCAATTACAACTAAAATAAAATAGGCATACTTACGAATGGCTGATAATACGTAGGGATTTAAAATACCGAGTGAAGTTAAAAACATAACTACAACCGGAAGCTCGAATAAAACCCCAAATGGCAACGTCACATTCATCATAAATTGAAAATATTTCTCTGCTGTAAATTGAGCAACAAACATATCCTGACCCAAATGAAGCAAAAACGAAAGAATCATAGGGAAAATAACAAAATAGCCAAACGCAAGCCCAAAAATAAATAAGAAAAAGAGTGCTGGAACATACGTAAGCGTAATCTTTTTCTCCTTTGAACGCAGCGCCGGACGTACAAACAACCAAATCTGCATTGCAATGACAGGGATTGTGCCTGCAATTGCAACCACCGTCGCAAGCATAAAATACACCCATAATATATCACTTGGTCCGAGTACCGATAGTTTCATATCTATACCCTTTGCAAACCATTTATAAATATCAGTGGCAAACATAAACCCAACGATAAAAAAAACAACAAATGCAATAGCTGAAATGATAATCCGTTTGCGCAATTCCTCTAAATGGTCCACAATCTGCAATTCTTTATCTATCATCCTCTTCCCCTACCCATTCAAAATGGTTACGGCTACTGCTTCAGCAAAAAACAACTCGTACAAAAACACGAAATCGCTTACATGCAAAAGTAAAACCGCAGACATTCCAAATTCTTTCTACTACACCTTATTTTGTTTCAACTTTTTGCTCTTCCTTCTTCTCGATCTTTACTTCACTTACCACATCATCTCTTAATTCAGCTGTAGATTTCTTAAATTCCTTTAACGTTTGACCAAACGCACGGCCAATTTCAGGGAGCTTTTTAGGGCCAAATATTATAAGTGCAAGAGTTAAAATTAAAATTAAACCAGGAATACCAATATTAGAAAACATGCGGATTCACCCTTTCACTTCTGATGTATGTTTCTAAAATCGATTATAGTATTATTTTGGTAAATAATGTCCTAAATAGTGGGAAGTTCACAGGAAGTTCGAATATGAACGAAATGTGACAATTTTGTTATTAGTGTAATAAGATTCTTTTAATATTGATTTGCAAATCAATAAGTTAGCAACAACATCGTAAGTACTTATAGAACTTTTTTCTTACATTAACTCACCTGCTCGTTTAAGAAGAATTTATGAATTTTTCCACTTTTATTAAAGTAATTTATTTTTCTCTGCTATAATTTACCTTTGTAATAACATTCCTGCATTGTATTTTGTTGGATGTCACTTCTTATTTACTAACATTTATAACGTGTTTCGAAACTTTTTATCTCACAAGCTATACTATTAAAGGAGGTATTTGAATGGAGATGGGTTTTCTATCTATTCTAGCTTTAGGATTTGTACTTGGAATCAAGCATGCAATTGAGCCAGATCATATAATCGCTGTTTCTACTATTGCTAGTCAGAGTAAAAAATTATCTCGTTCCACTTTAGCGGGAGTATTCTGGGGAATAGGTCATACTGCAACATTATTTATCATTGGTATCATTCTTATTTTTATGAAAGGTGAAATACCAGAAAAGTGGGCAATGTCTTTAGAATTTTTAGTAGGTATTATGCTCGTTTATCTTGGTGTGACCACTGTCTCCTCATTAAAAAATATTCATGTACACCAGCACGAACATGATGGAGAAGAACATAAGCATATCCACTCTCATATACATAGCGGTAAACACGAGCATCAACACCAACATAAAAATGTTTCATACTTTAAATCCATGATGATCGGCTTAGTGCACGGACTTGCTGGAAGTGGGGCAATGGTTCTATTAACTATGAGTACGGTGAAAAGTGTTTGGGAAGCGGCAATTTATATTCTTATATTTGGTATAGGAACTGTTATTGGGATGCTTTTCTTTACAACAATTATTGGGATTCCATTTGTTTTTAGTGCCAAAAAAATAAGTCTGAATAAAACACTCACCCAAATAACTGGGAGCATTAGTATAGTGTTTGGAATATATTACATGTACAACATAGGAGTGACAGAAGGGTTGTTTAAACTTTGGATCCAATAGAATTCATTACAAGTATAAAAAGAGATGGAAAACCCATCTCTTTTCATACTTTAATTCGTCGTTTTTCTAACTCGATCCGCCGTAACTGACAATAAAAACTTCGGCAGCACAAGCTGTCGCTTTATTCTCTTCGGCTGTGTTACCAACCTATATAACCATTCCGTTCCCGTATCTCTCATAATCTTTGGTGCTCTTTTGACATTACCTGATATAATATCGATCATCCCGCCAATACCAATGGACAACGAGACATTTAGTTCTTGAAGATTTTCATAAATAAACATCTCTTGCTTAGGAGAACCCAGGCCTACAAGCAGCAAATGAGGTTGAAACTGTTTGATTTGATCTTTTACTTCTTCGATTTGTTCCTTACCTATAAAACCGTGTCGTCCTTGAAACATGACGTGCGGAAAACTCACTTTTAAATTTTCAATTGCTTTTTCATTATTTTCTGGAGCAGCTCCAAAAAGAAATACGCGATAGCTGTTTTGATTACAATATTCTATTAAGTCATACGTTAAATCTGCACCTGTAACCCGCTCTTTCAACTGTCCTTTTAAAATTTTAGAACCGAGTATAACACCGATTCCGTCAGCTGTAATTAAATCCGCAGATAACAAAATATTTTTGAAGTGTACAGATTCAGCTGATGGCTCTTTCGCAGACATCACAATTTCAGGATTGGCAGTCACAATAAATCTTGGTCTCTCGTTCTTTTCTGCTAACCAATCTTTTAGTATATGTACTACCTGCTTATACTCCAAACTACAAAATGGTATTCCTTTTATGTATTGTTGTTTCATTTTCTAAATCTAATTCCCTTCATATGCTTCTATTATTATGTAAAATTCCGAGTAAGGAAATGAAGTTCTTGTTTGAACTCATTCTTTTCACAATCCTTACTTTGTTCTTCTTCTGTTAAGGCATATTTCAATTGCAAGTAACTACTTAATGGAAATTCGTGTTCAATCCACACTTTTTGATAACCAACTATCCCGTGTCTGCATAACAATTGATCAGCTTCTTTTATAATCATTTTAACAAAGTCAAGAAAATCACAAGTGGTATCTACAATGATTACGCCTTCCTTCCCCTCAATATGGTCTGATGTGTCTTCATATTCTGTTATAGTTAGTGATAATTCCATACTGCCCTGAAGTTTGAGCCTCCAGTTTAAACCAATAGGTTCTTCCTCCCATAAAAAAGTTACAACACGTTCTTCACCATTTAATAAATCTGTTAGACCTCGTAATAAATCTCCAAAAGCATCTGTTACATAACCGGGACTAAATGAAATTTTCTTAGAATCCACTTCAATAAACCCTTCTGCCCAGCCGTGACCGCTTAACTCATATTTAAATTTCATGTATACCTCCTACATAAACACCTGTAATTTCCCCATAGTTAACAGCTACATTTACAACAATTTCTGAAGGCTTATCCATTACATACCCTTTCTCTATTCCAGGTGCTCCTCATACAATCGAACAACCTCAAGCGAGTTATCAAACTCCTGCAACCTTTTCACTAAACTTTCCACACCAAATATTTCTGTAAATGTATGACTGCCTACAATAAGGTTAATCTTCTTAAACTGTGCATATTGAACTGTATATAACGTCTTTTCTCCTGTAATATATGTATCGCAACCACTGTCTAGCGCTGCTTGAATATGATCAGTTGAATGGCCTGCTCCTGTTATAATACCAACTCGTTTTACTTCCTTATCATTATTTTTCCATGCCTTCACCTTTTCACCGAGTTTATTCTCTACTCTTTCTACAAGCTTTGAAAATGGAATTGGATTCGTATATTCACCAATGCCAGGTAATTCTTCATCGTCATAAGAAGAATATGTTATCATTTCATCAATTTCGATTGTATGAAATAACGAAGTACAAGTTCCGAATTTAACAAAATCTAACGGTGAATGTACCCAAAAGTGATTGATGTTATATTCTTTCAATTTTGTTTGACAAGCTTCTTCCATTCCGTATAGAAATTCCCATGCATCATGATGCGTAATCATCATATCTACATTTTCTTTCTTTGCTTCTTCAATCGTCTCAAGCGTTAAATTAGTAGCATAACCTATCTTATGAAAATGTTCATTGCTTCCGTTTGTGATCCCAAATTCATCGCCGTACTTACGTAAATGTTCTCCAAATAGTTCTTCAATATGTTGTTTGAATTGTTGTATATGCATATTTTCCTCTCCCCTTAATTATCTCATTTTCGTAAAATTATAATTCTATGACTCTATCGCATACTTGTGCTACGTATGGATCATGCGTAACAATAACAATTGTCTTTCCCTCTTCATTTAGATTTTTTAAAATTCGTATAATTTCATTTCTATTGTTATCGTCTAAAGAGCCTGTTGGTTCGTCAGCCAATATTAATTCGCAAGGCTTTAGAAGTATCCTTGCTATGGCGACTCTTTGTTGTTCCCCTCCTGAAAGCTCGTGTATTTTTTGCTGTAATGATACGTTCAGTCCAACTTTTTCTAAGGCGGCTGCTTTTAGTTCTTTCTTTTCCTTCTTTGTTTTCTTCGCATAAATTAAAGGAATTTCTAAATTTTTATTTACCGTATCATTATCGATGAGCGCATAATTTTGAAAGAGATACGACATTTTCGTCCTCAGAAGCTTATTTGCTTTACTAGAACCCATACTAGGACTCTCTTCATCAAATAATTTAACGAATCCATTATCTGGATTTTCAAGCATTCCCATAATATTAAGAATCGTTGTTTTACCAGATCCGCTCTTCCCCGTAATTGCAACCATTTCCCCTTCACAAATTTTCAAATTGAACTCATCTAAAACTGCATGATTTCCATAACTTTTACTAACATCTATTAGTTCACATATATATTGCATTTGTTTCTATTAACCTCCCTTTATCACCGTTTTTTTATTTCTTCGTTCCATCGTGATTAATGCGATAATAGACGCGGTAAGCTCAATTAATATAAGCACTGCCACCACTGTAAGTAATTTCATATCAAACTCTTTTTTTACGATGAAGCAAATTGATAGTTGAATAGTCCATGTCAAGACAAATAACAACATGTACCCTCTATACGTTCTAAAAAAACCTACCCCAAATAAACGATGCACCACTATTTTCTGCTGATTTTTATTGAAATACAGAATAATACTTTGTGTGACCAAAAATAATATGCCGGCAATTAATCCACAAGTAACCATGAATAACATTTTTATAAATTGCTGCATATCGTATATATCTTTTAAAATATTTTGATCAACTGTTACAAGATATTTTAAATTATCATCTAATCCTAATCTTTTAAGCTCTGGCTCCAATGCCTTATATGTTAATCCTGCATTTCTGTCAATTAACTTAATCTTTAAAGGATCGTTCGCCCCTCCGCCTAGTATAAGATCTCTTTCTCCAACAAAACTATTCTTTTCTGTCATTACTTCAATAATTTCATCTTTAATCTTATTATGATTAGATTTATATACATTTGGATTGAAACTAAAGATTTCTTGATTATTCTTTATCCAAATCATATCTATTTTTCGATTACGTAAATGATTGGGGACCTCTCTATGCATTCTTTTTTCTTCATATTCTATTGCTGGCTTTCTCCATTCTTCAAACAAGCGGATAATTTCTTTTTCCCTGTTTTGATATTTTTCAGGTACTAACAAAATCCACCTTTCTGTATCTTCTGAAACTTCTACACGTTTATTATGTATGTCATATAGCGGAAATTCGCGAAGGTAATTATTATTCACTGTAACTGACTGCATCCCTTTATAATCCTTGTTTATAGATAATTTTAATTCTTCATAATCCTTGGAATCAATTAATATCGCTCCCATTTTATTTAAAATAGGATACAAATCACCATTTATACTTGATACCACTTTATCCATCCCTTGTTGTTCTTCATCATTCCCTCCAGAAAGCGGATAAAAGACACCATAATCTTTGTTTTTCTCCCAATTTTTTAAATTCGCTTGTTTTTCTTTCACTGTAATATATTGTTCTACAATAGGCGTCCCTAATAAAACAAATATAATAGAACAAGTGATTTTCAATAGCGTATTTAATACAAAAATCCCCTTCGTATCTTTTCTATTTTTAATCATTTGATTGACTTTGATTTTAGAAATATAGAAATAAGCAGCGAGAGATAATATCGTGATGATAAAATACGTCTTACATTGATTGAATACAACAGTATAAATAAACTCCGGCGTTACATTTTTTATAAAAGCTGATACAAGCACTGAAATGAGTAACGATAAAACAAACATTATGGAGATTATTTTTCCTATCACGATAAACCATAAACGTACATTCGATACGCCGTGCATTTTTATAACACCAATTCTTTTCGCTTCGTTAAAAACATAATAAATAAGAAACAACAAGAGAACAATAAATACTATATATTGAATATAGGCTAAAGAGTTGATTGGTGAACCGACAGTATCTTCATTATTGCTAAGATTACGTTTAAAATCATCAGCAACAATATACTGTTTCGGCTTAAAATGCTGATTTAGCTTTTTAGAGAAAATCTTTAAAAATGCATCGTATGATTTATCATCTACTACTTCTACGACATATCGGCCTGCCATAGGTAAATGCTCATATGACGTTTGAAGTGGTTTAATTGTAATCGTATGATTATCTCCAAAGTCTTTAATAATCCCCTTTTGCTTTGACTCCTTCGTATGTACTGTTGATAAAAAAGCATTCCCTTCAAATGTGTCTTTCGGCTTTAACTCATTCCCGCTACTTAACTGAAACTGTTTGAAATATGCCGTTTCAGTTGTTAGTAACACATACTTTAAAATTTCTGCCTGTTCATCTTTGTGATACGTAATATTTGTACGAAAAATATTTGTATGCGACTCCTTTGCTGCATCAAGCAATATAGGATAAATTTCACTAGGATTACTAAAAAGCATCACATTTGGGATAACGAATTCTTTACCTACCTTCTGTTCTACCTTTTCTATTTTTTCGAATTCTTTATGATCGGTTTGTTGAAATGCAATAAACCCTGACAAGATAGAAGCTACAATAAGAAAAAACACAACAACTTTTTTCATGACATCCTCCTCTGTCATATTTTAGTATATTTTCAGAAAAAAGGGAACATCGAGAAGAATGTTGTCTATATACCTTTATTTTTCACTTCAAAATGAAATCTATAGTAACTTGCACATAATAATTCGAAAATTATCGAAAATAAAATTCAAAAAATATAGAATAAAATAAAAAGGAGACTAAACAATGAAAAAAGTAATGAACCTAAATGTGACAAGAGAAACGTATTCTGTTCAAATTAAACATTCGATTTTATTCGAAATGGGATTAGGTATTGCGGCTTTTACGTATTACGATTTTCACCATACTTTTGAAAAGCCGATAGAGTATTGGAAGGAGATTGAGAAACAATTACCTGCGGCCGTTCGCAAAGAGCTACAATATACACATAAGCACAATACATGGTTCGCTTTGCTGCAATTACTTCATTCCCATTCTTTTGATTCTCTTGAAGATTTCTTTTGTTTTCTAGATGAACGGACTGAAGAGGAATTACGCTGGCACTCCTTACCTTATATCGGTTTACAGCATGAAGATAATCGCCGAAAAGCATCCCAGCAAGACGATGAAGCTATTACTTCCCTTATAAAAGCTTGCCAACATCATAAGTTCTTTCCATCATACATAAAGCATATTTCATCTATTGATACTTCCTTGCTTAAACAACATTTAAAAATCATCTCTGAAGGTTGGTATGAAACAGTAGTGCAACCTAATTGCACCGAGTTTACCAGCATGCTTGAACGAGATGCCCAGCAAAAACGTGCGCTTCAATCAACTTATCATCCAGAGGAGCTTGTCAAATATATAACAGGCAGTCCGTATCAACCAGAGCCTTCTATTCATCAAGTGATACTTATCCCGCAATACGTATATCGTCCTTGGAACGTAGAAACAACTTTACCAGGTATGAAAGTATTTTATTACCCAATCTCAGACGATAATGTGAGTGTAATCGAAGACCCATACTCTCCTCCTTCTACATTAGTTCATAGTTATAAGGCACTTGGGGATGAAACCCGATTAAAAATTATAAAGTTGCTTACAGAAAGAGATCACTCACTTCAAGAGCTAACCGAGCAGCTCAAAATTCCTAAAACAACTCTTCATCATCTATCTTTACTTCGAGCAGCTCGCATCATTAGCGGCAAAGGTTCTCGGTATTATATACAGCTTGACCATTTAACTTCTCTTCAAGAAAAATTACAGCGTTTTCTAGAAAAGAGGTGAAAAAATGATAGAAAATCACCATGTATTTAAGAACCATTCTTTTTTATGGTTATGGCTTGGGGAAACTATTTCTGAACTAGGAGGAGCGATAGGTGCTTTATGTAATTCGTTATTATTGTATGAACTGACCGGTTCTAAGTCAGCTATGGGAACGCTATGGCTAACGTATTTTATCCCGTCTTTAATTCTTCAGCTTTTTATCGGCCCATTCATTGACAGGATAAGTCGTAAATATATGATGATGTGGTCTCAAGTTTTAAGAGGAACTGTATTCTTCTTACCTGTCATTCTTATGTTTTCAGGTCAGATTGAGATATGGAGCTTGTTCGTTATTCAAGTCGTACTTGGAATTTTGCAGCCTCTTTACGTTCCAGCTGCATCATCCATGCTTCCTACAATCGTCGAACATCATAAACTCACACAAGCAAACGCTTGGCTTGACGGCACAGTCCGAACAATGAGCTTCTTAGCTCCTACATTGGGAGGACTTATCATTGCTTACATCGGAGCTTCATTTACTTACATAATAGTAGGAAGTTTATTTTTTATAAGCGCTGGTAGCCTTGCTTATCTTCATGAATCTTCAGTTACACATGTTAGTAAACAAGTTACTTGGGGAAAACAAATCATTGCTGGATATCAATATTTTTTCAAACAACGTCCGCTCATTTGGCTTGGATTCTTTACGTCTTTAGTTCAATTTAGCGTTGGAGTAACGATGGTAATCAATGTTCCCTTTATAATAGAAGAATTAAACAAAACATCTTTTTCTTACGGTATTTTCATGGGGAGTTTCCCTTTTGGATATGTAATTGGTTCTTTCCTAGTCGGTAAATGGGGAAATACATGGCCGCAAAGATATATGATGCTTTTCGGTCTATTTATGGGCGGTTTATCCTTTTTCTTACTCGGCTTTGTAACCTCCTTTCCTCTTGCTGTTTTATGCGAAATTCTTGGAGGTATTTCTTTCCCGTTTTTCAATATTCACCAAACGAGTCTTATTCAAAAAATCGTTCCTTCTCATCTAATGGGACAAATATTTTCTGTTCGTCTCTTCTTGATTCGAGCAACTATGCCTTTAGGTATTTTATTCGCAGGGCAAATTGTCGAATTATCTGGCATCCGTTTTTTGTATATTATGATCGGTAGCTTTATTATGATTCCTGCTTTATTCGGTATGTTACTCCCCTTCTTTTCCTTTTTAGATGAGGAGAAAGAAAACATTACTAACACGTAGTTTAAGGTATTGATTAAAGAAGTTCACTTGGATTAAAGGTCCTACTAAAAATGATACAATTAGAGAAAAAACTGTGGAGGAGTCTTTAGTGGAAATAAGAAAATATAATTCTGACGACATCATACAATTAACAGATTTAATGCCAGATTTAGGTTATCCTAGTTCATTAGATGAAATGAAAGTAAGAATGGAACGTATCGAATCTAATCCAAATTACTACACCTTTGTTGCAATAAATGATAAACACTTAGTAGGGATGATAGGAATAACAATTCATACTACATACACAAACAACGATGAAAAGATCCAAATAACCTCGCTAGTTACAAAGAAAGAATATCGCGGTCAAGGTATTGCGAAAGCATTGATTAAATATGTAGAAGAATGGTCTTTGAAAAGAGGCTCTGATTTTATTTATCTTCTAAGTGGAAAAAGTGAAAAAAGAGTAAAGGCACACGAACTTTATAAATTCCTAGATTATGAAATAACTGGTTATAGATTTGTAAAGCATTTGCGGAAAATGGATGCTCTTTAACAATTGGGCGAAATTGTTGAATAATTAAATCCCAATTTCTCATTTATTTCATTGAGGGATTGGGATTTTTAAGGCTGGAATATCCGTAACGTTGTAAGTCACTATAGTACAAAATTACCCATCTACCTTATATTACTTTTCAATCTTGTTATAAGCTATACTACATATTTTTATAAATGATTAAATAATTACGCCTGAGAAACTTCCTTTATAAATACTTATTTACACCTCTAGGAACAACACCATATCGCTTTATCAAAGGCATCTTTAGGAATATATACCTTATTATTTTTAATTTCATATGGAATGTTATTTCTTTCAAGAATATCTGTATTAACAGAATCCACACTGTCACTCCATTGTACCAATTCACCACTGTACCCTCTTGTGTAAAAAAACACTACTAAAATAGCAGAAAAACTTAAACATAAAAATACGATTCGTTTCTTTGTCAAGATTTTTTACCTCCCTATTCATTATACAGCTATATAGAGTTATCCTAGAAACGAATTTCTTGCGTTTATATGTATACAGCAAGGTTGATTAACTCTGACATTGTATAAATAACAATTTTGTAGAAATTTATTTCTCCATTTACCTTATGAAGTAGTTAATTTCATAAATTCTTCGACATCTTTAATGCATAATTCAATTCCTTTTTCCCAAAAAGCTTCCGATGTGATATCTTCTCCTAAATGTTTCATAACTAAATCTTCTGTGGGCATGCTTCCTGAATCGCGAAGCAAGTTTAAATAATCTTTTTCAAATTCTTTACCTTTTTCTTTATATATTTTCATTCATATTTCATAACCCAATATCTTTCCGCAGATTCTCCTTCTTCAACAACCTTCTTCCAACCTTTATTTTCATAGAATTTCATTGCTTTTTCATTCCTAGATACACACTTCAATCTTAATGGTTTATTCATTTTTTCTATAGAGGCATTATGCAACGCTCCACCAACACCCTTACCGGAAAAATCAGGGTGAACAAATAGATTATGTATAAAGTTTTCTGGTAAATATAAAGAAGCAAATCCAAGAATATGATTATTTTCTTCTACTAAAATAATATATTCTTCTACAGTATCCTTATCAAAATCTTCTAGAGTCATTTCTTCTATGTCCGCCCAATGGAAACTTTTACGACGTGATTCTAAATATATCAGCCTTAAAGCAGGGTAATCTAATTCATTTGCTACTCTAACATTCAACTTTTCACCCTCACTTTCTTTTGCGTAATTCATTCAACTTTTGATTTTATTCAGTTCCTTTAAAACAAAATTTTCTCGATGTATCCACCAATTTTTCTCACATTGGGTCATAACCTTTTCATTTTGATTAATCGCATCATTAAGTTTCACCCATTGCGGTGTATATCCTTGTTCAAGCTCATAGCCTTCTAATTTTTGAGCGGTTTTCTCGCCATTCACTTCACAAGAATAATAATGTGAAGTCATTTGAAAGATAGCATTTTCATCATATTCATCTACATACCTTTCAACGACCACACCCATTTTATTTTTAATTACACAGTTAAGATACCCCGTCTCTTCAGCCACTTCTCTCATTAATCCTTCTGCATGGCTTTCATTCTTTTCAATCCCGCCTCCGGGAAATATATAATCTCCCAAATTAGAATGAACGAGAAGAATCTTATTGTCTTGCATAATAATTGCTCTGACAGCTTCTCTGTAGTTGATCTTAACGTTGTTTTCATCAATAATTTCTGAAATTCCTAGTAATGCATGCAAAATCTAAATACCCCCATCCATTAAAAATTGCTAAATATTTTTTATAAAGTAACTTCAAACTCGTCCACATACACTGCACTTCCCGAAATCTTAACCTGTAACGCATCATTCTGTTCTTTTCTCACCATTACTCGCACTCGTCCATCTTTCCCTATTTCGTGCCCTTGCTCTATTAAAAATTCTTTTTGTTCTTTACATTTCTTATCAATAAACGTAACGTAATATGCACCCATAACGCCGGAAGCCGTACCAGTTACTGGGTCTTCAATTGTACCAGCATATGATGATGAAAAATGACGTGCATGCATGTGAGCATTTGAGTCGTATGTTTCGAAACAGAAAGGATGAATGGAGGCTCGGGGCATTTCCGTTAAGATAGATGGAAATAACTTATTGTTAGGCTTCATCTTTTCAAAAGACGCAAGCTGTTTCACTGGAACTAATAAAGTCCAATTCCCTGTACTTCCATATACAATTGGTAAGTTTTCGTCTAAATCATTATCATGTAGACCGATAGAAGTCGCTAATTCTTCTCTTGAACCATCGAATTTTTGAAACTGTGCATTTGCTTGTTTCATCGTTATGTATGGTCTACTATTTGAATCAAGCTCTACTTGTATTGGTAAAACTCCTGCTTTCGTTTCAATTGTAAAGTTTCCTGTCCCTTCTATTAAACCTCTAGTCTGCAATGCGTAAATCGCGGCTACAGTTCCATGACCACAAAGATCCATTTCGAATCCTGGCGTAAAGAAACGAATTCTCCAATCTGCTACGCTCGATTCCATTACAAATGCAGTTTCATTAAACCCTACTTTATAGGCTATGTTCTGCATTTCATCTTCTGTTAATTTGCCCTCCTGTAAAACAACACCAGCCGGATTTCCTTTGTTTGGTTTATCGCTAAATGCATCATAATGATAAACTTTTACTATATTCACTAGATTCATCCCTTCAGCATATAAGATTCAAAAATCTATTACTTCAAACTTCCCATACATATTTCGCAAACCAATCAAATTGAAAAGGCGTAGTAAATTGTTTGTCATTCGCTACTTCATTCCAATATTCTTTTTGCTGATTCATCTCCTGTATCCCATTTTGTTATTATGCAATATTGACACTTGCTTGTTCCATTCAAAATCCATGTAGATCTTCTTTTCTAAAAATAATACCTTCCATTTAATATACCACTTTTCAAAGATAATGTTTTCAATAATCTATTTTTTGTGAAATGTCTTTCATTTAGCAAATGTAGATTTCTATGAAGTAAACAAACTGACGCAAAAAACTATAAATTTTTGGCGAGAAAATCATAAGGAAGAAGTCGCAAGAAACAGAAAAAAAGCTACTAAAAAAGCTGTCCAAACACGTAACCAAAACAAAGCAATCACTAGAGACTTTTCACTTTTCATTTCATATCCCTTTTCCTCTAGGTTCAGATTTCCTCCCATCTCCTAATGCTATAGTAGCTATTCATCATGAAGAACAAGAAGGATTATTTCGCTTCGGACGAGCCTTACTTGACGAAGAGAAAATCATTTTTAAAGAAAAAAGCATTATTAAGTATTTCGAAGAAGCTATTCAGAAATATAAACACATTTATGCAGAATGCTCCTCAATTATGAACCTCCCTCCCCTTACTATTTAATATCACTTTATATACAACGATTGAAGATTTCCTTTATTATTATTCCCTCTCGTTACAGTAATGATATATACTACAATTGCATAGTTACATGAAACTGTATGCATAAAAAGAAGATATTTGCAACATGTGACACCATTTTCATGTATAAGCAAAAATATAAATCGTTAATCTATTAATTTTTGAAAAAAATACTTTGAGGAGAAATTTACGTATGACATATAAACGCAATCGCTTACTATACGCAATAATGACCATCATTGTAATTGTATTTGGGCTAACATCAAGAAAAATGGCTCATGTGTTACCCCATATTTTGAATACATACTTAGGAGATGCACTATGGGCCTTAATGATTTTTATTGGTTTTGGATTTATTTTCAATAGTGCTCAAACAAAAATTGTTGCGTTATTTTCCCTATCATTTTGTTATATTATTGAGTTCAGCCAATTGTATCATGCGAGTTGGATTGATCATATTCGCGAAACGACTTTAGGTGGATTGATATTAGGCTATGGCTTTTTATGGAGTGACTTATTGGCTTATGTGCTAGGCATTGGAGTAGGTGTGATAAGCGAAATATTATTTATATGGATTCGAAAACCTAGCAACCTCGTATAACAATTTTCTAGACCTACATTCGTACACTTGACTAATACATGTAAGCTTAGAATTCTATAAAAAATGCGGCTTTGAAGTAAAAGATCTTTCTCAAAATGGTGCTTGTGCGTACTATGGATTTACAGAAGCAAGAAAACAAGGGCATAGATGAAATAAGAGGAATCAAAAGCGCATTGTATGTAACCTTTTGATTCCTCTCATTTTCTACTTATCTCCTACTAACAATTCCAAAAATAAATTTGAATTCATTACGGTTCTTCTTCATTTTCTTAAAGCCTTCTTTTGTATCTACAATAAAACACGTCTTTCCTACCCAACATCTCATATACGCCGATTCAAAATGAATTGGCTTCAAAATACCACGCTGCTCCGTTTCAGTACCATCATCATATTCTATTTCTGTCCTAACAAGCCACTTATTCCCGATTCCAAATTCAATATACTTCAATTGTAGTTCCCCTTATCAAAATATTCACCCATTTTTATCAACATAATTATGTTATTTGAGACTCCCACGACTAAAGTCGCAAGCCCTAATCCTTACGGATTGACGGGTGGGATTCTTGAATGACTAAACGTTCGCAGTCCATTTCTGTTTTGAACAGACTTCAAGATGAGGGCATCTCATTGCCCCTCCTAAGACAGTGCGTATAGCATCTTAGGCTGATTGACTGTTACCATCAATCACAGTTGCG
>NZ_KB910966.1 GCF_000383235.1 Bacillus sp. 123MFChir2
CGCACCATGCGGTGCAAAATGTTATCCGGTATTAGCCCCGGTTTCCCGGAGTTATCCCAGTCTTATAGGCAGGTTACCCACGTGTTACTCACCCGTCCGCCGCTAACTTCTTAAGAGCAAGCTCTTAATCGGTTCGCTCGACTTGCATGTATTAGGCACGCCGCCAGCGTTCATCCTGAGCCAGGATCAAACTCTCCAATAAAGTGTTTGTCTAGCATCATAAAATAAAAATTGACGTTTCACGTTGTTTGTTTCGTTCAGTTTTCAAAGAACTTATCCGCCGCTCATTTGCGACTTCCTCATGTTAACATCTTTGTTTTTTGATGTCAACTGCGTTTTTCATTTCTTTTTTTGTCTGCTTTCTGCTTTCGTGCAGCAGCGACGTTTATTAATATATCATGATAATTTCCAAAATGCAACACCCTTTTTCAATATTTTTTATAAAAAGTGTCCAGCTTTCCTTTTTTGTACCATATACTGAAAATATCAGTTCATCTATTACACCAAATGACGGAGGAGGAAGACAAATTGGAACACTTCGATTTATTACTTAAGATAGGCCTTTCTGCTATTTTAGGATTTGCAATTGGTTTAGAACGTGAACTAAAGCGAAAGCCACTAGGTTTAAAAACTTGCTTAGTTATTTCTATTATTAGTTGTTTACTTACTATTGTTTCAATTAAAGCAGCTTATAATTTACCAAGCTCTATCTCAAACAGAATCACTATGGACCCCCTCCGTTTAGCAGCTCAAGTTGTATCGGGAATTGGTTTTTTAGGAGCAGGAGTTATTTTACGTAGAGGTAACGATAGCATTGCAGGCTTAACTACTGCTGCCATGATTTGGGGAGCATCAGGGATTGGTATCGCAGTTGGAGCTGGTTTTTATTTAGAAGCTATTTCTGGTATGTGTTTCCTTATGATTAGCGTAGAACTCATTCCTTTTGTTATGAATATTTTAGGACCAAAGTCCCTCAGGCAACGCGAAATTGCGGTAAATCTTGTCGTAAATAGTATGGAAAATATCCCTACGGTCATCGATGACATAAAAAAGATGGATATAAAAGTTAAAAATATAAAACTGAAAACATTAGAAAATGGAGCTCATTTTCTGCAAATGAAGCTATCTGTTGATCAAAAAATACGTACAGCTAATGTATACTATGCGATTCAACAGCTCGATAGCGTTCAACAAACCGAAGTGGAAAGCATCTGACACCCCCTCACTCATGAGGGGGTTTTTCTTTTTTCATAATGGCAACAATATAAAGTGAAACTTTAATCAGTGGGGGTTTTACTGTCCACGAATAGCGGGATAGCTATATTGATGCGGGAGGAGCTACAAACATTGAATGTAAGAAGTAGTATTTTAGATACATTTCGCAATTCTATTATTTTACGACTGGTCACCTTAATTGGTTTATTCATCCTCTTCTTTGGATTTCTTATTCACAAATTAGAACCTGTTTACTTTCAAACATGGTTCGATGGTATATGGTGGGCACTCGTCACAACATTCACTGTTGGATACGGCGATTACGTTCCTCATAGTATACAAGGAAGAATCCTCGCAATCATTCTCATTTTGTTAGGAACCGGGTTTGGTTCTTATTATATGGTATCTTTTGCAACCGAAATGATTAGTAAACAATATATGAAAATAAAAGGTGAAGAGGCTGCCTCTTGCCATAAACATATGATTGTTGTCGGCTGGAACGAACGTGTGAAACATGTAGTAAGTCAAATGCGCGTATTACAACCAAACCTTGATATTGTTCTCATAGATGAAACACTCCCTCTGCTGCCAAAGTCATTTCATCATCTACAATTTATTAAAGGTTGTCCTCATCATGATCATATTTTACTCAAAGCAAATATTCGTACTGCGCATACTATTTTGATTACAGCTGACAAAGAAAAAAGCGAGAGCTCTGCTGATACGCAGTCTATTTTAACCATCTTAACAGCAAAGGGATTAAACCCAACTATATATTGCATCGTTGAAATGTTAACTTCCGATCAAATTCATAACGCGAAACGAGCAGGTGCAACAGAAATTATTGAAGGAAATAAATTAACGAGTTATGTATTTGCTGCTTCTTTATTATTCCCTTCGATTTCAGAAGTACTATTTACAATTTACAATGAAATTACTGCAAATAAATTACAACTTCTGCATACTCCTGAACAATATACTGGTGAAACTTTCGAATATTGTAACTGCGATTTATTAAAACAGAATATACTCTTACTTGGCCTACAACGTGACGGACACTATCATATAAATCCGACTCATTCTTTTACTCTGAAAAAAGATGATTTACTGATTGTAATTAAACATTAAGCAAGTATCCTTCTATTTCTCGAACTAAGGCTTTCCCAATATCAATATATTTTGCTTGAATATCTCCGTCTGGATCTTTCGGTTCTGCAAACTGATCAAAAGATGTCATCCCTGCTGTAAATGTATTTACTTCATCATCTAATTCGTCTTGATACACATGTGACAGAAGGTACGGTGTATCAAGGCGAACGATAACTCCATTTACATCAAGCTCTCCTTCAGTGGCTGTAAACGGTAAGCGTAAAAATTGATATCCTCCCTCTTCATCTATTTTATAATCGAAACACCCCTTCTCATAATCCCAATTCCCACCTATTGTATAGCCGAGCGGCTTTAATGTTTCTTCCAATTTGAAAAGGGAAAATGTCTGTCCTTCTAGCTTCGAATGAATCTGAATCAAATGGATCATCCTTTCTAGATTTTTTTTAGCATTCCCCATTCGTACTCCATATATCGGCGCTTTTTTCAATATATCGGCGGAAACACAGCATATATCGGCGCTTCGACATGTTTTAAAGATTACTCGACACGATTCGACGAGAATTCATCACAAAAAAGCTGTTGGGATAATCCCAACAGCTTCCGCTTTTCTTTGTCCAGCTATGCCTCCTAGACCCTCCCGTCTAAGAACCTTCCGCACGAGAAAGTAAAAAACACTTTCTGTGCGAAAGAACCTTAGCCAGCGGGCCTAAACAGTCGGCTCCGCTTTTCTTATTTCAAACGTTCTTCTAATTCTGCTTTTAGTTCTTCGAATCCTGGTTTTCCTAGCAATGCAAACATGTTTTTCTTGTATGCTTCTACACCTGGTTGGTCAAATGGATTTACGCCTAGTAGGTAGCCACTCATCGCACATGCTTTTTCGAAGAAGTATACAAGATAACCGAATGTATACTCATTTAATTCAGGAATGTTTACGATTAAGTTTGGTACACCGCCATCGCTATGTGCAAGTAATGTTCCTTCGTACGCTTTCGTATTAACGAAGTCTACTGTTTCACCAACAAGGTAGTTTAATCCATCTAAATCGTTCTCATCTAATTCAATTTTTAGTTCATGTGTAGATTTGCCTACTTTTAGAACTGTTTCAAATAGGTCACGGCGTCCTTCTTGAATGTATTGACCTAAAGAATGAAGGTCAGTTGAGAAGTTTGCAGAAGATGGGAAAATCCCTTTTTGATCTTTTCCTTCACTCTCACCAAATAATTGTTTCCACCATTCAGAAAAATATTGAAGTGCTGGCTCATAGTTCACAAGCATTTCAATTGTTTTTCCTTTATTGTATAAAGCATTACGTACAACCGCATATTGGTAAGCTGGGTTTTCTTCAAGCTCTGATTTCGCAAAATCATCATGAGCTGCACTTGCACCTTGCATCATTTCTTCGATATTTAAACCACTTACAGCAATCGGTAATAAACCAACTGGTGTTAATACAGAGAAACGTCCGCCAACATCATCTGGAATCACGAATGTTTCGTAGCCTTCTTCGTCAGCTAATGTTTTTAAAGCACCGCGCGCTTTATCTGTTGTTGCGTAAATGCGTTTACGCGCCTCTTCTTTTCCATATTTCTCTTCTAATAACTTGCGGAAAATACGGAATGCAATTGCAGGTTCTGTTGTTGTACCTGATTTGGAAATGACGTTAATCGAGAAGTCTTTACCTTCTAATACATCCATTAAATCTTTCATGTAAGTGGAGCTAATGTTTTGTCCTACAAATAGCACTTGTGGAGTTTTGCGCTGTTCTTTAGACAGCATATTGTAGAAAGAATGATTTAACATTTCAATCGCTGCTCGTGCTCCTAAGTAAGAACCACCAATACCAACAACAAGTAAAATGTCAGAGTCATTTTTAATTTTCTCCGCACACTTTTGAATGCGAGAAAATTCTTCTTTATCGTATGCAAGCGGAAGTTCTACCCAACCTAAGAAATCGTTCCCTGCCCCTGTTTTCTCATGGATTGCATGGTGCGATACTTTTACTGCATCACGTAAGTATGTTAGCTCGTGTTCACTAATAAACGATAATGCTTTTGAATAATCAAACGTTACATGTGTGCTCATTTTTTTGCCTCCAATACAGTATGTATATGTATTTCTGTCTTCACTTTAGCGAAACCACCGTTGTAAATCAAGTGAACCGCAAATTGTAAGCGCACCCAATTTGTATTTTTTACAAAATCGTCATATCTCTTGTTTTTTCGATGAGAAATTTATTTTTTTTGTATAAGAAGGACAAAAGGTATCCATTCTATAAAAGAAGCTTAATTAAGCGAGTAAACTTAGCTCGTTTGCGCTTCATCATTTAAGGAGGGACTGCTTAGAATGGGTACATTACAACGCATTGCTTTAGTATTTACGATTATTGGCGCAGTAAACTGGGGACTCATTGGCTTCTTTCAATTCGATTTAGTAGCAGCTATCTTCGGCGGACAAGATACGGCACTTGCTCGAATCATCTACGGTATTGTAGGTATTTCAGGATTAATTAACCTTGGTTTATTATTTAAACCTTCTGAAGAGCTTGGAACACACCCAGAAGCACGTCAAGTTCGATAACTCTCTTATGATATTATAAAACACAGATCTCCGCCTGTTTGTAAACAAGTGGAGATCTGTCCTACCTTCCGACATACGGACGTTTCTTTATTCTGATTACAAGCGCAGCAACAGAAACGTTTGATTCTTTTATATCATAATGTAAAACGAATAAAAGCAGGGAGCATGGCTCCCTGCTTTTATTTTGTAATTTGCGATTCTTCAATCCACTCTGTTAACTTGTCTCGTAATGTGTTAAATCCATTTGCAGACGGATTTGGAATACGCACTTTCCCTTGTTTCCGTTTGGCAGCCTTCAATGACAAACTCATTTTTCCGTTCTGCTCATCAACTGAAAGTACCTTTACTTCCACTTCATCTCCAACTTTTAAAAAATCATGAATATCTTTTACATATCCATTTGTAATTTCAGATATGTGCACAAGTCCTTGTGTTTCTTCATCTAATGCAACGAATGCTCCGTAATCTTGAATCCCTGTTACTTTTCCCTTCACAACCACTCCAGTTGTATATTTATTTAACATAAGAAACACTCCCCTATGTTTACCTTTTGTATTAGTAAATTATACCACCTAGTTGACTTTCATTCAAAATTCATGAAAAAAATTCCTTTAACATGTATAAATCTTCAAATATGGGGATAAAATACTAACACATGGCTTTCTAGTATTCCCCCCCTTTTATGGACAAAACGTATTACGTTTTGTCCTTTTTTCATTCTCTACAAACCTCTTCATACGTTTCATCGCTTCCATAAGCTGTTCAAGTGACGTTGCATACGAACAGCGAATAAACCCTTCGCCACTCTCGCCAAATACACTTCCAGGTACAACAGCAACTTTTTCCGCTAACAATAAACGTTCAGCAAATTCCGCCGAAGATAATCCAGTCGAACGAATCGAGGGAAATACATAAAATGCTCCGCCAGGCATATGACAATCTAATCCCATTTCATTAAACGAAGTTGTCATAAAGTTTCGGCGTTGTTTATAGCTCTCACGCATACGAATAACCTCTTGTTCTCCTGAACGCAGTGCTTCTAATGCTGCAAATTGAGACATCGTCGGTGCGCACATCATCGAGTATTGATGAATTTTTAACATGAGTTCCGTAAAATGTTTCGGAGCCGCAATTAAACCGAGGCGCCAACCTGTCATCGCAAAACCTTTTGAAAAACCAGAGATTAAAATTGTATGATTACGCATATGTTTCACACTTGCAAAACTTGTATATGTTTCATCATAAACAAGCTCAGCATAAATCTCATCAGATAATACGATTAAATTGTATTTCTCCACAATAACAGCAATTTTCTCCGATTCTTCTTTATTTAAAAGCGTTCCTGTCGGATTGTTTGGAGAACATAGTAAAATCGCTTTCGTATTCGATGTAATCGCCGATTCAATTTGGTGCGGCTGCACCTTAAATTCATCCTCTGAGGATGTAGACACAAGTACTGGTACACCGCCAGCTAACGTAACAAGCGGCGCATATGATACAAAGCTTGGTTCAATAATAATTACTTCATCACCAGGATTAACAATGGTACGCATTGCCACATCTAACGCCTGACTTGCCCCAACTGTTACAATGATTTCTTCTTTCGGATCATAATCGACCGAAAACTGTTTGTGTAAATATTTTGAAATTTCCACGCGTAGCTCTAATAATCCAGCATTCGCAGTATAAGCTGTATATCCTTCTTCTAATGACCGAATGCATGCTTGTCTTACATTCCAAGGCGTCACGAAGTCAGGTTCTCCAACTCCTAATGAAATAACTCCTTTCATACCGGCAGCCAAATCAAAGAACTTGCGAATACCGGATGGTTGTAAAGATTGTGCTACTTTTGATAATTCAAATTTACTCATGGCGCCACCACAATTCGTTTATCATCATCTTTGTTTTCATATATAATTCCCTCATGTTTATACTTTTTCAAAATAAAATGCGTTGTCGTTGATACAACAGATTCAATTGTCGCTAACTTCTCCGCTACAAACGTTGCAACTTCGGCCATTCCTTTTCCTTCTATTGTAATGGAAAGGTCATATGTCCCTGACATTAAATACACCGACTTCACTTCTGGATAACGATAAATTTGTTCTGCTACCGCATCAAATCCAACACCATGCTTCGGTGTAACTTTCACATCAATCATTGCTGTTAAACCTGTATGTTCTTTTACTTTTGTCCAATCAATCAATGTTACATAATCGACAATCACTTTTTCTCTTTCTAATTTTTCAAGAATTGCTATTACTTCTTCTACATCTATGTTTAACATTTTAGCTAATGTTTCTTCAGATAATCGGCTACTTTTCTCAAGACAAGCTAACAATTCTAATTCCTTTTCTGTCATTACAATCTCCCTTTCCTTTTTGTATATTTTCTAAATTATACAGACTGCTTTTCCGATTTGAAAAGAAGATTTTTTTTAGGAATTATGTGACAATACATAGAGAAAGGGGCTGAAGCTATGAAACAAAGAGTCTACATTGCAGAAAAAGTTCCTGCATTTGTTGAAGAATATATTGCTGAGCATTATGAATATGAAAAATGGGATAGTAATGAAAAAATCCCACGCCATATCTTATTAGAGAAAATAAAAGATAAACATGGACTATTAAACTTTGGGGCTATTATTGATGATGAATTACTCGAAGCAGCTCCGCAGTTGAAAGTAGTAAGTAACATTTCTGTCGGCTATGATAACTTCGATATCGCAGCCATGAAGCAAAGAGACGTAATTGGAACGAATACACCATACGTATTAGATGATACTGTTGCTGACCTTGTCTTTGCATTAATGTTATCTGCATCTCGCCGCGTTTGTGAACTTGATCGTTATGTAAAGTCAGGAAAATGGAATGCGGAAATTAGCAAAGAGCATTTCGGCTTAGATGTTCACCATCAAACGATTGGAATTATCGGTATGGGCCGCATCGGCGAAGTCGTTGCAAAACGCGCAAAATTCGGCTTCGATATGGACGTTTTATACTATAATCGAAGCCGTAAAGAAAAAGCAGAACAGGAGATTGGCGCAACATATTGCGAATTAGAAACGTTACTGCAAAAAGCAGATTTTATTGTCCTTCTAACACCATTAACAGAAGAAACGTATCATTTAATCGGGGAAAAAGAATTTAATATAATGAGGGAAACAGCCATTTTTATTAATGCATCCCGCGGGAAAACAGTAAATGAGACTGCATTAATTGAAGCGCTGCAGCAAAAGAAAATTTTCGCAGCAGGCATTGATACATTTACACAAGAACCAATTGAAAAGGATAACCCGTTGTTATCTCTACAAAATGTCGTGACGCTCCCTCACATTGGTTCTGCGACCTTAAAAACACGCCGAACTATGGCAATGACAGCAGCAAAAAATTTAGTTACTGGACTGCAAGGGAAGACACCGCCAAACGTTGTGAATGAACTAAAATAATGAGAAAGCGCCTGTTTACCAAAACAGGCGCTTCTCATTATTCATACTCTTTTTGTAACTACTCAGCTATACCTTTTAGAGATTTAGAAAAGGGGATGATTTTAGTGAAAGTGTGTCTTTCTATTACTGATAAATTCATTTTTTGGCATATAGACTGTTGTCATGCAAACACAAGAGGAGCCTGCACGTATTGTCTACTTTTGTTTTCAAACCTTGCACGTGGCACGAAAAGGACCTGACCGCTCCTATGCATTGCCAGTCCCCCTCGCCCATTTTTAAAAATACTTTTCTTCCTTTTTTAATAGGAATGTATAAGTCAACCTTTGCTTTTCCTTCTCGTTTCAACTAGGATAATTCCAACTCAAAAAGGAGATGATATGAACAAAAAACAACGGAGTGATGAAGATGGAAAACGAAGTTCAACTCCCTCACTTCACCTTTTCTACAAGAGGGATGACGATTCATTATGAGCTCTACCAGTCTTTCGATTCCGAAGAAAAGCCAACTTTTGTTTTAATTCACGGGTTTCTCTCTTCAACCTTTAGTTATCGGCGTCTCATTCCCCTTTTAACAAAGCAAGGAAATGTGATTGCCCTAGACCTACCGCCATTTGGAAAAAGCGATAAATCGTTTCATTTCACATACTCTTATGGGAATCTCGCAACGATTGTCATTGAGCTTATCGAACATTTACAAACAAAACACGTTATTTTAGTAGGCCATTCAATGGGAGGACAAATTGCATTATATGTAAACAAATTACGGCCTGACTTAATTCAAAAGACGGTTCTTTTATGCAGTTCAAGTTATTTATCGCGGGCGAAACTGCCGCTTATCTATACTTCCTATTTACCGTTCTTTCATTTATACGTAAAAAATTGGATTGTAAGGAGAGGTATCATCCATAACTTAATGAATGTTGTTCACGATCATTCTTTAATCGATGATGAAATGATGCAAGGCTATGCAGCACCTTTTTATGATAATCGCATCTTTCCTGCACTCACACGCATGATTCGCGATCGTGAAGGAGACTTAACATCAAAAGAACTGCAAAAGATCTCAACACCTACTTTGCTTATTTGGGGAGAAAAAGATCGTGTTGTTCCTATTGAAGTTGGACACCGCCTGCATAATGACCTACCGCATTCACACTTTATTTCTTATGAAAACACAGGACATTTATTACCTGAAGAAAAACCAGAGCATGTATGCGAAGAAATTATAACGTTCTTAGCTAATTAACCTAAAATAAGAAGCGGGTATCGAAAAGCCCGCTTCTTATACCCTTGCTATTCAATAAGAACTTATAGACTACAACTTCCACCATCTTTTAATAACAACAACTGTTCTGCTAACCATTGACACTTTTCAATAGGTAATGTTCTATCAAATGATATTAAATAAATGTGCTGTATTTTCTTTGCGATATATTTCGCATCATCAAATGTACTTACAATGTAGACGATGTCGCTTGCTTCCGTTTCATAAAATTCCGGACCCATTTGAAACGGATCCCAATTCTTCACAAAGTCTATCATCTTCTCATATGCCCCCATACATTCCCCACCTTTTCCATATTTTCCACTTTTCTTTATCGTATCATATCAGCTATGCTAGAAGAAATGTAAGAATATTCAGTTTTTTTAATCGTTATTGAAAGGAGTAACAAATATGGGGAACTTTAGCGAAGCGAACTGTGACATGCATCGCCCAAAGTAAAACATTTAATATCGCTGGGCTGCAAGCATCGGTTATTATTATTCCAAGTGAAAAGCTACGAGATGCCTTTACCGCTGTACAGCATCGCCAAGGCTTTCATGGTTTAAACACATTTGCTTACGCAGCAATGCAAAGTGCGTACACAGAATGCAATGAATGGCTAGCAGATCTGTTATCTTATATAGAAGAGAATGCTCGATTTGCATGTGACTTTATTAAACAGCATATTCCAAAACTATCCGTCATTCAGCCTGATGGTACGTTCTTACTTTGGATTGACTGCTCCAAACTTGGACTAACACAAAGTGAACGAATGAAATTATTAGAGACAAAAGGAAAAATTATTGTAGAGCCTGAAGAAAAATTTGGTACTGGTGGTGAGCAGCACATTCGTTTAAATATCGGCTGTCCACGCTCCGTATTAGAAGATGCGCTTCGCCGCTTACAATGTACCTTTTCATGCAATTCCAAGGAAAAGTTATCTATGTGACTTGAATATAGTTATTATAGTAAAAGAGCTGAAAATGTTCTTTCCAGCTCTTTTACTTATCGGTTCTTTTAGCTTTTATCGGTATCCACACTTCTTCTTTTGCGTTTACATCGTCCGGGCGATAATTATCGTCCATAACTTCAAAGTGTTCCCTTAAGTCTAAACTATAATTGGAATTTGGTAACCACTCTTGAAAAATATACTGGAATGTGCTCAAATCAGCTGCTGTTCCTTGATGTATAAAAACAGCATATAAACCTCCCGCTAGCGTATACGTGGATAGTTCTGAAGAAGTATCTGTTTCGAAATGTTCCACCTCAACAGCAGCCCATTTTTCATAACTATAGTTCATATCACTTAAATTCAAAGGCGTTTTTAACACCTTTATAGAAAGGAAACAGGAGTTACTTCTGTATGGGATACGATTTCTTAATGGCATAAATGTTTTCCATATTCCCGTTGTGACTTCGGAATCTTTTGCAAAGGTCGTTTCTTTCTTAATTCCAACAATTTTTTTTGCTGGGATACTTATTATTTTAGGCTCCATTCTCTTCTTTCCTCTCATCCTTACTATCCAACATGAATACCTATATTTCAAAAGTTGTTCCAGAGGCTTTCCTACAAAAGACAACTTTAAAGACTGTATACGCTTATCATATATTTCCTTTTCTACTTATGCCATCAAAATATAGAAAGGCCGCCATAATTTTTTCTAGGCGACCTTTCTAACTTCCGGTTTTCTTTACTTTTCTTTTTCCTTTTTTTGATCCGAAGCTTTTTTCACAATGACACCGCATGCAATTCGTTTCCCCGAATTTCCAGCTGGTTGTGTCATCCCATCGTCTGCACTTTCCGTAATAATAAGTGATGCACCGTCTTTTCTATTCATCGTTGTTTTTCCTTCTTTTAAGCTCACTTGCGGTGCCGTAATATCCACCTTAATCTTTCCTTCGCCATCTGCAATCACATTCGGCAAATCTCCATTTTCAAACCCTTTTGAGTTTAATAACCCATGCTTCTTATTATTTGGATTAAAATGGCCACCGGCAGAAATAAAGTCCGGTGCTTGACATTGCCCTACTTCATGAATATGTAATCCGTGCACACCAGGTGTAAGCCCCTCTGCTTTAATCGAAATCTTTACTCCACTTGATTGCTGAGTAACCTTCGCCGTTCCTACTTGATCCCCAGAAGCATTATACAGCTTCACATCTATTTCTTTCGGGTTCCCTTTCGCACATCCAGCAAAGAGGATCGCTGCAAAACATCCCAACACGAGTTGCTTTTTCATCCGTATTCCCTCCAAACTCATTCTATCCTTATATTGTCCGAGCCTAGAAGGAAACATACAAAAACAACTTATCCTGCATGAAAGTCAACAACTCTTCCCTAATTACCGTTTTTCCATAATACGTTTTTCTACCTCTTTCAATTTTTCCGCTTCTCGCTCTGATGATTTAATAAACATACGCCACGTCGCAATTGCCCCGATTATAAATAGTACACATACAATGGCAGGTATAATATATTCTGTCTTATCTTCCGGAAAGTATAAAGGCATCATAACGGTTCCTCCCTTTGTTCATTTCCTTGCTATAGCTAATTATACAGAAAATTCAGTCTGAATAAAACTTCCTTTCTTCTTTGACTCATTCTCTTCCATTGCTTACTATAAAACTGAGGTGAAAAATATGAATGAAACATTCCAAATCGGCGATATTGTAACAGGTATTTATAAAACAGGTAAGTACATCGGAGAAATTACAAACGTCCGTCCGCAACATTATCTTGTAAAAGTTCTAGCTGTCGTGAAACATCCTATACAAGGCGACCTACATAATGTAAAACAAGCCGACGTACCTTTTTTCCATGAACGCCGCGCCTTAGCATTTCGCGAACAAACAAATATCCCGCAGACAATGGTGAAACGTTACGAAGGCAATGTGCCAGGTTATAAAGAATCACTGCAAACAGCATTAACAGAGCAAATGAAGCAATTACAAGAAGATGACACTCCATTCGCAGAGCGCAGCTTACAAATGCTAGAACAATTAAAACATGATTATCAATTGTAAAAACAACAAAACGACCAAACTACAATTAAAATTGTAATTTGGTCGTTATTGTGCACTCACTCTTTTTAATACTTTTGAAAAGTCTACAAGCTCACCAAGTGTTGGAGGAGCTGGTTTTACTAAATATTGCTTATCTTTCTCCACCAGCTTAAAAATATTATATGTCGTCATCGCATCATCTAGCGCACAGTGATGCTTACCTGTTCCAACCTTTCCGTATGCTTCAATTGCTTTCCATAACCCAGTTTGGTTTCGCTCTCCAAAAAAACGCTTATACTCTAATGATAAGTCACGACATTGTCCTGCAAATGGATAAGGGATACTTGCTGCTTCGCAATTCTGCTTTAGCACTTTCATATCCATATTTCCCCACGTCACAACTGTTGCACTGCAACGTTTTTCATAGTTTGCTAATCGTTCAACAAGCATTGCAAATGAAATCCCGTTGTCCACCGCTTCCTGCTGAATTCCTAAAAATGTTTTGCACCGCTCTGTTAATGCCGAAAAAGTTTCTGGTTTTACATAAGAAGAATACGTATCAACTACAACATGATTCACAACCGAGACAATTCCTACTTCAATAATTTCTGGAAAAAATCCTTTTGGTTTTTTGCGATTTTGAGGCATCGTGAACTCAAAATCTAAAAATAAAAATTGTTGTTCATCCATACGATCCCTTCCTTATAAAGTGAAACTTCCATCAGTGAAGGGCTTCATCCCCCCCACTGATGGTTAGTTGAACCAATCGGGCATCTACGGGCAGTTGCCCCCACTTCTCTTCTTTAGAAAAGCGGAAGCGGCTCTCTCCAAATCTTGAGGTGGGGGCTTACTGCCTGCAAATAGCGGGATTAACTCTTCCATTTACATCCAGTGTACCATAACAAATAACGACGAACACTTTTGAATTTACCAATTTTAATGTAGAAACCAAATCCAAATGAAACTTTCACTTCATACATTCCATAAGGTGTATCTTATATATATGTCAAATAGCTGCAAATATTTTCAAAAACAAGAAAATGGCTTAATTCATTTTTGCAGAAAATATGACAAAACTGAGGCTTTCATTTACAGCATACATTTTTCTACTTTATAATGACTTTAATTGTGTTTATTTCGCAATTGTATCAAATAATAAGAACAACTTCTGAGAGGAGATGAGATTTTTGCACGAAACAACACAAGAAATTGCAAACTGGCAATACTACTTTGCAATTGTGGTCTTTTTAGTTACATATGCCATTATCATTTCTGAAAAAATTAATCGTGCTGTCATCGCGTTGCTTGGTGCAGCCTTAATGGTCATTGTAGGCGTTGTTGATTTACATAACGCATTTACAAAGCATATTGAATGGGGAACGATTACCTTACTTATCGGTATGATGATTTTAGTTAACATTACAAGTAAATCGGGAGTCTTTCAGTACGTTGCGATTAAATCCGCTAAGAAAGCAAAAGGAAATCCAATTCGCATTTTAATTATTCTTTCCTTACTAACTGCAGTTGGTTCTGCTTTTTTAGACAACGTGACAACTGTTCTTCTCGTTGTACCAGTTACACTATCTATCACACGTATTTTACAAGTTAATCCTGTGCCGTATTTACTATCAGAAATTATTTTCTCAAATATCGGCGGAACTGCTACACTTATTGGTGACCCGCCAAACATTATGATCGGTTCGTCAAATAAACATTTAGATTTTAATGCCTTTTTAGTGAACTTAGCTCCAATTGTCATTATTATTATCGCTGTAACAGCGGTTATGTTGTACTTCATATACAGAAAACAATTGGTAGCTGATCCGATTCAAATCAAAAAATTAATGAGTTTAAATGAAAAGCAATATATTAAAGATCCAGTGCTCATGAAAAAATCATTAACGGTACTTGGTCTGACAATCATCGGCTTTATGACACACTCCATTTTTCACATTGACGCAGCAGTTATTGCCTTAACAGGAGCAACTGTATTAATGTTAATCGGCGTGAAGGAGCATGAGATTGAAGATGTGTTTGCGCATGTTGAATGGATTACGATTTTCTTCTTTGCTGGTTTATTCGTTCTCGTTGGCGGTCTTATTGATATTGGTTTAATCAAGTCGTTAGCACAACAAGTATTAAATGTAACTGGCGGTGACATTTCCTTTGCTTCTGTACTTATTTTATGGGTATCAGGTATCGCTTCTGCAACGATTGATAACATCCCATTCGTTGCAACAATGATTCCACTTATTAACGATATGACAGTTGGACTTGGCTTAACGCCATCCGATGCACAAGTTGATGTACTTTGGTGGTCATTAGCACTCGGTGCTTGTTTAGGCGGAAATGGAACATTAATCGGGGCATCCGCAAACGTAATTGTTGCAGGTATCGCAAACCGTGAAGGACATGGCTTTAGCTATATGGAATTCTTAAAAGTCGGCTTCCCAATTACCATTGTTTCATTAATCATTTCGAACATTTATATTTATTTACGTTACTTAATGTAACGAAAAAAACGGAAGGGGGAGTCCCTTCCGTTTTTTCGTACTCTCAATATCTCGGTTCATTATTTCGGATTACAAATAAATGAATCGGAAGGAAAATACAACATGTAATAACGTGCAAAATCGTGTATAGCACTGCATTTGTTGTATATCTTTCTAATAGTAGATATATAATATAAACCCCTACCACCAATAAAAGAAGTGAAGCTATAAACCTTACAAATGGAATCCACCTAGCAATAAAACAGGCAACATAGACACCAAATAGCTTCCAACCTGATTGCGGCTGCATAAATTGCGGTAATTTTTTCCCGACTAAATCTCCCCATATTTTAGAGTTTAAAAATGGAATAAATGCGAAGAAAGCATCTTCCCGCTCATTCGCTTTTGCCATGTAATACAAAGCAAATGCTGTTAACAAATAGGCGGCTACAAACCAAACTAACGCAATAATAATAAATATGAGTCCTAATGCTAAAAATCCAGCAATAATCCCATCACTCGATGCACCGTCTATTACAATTTGACTATCCATTCTAATACCCCCTTCTGTCTTAGTTCCATTCTTTTTCTATATATTCGTCACAAAAAGTATTAAGAAGTGGATAAAAAAATTTTTATCTTCGCTAAAAAGCGTTACACTTAAATAAAAAAACACGAATAAGGAGTGAACATATGCATCCTTTCACTGAAAGCTTACAAAAACACTTTGAAGCACATCGTAACCTAGAAAAAGCTGAACCAATGGAACGTTATATGAAAAACCACTTTCCCTTTCTCGGCATTCAAACACCAGAGCGAAAGCAATTATTTCGTGAAGTACTGCAAAGCACTGAAGCACCAAAATTTGCAAACCTTCCCGTAATTGTTCACGAACTTTGGGCACTGCCAGAACGTGAATTTCAAATGGTTGCTTTAACGTTACTAGATAAATATCGTAAACATTTAGATGAAACGCATATCCCACTTTTAGAAGAACTCATTACAACGAAATCATGGTGGGATTCAGTCGATATGCTCGCAAGTCATTTTATCGGCCTTATTTTCGCAGCACATCCACATTTAATCGAAATGTATATGCAAAAATGGATGACATCAAACAATATGTGGCTCCAAAGAACATGTCTTCTATTTCAGCTCAAATATAAAGAAAAAACAGATACGAAACTTCTCTTCTCGTTAATCGAACAGCTGAGTCATTCTAAAGAATTTTTCATCCAGAAAGCAATTGGCTGGGCACTTCGTGAATATGCAAAAACAAATCCTCAAGCTGTGTGGGAATTCGCACAAACACATGACCTACCACCACTTAGTAAGCGTGAAGCAATTAAACATATCAAAGAAGTATTTGAGCCGTAAACGTTTGGCTATACTATACAAATCCACTTTAATTTTTTCGGCATATAAGTCGCTGCTATGCAAGAAAAAAAACTGCTCTTTCTCTCTTTGTTTTAACTTAGCACGTGGAAGAAAAAGCCCCTGACCGTTTCTATGCATGGCCTGATACTCTCGCCCACCTAAAAAAATAGTTTTATTTCGGTTTTTCAGTTTGTATTATATATACTAGACACTACATATACTAACTTAAACACGCGCCTCTCTATTGTGAATTAGAAAAGAACATGATAGAATATGGTCATCTATTTTTTAAATATGGTAGCGATGAAGGACAAATAAGTACTTGCAAAAAAGAAGCGATTCAGGGATGGTGCAAGCCTGAAACTGCAAGGAAACAGGCAGTCCCGAGCAATACAATATAAAGTGGACATACACCTTTGTGTGTCAACTAGGGTGGAACCGCGGGCAAACGCTCGTCCCTAGGCAAATAAGCCTTGGGATGAGCGTTTTTTTATTTGAAAAGCGGAAGCGGCTCGTTCACCTAATCGCTTCTCCCAGTACTACACCACCTTTCATCGCCAATACGTTATCTTTTAAGGAGGAATTGAAAATGGCTTCAATGGAGCAAATCGTAAACTTAGCAAAGCATCGTGGTTTTGTTTTCCCTGGTTCTGAAATTTACGGCGGTCTTGCAAATACTTGGGACTATGGTCCACTTGGTATCGAATTAAAAAACAACGTAAAAAAAGCTTGGTGGAAAAAATTCATTCAAGAATCTCCGTATAACGTAGGTTTAGATGCAGCAATTTTAATGAACCCAAAAACTTGGATAGCATCTGGACACGTTGGAAACTTCAACGATCCAATGATTGACTGTAAAAAATGTAAAGCGCGCCACCGTGCTGATAAATTAATTGAAGATGCACTAGAAGCTAAAGGTATCGAAATGATCGTTGATGGTCTTACTTTCGATCAAATGGCTGGATTAATGAAAGAACACGAAGTAAAATGTCTAGATTGCGGCAGCGAAGACTTCACTGAAATTCGCCAATTCAACTTAATGTTCAAAACATTCCAAGGTGTGACAGAATCTAGCACAAACGAAATTTTCCTTCGTCCTGAAACAGCACAAGGTATTTTCGTAAACTTCAAAAACGTACAGCGCTCTATGCGTAAAAAGCTTCCATTTGGTATCGGCCAAATCGGTAAAAGCTTCCGTAACGAAATTACGCCTGGTAACTTTACGTTCCGTACACGTGAGTTCGAACAAATGGAACTTGAATTCTTCTGCAAGCCTGGCGACGATTTAGAGTGGTTCACATTTTGGCGCAACACTTGTAAAAACTGGCTTCTTGCACTTGGGATGAATGAAGAAAGCATGCGTCTTCGTGACCATGGTGAAGAAGAATTATCTCACTACAGTAATGCAACAACTGATATTGAATTTAAATTCCCATTTGGCTGGGGGGAACTATGGGGCATCGCGTCTCGTACAGACTTTGACTTAAATCGTCATATGGAACATTCTACTGAAGACTTTAATTATGTAGATCCACAAACGAATGAGCGTTACGTACCATACTGCATCGAGCCATCTCTTGGTGCAGATCGCGTAACACTAGCATTCTTATGTGATGCATATGAAGAAGAACAATTAGAAAATGATTCTCGTACAGTTCTTCGTTTCCATCCAGCATTAGCACCATTTAAAGCAGCTATCCTGCCGCTTTCTAAAAAGCTATCTGAAGGTGCCGGGGAAGTGTTCGCAGAGCTTGCGAAAGACTTTATGGTAGACTTCGACGAAACAGGTTCTATCGGTAAACGTTACCGCCGCCAAGACGAAATCGGTACACCATTCTGTATCACATATGACTTTGATTCTGTTGAAGATAACGCAGTAACAGTACGTGACCGTGACACAATGGAGCAAGTACGTATGCCAATTAGCGAACTAAAAGGCTTCTTAGAGAAGAAAATTCAATTCTAATGAAAAAAACGACTGCTTGAAGCAGTCGTTTTTTCATGTCCACCAATATATTGACGATATTCGACACGAGAATAGTCCATCTCTTCTTACTTATCTTTTCGCTTTCACCGCAACTGTACATCTTGAAATACAAATTAAATTATTTTCTTCATCAATAATTCGAATGTCCCATACCATTGTCGTCTTTCCTTTATGAAGCGGTGTTCCAATCGCTGTGACGATGCCGTCTCGTTTAGACAGCAAATGATTTGCATTAATTTCAAGACCAAAACAAATATATTTCTCTTGATCAATTAAATTGTATGTGCCTACACTAGCAACTGTTTCTGCTAAAGCAACAGAAGCTCCTCCGTGTAAAAAGCCCAATGGTTGATGCGTACTTCCATGTACTGGCATCGTCGCCACAACCTTTTCCTCTGTCATTTCTAATAATTCAATACCTAACGCTTCCATTAATGTTTTAGGCATATGGCAGTCCCCTTTCAAATTACCAAAAAATGCATAATAAAATCTATTTCTTTTCAAACTATTAGTAAGTCTACAATACATGGAGGTATATTATATGAAGAAACTATTATATATCATGTTACTTTTTCTCTTCTTAATTGCTATTGTACCAAAAGAAACAATAGGAGCCCAAGCATCTAACATTACAATTGAGGTACATACTGCAACCAAAAAAGGTAAGAAGCCTTATTTTGAATATCAACTCAATTACCCACAATTTCGTAACATTCCAAATGAGCAATTTCAAAAGAAAGTAAATAGATATTATGAGAAAAGTATACATGAGTTTAAACGGAGATTAGAAAAAGATGCAAAAACATATTACGAACAGGTCAAAGAAACTGATGCACCGTTTCATCCATATGTTGCAAATGTCGACTACAAAATTGGATTCAATACATTCCCATTACTCAGTCTGTATGTAAACTATTATCAATATACAGGCGGTGCTCATGGCATGTATGAATGGAAAGCAAATACATTCGACATGCAGCAGAACAAACCGCTTCGCTTAGCAGATTTATTTCAAAAAGATAGTCAATATGAAAACATTATTAGGATCGAAATCGTTAGACAAATTGAACAAAATAAGGAGAATTTCTTCCCAGACGCCGCTGAGAAAGTAATGAATGAAAAAAAGCTCAAATACGTTTTAGAACAAGACAATTTAATGATTTACTTCCCGTTGTACGAAATTGCACCATACGTCAGTGGCATTCCACAATTCCGTATTCCTTATACGCTACTTCGTGAAGTATTAGAGCCGAAATATCAAAATATTTTAATTGACAACGCCTAGACGGATTCAGTACTATAATGTTAACCTAAACACAACAGGAGGTTGACATTGTGAATAAACTTCGTGCATTAGACTTAGCCTTAGCCGCTATGTTTGTCGCACTTATGGCGATTGGTGCCAATATTACATCTTGGGCACCATTTCTACAAGTTGCAGGTGTTCCACTTTCTATGCAGCCATTCTTCGCTATTTTAGCTGGTCTTCTTCTCGGAAGCCGCCTTGGGGCCTTATCTATGATCGTTTATGCATTAATTGGAATTGCCGGAGCACCTATATTTGCTGGATTTAAAGCTGGATTTAGTCAACTATTAAGTCCAACTGGCGGATTTATTATCGCTTTCATTATCGTTGCTTATGTAACAGGTAAGATCGTTGAACAAGTGAAAAAGCCAAAATTCGGGGCATTCATTACAGCTTCAGCTGTTGGAATCATCCTTACCTATGTCATTGGAACAACTTATATGTACTTAGCTATCAATAACTGGATGGGCGGTCACATTAGCTATGTAGCTGCCTGGAAAATTATGATGTGGTTTGCAGTAAAAGATGTTATCTTCACAATCATTGGTGCAGTCATTGCACCTCGTATATACTATGCGGTTCGCCGTTCTGCATATCAAAATAGTCGCTTCGCTTCATAAATTATTACCTTTTATTATGAGCTAAAGAGGATATTCTCCGATTGGATGAGTATCCTCTTTTTCATGACTATTACCAAGATATATATTTGATTTTTACATACAAATAAATTATGCTTGAAAAAGAATTAAATTAAAGTAAGGATTTGATTAGAAATGAGTAGAGAAGCATCTCAAGACAAGACAAAAAGATTTCTCATTGTAACACTATTTTTCACACTTGGGACAGCTTTAGGCAAACTACTTGGATTCGCAAAAGAAGTAACACTTGGAGCTTATTTCGGTACAAACTATGCGGTTGATGCATACGTTGTCGCTTTAAATATACCTACGATTGTTTTTACTGGTATCACAGGGGCTTTCGCCTTTTCTTTCATTCCTATCTTTATGGAGTTAAAGGGAAAAGATCCGGTTAAAGCATATCGATTCATGAATAATTTTTTAAACATTGTTCTACTTATTTTTTTGATTCCGCTTTTGCTCATTGAATTGCAGCCCCGTTTCTTCATTTCACTATTTGCGCACGGGCTCCCTGAGCAAACAGCTTTGTTATCAGCTCACTTAATACAAATTATTTTTCCGACCGTATTTTGTACATTCATGATCGATATTTTTAATGCTTATTTAAACAGTTTACATAAATTTCGTATTACAAGTATGCAATGGGTTGTATTAAACGGAATTACACTTATTATCTTTGTGGCCCTTGTACAATGGATTGGAATTTATGCACTTGCACTTGGTGTTATTGTCGGAAACATCGTACAAAACATACTCGTTTATATTGCTTCCAAGAGGGAAGGGTATCGTTATCAATTTATAATCGACTTTAAAGACCCTTCTTTAAAAACGATGATTTCTTTGAGCATTCCTGCTTTCATTACAAGTACGTCTGTTCAAATTAATCTACTTGTTGATCGTACACTAGTCTCTGGATTAAATGAAGGCTCTATTGCGGCGCTTAATTATTCCCAAAAGCTATACTTTATTCCGCTTGGGTTAATTGCTGCTCCTGTCTTAACAGTTATGTATCCTAAATTTGTTGAATACGCGAATCAATCAAACTGGAAAGACTTCACAAAATTAATGGAAACAAATATAAAGGTGTTGCTATATTTATTTATTCCTGTCTTTATTTATTTCACCTTTTTTACAGAGGAGATCGTCAAAGTTATTTATAACTATGGGGCATTTGGGAAAGATTCTATTATGATGACAGCAACCGCGTTGCAATTTTATGCGTTAGCTGCCCTTATGCAGCCATTAAAAGACTTACTTGACCGTTTGCTTTTTTCTTTGAAGCTGAATCGATACATTATGTATGCATCGATTATTTCCATGATTATAAATGTTTTCTTATGTATTATACTTGTTAACCAGATCGGTTTAGCTGGTGCAGCTCTTTCCACTTCAATAGCATCAGCGAGCACTGTACTTATGCTATTATGGATGCTCCGAAAATTCATGAAAGAGAAAGAACAGGTGAACTTGCGCTACGGTGGCTTTTTATTCAAATGTATTGTTGCATCTTTTGTAAGCTTGTATACTTCCAAACTGCTGCTTCATTTCTTACATGATACAAAGTTGCTTATCTTATTAGCAATAGCAATTGGTGCCATCGTTTACTTACTCGTTACTTACACATTTAAGATAAAGGAGCTACAACAATTGCTATCGCTATTTTTAGGTAGAAGGAAGGATATAAATGAATAAAATTATGTACCTTTTAAATTATATCGGGGATGGAGGATCAGAAAAATACGTTCTAGATTTAATGGAATCTATTGGGCCAGAGCGCTGTATCCTTGTGTACTCTACCCCTGGTCCTTTCTTAAAAAAGTTTGAACAACTAAATGTACCGATGTACCGCATTGACATGCGTCATCCTTTTGATATGCAGGCTGCCCTGCAATTAAAGAAGATTATCAAAAAAGAAAAAGTCGATATTGTTCATGCACAATTTTTACGTGAAAACTATATTGCAATTTTAGCCAAACTATTAGGTGCTCCTATTCGAGTCATTTGGACATATCACGTAAATGTGCCGATGCCATTTCACCTAAAGTGTATCAATTCTTTTTTTACTCGCTATAACGATGCAATCATTTGTATCTCTCAATTTATGAAGCAGCAACTATGTCAAAAGGGCATACCAGAAAAAAAGATACATGTTATTTATAACGGGGTTGCAGATCCATATACAGATGTCCCTCTTTCTCAGCGGGAGCCAAAAAAAATTGCTGTTATTGGGAGGCTAAGCAAAGAAAAAGGACAACTGTTCTTATTAACAAGCTTGCAAAAGCTAAAAGCTCTGCATCCATCTTTAGAGTGGCACTGCGATATTATCGGTGAAGGACCATTAAAAACAGAGTTAACAACTATGATTCAAGAGTTATCACTAAGTGAGCATGTATCATTAAGTGGATTCCAAGACGATATTATAAAAGAGTATACCGAACATGATATTATTGTAATCCCGTCAGAAAATGAAGGATTATCCTATGTTGCTATTGAAGCAATTGCTATGAAAAAGCCTGTGATTGCAACAAATGTCGGCGGCTTGCCAGAAGTAATTGTTCATAACCAGTCAGGGCTATTAATACCATTTGGATCGGAAGAAACATTAGCTGCTTCCTTAGCACAATTATTACAAGATGAAGAATTATGTCATTCCTTAGCAGAATGCGGGCGCGAACATTACTTACAACACTTTACTTTCTCAAAAATGGTGAACGAAGTTACAACAATTTATCGCATACCATCATCATGTTAAAGGAGGGTATATATGACACATTCAACTCGATTCTACTATATATGGGCAAGTATCTTCTTCATTATATCGGGATTACTATTTTCATCAACTTATACCGGGCTTTTCATTTCTTTCGTACTAGCATGTGCTGCTTTTCGAGATGAAAAGCTCGGTATTGCTTATTTATTACTATTTATCCCGATGCGCCCGTTTCTCGTTGCTTTTAACCCTGGGCTAAAGTTTATCGGTCTATTTATCATCATCGCTCTCTTAGTGCGTCTATTACGGCAATATCGAAATAATATTTCAAAGCTTTTTTCATTCCGGTACTTTGAAATATTATACTTTCTTTTCTGCTTATTCGGTGCGGGAATCGGTCTATTAAACGGCGTTTCATTTATTGCAATTGCTATGCAATTACACACATTACTTCTATTTTATTTTGTATACTATATCACGTCCCGCATCACCATTCATCATGAGGATATAGTGTTTTTTGCGAAAATTACTTTTATCGCGTCTAGCATTATGGCCGTGCAAGGTTTAATTGAAAAACTATCATTGCGCACTATTGTTTTGCCGGAAGCTTGGAAAGCTCTCGTCCTTGCTCCGACAAATAAAATTCGGATATACGGCATGGCTGGCGGTCCAAATGAATTAGCATTATATTTGACGTTAGCTTTTCTCATTTCTTTATACGTCCTTCAACACGTATCAGGGAAAATGAAATATGTCACATATACAGGTCTTACGCTTATTGCCACAACATTATGGCTCACATATTCACGCGGTGCATTTCTGACAGTTATCGTCTTTATGCTTATCTATCTATGTATCCACCGAAAAATTCCCATTTGGAGATCATTGCTAATCATCTCCCTTTTGTCCTTCCTATGTGCAACATGCATCTCAAAAATGACAAACTATTTAGAGGGAGATCAAGTAGGCGTAAAACGATTTACAGAAGCATTATCAGAAGACACAGTTGAACTTAGTAAACAAGACGGACGCATTTACTACGTAAAAAAAGCAGTTGAAATCTTTCAAGATAAGCCGATTACTGGCTATGGACTAGGTACATTTGGAGATGCTGCTACGCAAACTTTTTCATCACCTATTTACGAAAAGTATGAGATCACATGGGATTTTTATTCTGACAATCAATACATTCAAATCCTTGCTGAGACAGGTATTATTGGTGTGCTTTTATGTGCGGGATTTACACTTGGATTCCTTTCTCTTCTTTGGAAATATAGGAGAAAAGCACCGTTTGCTCCTCTTACTTTATATTTAATAGTTGGAGCGATTATTGGAAGCGCATTTTATAACATATTAGAAAATGCTTCGTTTATGATGTATTTCTTTTTAACAGCCGGGTATATACAGCATGCTACGAAAAAAAGCTACTGAAAATTCAGTAGCTTTTTTCTTATATATAGCTATGGATGTTACAACATGCTCACTACTTGCTTGCTCCCTTTGTTTTAAACCTCGCACGTGGCAAAAAAAGGCACTGACCGTTTCTATGCACGGCCAGATGCTCTCGACCATTTAAAAAGAAAAAGGTTTTTATTTCGTTTTTTCAAGTTGTATTTATAGATTATTTTCCCGTAACTTTCTTACCTGTACAACCGTAAACAAGATCGTAAGAATGATGCTTACACCAGAAATAATCATACCGATTTTTAACCCTGGAGAATGGTAAGTAAGCACCATTTCATAATTACCAGCTTCCGCCTTCACTCCTAGCAACCCATCCACAACTGCTGTTGTAGTATGCTCTTTCCTGTCGATTGTAACTGACCAACCAGCATCATAAGGAATTGGGAAGACAAATGTAGCGTCCTTCTTCAATGCAGCATTTCCCTTAACCATTTTTCCGGAGTTTTCCGTAACCTTCATACTACTTCTTTGTAATGCTTTTATTGTCTCATTAAATTTATCTATATCTAATCCATAGAACTGTAAACCTTTTAATGAAAAGATATCTTCCTGTTCAACTTTGATCTTCATTGTTGTAATCCCGTTTGTTGGGAAGTACCCAAAATCAATCAAAGTTTTTTCGATATCTGGCGGTAAATAACATGGATACTTTTCATTCACAATAATTTCTTTCCAATTTTCAATCCCTGTAGCTAATCCGTATAATTGAACTTCTTTCGGTATATTTACTTGAACCGTAATATATCCCGGTTTTTCCTTATTCACTCGTTCATATTTCCCTTTTTGTCCTGAAATAGCAACCATATTTTCCAATGAAATCTTTGGATCGTCTAACTTTTTAAATAGCGTTCCTTCTTTTACATTAATCAATTTTTCTTGAAAAACAAACGGATTTTTTTCATCTTTAGAAGGTATATGTTCGATTGGATAACCAAACGGAATAATATTCTTATTCTTAAACACATTCGCAAAACCAAATTGATTTATTTTTTCATGCCCATATTTCGGTACGTTACCATCCTCAATTTTATATCCAATTTTTAAAATCGCATCCATAAGCAACGTATCACCATGGTTATTGGATACTAAAAAGTCCGAAGACGTTGAATAACCCGTTAACTTTAAAAAGCGATGAAATGATCCATTTGCCATCGAGTTAAATGTTTGGAAAGATGGATAATTATATTGCAGGGAATCATTTAGCGTTCGAAAATATTTAGTACTTACGCGATAATGCTCTGCATTCATTTCATTTACATATTGAATAGCTTTTTTCGCACTGTTGTTTAATTCGTATTCTTTACGTTTTGCATAAGTCATTTCTTGATGTAGGTCATCAATATAGCATTTTGTATTGAAACCAACATCAAATATTAAATAAAGGAACAATAATCCTGTCGTTACTTTTGTTAATGATTGTCTCATCATACGAATATGCAATATTACAACAACAACTGTAATAAAAATGGCGTTTATGAGTAGTATCTCACTATGAACTACTTCATAATGTTTCACTGACAATGCATACAATAAAATCATATGAATCATATAACTAATCCATAACGACAAAACATATTTTCGACTTATATGTTGAAATACTCTTGCTGCCATAAAAACAGCTAACATCACAAAGGCAAATGCAAAACGATGTGGATATGCATTTGGCGGCTTATTTCCATGCCAAGCTAAATTTAAAAATGGAATTGCAAAACTATAAATTAAGAATAGAAATACAAATATAGATAAGAATTTTTCTCTTTTATTAATTTCTTTATTAACAAAGTATAAAGGTAATAATACGAGTACTAATGTGGATGCATATACATTCGGAGTACCAAATAAACTTGAATCATATCCACCAGATAATAGCTTCCAATAGAAAAGAAGTAAATCCAGCTTCCATTCTAATTTAAAGTCCGTTGAACTGATACTATATGGATTACTCTTTAATGTTTCAAAAGTTGGAAGAATAATCACCGCTCCTATTCCAGCAGCTAATCCCGTTCCTATGCAGAAAAGAAGAAAATATTTTCCCCATGTTTTTATATCCCAAAACTCATATTGTATAAAGAGACGCATCATAAAATAAAGGAATGTAAAAATCCCAAACATAAAGGAAATATAGAAATTTGCGATAAACATAATTGCTAGCACAGCCGTAAAGAAAATAACATTTCTATCACGTAAAATCTTTTCAACTCCCATTAAAACGACAGGTAGTAATACAACACCATCTAGCCACATGACATGAAACGAATAGGCCATAACATAGCCTGATAATGCATAAGCCGTTGCAAACAGCAATACCCCTTTATACTCTTTTCCTATCACATAACGTAAAAACAAGCCGCATGTTACTCCTGCCCCCCCCACTTTTAGAAGGGTAATAAGAAAAATAAATTCTGGAATGTTCGCTTTATTGAAAAAGAAAAGAAGAGTAGAGAATGGACTTGATAAATAGTAAGAGAACGTTCCTATAAAGTTAAGTCCCCCGCCCAATTCTGGTGTATATTGTAAACTCTTTCCTTCTGCAAATACGTTATATAAATAAGAATAAAATTGAACATATTGTGTATTTAAATCACTAATTAATAGTGAATACTTTCCAAACGGATACATACCAAATATAGCATAACTTATTAGAAGTATCCCAAATGGAATGAAAAAGAACAAAACGCCATATAAGCTTCTTAAGTGTTTCATTATTGTATGCTCCTGTTTTATTCTTATCTTTTATATCCTTGCCATTTTTCATGCAAATGAATATATAAAAATCCTCTCCAAAAGAAGTGCACCCCAATTGTTAGACACATTCTAACAATTGGGGTGCTTTTTATATGCGATTATTCTCTAAATCAGAAAAATTAAAAGGCCTGAGCCCAGTACAATACCGAGTTCAGGCCTTAAACGCCGCCTAACGAAATAACTTGTCTAACTTTATGTGGTCACTTCAAAACAGGTTCTGTTACCCCTACTTAGAAAGGATCCCTCACATTACTTCCTCTTCTTTGACACGATAAAACAAAGAACAATCGCTGATAGCAAGCTAATAACAGAAATGATGACACCTACTACAAATCCTGGGGATGTATACTTCAATTCAATTGTATGTGTTCCTTTTGGTAGTTCTACGCCAAGAAATGCATCATTTAATTTCAGTGTTTTCTCATCTTTTCCATCAACTGTAACTTTCCATCCTTTATCATATGGAATAGATAAGAAAAGGAGATTATCTTGTTTTACATCAATCTTTCCTTGCACACTGCGACCAGTATAATTTGTTACGTTCAATGGTTGTTGTTTTAATTCATCCACACGCTTTTCAAATGTATCTATATCAAGTCCATAGAACAATTGTTGATCCAATATAATGGAATGAGGCTTTACTTCCACTTCCACTTCTACTTCCACTTTTTCATTTTCAAAAGAGCCTAGATCAAGGATACCATTGTTCCAATAATAAGATGGATAATCAGATACGTCACTGTCCGGTCCTTCACCGATTGTTTTACCTAATGTATGTCCATTTACGTAAACCTTTGTTACACCAGTTGGTTCTACACGTAATTTTGTATATAACTGCTGTTTTCCTTTTACGTCAAACACATATTTAATACTTGCTGTCTTATTCTCTTGCTGCTTTAACAATTCAATTGGCTTTTGTTTTGTAAGAGTCATTATTTTTTTCTCAGCAGCAAGTTGCTTCTTACTTTTTTTCGTTTCTACTACTTCCAAGTTGTTATATTGAACAGAAGTTGGTGTAAGCGACTTATAATAGCTAACAGTTTGTCCATTTAACTTGCCAATTAGTTTATTTTGCTCTTCAAATGAGTTTGTATAGTTCGTTTTTTCAACCTTTAATTTCTCTTTGCCTTTTGTATCAAACTCACCTTTATTGACCATATATCCAAACGGAAGAGCATTTTTATTCTCATATACAGAGATATTTCCGACACTGTCAACTTTTTCAAAGCCATATTTATTTAATGGTCGATCCGAAATCATATACTTCATACCAAACAGGGCATCAGTTGAAACAATTCCTTTGCTATTTTGCAAAATTAACGCGTCCAAATAACCGTAACCTAAATCTTGCATATATAAATTCAAATGCCCATTCGCAACAGAATTGAAATGAGTAAGTCCTTTATACCCAAAGCGCATTGCGTCATTCCAAGTTCTTCCCATTGTCGTTTCCATGCGATATAGCCCTTTGTCTTTTTCAGCTACTTTTTGAATTGTTTCTTCATATCTCGGATATGGAGATGCATATTCTTGACGATTAATATAGCCATACTCATAGCCCATTAACTTAATCATATATACTGTGTTAAGTGAAACATCTAGCAAAGCTACAGCTACTAACGCGAAAGATATCAATGCTTTGTTCTTTGTTAATCGAACTTTTGCATATAGTAACAACGCATATACAACAACGAAAAAGATGTTTGCCATCATTTTATTGGATTGCATATAAGAAGGTGCTACTTTTCCAAGTAAAACAATCATAAATAGATTAAAGAAAACAACCTTTTTCAATGCCGGTAATAATTCTTCTCCAAATACCATAAACGTTCGAACAGCCACATAAATCAGTAAGAATGACAATACAAACGAATAACGATACGGGAAATTTGTTGGTGGTTCAAAACCATGCCAAGCAATATTTAAAAACGGTATTTCAAAAGAGAGAACGATAAAGAGCATCACTGCCCCGTATACAATTTTTTCTTTTAATGAAATTTTCTTTGTTACAAAGAATAATGGAACAAGTAAGAGTGTTAATACACCGGCATACACGTTTGGCATTCCATCAACTGTTGTATCAATAATTCCATTAAAGAAACGACTATAAAAATCAAATGGGTCGAAATTAAATGCTGTAGAAAATGGCAGTTTCGTACGCTCTGCAAAGTTTCCCTTTAAGTCCATATACGTTGGAAACGTAATAAATGCTGACATTCCAGCTGCTAGCCCCGTCCCAATGCAGAACCATACAAACTTTTGCATAAATTGCTTTACATTACGAACGTCATAAATGACACAGAAACGCGCCACAAAGTAAATAAATGTAAATATCCCCACCATAATGGACATGTAAAAGTTTGTAATAAACGTGAGAGCTAAACTAAAAATAAACAATCCGTATTTTTTAGTCGTCAATAACCTCTCAATTCCAAGCATAATAAGTGGCAGTAAATAAATTGCATCTAACCACATCACGCAGAAAGAATAAACTGTTACAAATGACATTAATGCGTAAAAAGTTGAGAATAATGCGATTGTAATTTCACGACGCTTCATCATATGACTTAAATAATACGTCATTGTCACGCCAGCTAACCCAACTTTCAATAATGTCATAACCATAATTGCTTCTGGAATATGAGCACGATCAAAAAAGAGAATTAACATAGAAAATGGGCTTGCTAAATAGTAGGCAAATACGCCAAGAAAATTTAGTCCCATTCCGCCTTCCCAACTATAAAAAATGCTTTTTCCATTCTTCATAACATCATATAAATATGTGTAAAACTGTACATACTGTGTATGCAAATCAGTAACAAGAATTGATTTTTGTCCAAATGGAGCAATACCAATCAGTATAAACATTACACCATAAATAGAAAACGGAAGGAAAAAAGCTAATGCATATAAAAATTTCTTTTTCTTAAATAAATCTAACAGTTGTTGCATTATACTCCTCCATATCATTCCTAGTTCGAAAATATATGTATAAAAAACAATAGCCGGCATAAAGCCCAGCTATTTGTTTTTTATGCATTTTGGCCTTGTTTTACTTCGACCTTCTTTTTAAATATTATATATTTACTTGCAAAATAGTTAACAACAACAACAACAACATTCGCAATAACTTTAGATACTAAATCATTGATACCTAACCATTCGACTAATGCAATCATGGAGAAAATATCAATGAAATACGATAAAACGCGAAATCCCATAAAATAGAAAAACTCTTTCATTACATGGGAAAAACTTGTTTGTTGGCTGTTAAATACATACTTTTTATTTGTAATATACGCAAACAACACAGATACAATCCATGCAATTGTCGTGGCAACTTTGTAATCCATCCCAGCTAAAGTTGTGCAAATAAAATACGTAACAATATTAACTAGCGTCGTTAAACCACCAAAAAGCAAATAGTTAAAGATTTCTTTTGTTTTGTTATTCACGCTTATAATCTCCTAACGATTTGACTTTACCTTATGATCTTCTACGCGATATAACTTTGCTGTCGGCTTTTCATCCAAATTTGTTACTTTATCATCGTTATACTCATCTACAAAGTATAGTGGACGATTTTTCGTTTCATTAAAGATACGCCCTAAATACTCACCGATAATTCCAATTGAAATCAACTGTACTCCACCAAGGAATAAAATCGCTGTCATCATCGATGGATATCCGCTTACAGATTCACCATACATCATCGTTTTAATAATAATCCAAAGCATATAGCAAAATGCGCCAAATGATACAGTAAATCCTAAGAAGGATGCGAGACGTAATGGGAACGTTGTAAAGGATGTGATTCCTTCAATTGCTAAATCCATTAGCTTAAAGTAATTCCATTTCGTTTCACCAGCTGCGCGTGGGTCACGATCGAATAAAATTTCTTTCTTATTGTATCCAATCCAACTGAACATTCCTTTTGTATAACGCTGTGTTTCACGAATTTTCTTTAATGCTTCCACGCAACGTCTGTCCAGTAAGCGAAAATCTCCTGTGTTTTCTTGAATTGGGATTCTTGTTGTTTTCTTTAATAGGCTATAGAATTTTCCAGCCGTCCACTTTTTCGCCCAAGATTCTCCTGCACGAGAACGTCTTTTTGCATAAATATCATCATAGCCTTGCTCCCAATATTGAATCATTTCCGGGATTAATTCTGGTGGATCTTGTAAATCAGCATCGATAATGATAACTGCATCCCCCATCGCATGATCAAGTCCTGCGATCATCGCTGTTTCTTTTCCAAAGTTACGAGATAAATCTACATAAGAAATACGATTATCGCGTAATCGAAACTCTTTAATAATATTTAATGTATTATCTTTACTTCCATCATTCACAAATAAAATCTCAAAGTTGTAATTTGGTACTGACTCAATTACACCTATCAAACGACTATACAGTTGATCAAGTACTTCTTCTTCGTTGTATGCCGGTACTAAAATTGTAATGGTCTTCAAAGAAGGTACCCCTTTCTTTTCAAATTTTCTACGTAAAGAACAATTTATAAGCACAGATTAGACATAGTAAATTGGATGTTTTCCTTAGAATACCTCATTCCCCAATTCACTATGTCTAATCCTGCACATCTATCAATAATTAATTTTTAACTGCTTTCCCTTGTTCTTGAACAAGTTTTTGCATAATTTGTAGTAAATCTTCTTTTAATTCTTCGTGTTGCAATGCCATTTCAATTGTTGTTTGAATAAAACCAAGTTTTTCACCAACATCATAACGTGTTCCTTCAAAATCGTAAGCGAATACACGTTGAATTTCATTTAGATTTTGGATTGCATCCGTTAATTGAATTTCACCGCCAGCACCGATATGTTGCTCTTCTAAGAAGCGGAAGATTTCAGGTGTTAAAATATAACGCCCCATAATCGCTAAATTTGAAGGTGCTGTACCTTGTGCTGGTTTTTCAACAAATTGTTTTACTTGATAACGACGACCATCTTTTTCTAATGGGTCAATAATACCATAACGATGTGTTTCATTTTCCGGAACTGTTTGCACACCAATTACAGATGACAATGTTTTTTCATACTCATCGATCAATTGTTTTAAACAAGGTGTTTCTGCTTGCACAATATCGTCTCCAAGTAATACAGCAAACGGCTCATCACCAATGAATTTGCGTGCACACCATACTGCATGTCCTAAACCTTTTGGTTCTTTTTGACGAATGTAGTGAATATCAACCATTTTAGAAGAAGCTTGTACTCTTTCAAGTAGCTCATACTTTTTCTTCTCTAATAAATTTTGTTCTAATTCAAATGCATTATCGAAGTGATCTTCAATTGCGCGCTTTCCTTTACCCGTAACGATAATAATATCTTCAATACCAGCAGCTACTGCTTCTTCAACGATATATTGAATTGTTGGCTTATCAACAATCGGTAACATTTCCTTTGGCATCGCCTTGGTTGCTGGTAAAAAACGTGTTCCAAGACCAGCAGCAGGGATAATGGCCTTTCTTACTTTTTTCATACTTACAACCTCTTTCTTTATTGGTCTATATGTGCATTTATACAATTATTTATTATTTAATTTGCCCTGTCTCAATACATTTATTGAGTAAATTTTATTTCTTTACAGGACATGTCCTATCGAAAAACGCAACTTCTATATTATATATCTATTAATCTAAGCATTATGTTACATTTTTCTTACATGTTTGTCTTTTCACTTATCGAAAATGATACTTCCTACAAATTCTACATGATTGCTTCTTTATTCGTCAAGGTTACTTAGAATTTATAGCAACTAACAAATTTATCTATTTATTTTCTTACAGGAAATCTAATGTTAAGTATACGTGATTAAATACACGTGTCAAAAACAAAAGATTTGACTATTCTTTTCTTTGACCGTACGCATATTTATATCTGTCTAAAAGTGCATAAAAAAGTATCAACATAGCAAGAAAATAACGCATTCCAATTGGTGGATCCAAGAAGATAGCAATTGCAATCGCAGATAGAACTACATGCCAAACGCTTCTCTCATCTAAATCGAAACAATACATTTTCTTACCATTTTCAAACACTTCACTTAAAGAATGACTAAATACATGTGCCAGTAAAAAAACGATAACGATAACCATTAATACAGGATAGTGAACCTCAACAACTGGCGAGAATAGCAACATCAATATTGTAACAAGCGCGAATTCAAATGCACTATTTTTTTGACATTTTTTAATTATCAAGAATGTAATTATTAACATAAGAACTACATAAACAAGATGCAATTTACTAATTGGCACATGAGGAAGATACGTTTTCAAAACGCCTTTAAAAGAGCTGTCCCAAGGAGCACCGCCATGCATCTCATTGATTTTATTTACAACGAATAAATCTTTCGTTACATATTCCCAAACTACATTCCAACCAACTACATAAATGGTAATACTAGCCGTGACAATCGTCGTAATAACTGCACTAAGAAACACTTTCCATTCTTTCTTGAATAGGAAATAAACAAGAAAAATACCTGGAAGTATTTTGAAACTAGTTGCTAAAACAATCGGAATCCCTGCTAGCCATTTATGTTTCGACTGATAAAAATAAAACGTTAAACATAATAAAAAGAAAATTAAACGATTTGACTGTCCCCAAAAGTAATCTGCATGCACAGGAAATAAAATAATTGCTACAGAAAATAAAAGATATTTTATCCCTTTTCCCGTTCCTTTGTAAGATGCTTGAATAACTAATATAACCCCAATTACAAATAGCATGCTATTGAAGGCAGTCCATAGGAATTTAGCCTTTTCATATGGAAAGGCAGCAAACCATGATAAAAATATCGCAAACTGCGGAGGATACATGTAATATCCTAAATCACCTTTTGTTCCACCATACAACTGACGAAATGTTTCCATTTGATGATCTAAATTGTATAGTAGATCAATCGAAGCATCATGCCAAATTGTATAGAAAGAATAATAAAAGAAGTGGAAATCGTCATATAATTGTACAAAAGGTTCTGGATGTATTATATGATTCCATAAAATTTTATAAAAAACAAAGTAACTCATAACTCCGAGTAAGATTATCATCGAAATAAGTTTAAATTTGTTTTCTGCCACATTGATTTTTACCATCAGTTCCCTTCCTCTCAACTCTATAAATATTACATATTCATATTTAAATTTCTAAACGAAAATTAGTTTGAATTCTCTAATTTTAATTTTAAACAGTTGTAATCAAAATCGTTCAAGTTTAACATATTACTTACTTATATATAGATGCAAATTGAAAAACTAACATAAAAACCCTTTTCTTTTTCGGTGGGTGAGAGCAACTGGCCATGCATAGAGGCGGTCAGTTCCTTTTCCTGCCACGTGCAAAGTTTAAAACAAAGATAGACAGCAAGTAGCGGCCATGTTTTGTTCTGCATAGCAGCGACTTAGATGTTAAAAAGTCAACTTGTATTTATATACAATCCCTAAAACATTAAGTATATCTTTGAAATCGTATATACTTTAAACATAAATAGAACAGAAGTCTTTAATATACTAAAGACTTCTGTTTCAGCTTA
>NZ_KB910967.1 GCF_000383235.1 Bacillus sp. 123MFChir2
GAGCTAGTAATTCAGCTTCTTTTGAAGAGAATGATTGGACAGCTTTAATCTCTGGTTGTTGACCATACTTCTTGACCCAGCCATGTAAAGTATTCTCATTCACACCCATTTCTCTAGCCACTTGAGCTACAGGCTTATGATTTTCATGAATATACTTTACCGCTTCAATTTTAAATGTCTCATCGTATCGTTTTCCGTTACCTCTTGCCATACAGACACACCTCGTTATAGTTGATATATTTATTATAACAATCTGTGTCTACTTTTTAGTCTAGCATCATATACCTCAAAAAACTAAAACGGATCACAACATGGAAAATAAACTCAGTCCATGTCATGACCCATTTTTATACGTATAGGTTAACTCTTCAAACTATCATCATGCTATTATTTTAGTACGGCATTTTATGTCCCCACTTGTCAAAGTGATAATCTTTACCGTCGATTTTAAACCAAGCGTCTGCATAAAGTGAACCATCTTCTCTAGCACAATACCAAAGGTATCCGTATGCAAGAGGAATAGGTCTATATCCGCCGCCAACTTGGAACCATCCTGTTTTAGCTGCCCCATTTTCATCGAAGTAATAATATTTATTATCGATAGTTTGCCAGCCCTTTTGTGCTACGCCGTTATTATCGAAATGGTATATCTTACCATCTATTTTTTCAAATCCTGCTCGGTTAGCTGATCCGTCTTCATGGAAATAATATTTTTTTCCGTCAATGTTTTTATAATCATTGAACGTATCATTGTGGCCATTTGTGAAATAGTATCTTTTACCGTCTATCATTTTCCAACCAGTATAGGAAACGCCATCTTCTAAACTATAATATGCCAGTGTTTTTTCGATTTTGTTGACCCCTGTTTTCAAAATCGAACCGTCTTTATTAAATGCTAATATTTTATTGTCAAACTTAACATTAACAATGCTGTTTATAGCTTCTCCATTTAGTTTAGAAATTCTCTCAAGCATACCTTTGTCGGAAAAGTGAAGGATGACATTTTGATCTTCTAGACGTATTTCATTTTTATTTACATTGTAATTTTGGAAGTAATAAATTTTACCATCGATGTCTCGTAGACCTTTTTCAACTTCTGCTCCTGAAGCATCAGAATAGTGTAGACCATGTTGGTCTTCCGTCCATGTTGAACGTTTTACAGAACCGTCATCGTTGAAACTGTAATACTTTCCATCAATATTGTATCCATTTGTATTGATTAATCCTACATCCGCTTTAAAGTAATACCTCTTTCCTTCAATGTCTTGCCACCCCGTCATGAAGATTCCATCAGCATCTGCAAAAAAGTACTGATCATCTCGGTTTACCCAACTGTTTTTTATCACATTCCCAGAAGAATCTTTTGCAGTCGTTGGGGCATTTTTATTTTTTTCATCATTATATTCAAATTTCACCCCATCATATTTCTGTTTCGTATTTCCTTTACCCGGATACCATTCTTTTAACCAATTGGCAATTTCATTGTTGCTTTTTCCTTGGAAACGAATTTCAGAACGCCATGCTTCCCCGGTAGTAAATCCTTTACCGTTAGCGGTCTCAATTAAACGTACTCCATTCTTGTTTATAAAATGAAATTGAAATTGACCGTTAACAAGATTTTCGATTTGGACAAGTTCTAATACTTCGTCATCACCAATAGAATCTGAATATTGAAGCGTTTGTCCGTCTTTCCCTGAAAGATATTTCGAACCGATTTTTACAAATACTTTATTGCTTCCTTTTGTAATCGGGATAATTTGATAAGGTTTACCATCGTTCAATCCGAGATTTCCCAACGAAATTTCTGTCTTTAGGATCGGATTCGTATTTGCTAATAGTTTCACTGATCGATCATGAAAATCTGCAAGAGCTTTAGAATCGCTTGTGAGATAATTCCAAAGAACATCTTTGGATACTGGCTTTGAAGTCAGTGTTGATATTTGTTTTTCCTCTTCTGATAACTCAGCAAATAGGGCATCTGTACCTCTAGCAAATGACCATTCAGAAGTAGGTGTTGGGTATCTTTTCTTATGAAATGGAATAACAAGTCTTGGGTTTTTACCAGACGTTTTTTCTACGAATGCTGTTTGACCTTGATTCATTACAACTCCGGTCTTTCCTTCGTCTAATTGTGCTTGTGTAATGTAAAGAAGATCGTGTTCTGAGACAGATTTTGCATCAGGGTTTAGATCTATAATTGTACCCGCTTCAGTAATTTTAAGCTGCTGTCCAGATCTTAATTTATGAATTTCAATTTTTCCATTTGGATAGAGTACTTTAACTGATTTAGTAAAATTTGAATCATCTGTTGTATGATGCATGGAAATATTAAATTCCCCAGATGTAAAATTAGGAGCCCTGTAAGTTATATTTTCTGCATATACATCAATGTGAGTGCCTGGTCCTGGATCCTCTGGAGATATTCCAAGTCCTTCATAAATGTCTTTTACAATACCTAATGAAGTAATAGTTACATCTAGTATCGTACCTATTCCTGCGCTAGCCTTATGTTCTGCAATAGGTGCCATAGAAAAAAGAATACCTAATGCTGCTGTTGCAGGGATGACCTTCTTTCCAATTCCAGTTGTTTTAAATTTCTTTTTCATTCCGTTCTCCTCTCTTTGTGAAAAAATTTACTTTTAAATTTATATCTCGAAGTTCATTTTAGTTTAAATATCTTTCGAATTTCTTGCATAAGTATTACAAAAGTCTTTCATAAAATTCTAAAAATAATGGTAACTGGTAACTTTTTCAATATTAAACACTATTTATTTCCTTTATTAACTAATAAATAGGAGAATTACCTATTACCACCAGGCTAAGAATGGGAAGTGATTGTGTATTTCTCTACATTCTCCATACTAACTTCTTTCCTATAATCAATTTGGTATCGTTCATCGTATATCGTTGGAAAACCTTACAAAATACAAAAATCCAAGTACAGAAAAAGTACACATAGTATTGTTAGCGTGAGGTAGAGAATAAAATAATTCTGGCATTCATCTTGGCAAAGCGTCTTTAAACTAAAGAAAGACTTTTGTAATACTTACGAAAGACTTTTGTAATATTTACGAAAGTAATTTGAAAGACATTTAAAGTAAGATAAGTTTATCCCTAATATACATTCAGGAAACTTTATATTTTGTTTTTCTAATTCGATAAGAATGTCATTTGATATGAAATTATTTCTTGAATTTTAAGCAAGTTATGAGTTCCAAAGTACATTTGGTATAAGTAGCGCACTAAGTGAAGAATCAATCGTTCAGATATGTTAGAAAAATAAAATTGATCAAACAGAGCTCCCCCAAAGCTTCTTTGAAATAAACAAAACCCACAGAAAACATTCTTGTTTTCTGTGGGTTTTGTTGTGTTTATGTTTTTTTACTTGAACAAGTAAGATTTATTGCAGTAAAAATGCTTAACATATTAGTCATATCAAATATGTTGGAGTTCTTTATTTTTAAGAATTTTTTTCAATTAGGTCTTGATAAAGAACGGCTGCCACTTCACCATTCCTCGGCCTTTTATTTTTGGTACTCCTACATTTCCGATCAGTGTGTTTCTATATCTTCCAGTAGCGGTAGGGGAGTAGGATACTGTTTTTGCGAGGATGATTTCCCGTTCTCTTGCCTGTATGTCATCAAAAGGGCTGATTTGTTCTTCGCCTTCGTTTACTAAATTCGTTAGCGCGATACTGACTGTGCGAATCGGTTCGCCTGTATGTAATTGTTTTAAAAGTCTTAAACAAACACGATAAACGCGGACGATTTGCGTATTTTGAACACCGGGTGGTTGATTCACTTTATAATTTTATCATTGCCACAGATGTCACCGCTGCGAATGTTCCAGGACATCGTAAGTTGATTGAACAAATAGAATGGTTAAAACAATTATTCGGAAAGTATGCGGGAGAAATTGCCCTTGATTCAGGCTACTACGCAGGTTGTTTCAACGTAAATTCTTTGTGTACATATCTTATCGCCGATTTGCGACAAAGGATCATCCGAATTGTCGCCGTCATCACTTTAAACAAGTGAATGAGGATCTCTATGCCTGTCCTTGTGGTGTACCATTTTATTATAAAACAACAAATCGTCAGGGATATCATGAATTCAAACCACCTAAAGGAAGCTGCCAATTCTGTTCATTTGCGAAAAAAGAAAATGAAGACCGTGTGTTACGAATCTCAATTCATCAAGACATTTCCGATCAATTAAGAGAACAGCGTTTGTCGATGAGAGGGGAAATTCTCCGTTCTGTTCGGCCATCTACGGTGGAACTAAGTTTCGCACATAGTAAAGAGCTCCACGGTTTGCGCGATACCGTAGAGCGCAAAAGGTAAAAATACAAGTTTTGATGAACAGGCGGTGAATTTTTACTGGGTATTTGCATGCATTTTAATTGTAAGCTAGGGAAAGGAGAACGATGGTACAGTGATATATCAATATGAAATTGATTTTTTTGTCATGTATAGTGACAAGGTAACAACTGTACAATCTGCAACAATTCCACCACATTTTTTAGAATTTGCAAAAGAAAAGTTAAAAACAGAAGTAAAACGAAGAATAGGTAATTGTGAATTTTTGACTTGTTAGTTTGATAGCGATACGGCGGGCATGTATGGCGCCCCTATTACACTACCTCTAAAGATGTATAGAATTTTAATACTTTTAGTGGACTTAATATTGTTCCCGCACTGATATATTTAATATTAGAGTACAGAAAGTAGGGGGGAAACTATATGATTAAGGGATTGTATGAAGCACACTTGCCAGTTAGTAATTTGCAAAATTCAATTGAATTTTACCGGAAATTAGGATTGAACCTTGCTTGGTGTGATGAAGACACTGCTTTCTTTTGGATTGAAAAAGGGAAAAGTTGGCTAGGTTTATGGGAAGGAAATGAGTATGAAACTCGATACCATCCTTCTTTACGACATATTGCTTTTCGTGTTTCATATGAAGATTTAAAAGAATCTTTAAAGTGGCTAGATTCTATTCAAGTTGAAGCTACCCCATTTGGTAATGGAAAATCTATTGATCCATTTATTCGACCACATCAAGGGAATGCTTCAGTATACTTCAATGATCCAGATGGTAACAGTTTAGAATTAATCTGTTATGTTGAAGCTCCTGATGAATTAAAACATATTACAGATAAGTTGTCCTTCATAAATTGGGAGGAACTAGTTAATAATACATTTAAATGAGAGATTATGAGATGAGCTTATTTCACTAAACGGGGTCATAACATATCACTATCAAGCTAATATTTTGGATTATCCCCAAAAAGAAAAAGCACCCTATATAGAGCGCTTTACTAATAAGTATTTTCAAGTTTATTATTGTTCGCTTTTTGCCTTCATTTGTTTTTCATACACATATTTAGCTGTAGAAAAATCGTTAGGAAAATCACGTAATGCGTTGTTCATTATGTTTAATTCTTCCTGTGATTTGATTTCAATACTATTTAAATCATCAAACGCTTTCGATTGTTTTTTTGCAACATAATTTTGTGTTGAGTAATCATCTTTGAAATCTTGTTTTGCTTTTTCCTTAACTTTATCCATAGCAGAATTTTTATCAATCTTTTTCATAGGATTTTCAAAAGCAGCTGTAGTTTGTTTCTGTTCCTGCTTCGGCTCTTCTTTCTTCGGTTGTTCTTTCTGAACTGGTTGAGCAAGCCCTTTCCTTATATCAAGAAGGAAAAACCTCCCCGAAACGATTAAGAAACCTTCTTGCACTTTTAAATTGTGCACCGAAAGATTTTGGCATTTTTATGCCGGACGACCTTCCAACTGAAGAAGAGATTGAGAATCTTAACCAAAATTCGTAAAGCATGGATGTTAGAATTTTAAGTTGTAATTATATATAAGAGCATGCAGAATTTTATAATATCGGAGCGTAAGAGAATCCCTTGGTATAAAAGGATTCCTGACGACATCCAACTTTTTTATGTTAACCGAGAATGAATAGAATATTGATCCGAATTTGCACAATACATCTTTTTATAAGAATGATACAATGAATAAAAGAGGTGAATAAATTATGGCAAAAAAAACAAGTTGGTCTTACATTGTCGGTTTAACATGGCTGGCAACCATTACATTACTTTGGGCAAACTTTGCTTATTTGATTCCAAATAAAGTTGTCTCTCTAAGTGTTTCTATCATTATGATTGTCATTGCAACAGGAGCCAGCCTGACAGGACTTTACCGACTTAAAAAGAAAAAATATTGAGAACAGATTGTGCCTCTCTCCAAATAGGGAGAGGTTTGCTGTGTATTTAATAAATTGGTAAAACAAATAGAATCTGTTGCTAAATGCTTTTGAAGGAGGTTCATACATGAGCGACGTAATTGGTGATGTAATGGGAGGACTCATCATGTCTATTCCATCAAAGAAAGAAAAAATAGTTCGCCAAAATTTAAAATTACTGAGAAAAGAAGCGTGGTTTAAAGAAATTGAACAAAGATACGGCAGATTGATGGTATTTAACCATTCAATTAGAGAATTTGTAGGAAAAGAGAATCTTGAAATAATCTTAAAAGATGTTGAAGAAGCTAATAAGTTTCAAAATAAATTAGAGGCACTCCTAAATCAAGAAAAGATATGACTGGAATAACTATGAAGGTTTAAATAACGAGAATCATGTAAATGAGCTGTCCATATGGGCAACTCATTATTTTTCTTGCTTAGCTTAGTTTTTTTCCAAAATGTTGGCGGTACCGTATCACTATCAAGCTAATATTTTGGATTATCCCTAAAATGAAAATTTTATCTGTCCATAGTTGTCTACGAAAATTTAGTTCGTTTTTTCATTTTAGGGAACAAAGGATTTCTTATATATTCACACACATAATCTAGCAGTGCCAAGATGTGAAGGCATATAAAATATTCTGCCCGGTATGAAAATATATCCCTTTTCTATTCTTCGTCTGCTGTAATAAGCATATCCGTGTTCCCATTCTTCTCAAGATGACATTCGCCCCAAGTACAGAGAGAATCTAGTATGGAATCTAAAGATGAACCGTAATCCGTTAATGAATATTCTACTTTCGGTGGTACTTGGTTATATACTTTTCTTTGGATGACACCGTCTGCTTCTAGTTCGCGTAATTGTTGGGTTAACATTTTTTGTGTAATACCAGGCATTAAACGTTTTAACTCGCTCGTTCTCTTTTTGCCTTTCTTTAAATGACAAAGGATAACAACTTTCCATTTTCCACCGATAACCTCTAAAGTTGCCTCCACAGGAATATTGTATTTCTTCATATGAAAATCTCCTTTGATGAATTTATCGCTAAATAAGCTAAAGGTTACTTTTAAGTACCTATAGCACTTTTAAGTACGTACTTTTTATTAGGTTGAATATGTTTCATAATAACATACGTAAGAGGTAAACGAGTAGTACGGTACCAAAAGGTTCCTATGTTACTTTTTGGTATCTATATTACTTAAAAGTGCGTTCTTCAGAAAAAGGATGAAATCATTCATAATAGCATTTATAGGAAATAATATATTGTTTCAGAAGATAAAAGGGCCTTTTTATCATACTATTATGATTGGATTTCTTGTATTAAGGAGGGGTTCAATTGCATTCATATACAGTATCTTCTTCGGGCGTTCAAACAAATAGAAGAAGTGTGTTTGCGTTATTAGCATTAGCAATTAGTGCATTCGGAATTGGGACAACTGAATTTATTAGTGTCGGTTTGTTACCATCGATTTCGGAAGATTTACATGTTTCGGTTACAACAGCTGGTTTAACCGTTTCTTTATATGCGTTAGGGGTAGCTTTTGGAGCGCCTGTTTTAACGTCGTTAACAGCTAGTATGTCGCGAAAGACATTGTTAATGTGGATTATGATTGTTTTTATTGTCGGGAATGGAATTGCGTCGGTCGCAACAAGTTTTGCTGTATTACTTATCGCGAGGGTTGTATCTGCGTTTGCGCATGGCGTTTTTATGTCGATAGGATCGACAATTGCAGCTGCACTCGTACCAGAGAATAAACGTGCTAGTGCGATTGCATTCATGTTTACCGGTTTAACGGTTGCGACTATTACAGGTGTACCAATTGGAACATTTATTGGTCAACAGTTTGGATGGAGAGCATCGTTTATGGTGATTGTGGTAATTGGAATCGTTGCCTTCATCGCAAACAGTATGTTAATTCCTTCTAATTTTAAAAAAGGTACGTCTGTATCATTTCGTGATCAATTTAAACTGATCACAAATGGAAGGCTATTACTTGTTTTCATCATTACTGCATTAGGATATGGGGGGACATTCGTAACATTTACGTATTTATCTCCGTTATTACAAGAGGTAACAGGATTTAAAGAAAGTACCGTTACAATCATTTTGTTAGTCTATGGAATTGCGATTGCGATTGGAAATATGATTGGCGGGAAGCTATCCAATCATAATCCAATTCGTGCATTATTTTATATGTTTTTCATTCAAGCAATTGTCTTATTCGTACTGACATTTACAGCGCCATTTCAAGTAGCAGGGCTTATTACGATTATTCTCATGGGTCTATTCGCATTTATGAATGTTCCGGGGTTACAAGTGTATGTCGTTATATTGGCTGAACGATTTGTACCGAGCGCTGTCGATGTTGCTTCAGCAATTAATATTGCAGCGTTTAACGCAGGAATTACTCTTGGGGCTTATTTAGGTGGTATTGTAACGAACTCGTTAGGGCTCATTCATACAGCTTGGGTAGGCGGCATTATGGTAGGAGGCGCTGTTATTTTAACAGCTTGGAGTATGAAGTTAGAAGAAAGAGATCAAGTTAAATAAAGGAGAAACGTATAATGAAAAATTTACAAAGTAAAACAGTATTGCATAATGGTGTAGAAATGCCTTGGTTCGGTTTAGGCGTATTTAAAGTAGAAGATGGGCCAGAACTTGTAGAGGCTGTAAAGGTAGCGATTAAAGAAGGATACCGTAGTATCGATACAGCTGCGATTTATGGAAATGAAAAAGCAGTGGGGGAAGGCATCCGTGCAGGTATAAAAGAAGCTGGTATTTCAAGAGAAGATTTATTTATCACTTCAAAAGTGTGGAACGCAGATCAAGGATATGAAACAACAATCGCTGCATATGAAGAGAGTTTAAAAAAATTAGAACTAGATTATTTAGATTTATATCTCGTTCACTGGCCTGTAGAAGGAAAATATAAAGATACGTGGAGAGCGTTAGAAACACTTTACAAAAATGATCGTGTGCGTGCGATTGGCGTAAGTAATTTTCAAATCCATCACTTGCAAGATGTAATGAAAGATGCAGAAATGAAACCGATGATTAACCAAGTGGAATATCACCCACGTTTAACACAAAAAGAACTACAAGCTTTCTGTAAAGAGCAAGGTATTCAAATGGAAGCATGGTCACCGCTTATGCAAGGTCAATTATTAGATAACGAAACATTACAAGAAATAGCCGATAAATATGGTAAAACAACAGCGCAAATTATTTTGCGTTGGGATTTACAAAATGAAGTTGTAACAATTCCAAAATCAACGAAAGAACACCGTATTATTGCAAATGCTGATATATTTAATTTTGAACTAACAAAAGAAGATATGGAAAAAATCGATGCATTAAACGAAAATCACCGCGTTGGTCCAGATCCTGATAACTTCGATTTCTAATGGAAAATAGTAAAAAGAGTGCAGTTTTTGCACTCTTTTTTTGTGCAGAAAAATATGTTCTAATTACATACGGAGTACTGCACACACCGGTATCAAGTTTCTTATTCATGAATAATTCCGATAGCCCTGCCGATCGTAATAAAAGTGAAACACCATAGAAATGCGCCGATAGCAGCGAATAACATATAAGTTTTCAGCTTCATTTTGCTAATCCCAGAAAGGTAACAGGTTATATGTCTGACGCCGGGAATGAAATACCCAAAAATAAGAGAATAGGGTCCATATTTCTCCATCCATTTTTCAACTTTAATTATTCTCTTTTCCTTCAAACCGATCCATTTTCCATATTTCTCAATAACAGGACGACCTGCCTTTTTGCCGATCATGTAACTGATCAGCATACCCGATAGCGCTCCTACAAAACTGACTAAAATGGCAAGCTCGTAATTTAGGACATGAATATTCGTAAAGTAACCTACGACTGTCATCATGACTTCATCAGGGATTGGTAATCCGATAATTCCAAAAACAAGCATGAAAAAAATAGCGAGGTAACCATAGTCTGTTATAACTTGCTGTACTAATTCCATCTTTCAGACTCCAATTTTTCTGACATATGTTTTTTAAAATGGGGAAATTTGATATTGCTCACCATTAAATAAGACAGTACGCATGTGCCAAGGGCTAGGAGAATTGGCTTATTCAAAAAGCATAAAATGACGAGACACATAGCCGCAAATGGAATTGGCATTCCGATAAACGCCGGGAGCTTGCTTTGTTGCACATTAAATCTAGCGAGTCGAAGCATTCCACAAATACTGTAAGCCAGTGCACATAGTATCCCGATAACCTGCAAATCATTTAAAGCGACACTATATGCAAGGATAGACGGAGCTACACCAAAGGTAACTAAATCCGCAAATGAGTCTAATTCTCTACCTATCTCTGAAACAGAATCAAGTTTCCGAGCAACCATGCCATCAAAAAGATCAAATAACATACCTGTCATAATAAAAATTACTCCAAAATGAAAATCGTGAACGAAAACTGAGTAAATAGCCAGAAGTCCACAGGTGAAATTTGCTATTGTAATCATATTTGGTATATAACTCATAATATGCTTTTCCCACTTTCAACGAACTAAGTTATGTTTCAAAAAAGTTAATGAACATATGTAACTGTATTCCTATTTGGGCTCAATGTTCTTCTTTTTTTCTTCCCGTATAATTTGATTTATTTTAAGTAAGGTATTAGTCATTTGCTGCAAGGCTTCGATATCAATTTTAGAGAAGTATTTCTCAATCAGTAAATCATCTAGCTGAGACCACCGTTCTATATAATTGCTACCATTAGGACCAAGTGTAAGGAAATACTCACGTTTATTGTTAGGATTGACTTGTTTCGAAATCATATTATGCTTTTCCAATTTAGATAAAACTTGGCTGACAGCACTTTTGGAGATATTAAAGGTGGTCGCAATGTTGTTTGCTGTAGTGTTTTGATTTGAATTAATATAGAAGATCATGCTCTCTTGCTGTCCTGTAAGACCAAACTCATCCTTTAACTCATGAGATAGTAAAATGTAGAATTCATTGTAGGCTCGGTTCATTTCGTTAATTACTTCTTTATAAGACCTAGTCATAGTATTCTGCCTCCAATCTTTCTGTTGTTGCATTGTACGCTATTTTTTCGTTTCAATACATAGTTTAGTTTAGTTAACTTAACTATATTATAGCTTTATGTTAGTGTAAAGGAAAACATATCTCAATCCTTTAATTACAAACTCTTTTTCGTAACACATAAAAAGTTCCAATATCACAGCTGTATTTGCAAGAATCTCTTGAAATTCATAAGGTACACCTTTTATTTGAAACAATTGGTGATTCATATAGTTCCTTTTATTTGAATGTTAGAATTTTGTAACGTTTCTGCAATCATTTTGAAAGATTTTTAAGTTAAGATAACTATAGATGAACGCACTCATGTTGTCTTTAGCATGTCGTGAGCAAACTACAAGGGGCGATATGGCATGCCCATCAAGTTAGGATTTTGAAGCTCTTTAAATCCCTAGTCGAAAAGTTTTGTATAGAAGTTCATCTTATTTTTGATTTGGGAGAGCAATGGAAACTTAATTAGATGGTAACGAAGAACACTAACAAATCGTAGGAAATATATACTAAGGGATGTAAATGATTTTAAGGAAATACGTAATTAAGATTTTGTTTAGGATATTTTTTTATAGCATACTAGGGAAAATATGAGATAAAAATCACCATGAACCTTTGTTTTTCGCAAAAAAATTCTTAATGAATAAAAAATCATTTTTTCCACTTCCAAGCCAGTCCCTAGTGTATGTTTTTTACGAGATGTTAGTGGCACATATAACCGAACAGATAGAGGATTTAAGGATACATTTAAATAACTAAAGAATAAGAGATTATGCACAAAATAAGAGCTGAAAGGTTCTTTTTTTATGCATATTTTTTGGTGCAGTTCAAAATTTCGTTATAGTGGGTGTCTCAACATAATAAAAGAAAGAGCATATTTTGAAACATGCTCTTTCACTAAATAACAAACGTAAAAAGTACTTTAGAATTATTCCTCAGGATATCGCTCTTTTACAAGTTCTTCGAGGTTATTACTTTTTTGATTTCTTCTGATGATAACCAGGCACTATATATTGTTCCATTCTTGTTGGTTAAACATATGGTAAATTCTTTATTATGTAGTTCCTCTTTAAGGCTAGTGTTTGATAAATCTTTGGTAATCCTTTAATTTCCTCAATTACTTCATGATTTAATAGTTCCTCAGTTTCAATCACCAATAGAGATATTTTTCCTTTTACGATACACGTATCATATTAATATTAATTTTACGTCTTGCTAATATAGAAGCTACAGACGAAATTGTACCAAAATGATCATTGTTCATAATAAGAAGAGCTGATCTTGTTTCATTTAACTTCAAATCAAAACCGTTAATCTCAATAATTTTGATTTTCCCCCAACCAATCGAACAAGCAATCATCTCAATTTTATCTTCACCTTTGTATAAAGTAATCTTTACTGTATTGGGATAAAACGGTTTTGCAATCTCTTCTATACAATTAACTGTAATTCCTCTCTCTGTTGCAATTGTAAGGGCATTAGAGAATAGTGAGTCCTCCATTTCAAATCCTAAAATACCACCAACAATTGCTACGTCGGCTCCAACAGTGCAATTCATTTTTTTGAATGCTCCATATAAAGAAATTTTAATTTTTTCTGGGTCTTTTAAAAATAGATGACGAACAATATGTCCTATCTTTGTTGTTTCTACTCCATAAGCACTAGGTGTTCCAATAGTAATAGGACCAATAATATCAAATACTGATTTATATTTCATAACTGAAAGGTAATGAAAATACGGATTATAATAAGCGATCCATCCTTTTATTAAGATATCTATTCAATATAAAGAGTTTTTTGATATTTTTAACAATAATTTTTAATAAAAAGATGTATTGATTTATTTGTCATTATTGAAGGTGAACGATCATGTTTATTTAAAAAATCAGTAAATAGAGAATGTAATTTGTTAGGTAGTTATGCCTTATTTACAATTACACTAGAAATCCTGTAGAATATTTTATAAATAAAGCCCATGGGAATTTTTTAATTCCCTGGGCTTTCATTTTTCGTAACATTCCGAGTCCTGTATGGTAAGCGAAATCCTAGTGCAATTGCTGCTCCAATGCAACTAAATAAACATCCGAACAGTAAATAGAGAGTAGGTGTAGAATCTCCAATCGCAACAGAGGCAACCCCACCTATTGCCGGAAAGAGTGCCACCATATAACTACTAACTGATGCACCGATTCGTTCTACTAGCTTGAGGTAGAACATCCATGCCCCAAAGGAAGCAAATACAGTTAAAAATGCCAAAGCTCCAAGATAGGAAACGGACGTTGGTAGTGTAAAGTTCTGTTCCTGAAAGGTACAAACAGCAAGTAAAAGTATCGAAGCCACAACAAAGCCAACACTATTCGAATAAACCGCATTAATACCACGTCGTGCATTTTGGGCGGAAGCTGCATCACCAATAGCTGTAAGTATAGTTCCAATCAATGCAAGGCCTATTCCTTTTAAATCACTTGTACTAGAGCCCTTTATTAGTAATGGATAAACCAATATAGAAACACCCGTAATACCGACTATTCCCCCTATTAGAATTCGGGGATGAAGACGCTCACCTAGAAATATACGAAGTGCAATCGGTGTCAGAACTGTCTTCAGTGAAAACAGCAGCGTTACTAGTGCGGCAGAAATCCAAATTGTCGCGTAGTATAAACACAAGTAGCTTAGAGCTAAGTTACATACCCCAAAAGTAACAAGGGGGAAAACATCTTTACGAGAAGGCCTACCATTAGGACGTACCACGCACATGAGGACAATAAACATTAGTGCAGCCCCCATCAAGCGATAGGTCAATGACAATTCAAGACTTACAGGTGTACCTTGTATTTTTACTACAATAAAGTTTAATCCCCAAACTATTAAGCAGAAGATATACATAAAAGCTGTCATACATGTATCACGTCGTTCTCCTGTGCGAAAGGAATATCGAAATAATTAAAAACTTCTGTTAATGCAACAGCCAGTTGCGTTATCTGTTCCTCAGTATGATTCGGTGTAACGTTAACCCGGAAGCGTTCTGTGCCGACAGGAACCGTTGGTGAATTAATAGGTTGCAGATAGACGTGATGTTGTTCAAGGAGACGTTGGGCAGCAGCTTTACATTTTTTTGCATCACCAATCAGTACAGGGAGAATATGCGTTTCACTTGAGTCCATTATCGGAATATTTGCTTGAGCAAGTGCCTCTCTTAACATGCTAGTTTTTTGGTGTAGAGCATTCCGCTCGTTATCTGAAGATTTTAAGTGCTCAACGCTAGCATGACAGGCCGCAACAACAGCTGGTGGTAAAGATGTTGTAAAAATAAAACCGGACGCAAAAGAACGAACAGCGTCAATTAGTAGTGATGAAGCTGCAATGTATCCCCCGATTACTCCAATACCTTTTGCCATTGTTCCTTGAATAAAGTCCAATCGATCCACAAGACCTAGTTCAGCAGCTATTCCTGCTCCGCGAGGACCGTACATACCGATTGCATGTACTTCATCAAGAAATGTTAAAGCGTTATATTTATCTGCAAGATCCGCAATTTTCTGAATCGGTGAAATATCGCCATCCATTGAGTATACTGATTCAAACACAATAATTTTTGCTCGATCATGTGGTTGAGCTGCAAGTAACTCTTCCAAATGGTTAACGTCATTATGTCTAAATATCGCTCGTTCGACTTGAGTGCTACGTATACCATTAATAATTGAAGCGTGATTTCGTTCGTCAGAAAATACTATGCAATTTGGAAATAGACGAAGTAAACATTGTAATGTTGCATCATTCGAGCCATATCCTGTAGGAAAAACTAATGCGGCTTCTTTACCATGCCATTCCGCAAGTGAAGATTCAAGTGCAGCGTAATGATAATGTGTACCACCTATATTTCGAGATCCGCCTGAACCAGCACCAAATGCTCGAATTGCATCATGCATTGCTTCGGTAACTACTGGGTGCTGAGACATTCCTAGATAGTCATTGCTGCACCAAACGACAACTGGTTGCCCATCTTTCTGGCCATTCAATTGTGCTAAAGGATATTGGCCACGCATCCGATTAATTGTAACAAATTCTCGATATTGTCCGCTTTCTTTCAAAGATTCGAGCTTATTTTCAATAATTTTTGCATACATGACTTTTCCTCCAATTATAGTTATAGTTTACAGTTCATCCAGTTTAATATTTTTTCATAAAAATTAAGGAAAACTCTTAAATAATTGTTTTTTATTATATCGAGAAAATATAATAAAACTAAACAAAAAACAAAATTATGCATATTTTTATAATTTTGTTTTTTAAAAATTCAAATTTCTTTAAGTCGATATAATTAATTCTAAATAAATAATAACAATTTTTTGAAATTAAAACCATATTTTAGAATTTTATCAACAAAAAACAGATAATTATTATTAAAAAATGGTCATATTAAGCTAAATATTATAAGTAAAGACTAGTTTCCTCTAAAAGAATCATTGTAATGATTTGCGAAATCCATATAAAACAATACCTTTAGAACAAAATATAAATATAATTTTCTTATTTTTTATCAATATAACTTTTTAGAATTCTGTTGCAAAGTTGATTAAAATCAAATTAGATAAGCGATTTGAGAATACTTATTATGCAACTATAAATAAATCTCTTAATTCATTGCACATCGAAAAACAGGAGTCTAGTTTATGACTTCTGTTTTATTTGTATAAGGCATGGTCGGTTGCGATCCCTTTCAAGGTACATGAAGCATGACGAATACTTTGAAATCCTGCGAATTTGGCAAAATGCCTTTTTAGGGGGAGCACGCCATCGCTATCAAGTAAGATTTTGCATTATCCATAAAGCAAAAAAGACGTTATCCTTTCTAATCTAGCTTGTTTAGAAAGAATAACGTTTTTTTATACTTGGGGGTAGTGGATATTTTTAAGTTGATGGGCATGGGATAGCACCAACAAAACGCGGATTCCGTACACTAAGGCTGAATTACTTGATATAACAGTAAGCGTCAAACTGTCCCCACCTACCAATAGAATCAGTTCCATGTCAAAATCTCCTTATGTACAAGACGGAAAGGAGATTTTGACATGGCTAAAATAGATCAATCAATAGCGTGGAAGAATTGAGTGGACGCTTGTCGTTCCAGTGGTTTAAGCATCCGAAGCTCGTAAGAAAAAGAAAGGTGTTTATTTAAGTCTTAATGCGTTCGCTTTTACTGTTGGTTATGATTGGTAGGGACATTCTCCATTAATTATTCGTAGGAAAGAGATGAAAATTAGAAAAACTGTCAATGAAAATTCATGTAAACCCTCTAAAAAGGTCTTACAATCAAAGCAGAGAGGGAGGGCACTAGCCATGAATCGAATTGAACGTGAAGAGAAAACAATTAGTATTATGATTGATATGTATTGTAAAAACGAACATGAACAAGATATTATATGTGAAGAATGTCAGAAGTTAAAAGAGTATGCTTATTTTCGTTTATCAAAATGTCCATTTCAAGAGAAGAAGCCAGCATGTCAAAATTGCAAAATTCATTGTTATAAACCAGATATGAAAGATTTCGTTAAGGATGTTATGAAGAAGAGCGGACCGAAAATGATTTTTAAACATCCATATTTCGCGGTCATGCATGTTGTTGACACAATGAAGAAGGCTCCTGACTTACCGAAAAGAAAAAAGAGATAAAAGAAAACGGGTTGTCTAACAAGCACGTTTTTGCTTTTATTAACGTAAACGACAATAGACCTAGAAAGTCAATTTTATTATATCTTTAGGTTTATTTGTCGTTTACATATAACAAGGATTTAACAATAGGAGCCAAAAATCTCATACTATCATTATGGTTATTCTCTACTTATTCATGACTAAATTTTTTATTAACAATCCAATAATTCGTTACAAAAAGTGTCAATAAAATCCAAACGAGTGTTAGAAGTACATTGCCTATTGCGTTTGAATTTGCTAATCCCGTGATTAGTGTTTCCATTGCATGTTTGCTCATACTGGCTGGATTTACCTGATACATTATTGGATTCAAACCAACGATTATTCTACAACCTATAAGAAAAATAATTGAAATTAGTGCGATAATACCTTGACTGTGAAAAATAGTGCTTATCATTGTTGTGAAAGATACGATAAAAAGAACCCATACTAGATAAAATAACAATCCAGTAATCATGTGTGAAAATGGAACAGCAGTAAAAAGATAATTTACATATAGATAAGACGCAAAGTATCCACTCGTTACACTAAAAGCTGCCACCAAATAATTTGATATTATTTTTCCCCCAATATATGAAGTAACGGATACAGGCCGTGTTAAAATAAATGCCAGCATATCGTTGGCTTTATCTGTTTGAACGATACCCATCAGAGAAATTGCAAGAATCATAAGCCCGAGCTGATCAAATTGAGATCCTAAAGTACTTGCTAGTACTTCGCCTCCTTTTTGTGTCATACTCGGATCAATGGTAATTCCCTGACCACTGCCCAATGCTTCTAAAATTGATGGCAAGTAATGAGTTACTATCGGCTGAGTTGCCCCTAAAAAGATAAAAACAATTGGTAACCAAATTACTTTAAAATCACGTACCATCTGAACAAATTCTTTTTTTATCAGTACAATTAAGTTATTCATTTTTGCACCACCAATTTTAAGAAGATTTCTTCTAAAGTATCGTTATTCATTTCAAATTTAACGATGTCTACTTTATGTTCGAGTGCATTTTGCAGCAATAAATTTTTGTTTATTTCGATACTTTCAACCGTTACTTTGACTTTAAGCCCAATCACTTCTACGTCCTTCACATAAGGTAATTTTTTTACAACGTCAATCCATTTTTGATCTTTAGCTGTGATTTCCACAATTAACTTATTTTCGCTATTGCGGTGTAAAAGCTCGGTGATCGTTGTATCTTCTATTTTTGTTCCATCTTTTATAATGACAAATCGTTCACAGATTTCTTCCGCATCGCTTAATATATGGGTGGATAATAGAATGCTTGTATCTTTTTTTATTTCTTCAATCAGATTTAATACTTCTCTTCGGCCGATTGGATCTAATGCGGATACTGGTTCATCCATAACAATAAGCGAAGGTTTATGTAGCAATGCTTGAGCAATACCGAGTCGTTGTTTCATTCCACCAGAAAATGTACCAACCTTTGAATTTTCTACGTCCTTTAGTCCAACTTTCTCTAAAGTTTCTGGAATAGACTTTGACAATTCTTCTTTTTTCAATCCCGAAAGTTGCCCCATAAACGTAAGGGTTTCTCTTGCTGTCATCCAATGAAAAAAATTAGGGTACTGCGGTAGGTAACCAATTTCCCTTTTCATTTTTGATATTTTTATCCCATTCAATAAGACTTCACCAGCATTTGGATTAATAATATCCGAAATCATTTTTATTAATGTGGATTTACCTGCTCCATTTGGTCCGATTAATCCGACACATTCCCCCGATTGCAGTTCCATCGAGAAATTATTGACAACAATTTTTCCTTTAAATGATTTTGTTACATTTCTAATCTCTAATTTCAAGATTTCTCACTGTCCTTTCTCCCTATGACAAAGTACAAAATAGGTCCCAATATATGAGCAAAAAGAATAATTAGCGTCCATATAAGTACATTTTTTCGTGTTTTCCTATGTCGGTATAAATCAATTAATGCAATTAAAATTAAAAGTGCATCCACTGCAATAACTGGCAATATAATGGGGAGAAAAGCCATAATATCAATGTCTTTAAGGTCATTTAAGCCATAATGTAGTTGCATTTTCACCATTCCTTCCTAAACTCATTCTCATTATCAATAATAATAATAATAGAACAAGAGTGGATGCATTGCAATCATTATTCTCATTATTTATAATGAGAATAAAAATAAACAATAAATAAGGTGATATAGTGGGTAATAAAGTTGAAATTTTAATGCATCCGGTAAGAATGAAAATTTGCCAAGTATTAATGAGAAATAAGGAAAGTGGGTTAACACCATTAGAAATGGTAAAAATCATTAAAAATGTACCACAAGCAACTCTATATAGACATCTACAAACTATGGTTGATTCTGGTATTGTCCGTGTGATTAAAGAAAAAAAGGTGAAATCTGTTTCCGAAAAATATTACGCAATAAATGAAGAAGATGCAAAAATTGAAGGAAGTGAATGGAAGAGATTATCGAATAAAGAAAAGTTAAACTACATTTCCTATTACCAGTTATCACTTATGACACAATATCAAAGTTATCTTAAGAAATTAGGTGAACAAAACAGCCAAGAAGATAATGCTACCTTTTCTGTAGTGGAATTAAAGATAGATGAGGAACACTTTATAAAATTTCAAAACGAACTCAACGAATTAATGACTAAATACTACCATACCCAAAGTAAGGACAACGAAATAGAGGCTCCAGTTCGGACCATCGCTATTACAATTATTCCAGAAACTTAAACTAATCCGATATAAAAATACAGGCCAATGATTTCTTAGCGTAGGAATCATCGGCTTTCTTTATGTCGAAAATTACTTAGTATACTAAGACATTTTTTGGAGAGATAAGACCCTGATTTCCTTACGCTAAGTAGGAAATCAGGGTCTTTTTATGTCCTTGAAGGGGTACCGCCACATTGCCATCAAGTTAAAATAAATTTGTATCCATCGAAAATAAGAAAAAGCCCTAAGTAGTTAGGACTCGTTTTGTATACCTTTAACAGGAATATTTAATTTGATTTTACGACTAGTTATATAAACTCCCATAAGTATAAAAACTAACCCAATGATTAATCTCCAACTTATATTTTCATTTAAAAGAATATATCCCCAGAAAATAGCTGATACTGGCACTAAATATGTAGATATAGAAGCAAAGTTTGGGCTCCCTTTTTGAATTAAGTAAAAATAAAGTAAATAGGCTATACCTGATCCAAATGTACCTATTCCAATTAATGCGCCTATATGATGCAATGATATTATAGTTAAAATTTGAATTGGTTCTTCTAAAAATAGAACTACGACACCACTACATATGCTACCGACTAATAATGTACCTAAAGAAATTTGGAACATGGATATTTCTTTAAGATAACGCTTTGTTATATGAGTTGCTAAACCATAGCAAAAAGTTGCTATCAACATTGCGACGAAATTTAATGAATCAACCGAAAAAATATTTGATAGATGTATATCTGAGAGTATTAAAATACCTATGAATCCAATACATAGACCTATAATTTGGTTACGATTGGAACGTATACCAAATAATAAAATTCCTAAAACCATTGTCCATAATGGTTGGGTTGCATTTAAAACAGAAGCTAAATTACTAGTCATTTTTTGTTCGCTAAAACAAATAAGTGTCCATGGAATTAAAGTATTTAGTATTCCTACAGCAAATAAAGGTATAAAAGGAATTTTCCCTCTAAAAGATTTGCGGAAAAATGGTATAAGTGCAATAAGTGTTATAGTTCCAAAAGTTGCCCGTAAAAATGCAACTACCAAAGGATTGAAATCTGCAACTAAAATCTTGAAAAAATAGAAAGATCCTCCCCAAATAAGACTTAACATAATGAGTGCAAAGTATAATTTACGTGACATTTTTTCTCCTCTTTACTTTTTGATATTTATAGCTTTTTATCACTAGTGTCGTATTAAAATAATTAAATTCAAAAATTCATTTATAATGATTTTGCCATTTAGTATGTTAAGTAACTCAATTAAAGTGAGTTAATCAAATTCTTGAAATAAATCAAATACAATTACACCACAAATTATCTTACAGTTGAATTTTATAATAAGAAATTTCATAATGAAATTTGAATGTTCTTATAAATAATAATAAGTTTGGTTTATTATGGATTAAGATTAATGATTCAAAAAATTGTAACTACTCAGCCGTACATTTCATTTAGAAGTTTAGTAAGGGGGATGATTCCAGTGAGAATACGCTCCTTATTACTTATTTTCATTTTTCAGCATATAGATTACTACCATGAAGAGAAAAATAGACCTACACTTCGCTGCTTTTCTTTGCTTTAAAATGTTGCACGTGGCAGGAAAAGACCCTGACCGCTCCTATATATAGCCAGTCTCTCTCGACCATTTAAAAAAATGCTTTTTTGTCGTTTTTTTATAGAGTGGCTTTTGTGTATTATGCTCATTTTTATTGTTTTGAGGTAACCCGTTCTTTTTAGCTTGATAGCGATGGGGGTTTATCACTAAGTGAATCTTATCGACGAACGCAAATAGAAACGTTAAAAATCAAATTATTGAACCGAATCTTGAAAATAGCATTCTTTTTTAAGGAGCTATGAGCGAGAAAGAACCAGCGAAGAAGTGGAAAAAGCTATACTAACATTTAATACAGGTACGGCAATATTGAATGGAGTAGCGTTTGTAAGCGGTATAAAAATAACCGTAGAAGGTCAATGTATATTAGTAGGAAATGATAGAACGGTAAGATTTGAGACTAATATAAGTACAAGGAGAATAAGAATGATTAAAACAGACATAGGAGAATATATCGTCGGCGGATACTTAAAAGTAATCCAAAACTGTGACTTTATTGACTATAATGTCAGAATACCTGGTGGTGGGCTTAAGGGATTAAGTGAATTGGATGTAGTAGGTTTGAATTTAAAGACTAAAACGGCCTACCTTTGTGAAGTAACAACTCATATTCGTGGGTTGCTGTATGGGTCTAATCAACAAACGGTAGAGAAGATTAAGAAAAAACATGAAGTGCAGAAGGAATATGCATCGTTACTATTAGATGATTTTCCTAATCGAGTATACATGTTTTGGTCCCCATATGTACCAGAAGGATATATAACGAATGAACTTCGTAAGGTAGAAACATTACAGCTGATAATAAATAAAGAATATACGAACTGTGTTGATGAAATGAAATCATTCGCGGCGCGCAATACAAATGATTTAGGAAATCCATTTTTGCGCATGTTGCAAATTTTAGAGCACTTGAGGTAGTTTAGTAAAAATCCTATATTAAAATATATCTATTAATTGTTATAACGAGAGGGAAAATTAGGTTAGAGAAACAAATGAAAAAGAGGGGTATTACAGTTATCCTTATTATCAAATACCATACCAAAAACAAAACACCCCTCTAAAAAAGAGGAGTGTCCCATCAATATCAAGAAGCATCCGCACTCTCAAACTGACTATTATAAAGTGAAGCATAAAACCCATCAGCTTTCAACAATTCTTCATGATTACCCTGTTCAACAATATCCCCGTCTTTCATGACAAGGATTAGATCGGCATCACGAATTGTTGATAATCTATGAGCGATGATGAAGCTTGTTCGGCCTTTCATCAGGTTTTCCATTGCTTTTTGGATGAGTACTTCTGTACGCGTGTCGATGGAGCTTGTTGCTTCGTCGAGTATTAAGATTTTCGGATCCGCTAGGAGGGCGCGGGCAATTGTGAGTAATTGCTTTTGTCCTTGGGATACGTTGCTTGCTTCTTCGTTTAGTTCCATTTGATATTTGTTTGGTAATGTTTTGACGAAGCTGTGTACGTGTGCGGCTTTCGCTGCTTCGATGACTTCTTCGTCGGTTGCGTCTAGTCTGCCGTAACGGATGTTTTCCATGATGGATCCGTTAAATAGCCAGGTGTCCTGTAGTACCATTCCGAACATGTTTCGCAATTCTTCGCGGGTGAAGTCTTTGATGTCGTGACCGTCTATGCAGATGGCACCGCTGTTTACGTCGTAGAAACGCATTAATAGTTTTACGATCGTTGTTTTACCTGCACCGGTTGGACCGACGATTGCGACTTTTTGACCAGGTTTGATAGCAGCTGAGAAGTTGTTGATGATCGTTTTATCTGGATTGTAGCCAAATTCAACATCTTTGAAGGTAACTTCTCCGTTTACTTTTTGTAGCTGCACTGGATTTTCTGATTCTGGCGTTTCCTCTTCTTCTTCTAAAAATTCGAAGACTCTTTCGGCAGCAGCAGCTGTCGATTGGAGTACGTTCGCGATTTGCGCTACTTGTGCGATTGGTTGTGTAAAGCTTCTTACATATTGCACAAATGCTAAAATATCACCAACTGCAATTGTTCTCTTTGCCGCAAGCCATCCACCTAAAATCGATACGGCTACGTAACCGATGTTACCGATAAACATCATAATCGGCATCATCATTCCTGATAAAAATTGCGACTTCCATGCCGAGTGGTAAAGGGTATCGTTTACCTCTTCGAATTTTTTTACTTCTTCTTCTTCTGTGTTAAAGGCTTTGACGATATTGTGACCACTGTAAATTTCTTCAACTTGCCCGTTTACGTGTCCTAAATATTCCTGCTGGGATTTGAAGTATTTTTGTGATCGTTTTACGACTGCCATGATGAGCATCATTGATACTGGCAAGATTAAGAGCGCGACTAATGTCATTTGCCAGCTAATTGATAACATCATGATGAGTACACCGATGATTGTAATCACGGATGTAATAATTTGCGACATACTTTGATTTAACGTTTGGCTCACTGTATCTACGTCATTTGTAATGCGAGATAATACTTCTCCGTGCGTCGTTTTATCAAAGTATTTCAGCGGCATCCGGTTAATTTTTTCATCAATTTCTTTTCTGAAGTTATAAGATACTTTTTGAGCTACACCGGAAATAATGTATCCTTGAATAATGCCAAATGCAGCGCTCAGTATATATAATCCAAGGAGTAACAAGACAATGTTTCCGATATAAGTAAAGTCAATTGCCGCACCTGGTGCTCCTGTTACTTTGCTTACGAGTCCTTCGAAAAGTTTTGTTGTGGCTTTTCCTAAAATTTTTGGACCGACGATTGTAAAGGCTGCGCTACCAATTGCGAAAAGGATGACGACTAAGATTGATAATTTATAGGGCTTCAAGTATTGAAGTAACTTATTCATCGTTTCTTTGAAGTTCTTTGCTTTCTCAATCTTTCGCATGCCGCCGCCCATATGACCACCGCCGCCAGGACCAGGGCTACCTTGTTTTTTATGTTCTATTTTTTTATCGCTCATGATGACAACTCCTCTCTTGAAAGTTGTGATAAAGCAATTTGCTTATAAACTTCACAGTTCTCCATAAGCTCTTCATGAGTACCAGTTCCGACGATTTCTCCTTCGTCCAGTACAATGATCTTATCAGCATTCATAATCGTACTAATTCTTTGAGCAACAAGTAAAATCGTACTTCCTGCAAGTTCGTTGTTTAAAGCTCTGCGAAGCAGGGCGTCTGTCTTAAAGTCAAGAGCTGAGAAGCTATCATCAAAAATGAAGATTTCCGATTGTTTCGTAAGAGCACGCGCGATCGAAAGTCGTTGTTTTTGACCACCGGAAACGTTCGTACCACCTTGTGATATTTCTGTACGGAAGGTTTCTGGTTTCGCGTTAATAAACTCCATCGCTTGCGCAATTTCTGACGCTTTTACTAATTCTTCTTCACTTGCTTCTTTCTTGCCGTATTTCAGATTACTTTCAATTGTACCTGAGAAGAGAACTCCTTTTTGCGGTACATAACCGATTTTCTCTCGTAATTCTTTCTGAGATACTTCTCTAACATCAGTGCCATCAATTAAGATTTGGCCACTTGTTACATCGTAAAAGCGCGGAATCAAGTTGATTAATGTTGATTTCCCGCTGCCTGTACTTCCAATGAAAGCCGTTGTTTCACCAGGTTTTGCGGTAAAGGTGATATGAGAAAGCACATCTTCTTCTGCACCTGGATATTTAAAGCTAACATCTTTAAATTCAACGTAACCGTTCTTGTCTGATGCGAATGTTTTTGTTTCTTCTGCATCGCGAATGGAAACGTCAGTATCTAGCACTTCTGCAATGCGCTGCGCGGATACAGAAGCACGTGGAACCATAATCGAAACCATGGAAATCATTAAGAAGGCCATGATGATTTGCATGGTATATTGCATAAACGCCATCATATCACCGACTTGCATATTTCCCATGTTTACTTGGTGCGATCCAACCCAAATAATCAGTAACGTAACAGCATTCATGATCAACATCATCATCGGCATCATAAATGACATTAAACGGCTGACAAATAAATTTGTTTTTGTTAAATCTTGATTTCCTTTTTCAAATTTCTTTTCTTCATGCTTTTGATTGTTAAACGCGCGAATGACAAGCATACCTGTTAACGATTCGCGTGTAATTAAGTTAATGTTATCAACTAACTTTTGGATCATTTTAAATTTAGGGATGGCAACGCTAAATAAGCCGATGACTAAGCTTAAAATTGCGACTACTGCAACGCCGATAATCCAGCCCATGGAAAGGTCTGTATTCAGCACTTTAATCATGCCGCCTATGCCTAAAATCGGTGCATAGAAGACGATTCGAAGCATCATGACCATCAATGTTTGCACTTGTTGAATATCATTTGTGCTTCTTGTGATTAAAGAAGCAGTGGAAAACTTATCAAACTCCGCATTTGAGAAGCTTGTAACCTTCCGAAATACTTTCTTTCGAAGATCTCTGCCGAGTCCAGCAGATACTTTTGCCGCTAGTAAACTTACGATAACGGTAGCTGCCATACTTACTAATGATAAAAGCAGCATTTTCCCGCCAGAAGTAAGAATATAACTGGATTGAAGTTTACCTGTATCGATACCAATTGTTTTATATTCATTCTCAATGAATGAAACGGCCGCCTGCGTTATCATGCTGCCTGGCATCTTTTTAAACTTTTCGTCTGCCTTTTCTTTCATCGCATTGATTTGCTCTTGCGGCAGTTTCGCAATGACTGCGAAAGGATCGGTATTTGGCGGAAGCTTCATCTCTGTTTTACTATCATTGCCGCCTTTTTCAATTCCTTGTGTAATTAACATCGGTTTCCCAAAGATATCGTTCAGTTCACTGATTGTATGTTTATCCGTTGTATGTAGCTTATAAAGAGGTTCTTTATCAAGCTTTGGATAATCTTTTACGTCATTTTTCAGTTCACTTTTAGAAAGATTGTTCTTATCTAACAGTACATAGTTGTCAGTTACTGTTTTCTTCTCTTTGTCATTCATAAAGAGCGTAAGTTTATCCATCTCACTTTTACGAATAACCTCAGGTACTGCGTTTTCGACACCTTTTTGTTGAATCCCTACATTGACAATGTTAGACATGTAGTCTGGCAGTGATAGGTCACATACTGCCTGCACAGTTAAAAGACATATAACTGCAATGATGGAAGCAACAAATGGTTTTAAATGTTTGATGATCTTGAACATTTAATTCATCTCTCCATTTTCCGTTTCTAATTTTTTTAGCTTTCTCTTTTTTCTTCAGTTTACCCGCTCTTTATCTATCTTCGACTACTGATTAATTTTATGACTATATTAAGATGTAATGCAACATTTAGCTCTTAGAGTATAAAGATAAATTAAAAACCTGGGGCGAAAGGATTTGGCTATGTGTAGAAGCGGTCAGTTGATTAACTAAAAATAGAAGTTCTAAGTACATGAGGCCTCATGCGGATTCTAAACTAAGTAAAACCCCCACCTTAACATTCAGTAAAAGTAAAAATGTTAAGTGGGGGAGTCCATAAAAGTTCGATTGGTGAGGGCTAATAAGAGTTTCACTTTATGAGAGAATGCGTTTTTCTCCTTGGATTTCTTGAATTGGATTGATATTTTGTGTGAATTCAAGGGTGCCCATGTATTCCCCATCTTCACTCCGTATAGCGAAATAGCGAATGTATACATATTTATCTTTGAACTTAATCCAGAAATCTTCACAATCTTTGCTTCCAGATTTAAAGTCTTCCAAGAGTTTTTCAACGACATGAACGCTTTTCGGAGGATGGCAGTTTTGAACCGTTCTGCCGATTATCGCTTTTGTGCGAGCAAAGATTCGCTCTTTTCCATGAGAGAAGTAGCGTACAACATCATCTTGATCAATGTACGTAATATCTACAGGTAAGTGGTTCAACATCAACTCTAGTTGTTGTAAAGATAGTATACCTGTTTCTAAACGAATGAATCCTTCAGACATAGCCTGGTCTTGCACCGCTTTTCTTTCAGGTTTCCATACACTCGCAGGACCTGTTAAGCAATAGCCAATTTCATCACTTTCATGAGCGATTTTAACCCATTCATCTTCCGTAAGAGTTTGAAGAGCCATTGGAAACAAAATGTTTTCCTCTTTAAAAATCATTTCAGTTACCTCACGGATGACAAAGTAAATGCCGTCTAAGACCGTCTTTTTATCTCCGTTATAATTTGTTAATGATTGTTTCACATCTTTAATGGCGTTACGAATGACATCATCGATTCCCCACATTACTTGTGTCGGGCCGTAAATTCCGTATTTCTCTAAATAGGGAAAAAGTAGATTTTCTTTACGGCTGTAATGTTTATCTATATCCAACAACAGATTTAAATCTTCGATTAGTTTATAAACGTTTTCTTCACTATCTTCTTTCTCGAAACGTTCGTAGTGAAGTTGAAGTTTGAAGTTAACAAGCTTATCAATTTTTTTGTTTTCAAGCTTAAATGTATGAATTGGATGCCCAGCTTGATCTTCGGGTTTATCGGATCGATGGATTTCTTCAATGGAACCTTTAAAAATAGCTGTATGCACCGAGCATAAACGTTGTACTTCTTCCACTGGAATTCCTTCTTCTTCCATGAGTGCCTGTTCAAGTTTTGAAATTTCCGCGACAGTAATATTCCCGACTGCTTCTTCAAATTGAGCCTTCACTTCTTCCACACTTTTTCCATTATGAAGATTTTTAATAATTTCCTTTAAGATAGCCTGTCTTTCAAATTTATTTATACTTTCTTGTTCACGGTTGTTAATTATTTCGCTCATAAGAATTCTCCTCTATTCTTTAATGTTAAATCCATTATTTTCAAAAGTTTTTTTAACGACATCGAACGAAATTCCCTTCATACGGCAGCCATTTGGAATAGTCATCACACGGCCGGCCGTGTTGAGCATACCTGGTTTGGTTATTTGTTCAAAGCCTAATTCTTTTAAGATAGGGATGATTTCAGGGTATTTGTTAGCCAAATCACAAACGGTTTGACTAAAATCAATTATCTTTGTCATCACTCTCACCTCGGAAATAAATGATATTAATTCTCAAGAACAATGTAACATAGAGATAATGAATAAGAAGTGAGGAAAATCACACGTAAAAGCTTGATTGGAAAGCGCTGATTAAAGTTTCACTCGTGATATATCTCACAACATGAGTTCTTATATCACTTTACAATGAGGATATAAATCGATAGGAGGGTTTAATCTTGATTAATCGTGATTTTAACAAAAATCCATTTATTGTGATATGGGAGTTAACGAGAGCATGCCAATTAAAATGTCTTCATTGTCGTGCGGAAGCTCAGTATCATCGTCATCCTCTGGAGCTAACATTTGAAGAAGGTAAAAAACTAATTGATGATATATATGAAATGGATAATCCAATGCTTGTTTTTACCGGCGGTGATCCGTTAATGCGTCCAGATGTATATGATATTGCGGATTATGCGATAAAAAAAGGTGTTCGAGTCTCTATGACACCAAGTGCTACTCCAAACGTTACGAAAGAAACCATCCAAAAAGCAAAAGAAGTAGGGCTTGCAAGATGGGCATTTAGTTTAGATGGACCAACAGCTGAAATACACGATCATTTTAGGGGGACAGAGGGGTCATTTGAATTAACAATGAATGCGATTCGGTATTTGCATGAATTGAAAATTCCTATTCAAATTAATACGGTTATTTCTAATTATAATGTGAATGTACTTGAAGATATGGCGAAATTAGTAGAGGAATTAGAGTGTGTGCTTTGGAGTGTATTTTTCTTAGTTCCAACTGGGCGCGGTAAGGAAACAGATATGATTTCACCAGCTGAGCATGAAAGAGTATTCCAGTGGCTATATCAATTAAGTAAAAAGGTTTCTTTTGATATTAAAACAACGGCTGCTCAGCACTACAGACGTGTTGTGATTCAACAAAAAATGCGAGAGAGTAAAAAAGCAGATCAGGCTATTCAATATCAGGATGTATTGATGAATGGAATGACAGGGCAGATTGATGGACTTGGGCGTGCTCCAAAAGGGGTAAATGATGGAAATGGTTTTGTATTTATCTCTCATATTGGAGATGTGTATCCAAGTGGGTTATTACCTATTAAAGCCGGGAATGTTCGAATAACACCACTAGCTGATATTTATCGAAACTCTCCCATCTTCCAAGACTTGCGTAACCCGGACAAGTATAAAGGGAAATGCGGTGTTTGTGAGTTCCGATATGTTTGCGGAGGATCTCGTTCTAGAGCTTTTGCTATGACTGGAGATTACATGGGAAGTGAACCTTTCTGTGTATACATTCCAAAAGCATTACGAAAACAGAAACAAAACGTATAAAAATGACATTGTTGATAAAAAACTTTGGATAAGGGTGTTGGAAGAATGAAGTTAATTATTCCAAAGCAGCACGGGGCATGGGGAATGCTGCTTATTCCATTTGTATTGGGTGTTTTAATTGGTAAAGGGGCATGGTATCACATACCGCTCTTTGTGGCATGGTTGTTTGTGTACTTAGCTACGTATCCTTTATTAATGTACGTAAAACAACCACGAAAGAAGTATTATTTACATTCATTCTTTCTTTATTTTGGTGTGGCTTGTGTGTGTGCAATCATTGCTCTTATATATGAATGGCGTATTGTGTTCTTTTCCATTATTATGCTCCCATGTTTTTTCGTAAATATTTACTTTTCTCGCCAAAAAAACGAACGAGCTTTACTAAATGACATGTGTGCGATTCTTTTGTTTTGTATAGGGGGAATCATTAGTTATTATTTCACAATGAAAACAGTTGATGAGAAGATATGGATTGTTGCAACTATATCATTTTTATATTTTATGGGAAGTACGTTTTATGTGAAGACGATGATTCGTGAGAAAAAGAATCCAACGTATCGCTTTGTTTCATGGGGGTATCATTCTTTACTTGTGATTGCGACTTTCATTGCAATACCGTGGTTTACCATTGTCTTTATACCAAGTTTGATACGATCTATATTCCTTTATGGTAGAAATATTTCGATTCTACAAGTGGGTATTTTAGAGAGTGTAAATTCTATTTACTTTTTTGTTTCAGTAGTATTGTTAGCCAGAGCATTACTGTAATAATTATTACAGTAAGTTTGTGAGTGTTTAGTAATATTTGTAACTACTTAGTTACTTTATCAAAAACCGACAGAAAAGCATTTTTTTAAATGGGCGAGAGGGACTGGCCATGCATAGAAACGGTCAGGGTCTTTTCCTACCACATGCCATGTTTAAAACAAAAGGAGAAAGTAAGTAGGAGTCATGTTGTATTTTGCACGGCAATGACTTATATGTCGAAAAATTAAAATGGATATATATATATCCTGAAAGGACTGTACAAATAATGACTTTCTATCAAACGTTAACGCCATATTATGATGAAATTTTTCCTGCAAATGAGCAACAAATAAATTTTATAGTCTCTTATTTACAAAAAGGTAGCTCTATACTGGATGTGGGCGCAGGAACAGGCAATGTAGCCCAAGCGTTAGTTGAAAAGGGGTTTGCTGTTACTGCGATGGAACCAGAGAAGACGGTGGCTGCAAAAATTCGGGAGAAAGCTGCAGTTTATGAAGGGGTATTTAGTGTAAATACATTTGGAATGCAACAAATTGAAAATGTGCCTGGAGTATTTGATGGTATTTATTGTATTGGAAATACACTTGTTCATTTGGATAATTCGAAAGAAATCTTTAATTTTATTTGTGGATCTTATGAAAAATTAAAAGCAAACGGAAAACTAATGATTCAAATTGTAAATTATGAAAAAGTATTAGCTGAAAATAATTTCGAATTTCCGGTACTGGAGAAGAAACGTTTCTCGTTTAAGCGTAATTATACGCTAGAAGGAGAAAAAGTATTATTTACTGCAACATTGAATGTGGATGATAAAGAACTATCAAATAGTATCCCGTTATATCCTATTACAAAAAAACAACTACTGCCGATGTTAAAAGAATGTGGTTTTCGTACTGTAGAAACTTTCGGTAATTTTAAAAAAGAGGCGTATTCACCGAATGGGCCAGCTTTCGTTCTTGTAGCTAAAAAATAAATATGTCATAAAAAATACTTTAGTAAAGAAAAATTTTCATTTACTAAAGTATTTTTTATTTGTTTTTACAAAATGTGATTCAAGTCCTCTTTTTATCTTAGGGAAATTTTTATAATAAATTTGTTGTTAAGAGATAGCAATCAGGAGGAATTAAAAAATATGAATAGAGAAATTAAGCTAACTGAAGATATATATTGGGTAGGGAAAATTGATGATAGGGAAGTTCCGTTTCATCGTTTAATCTTAGCAAAAGGAACGACTTATAATGCGTATCTTCTAAAAACTGAAAAACCGACAGTGATTGATACAGTTGACATAGAGTTTGGAAGAGAATTTGTAGAATATTTAAGTGAATTCATTGATCCACAAGACATTCAATATATTGTAGTAAACCATACAGAACCTGATCATTCAGGTGGTTTGGCAGCATTAGCATCAAGAGCTACAAATGCTACAATCGTATGCACAGAAATTGCAGTACCTGAGTTACAAGAAATGTATAAATTGCATCATAGAAATTTCTTAGTTGTAAAAGATGGTGACACATTAGATATCGGTGGAAAAACATTGAAATTTAAAGAAACGCCATATCTTCATACAGAAGAAACGATGATTACGTATTGCATAGAGGATAAAATTTTATTCCCATGTGATATCTTTAGTACGCACGTAGCGAATAATGAAATTTTTAGCGATGAAGCGAATGTAGATATTACAGAAGATTTTATTGGCTACTATAATGCAATTATTCATCCGCATAGAAGATACGTTAGAACGTTAATAGAAGCATTAGAAGATTTAGATGTACAAATGATCGCTCCATCTCATGGATACATTTTACGTCAAGATGTCCAAAAATATATCGATTTATATGCAGAAATGAGTAAGGATACAACGCAAGGTAAAAAAGTAACAATCGTCTATACGACAATTAAAAATAACACAAAGAAAATAGCAAATATTATAAAAGAAACATTTGAAGCAGAAAACATTGAAGTAACAGTATTTAATGCTGACAAATCAGATAAAGCGAAAATTCTAGAAAGTATTCAATACGCAGATGCAGTCTTCATCGGATCTTCAACGAAATACGCAGATATGATTGGAAACTTAGAAGAAATTTTAATAGAAATGAAGGGGATGAACTTAGAAGGGAAAATTGCAGCTGCATTCGGATCATACGGCTGGAGTGGTGAAGCAATTGAGGTCGTACAAGATTACCTAAATGAAACAAACATGAATGTACAAAGTACATCAAATGTTATTAAGTCTACAGGTATGACTCATGTTGAATTCCCTATTCGTGTAAGATTCTCTCCAAAGGATGAAGAGAAAACAAAACGAATTAAACATGCAACAACATTTGTTACGGATTTATTACTAAGCTCTATTTAATAGAAAAACGTAGGTGAAAATATGGAAAAGAATTTTGTAATTATCGGAAGTGGAGTAGCCGCTGTAAATGCCGCAAAGACAATTAGAGATCATGACAAGGATTCAAAGATATTCATTTTGGGTGAAGAACCATCTTTACCCTATAACAGAATTAAACTATCAAAAGAGCTATATTCAGATTTACACAGTGAAAAAGTTTTAATCAAAAAAGAAAAATGGTACCAAAATAATAATATATCAGTTTTCACAAATACAAAGGTAGTAAAAATTGATACAGAGCAGCAAAATATTGTTACATCAAATCATGAAAAAATTTCTTATTACAAATTATTAATTTGCACGGGTGCAAATAATAGAAGGCTACCAGTAGATGGCATAAATAAAAAAAATATCTTTACGATTAGAGACATGCAGGAAGCAGATAACTTTAAAGCATGTTTAGAAGATAAAAAGCATGTTGTAAACATTGGCGGAGGCGTACAAGGATTAGAAACAGCTTGGTCTATGATGAAAGCTGGTAAACAAGTATCCATTGTAGAAGTTGCTCCTGCACTAATGGGAAGACAATTAGATGAAAAAATGTCTCTTTTATTAAAAGAAAAAATTGAAAGTGCCGGAGTAAAAGTATATGTAAATACGACGATTGATTCTATTCTTGGAGAAGAAGTAGTAACTGGAATGAAAGTGAATGGTGAACAACGAATAGATTGTGATAGTGTTGTGTATTCAATTGGGGTCACTCCTAACATTTCTTTAGTAAATAATACTCCTATTCATGTAAATAGAGGTATTGTTGTCAATGAGAAGATGGAAACGAATGTGGAATCTGTATATGCTGCTGGGGATGTAGCAGAAGTAAACGGTGAAATTGGCGGACTATGGGGACAAGCAATGGATCAAGGGAAAATTGCAGGAAGTAATATGGTTTCTAATCCTGCAATTTATAAGGAAGCAATTCCAACTACTATTTTTAATGCATTCGATGTATCTTTATTCTCAATTGGATTCGTTGATGAAAAACAATGTGATATAACTATCGTTGAAGAAGATGGTAAAGAGAAGTATACGAGGTTATTTATCAAGGATAATAAAATAGTAGGCGTCATCTCATTAGAAGGAGTTGCGGCGTCCATCCCTTACAAGTCAGCTATTGAAAAGCAAGTATCATTAGAAGAGATTGATATGGAAAATACGAATATAAGTGAAATAATGAGCAAGGTAAAAGAGAAACTAAAATCTTAATATAATAATAGAAAGAGGGCATTATAATGAAGAAATATATTTGTTTACCATGCGGCTATATTTATGATCCGGAAGTTGGAGATCCGGATGAAGATATAGAACCAGGAACATGTTTTGAAGATTTACCAGAAGATTGGGTGTGTCCAGTATGCGGTGAAGATACTGAACACTTTGCACCGGTAGAAGAATAGCAAAAGAAAAAGTAACGAGAAGATTATATCATTTCTCGTTACTTTTTATATGACGGTTTGTCAATCTAAGTGCGACAGTTCCTCCTGAAACGCTTCGTGGGCAGTTTTCCAACCTAAACATTTTCTTGGTCTTTGATTTATAAGAAGTAGTGCTCGATTTAATTGTTCTTGTGAAACAAGGCTCAAATCTGTTTTTTTCGGGTAAAACTCACGTAATAGACCATTTGCATTTTCGTTACTCCCACGTTGCCAGGAAGAATAAGGATCGGCAAAGAACACTGCGATTTCCAAATCTTTTTCTACACGTTGATAACACGAAAATTCTTTTCCTCT
>NZ_KB910968.1 GCF_000383235.1 Bacillus sp. 123MFChir2
CGAAAAATAGTGAACTGAAGCACAGACACGGGTATGATGTAGCATCTTCCTCGGGTCTCATTGGTATGCGAATGCAAGGTGCGATGGCTATATTTGCCGTCAATTTAAAACGAATTATGACCTTAATGAAGGAAAAAAAGGAAGAAAAGTAAAAAAAGAATAGAAAGAAAGGCGACTTTTCGTTCCATTTTGAACGAAAAGTCGCCTTTCTAATTTCACATCCGGTTTTTGAGCTGAAAAAACGTGAGTTTTTCAGTGGCCTCATTTATTTTGGTGTCTCTTTTCCTAACTTACACACTTCTAATATCTTAATTGTATTCAGCAAACAAGGGATAGAACGATTTTTTGAAGGCTTTCTAGGTAGATACATGGATGGACCACAGTGGGCTTCATTACCACAGGAACGCGATATCGAAAAAGAAATCGGTTTACATATACCTAAAGAATTACAAGTAAAAGGATATACAGAAATTTTTACTCATCCTGATTACAATGACAAAGAAATATGGTTTATAGGCGAACTAGATTAAGCAAAAAAAGGTGTTAACAGCCTTCTATATAAATCCATTTTAATCTTTCGACATATAAGTTGCTGTTATGCAGACTGCAACACGAGCTGTACTCGCTTGCGCCCTTTGTTTTAAAACACCGCATGTGGCAGGAAAAGGCCCTGACCGCTTCTATGCACGGCCAGATGCTCTCGTCCTCCCCTAAAAAGAAAGAGGTTTTTATGTCGGTTTTTTAATTTGGATATATATATAAACAGCCCCAAAAGCATGATTTCTATGAAATCATGCTTTCGTTACATAATCAATAATCGTTTGCAACGCTTCTTGTCCGTTATATTTCTGCATCGATCTTTTATACTGCAAACGATTTTTATACAGTTCTTCTACATATTCAATTAACAAAGTTTCTGTTATGTCTTCTTCGAATAACATACGTCCATATCCTTGTTTTTCAAAAGACTGTCCGTTTAAAATTTGATCCCCTCGGCTCGAAGATTTTGGAAGAGGAATTAATAACATGGGCTTTTGTAATGTTAAAAACTCAAAAATCGCATTGGATCCTGCACGAGAAATGACAATATCAGTTGCCGCTAATATATCAGGAAGTTCATCGTGAACATATTCAAACTGCTTGTATCCCGGTGTATTCTCAAGTTTTTCGTCAATATTGCCTTTCCCGCACAAATGAACAATTTGATAGGTTTGCAGGAGGTTTGGCAATGCACCGCGTACTGCTTCATTAATGCGTCGTGCTCCTAAGCTGCCTCCCATAACCGTAATAACTGGTTTTAATGCAGTGAATCGTAAAAATTGCAGTCCTTTGTTTCTACTTCCCTGCAATACCTCTTCTCGCACAGGTGAACCAGTAAATACTGTTTTTTCTTTCGGTAAATGTTTTTTCGCTTCTTCAAACGTAACAAATATTTTTGAAGCAAAGCGAAGAGCAATTTTATTTGCAAGCCCAGGCGTCATATCAGACTCATGTAAAAAGACAGGAACACGGTTTAGCCACGCACCAATTACAACCGGTACAGACACGAAGCCGCCTTTTGAAAAAATAACATCTGGTTTTAGCTTTCGAATAAGGAAATACGCATCCATAACCCCTTTCATAACAAGAAAAGGGTCTTTTATATTTTTTAAATCAAAATAACGGCGAAGCTTTCCACTCGCTATTCCATAATAAGGAATCCCTTCTTTTTCAATAATTTCCTTTTCGATTCCATTATGTGAACCAATATAACACACCTTCCAACCGCTCTTTTGAAAATGTGGTATAAGCGCTAAGTTCGGCGTAACGTGACCAGCAGAACCCCCGCCTGTAAATATAATCGTCTTCACAGTATGTCTCCTTTTAGTAAAAGTTTTACTCTTAATTATAACACACTGAAATAACGCGCTTCTGGATGAGCAAACACCATAGCCGATACATAAGCCGGGCTTCCTTCGTATACGTAACGACCTTCTACATATTTAGGAAGGCCAGCATTTGGATACGCAAATAAGTAACCATACTTAGGAATTCCTATCTTTTTAAAAGATTCAATTATATGAAGCAGTCCTAACTGGCAATTTAATCCGACCACATTTGCACCGTACTCTATAAGCTACTTCAATACATCATCTACACTATTTCCATTTTGAGTTGTATCAGCTTGAGCTAATAGCAAAGTAATTCTCCCTATTCCACAAGCAATTTCTAAAATATCACCTGAGAATTTAGAAGCTCTTTCAAGATAAAACGATACTTCTCTATAATCCTGTCTCTCGTCTAAACCATAAAATCTAGCTGCGTTTCTATATATCCATTTTGTTTTTCGACATATAAGCTGCTGTTATGCAGACTGCAACACGAGCTGTACTCGCTTACGCTCTTTATTTTCAAACATTGCATGTAGCAGGAAAAGCCCCTGACCGCTTCTATGCACAGCCAGATGCTCTCGCCCTCCCCTAAAAAGAACGAGGTTTTTATGTCGGTTTTTTAATTTGGATATATAGGGATTCCCTTTTGATGCAGCCATGTACTTTGCACCCCTACACATCAATTTTCATCGTATCGTAAGCAAACGTTATGTTCATACCTTCTGCTCGTAATTCAGCTTCTATTTCTTTCAATTCATCGTACCCAATGTTTTCTATTTCTTCAATGTGCGTAATAATGGTATGTTTTGCTTGTAATTGTTTCGCTACTTCTAGCGTATCTTCAAACGTTGCCTCGCGGATATGTTCAATAAAAGCACGGTTTCTTACTTTCTCTTTCGTCTTCCAATCAAACTCGGCAATTCCCATTGGTAAAATAGCTACATCTAAATTACCAATTAAATGAGCGGGTGGTTCCCATTTATATAATTCATCCATTGCAATAAGTACTCGCTTTTCTTTTTCTTCTAATAAGAATGCATACATATATTGTTCATGTAAACGAAATGGCGTAACTTTTATTTTATTTTTCACAAAAGATTGCCCATCTCGTAATACGATTGCATCAATCCATCCTTGTTGCTGCATAAATTGCAGATGATCCCACAATCCTAAAAATGTTTTCATATCCTCTGCTACTTGCTCTGGTATGTATACTGCTGTACCCCAAGCTCTATTCGTCTCAAACGCCATCGTTTCCCAAATTCTCCGACCCATTGTGTGATCTGGATGCCAATGCGAATATATTCCGGCTTCTACTTTCAATATTTGAGATCGCTCTAATTGCAAGCGTATTTCCTCCGGCGTATCAATTAATAGGCTAAGATCATGAATAAAAACACTCGGTCCCATTCTACTATACGGCACCCCTTTTCCTCTCGCCTCTTTACTCACTTTGCTATAACTCCCTGGTCTTGGAGTTGGTGTGGCACCACCTGTTCCTAAAAATTCTATTCTCATGACTATCCCTTCTTTCTATACCCCATTAATTTCCAGATCACTATATATAATTCCTCTTAAATTATCAAAAATTTTTTTTATTTCTATTGTTGAAAGAAAAATAAAATATGGTAAGATTGTAATATAATTGAAAACGTTTTTATTGAGAACTTAGAAATTCGTTATTAAAGTCGACAAGTACTGTTTTATCCTAATGGAAAAATATCTAGATTTATCCAAATTAGTTACATCACAGTCTCTTTTCTTACAATTTCTTTACTTTAGAGCATTTTTTTTGCAACAACTGTTCTCTTTGGTTTAAAATTTTGTTATGTATAGTACATGGTATAACAGCACACATGGAGGTGGAGAAAATATGTTAGAAACATTTCAACAAGAATTAGAACTATATGAAAACAATGCAGAATTATTAAAAGTACTTGCTCATCCAGTGCGTTTATGTATCGTAAAAGGATTGATTGAGCGAGGACCAAGTAACGTTTCTACAATGTACACAGGCCTAAACATGCCACAATCTACAATTTCTCAGCATTTAGCGAAGTTAAAAAGCGCTAAAATTGTTTCAAGCGAAAGAAAAGGATTGGAAATTTACTACAAAGTAGAAAACGAAACAATTATTCAATTAGTTCGCGTTTTACTAGGTTAGGGTATTCAATTAAACAAAAGGCGTACTATGTATCTTTTATCTCATATCTTTAATATAAATATATATCATGAGGTAAAATATATACATACTACATAATCCTAAACAAAATGTCGTATTTACCTACGAAACGAGGCGCAGAACTATACACTGCGCCTCGTTTTATGAACAACTATACAAATAATGATTTAGATTGAATTCTGGTAACCCCTTTTTTTGAACGACAACATCAAAAGCATCACTCATTCCACCTTGTAAAATCATAGAACGAATTGCACGGTTTTTCTTTTGACTATCAGAAAATGGATTACGATTTTCATGATTTACAAGTTGTTCTAAAATTCCTGCAGCAAGCAAAAATTCTCTTTGTTTCGTATGCCATACTGTTTGTATACCTCGTTCTTCGCAAGCAATCTTTAATGCATCCCAATGAATATGAGTTGTTATATCCATCTCTCCTGGAAGTTGAAGAGGATTACGAATCAGTTGATGCTCATAATAACTTCGCAAACTTCCTTCTCGATGAGCTGGGTGCATCCATTCTTCATTTGTGTAGCCGTAATCAACCGTTATTAGTATGCCTTCTTCTAGCCAACTTGCTAGCTGCTCTACATAAACATTCATTTGTAACGGCACTTCAAATCGTTGTCCTTTATACAGCTCGATTTTGTATCTTTTCAGATAATTTACAATGTACTCATTATCTAACGGACGCAATACTTCAACAAGTTCATCTCCACTGTTATACTTTACGCGTACCTCATATAGCATATCGTCTCGCTTCTCAATTACTTCTACAGGAAACGCATCAAACAACTCATTAGAAAAAACAATTCCTGTAAAAGCAGCGCCTAATTCATCATAGGATGCATATTGCGAAACATTTGAAAAAGAAAGCAGTTGTTGCTTTTGCAACCTTCTATGAAATGGACTCACTTCTATAAGAGAATACTGCAGGTTTACAAACGTATCAGGCGATATCGTTTGCCACTCTTGTAATACATCATATGCAAATCTCCCCGTTCCACCACCAATTTCACATATATGCGGTGCAACAACTCCTGCTTTTACAAGCCGAATAAAAAAATGAGCAAATGTTTTTGCGTAAACAGAAGACACATTACTACTTGTAAAAAAGTCTCCCTGTCTGCCAATTTTTTCACGTTCTTTCATATAATAACCATTGTTTACATCATATAATGCAAGGCTCATATATGTACTATAAGAAATAGACCCGTCTTCTTCCTTTTCCATCGCTTGTTTTAGAACGTACTCCATCACTGTTCCCCTTATTGTAGAAACGGATTATTTTCTTTTTCAAAGCCAATTGTTGTTTCTGGACCATGCCCACATAACACATTTGTATCATCAGGTAGTACAAATAACTTTTCTTCAATACTTATGATTAATTCTTGGAAGCTACCTCCAGGTAAATCAGTGCGGCCAATGCTCATTTGAAATAAAACATCACCTGAGAATACGGCACTTGCTTCTTTGCAATAGTATGAAATACTTCCTGGTGAATGCCCCGGCGTTTCAAACATATCAAACGCAAACGAACCAATTGTCAATGTTCCTTCTCCCTCAATGATGTGATCCGCAGGTTTTGCCGTAATACTACGGTTCATCATAAAAATTTGCGAACCGTTAACAGTAGCATCTCCTAACCAATCCGCTTCTTCTTGATGAACATACACTGGAATTTGAAACGCAGTGCGCACTTCATCAACTGCACCAATATGATCGAAATGTGCATGTGTTAATAAAATAGCTAATGGCTTTAATTGTTGTTGTTTTATGTAACTTACAAGTTTTTCTCTTTCACTGCCCGGGTCAAAAATAATACATTCTTTTTGATCATTGCTTAAAATATATGCATTTGTTTGCAATGGCCCTAATGGCATTTGAATCCAATTCATCCTCAATCTCCTCCAGTCATTACACTCACTTTTGTACTGCCGTAAAACCCCTACCTTAAAATATAAAGAAATATAAAGGGCAAGCATATACTCGATTCATAAGAGCTTTCTATCAGCCAGGAATGCGCCCTCCACTGATAGAAGCTTCACTTTATGATACAACATTTTCTGTCCATAAGAAACGAAACCTCGACAACCCTATTGAAAACATGTACAATTAAACTGAAAAAATATTGCAAAAACTCAAACAAAATAAGAGAGTAGAGGGGATATGTATGGGTCTTGTTATTATTTTTGCGTTAGTTACTCTGTTAGCTGTATACTCTTCTCTTAAAACGTTGCGAGACAAGAACCTTCTTGCTGGAGGTTTTTCCGTTGCAACTGTACTTGTTTTTGGATGGTTTACAGTCATGACCGTACTAAACAATGGCTATCCACCAACACATTAAACAATTGTTTACAATCTCTACATACATCACGATTTCTAGCATATGAAAAAAGGAAGGGCGCCCCTTCCTTTTTCTTTTCTCGATCACTTAAAAAAATGCTTTTCTATCGGTTTTTCATAGAGTGACTGAGTAATTACCTTCATTTTACTTTGCTTCACAAATATACTTTTTCACAAGCCACGCACCACCAATTACTCCCGCATCATTACCAAGTGTCGCAATTGCTAGTTTTGTACTTTTAACAGCCCGTGAAAATGCATATTGTTCAAAATAGTGTTGAATTGGTTGTAGCAATGCATCACCAGCTTTTGATACACCACCGCCAATTACAATTTTCTCTGGATTTAATGTGCTAGCTAAATTTGCTACCGCTAGTCCTAAATACGAAGCTACCTTTTCAACTACTTTTTCCGCTAATGCGTCACCTTTTGCAAGTGCCTCAAATACATCTTTAGATGTAATATGACCTTCTTGTTCTAACAGCGAACGTAGTATACTAGCTTCATCTGTTTCCTGGATTTTTTGCATTGCAACCCGTACAATACCAGTTGCAGAAGAAACGGTTTCTAAGCATCCTAATTTTCCGCAGTTACAAGCAAAACCATTTTCCGTTACAACTGTAATATGACCAATTTCACCGCCTGCTCCGCTTACACCATGGACGACTTCACCATTTATGATAACACCCCCACCAACACCCGTTCCAAGCGTCATACAAACGATATCTTTCGAACCTTCTCCAGCACCTTTCCACATCTCTCCAAGTGCTGCAATATTTGCATCATTATCAACAACAACTGGCAAACCAGTTTCTACTTCTAATAAATCTTTAAGAGGATAGTTTTTCCATCCTAAGTTTACGGCTTCATAAATTAGTCCAGAAGCGACATGAACAGGACCCGGAGCCCCCATCCCAACTCCAGCTAACTTGCTTTTTAGCTCACCTAGTTCTTGTAACTTTTTATCAATTGCTTTCGCAATATCAAGTGTAATATGTTTTCCTTGTTCACTTGTATTCGTTGGGATTTCCCATTTATGAATAAACTCACCGTAGATATTAATGAATGCTAATTTAATTGTTGTTCCACCAAGATCAACACCAACCAACCATTTCTCTTCCATATCGTTCCCCTTCTTTCTTCTATTTCTCCAATAGAAATTTTACTATATAAATTCATTTTAATTTTTCAACATATAAATTATTGCTATGCAGAATACAACATGACCGCTTCTATGTATAGCTACTCCCTGTCGCCCATTTAAAAAATGCTTTTCTATCGTTTTTCATAAAGTAACTGCGTAGTTGCGAAGTTTTTATGTCGTTTTTTGAATTTCTTGCTTTAATAAAAATAAAGCTATCTGATACTCTGTCGGCTCAATAAGCTGTGATTTATATAATTCACGAAGCTCATCGCCCATTAATTGTAAATCTGCAACACGATCTCCTGTATAAATAATCGTTCCAAATCGCTTTAATAATTGCTGAATATCATAAATAGATTTCATTTTTTCACCCTCTAAATGTCTACTTACTATAAAAAGATAATAAGAAAACGTTCACATGTTTTATTATAATCAACATAAAAAAGAATCGTCAATTTCTAATTTGTCTATATAAGTTACAAAATAGAAAACATTTCTTTTTCTGTAATAATTTTTTGTACAGTTTTATCAAATGGTTCCACTGGGATATGAGGAACAATTTGAAAACTAAAGATCAATGATAGCGCTTTCCCTTTATAGTTCACAAGATAACGATCGTAATATCCCCCGCCATACCCTACACGTTCACCTTTTCTTGTAAAGGCAACACCTGGTACGAGAAGCACATCTATCTCCTCCGCTAATACTTCTTCTGTCATAGACGGAGCCGGCTCTCGCAAATTCATATAAACAGTTTCTAATTGTTCAAAACTTGTAATTTGATGGAATGTCATTGTTCTCGTTTTACGATTACATTTTGGAACAACAATTACTTTTCCCTCTTCCCATGCCTTTTCAATAATTGCATATGTATTGACTTCACGTTCCATAGAAAGTGTAATCCCAATTGTTTTAGCCTCAATCCATTCTCGTTGTTTATATAGAGAATCTGCAATTTTTTCTGATAAAGTCGTATACTGTTCTTCTGATAAAGCATTCATACGCTGTAATATTTCTGTTCGTAATCTTTTTTTCTCTTCTTTCATTTGGAATTCCCCCTATATACAAAAGAAACAGTAGGAAAATATCCCTACTGCTTACTTTGTTTCGCGGTGTAACGTAGACTTCTTGTCACGCTTGCAATATTTTTTAAGCTCAAGACGCTCAGCGTTGTTACGTTTGTTTTTCTTAGAGATATAGTTACGATCTCCGCATTCTGTACATGCTAGAGTAATATTCACACGCATTCTTATTTCCCTCCAGTCACTAATAACTTAAATCAGACTATACCATAATACCACTTTTAAAACAAAAATTCTACACCTTTTGATATTGTCTAATTTTTTCTATAAGTGTATTCATATTTTCCTTTGCTATGACTGGGTTTCTCGCATGAGAATAAACGAGAAATTTTGGTTGATTTACATCTGAAACAACATAAGACCACTCTTCTTCTGCATGTGTAAATTTAATTCCTTCTAATACTTCAAACTCTCGCTGTGCCCGGTCTCGCAGCAGCATTCCTAACACTTTTCCTTTCTCATTCCATGAACAAACTACTTCATCACATAATAGGTATAGTGGTGGATATTGTTCTAACATTGCTGGCAATGTTTTCCCTTGAAGAACGATTAACTCCAATAATTTACCAACTCGAAATAAAATATCTTGCTGCCATCTCATTTGAAATAATTTCTTATTTTCATTATGCATATAAAAAATAAGGTAACATTCTCCTAATTTTAATGATAATGGGTAGAAATCCTCATCTTTTTCAAATAATAAATTCGGAATATCCATTTCTTCACAATTTGTATCTTTATAAATATTCCCGTAAGTATCATATAATTCAAATGTATTTTCTTGTTCTTGAAATATAATCGCCATATCTGCTCGGCTCGATTTCATTAATGACTTAATATGTTCTTTTTGCCCCGCAGCATATATCCATGTTACTGTGCAGCCGATTTCCTGTAAAAAAGATAATAGCAAGGGCTGAAACAATTCATCTGGCTTATTTATAAGCAGGTGAAAATGGTGTCTTTTTAGAACAGCTATATCTATAAATTGCAAAGCAGATTCAATATACGTTTCTAAACAAACGTCTATGACTTCGTTATTACCAATTTTTTTAATACCGATATAACGAAATGACTCTGCCATATACAAATTTTCTATCTCTTTTTGCTGTTTATATGGTAATGCCATTCCTTCTTCATTATAAAATTGAATAATGATCTTCTCATCTTGGGCCTTATAAAAAAACACTCCACCAACGACATTTGTTTTCCCAGTTGCATATCGGAAACAAGATTCATTCATGCCTTGGCATTCCATCGTATGCACGCCTACTGTATGAACAGCATGCAAAAAAATATGTTTAAACATTTGCACTTCCGCATGTGTACTGCTACCAATCAGCAAACTGGCTCCTTCTGATAATAAAGAACCATATGCCATCGCCAACTTTACGACAACTTGTGGCGTAATATCTAAATTACTTCTGCCGCATATACGACTTTTCTGCAAAAAACATGAAATATTTTCATGCTCTGTAATTCCAGATGAAGCAATAATTGCACTACTCTCAACCACTTTCTCTGGCCATACTTTCCCTTTCGTCTTAATCACTGCATTTTGACCAATCCGGCAATGATCAGCTACAACACTCTTTTCAAATAAAGTAACTCCATCTTCAATAATTGTACTGGCTCCAATTGTGGTTCCGATTAATTCACATCGCTTTCCTACATACGTATGAGCGAGTAAAATACTTTTTTGAAGACGGGTATATGCAGAAATTACGCTATGGTTACCAATGATAGAATACGGATCAATAGTAGCTCCTGTTTGAACCGTTGTTCCCTCACCAATAAAAGCAGGGCCGTGTATCTTTGTTCCTTTTTCAATTGTTACATCTTCTCCCATCCATACCATCGGCAACACTTCTGTATATGGAATAGGTACATGAACTTTCTTCGTAAGCAAGTCAAATTGAGCTTGGCGATATTGTGTAAACGTTCCAATATCAAGCCAATATCCATCTGCTACATATCCATACATTGCTTGTTTGTTTTCTAATAAAGGAAATACATGATGACTAAAATCAAAAAACATATGAGGTGTAATATAAGAAAAAATGTCGGGGTCCATAATATAAATACCGGTGTTTACTGTATTGGAAATAACTTCATTCCAACTCGGTTTTTCAATATATTTAACAATTTCGTGATACTGATTGGTAACAACTAATCCATACGATGATGGATTAACTACTTCTTTAACAAACATCGTAACGATTCCATTATGACTATTATGAAAATCAATTCCTTTCGACAGCCGAAAATCTGTTAGCGCATCTCCGCTAATTACAACAAACGGCTCATCTAAAAACTTCTCTGCTTGTTTTACACTCCCCGCTGTACCAAGAGGGGGAGTATCTTCAAAGTAATATAGCTTCACTCCCCATTTACTACCATCACCAAAATAATTTTGAATAACGGAACTCATATATTGAACAGTAATAGCAATTTCACGAATACCATGCTGTTTCAATAGTTCAATACTGTATTCCATCACTGGCTTTTGTAGTAGGGGTAACATGGGTTTTGGAAGGTTGCATGTTAACGGACGTAAACGCGCTCCTTTCCCTCCAGCTAAAATGACCCCCTTCATTGACATTCAACCTCCACATTTATGATGTTGAACTGCTTTTTCATACGTTTGTGCGGTTGTTCTTGCAATTTCACTCCAATCATAGTGAACAAGAACATCTTCATATCCTTTATTTGCGACGTGCTGAGCAATTTCTGGCTGTTCTATAACCCATATTAGTTTCTCACTCAAACTTTGCGAACAACCGGGTTGTATTTGAAACCCATTCACACCATCTACAATGATCTCTTGCAGACCGCCCACACGCGAAACTAAAACTGGCCTCTTTGCGAGCATCCCCTCTAACGCAACAATCCCAAAAGGTTCATACAAACTCGGAATTAATAATACATCACACCTTTGAAGAAATGCTCGCTGCTCTTCTTCTGTAATATGACCGAGAAAAAGGATAGAATATTGCAGTCCCATTCCCTGTACAGCCCCGCGATACTGCTCTAACATAGTTCCTTGACCTGCAATAATAAATAAAATTTTTGGGTACCACTGAGTAATCTGCGGCGCTGCTTCAATAATGGTATAGAAGCCTTCCTCATGAAAGGTTAGTTGAACCAATCGGGCTCTTACGGATGGTTTGTTTTCCTTCCTAGCTTTCCCTCTTAGCAAGCGTTCGAGCGGGGCCATCCCGCTCGAAAAGTAAGCGTTTTCTAATAATTCCATTATAATCCATCTTATCACCGCAACAAGAAAGTAACAATGATACTTTTTCGTCATATTTTGACTAAAAAAGAGGAATGCTTTTGCATTCCTCTCATAATAAACCTTATTCATTTAACAAATAATGCTTCCCTTTTACAAGATAAAAAACATTTTCTGCAATATTTGTACCGTGATCTGCTACCCGCTCAATATAACGGGCAATAAACGATAGTTGTGTAATTTGTCCAATTGACTCCGGCTTATTTGGGATGGATGAAATAAATTCACGAATTGCTTTTCCATACAGTTCATCAACTTCATCATCCATCTCAGCAATCTTTTTCGCATATGTTAAGTTTTCTTCTCTATAAGCTTGAATCACATTTTGCAACATATCTATTGCAATTTTGAACATACTTTCAAGGCTTTGTAATGAAACTGGAACCTCTTTTTCTCCAAGACGAATGGTTGACTTAGCAATATTTACTGCATGATCTGCAATACGTTCTAAATCTGTTGCCGTTTTAATTGAAACAAAAATTCTTCGTAAATCACTAGCAACTGGCTGTTGTTTCGTAATGAGCATTAAGGCAAAATCATTAATTTCTTCTTCCAAATTATCCATACGGTAATCGCCATCGATTACTTCAATTGCTTTCTCTACATCTCTTGTACGCAATCCTTCCATTGCAATTTCAAGAGCCCGTTTTGCTAACTCACCTAGTTCAATAACTTTTTGCTGTAATGATTGTAAGTCATATTGAAATTGTTCGCGTACCATGTTGTTTCCTCCTTCACTCGTTCCACATACTTCCGTATAAGGTAAGACCTCAAATAAACAAGGAGAGAAAATCCCTCCTCAAACAAATACTCTTAACCGAAACGTCCTGTAATATAATCTTCTGTACGTTTATCTGTTGGCGTTGTAAATAACTTATTTGTATCTGTATATTCCACAACTTCTCCGCTTAAGAAGAAAGCTGTTTTATCAGAAATACGAGCTGCTTGCTGCATATTATGCGTAACAATTACAATACTGAAATCTTTCTTTAACTCCTGAATTAACTCTTCCACTTTCAATGTAGAAATTGGATCTAATGCTGATGTTGGTTCATCCATTAAAATGACATCTGGTTCAATTGCTAAGCAACGTGCAATACATAAACGTTGCTGCTGTCCACCGGATAGTCCATATGCATTATCATGTAATCTATCTTTCAATTCATCCCAAATCGCCGCACCGCGTAAACTTTTCTCAACAATTTCATCCAACGTTTTCTTATCGCGAATACCATGAATTTTCGGACCATACACAACATTTTCATAGATTGATTTTGGAAATGGATTTGGCTTCTGAAATACCATTCCAACATGCGTACGCAGTTCTTCAACAGGATAAGATTTATCAAAAATATTGCGATCCCGATACTCAATTACCCCTGTTGTCCGAACGATTGGTACAAGCTCAACCATACGATTTAATGTTTTTAAATACGTAGATTTTCCGCATCCACTCGGCCCGATAATCGCTGTCACTTCATTTTCATGAATGCTTAAATTAATATCTTTTAATGCATGGTCTTCCCCATACCATAAGTTTAAATTTTTCGTATCGAATACAACCTTTTTTGTTAGCGGTTCTGCCTTTTCTTCATTTTTCACCTGAACTTTTACTACTGTAGCTACCATTTTGAAGATCCCCTTTCATCCATTCCTTCTTACTTACGATTTCGCAGCCATATTGCAAAAGTATTGATAAGCAATAGCAGCACGAGTAACACAATAATTCCAGCTGCTGCTACATGTTGAAATTCCTCTTGCGGCCTATTCATCCAATTAAAGATTTGAATCGGTAAAACTGTAAATCTATCCATTACATCAAGTGGTACATAGTTTGCAAAAGCAAGTGCCCCAATGACAAGTAGCGGGGCCGCTTCTCCAATCGCTCGGGATAATGCTAAAATACAACCTGTTAAAATCCCTGGCATTGCTGCTCTAATCACAACATGGTACATCGTTTGCCACTTCGTTGCGCCCACTCCATAAGAAGCTTCTAACAACTCTTTTGGTACAGAGCGAAGTGCTTCTTGCGCTGCAACAACAACTGTCGGCAAGACAAGAAGACTCATCGTTAATGAGGCTGCCAATATGCTTTCGCCTAACTGCAAGCCATATACAAACATTGTTAATCCTAATAATCCAAAAACAACAGATGGCACTCCTGCCAACGTTTGAATATTAAGCTCTATTATTTTTGTAAACCATGATTGTTTTGCATAGTATTCTAAATAAAGGGCTGTTCCTACTCCAAATAAAAAGGAAGTAGGAGCGACAACACTCATAAATAAAATCGTTCCAGATAAAGCTGCTGCAATGCCAGCTTTATCTGGATTTCGTGATGCAAAACGGATTAAAAAATCAAATGAAATATATGTTATTCCTTGCTGAAAAATTTGGTACAGTAAAAAAATTAATATACAAAGCGAAAATAACATCGCGATGCGAAATACAGTTCTGAATACACGATCTTTCCGAAAGCGAGGAGGCATACGTTCTTCTATGTTTCGCTCATTTAGCATTCGCATATTATGCCGCTCCCTTAAAACGACGCATAATACGCTGTGCAACCATATTCATAATCAACGTAAACATAAAAAGCGTCGCTCCGACAGCGTACATGCTATAATAGGGCATCGTTCCATAAGGAGCATCTCCTAAGCTAACTTGCACAATATATGCTGTTAGCGTCTGTATAGACTGCGATGGATTTAACGATAAACTCGGCGTCGATCCCCCCGCAATGACAACAATCATCGTTTCTCCAATCGCTCTTGAAGCAGCTAGCACAATTGCTGCTAAAACTCCAGTAAAAGCTGCTGGTAACACTATATGCTTTGTCGTTTCAAAACGGGTGGCGCCAATCGCAAAAGAAGCCTCTCGCACTTTATGAGAAACAGCACGCATCGCATCTTCACTAAGAGATGCAATTGTCGGAATCATCATAATGCCAATTACAATCCCCGGACTAAGCGCATTAAAAAACTGTAAATTCGGAACAATCCGCTGCAAAATAGGTGTAACAACTGTTAAAGCAAAAAAACCGTATACAATTGTCGGTATCCCTGCCAATAGTTCTAATGCTGGTTTTAACACTTTTCTTGCCGCACTAGAAGCATATTCACTTAAAAATACTGCACAGCCTAATCCAATCGGAACGGCAACAATCATGGAAATAACAGTAACAAGCATCGTTCCATATATAAGCGGTAAAATACCAAACTTAGGATTCTCAAAAAAAGGAAGCCATTCTTTTTCTGTAAAAAAGGAAACGATTGATACTCTTTCAAAAAACATAAATGTTTCATTTGCCAAAGTTACAATAATCCCCATCGTTGTAACAATTGAGATACTGGCGATTATTCGTAACACAAAAGGAACCATTTGATTGATTCGCTGTGCTTTCTTTCGCTTACCTGTATTTCTTTCAATCAAATGTTGAACAGAAATCGTAACATGACTCTTTTTATTACGAGCCAAAGATGAAAACCCCTTTCCACCTTGACATTATTTTTGCATTTCTGTTAACATTTGCAGCTGTTCATTATATTTATATTGCGGCAACTTCACATATCCAATCTCTTCTACAAGCTCTCCTGCATGCTTCATCATAAAAGATACATAGCCTGCAACACTGTTTTTCGCACGAATAGAAGAGTTATTTACATATACATAAAGCGGACGAGATAATGGTTTATATACCCCTGATTGTATTGTTTCTTTCGCCGGAGAAATACCATTAATTTTTACGGCCTTTACTTTATCACGATTCGCAGCATAATAAGCATATCCAACAAAGGCAATTGCATGTTTATTACTCATAACACCTCTTATTAAAACATTGTCATCTTCGGATAATGTAACTGTTTTTGTAATCCGCTTTTGTTGCAATACTACACTTTGAAAATAATCGTACGTACCAGAATCTATGCCTGGTGCGTAAAATTGTATCGTTTCATGCGGCCATTTCGGATGAATTTGCGTCCATTTTTTCGGTGTTTCACTTTCACTCCATATCGTTTGTAATTCTTCTATTGTAAGATTATCTGCCCACGTATTCTCACGATTCACAATAAGTGTAAGACCGTCATAAGCAATTTGAAATGGTGTATACGTAATATGGTGCTTCTTAGCAAGCCTTTCTTCCTCTCTCTTCATTGGCCGAGAAGCATTCGTTATATCTACTTCTCCTTTTCCAAAACGATGAAATCCGCCTCCCGTTCCAGATATACCAATGGAAAGTTTCACATGAGGCTCCTGCTTCGTATACTCTTCTGCTACTGCTTCCATAATCGGAAAAATTGTAGAAGATCCATCAATTTGCACTTCTCCTACCATACTACCGGCGGAAACAGGTAACGTATGAATAGATAAACAAAACAGTGATATGATAAAAACCATGGTGTATGTTCCATTACGTTTCACGTAATATTTCCTCCTAGGGGCCTCCTGCAAACAGGAGTACATATATAAGAATAATGTTGAACTATTAATGCGGTTTTAATAGTTTGTAAAAGTTTTGTAAATATAAGTTAAAAAATTGAAAGATAAACCCTTTTCTTTTTAGATGAGCGAGAGTATCTGGCCATGCATAGACGGGTCAGGACCTTTTCCTGCCACGCGCAATGCTAAAAACAAAGAGAGAAAGAGAGAAAACAAGTAGCTGTCACTTTTTGTTTTGCATAGCAGTGACTTGTATGTTAGAAAAATATGGTGTATTTATATATGAATATCGACTCAAAGACCGAAATAAAAGCCTTCTTCTTTTTAGATGAGCGAACCTGACCATGCATAGAAGCGATCAAGGCCTTTTCCTGCCATACGAAACGTTACAACAAAACGGATGTATATACACGTATTTACTTGCTATTCTCCATTCCTCCTTTTGAAAGCAAATACTGTATTTAATTTCCCTTTAGGCTTGTACACTTCTGTCATCACTATATGCGGCATATATAAAAAAAAGCACACTATCTTCACAGATAGTGTGCCAATCTTACACATTTTTATTCTTCTTTATTTGTTTTCTTCGTCTCTTCTAATGGTCCAGTATTTCCGTTTACTTCTTGCTTTTTCAAATCAAAATATGCGTCCATAATTCGGCGTGCAATATTTTTACTTATCGGGTTATGATCACCGGAAAGCCATGGAATAACAACTGAGAATGCAACTTCTGGATCCGATGCCGGCGCATATCCAATCATCGTTAAATTATATACGTCTCTATCACCTAGCTGTGCTCTTACTTCCTTTGCATTTGGACCGGCATAAGCTCCCTGTGCAGTTCCTGTTTTTCCTGCCGGATCATATGTTGCACCAGCAAAACCATTCGTATATCCTGTTCCTTGTGGTGTTTGCATAACCATTTTAAAACCATCTTGAACTTGTTTAATATACTCATCTTTCATATCGATTCGATTTAAAACAACCGGTTCCACCGAATCTATTACTTTTCCTAACTCTTCAGGTTTTGAAGTCGGCTTGCGAATTTCTTTTACAACCTGTGGTTTCATTCGATAACCACCGTTAGCAATCGTTGATACATATTGCGCCAATTGCAGCGGTGTATACGTATCAAACTGTCCAATTGCTAAATCGAGTAACTTACCAGGTTCTCCTACTGCGTTTCCTTTTACTCCTGCCATTTCATTTGGTAAATCTATTCCCGTTGGTACTCCAAGACCCAATTGGCTAAAGTTATAACGCATTGTATCAAAAGCTTTTTGTTTAATGTTTAATGTACCATTCGGCACATACGGTGCACCAGCAATTTCCATTGCAGTTTTAAACATATATACGTTTGAAGATCGTTGTAAGGCAGTTAAGTCATTAATTGGTCCCATTCCATATCCTGTCCACGATTTTTTCACATTCGTACCTTTAAATACAAGTGGTTCATCGACAAGTACTTGTCCTGGTGTAATAGCTCCTTCTTGATATCCAGTCAAAAGAGTGGCCCCTTTTACAGTCGAACCCATTTCATATGCACTCGTCATCGTGCCAAGTGCATAATCATTTAAAATTCTTTGTCCATTTTCTTCTCCAAACTGTTTACCAGCCATTGATAAAATTTCTCCGTTTTTCGGATTCATCATCACAACAAACGCACGGTCCATATACTCCGCTCCGCCTGAAGCTTTTGCTGCTTTCATTTCTTCTTCAATAATTTGTTCAACTTTTCTTTGCAGCTCCATATCAATGGTCAACGCTAAACTCTTTCCACTTTCTCCTTTAGAAAGATAGACAGTCTCAAGAATATTTCCTTTTTGATCCGTAATATTTTTCACTTGTGCTTTCGTGCCGTGCAATACATCTTCGTATTGTTGCTCCAAGTAACTTTTCCCAACCCGGTCATTACGGTTGTAATCACGAACTAAATAATAGTTTATATTCTCTCGCGGTAATCCTTCATCGGAACTTGTTACACCGCCAAGTACAGTGCGGAACATATCTCCATAAGCATAGTGACGATCCCAATCAACCGTTGTGTCTACCCCTGAAAGTTTCGCTAAATTCTCACTAACTATAGCATATTCTTCAGGTGTTACATCTTTTTTAATAATTTGCGGCGTCATTGCATAGCCGCCTTCCATCTTACTCTTAATTGCTAACACTTCTAAATCTTGAGGAGTTAATTCATTCAATTCCGCTTCTGTAATACGATCAAGCTGACGTTGTGCCAGTTGTTTATCATCAATTTTTTTTGCTTTAACATCAGCTTTATCTTTTTTCGTAATTTTTGCTTTTGCTCGGTCTTCATTTAACAAAATCCAAAAATCTTTTTTATCTCGTTCTGTTAATTTATCAGTCGGTACATCAAGCAGCTTTGAAAGTTGCTTTGCTGTTTCTAAACGTTCTTCACGTTTTGACTCCTTCGTTCTTGTATACGTAATCGTTCGAAGTGGTGTATTATCCACCACCGGACGGCCATACCTATCAATAATCTTCCCGCGCGGAACAGGGGTACTTACCGTTAAGTTTTCCTTTCGGTTTACTTCATTTTTATAATCTTCACCATGGACAATCTGTATCATACCTAATTTAACAATTACTGTTGAAAACAGTAAAAACACACAGAAAAACAACACGTTTAACCGCAATGGAACGTGGGTTTTCTTTTTTTTCTTTTTCTTACTCATACGGACCCCCTCTACCAACAGTGTAAGCGGAAAGGGACACCTTCTTCAGGTGTCCTCGCTACTGTCATATACGTTTTACTATTTTAACATAAAATACAACAGAAGTTAACCTTCTCCTTCTGTTGTATTTTGTGTCGTTTGTACAGCCGCAAGCCCTGCATGGCATGCTTTTTCATCATCGTATTTGACATTTCGAATCGCAAAATAGATAAGTAAATGTCCAGCACCTAATATTAATAATAAGATCGGCAAGCTTTTTTCTGCCGGAAATAATGAAACTGCTAACAAAAAACTTAAAACCGAACAGATTCTTCCTCCGTTTAGCCATAGTTCACGAACAACAATATATTCTACTCGCCGCTCCTTTGCTTGTTTAGCTCTGCCTATTATATCATATGTCATTGAACCATACGGAACAAGAAGAATTGGATATGCAACGGCAATACAAGCTGCATAAATAAGTAATTTCGTATACGTGACATGAAAGACAACTAAAAATACAACTGCATATAAAATAATTCCACCGAGTAAAATAGCTTTTTTTCGCCATTCCTTTTTCAATACTCGCGCTACTATATAATAGCAAATGAAAGAAACAGCGGAATTTACAAGCCCATATTTCCCAAGCGCTAATTCGCTACCAGAAGCCATATACACATATACAGAAATAACAAATATAAATGTACCTTCTCTAAGTCCTTGAAAAAAATGAGCAAGCGTAATTCTTCCCCAGTTTTTATTCACTTTTCTCTCTTTCATTACTTCAATTATTTCGTAACGTCCTTCACATTCACGTTTCGTCAGAAAAAAACTGACAACTATCGCAACGGTAAATAAGGTTAACGATAGGAAAAAAACGAATGTATACCCATTCCACTTTTCCATACGCGAAATGATAAACCCGGATGCAATTGGACCAATCATACCTGAAAATGAGGTAAGCAGTCCGAGAAATCCGTTAAAAAAGTCACGTGTTTCCGGCTCTGTAATTTCAAATGTTAATAAATTAAATGAGAGCCAGTAAAATCCATATCCTATGCCAAGTATGCCACCGATAAGTAAAATATATTGCGAAGCATTCGTTCCCGTCAGCAATACAACAATAAAAAAACCAGCTAATGTCGTTACACCGATGCGGAGTAAAATCGTACGATCTACTCGTTTCGCTAGTTTTCCGGCAACAAGAAAAGTCAGCGGCTGTAAAACAACGCTTGCTAAATTATAAAAGCCAATATTCATAAAATCCTTCGTTTGTTTCCATAAATAAATATTTACAAACGTATTGGATAACGAAATGGCCAACGTATATAACCCGCCAATTATCAGTAATAAAACTAAATCACGATTCACCTCAACATCGCCAACTAAATGTTTCCATTTCATATAAACTCTCCTTTACTTCATGTTCTAGTCTTCCAAAGAAGGTTACAATTATGTAAAGAAGAAAAGTGGAAAATAAACTTTCATTAGTAAGCATTTTTCTCATCAATGTTGAGACGAGCCAATCAGCTCTCCAAAAAAAGCACACAAAAAAGCTAGGAGAAATTCCTCCTAGCTTTTACAATTATTATTATTATTTTGCGTCTTGGTAACGTTTTTCAACTGCATTCCAATCTACAACGCTCCAGAAAGCATTAATGTAGTCAGGACGACGGTTTTGGTAATGTAAGTAGTATGCATGCTCCCAAACGTCTAATCCTAAAACTGGAGTTTTTCCTTCCATTAATGGAGTGTCTTGGTTTGGTGTGCTTGTTACTTCTAATTCACCATTGTTTACAACTAGCCACGCCCAGCCAGAACCGAAGCGAGTCGCGCCTGCTTTTGCAAACTCTTCTTTAAATGCGTCGAAGCTACCAAATTTCGCTTCAATTGCACTTGCAAGTTCACCTACTGGTTGTCCGCCGCCATTTGGAGAAAGGATTGTCCAGAATAAAGAGTGGTTTGCATGCCCACCACCGTTATTGCGTACTGCTGTACGAATTGCTTCTGGCACTTCGTTTAAGTTTGCAACTAACTCTTCGATGCTTTTTTCTGCTAATTCCGCATGTCCTTCTAATGCAGCATTTAAGTTTGTTACATATGTGTTGTGATGTTTTGTATGATGGATGTTCATTGTTTCTTTGTCAAAATGAGGTTCTAACGCATCATACGCATAAGGTAAATTTGGTAATTCATGTTTCGCCATTGTTATATTCCTCCCATTGTATGTATTGCCGATAATAACTTGGCATACAAATCCATTTTACCCTAATTACATAAGGGTGAAAACAAATTTAGCGTATTGCCTCGCTAACATTAAGGTAGCAAATTTCCCATTTCTTTTCAAACGAAATGCTCATACATTTCGTAAAAAAAAAGCTCCCTTCTACAAGGAAGCTCATCCGCTATGTATTAACATACGAAATGGATAATTATATGTAAAAATGTAAGATAAATTTACCATAGTAAAAAGAAATGTGTCAATCGTATTTTCACATACGACATGATATATCTTGTGATTCCTTAAAAACATACGTTACAATGAAATTGTAGATCACCATATTTAAAGAAGGAAGTGAATGCATGTCCATATTTACACAACTATTTAAAAGCTTATACGCACCAAAAGAGATGGCAATCTTTCGTTTTCAAAAAATCGGAAAGACAATTCTTTACATAATGTTACTATGCCTGCTTGCTACTGTTCCAAAAACGATTTTATTTGGAAATTTCGTTCAAGAGGGGATTCATTTAATCGATCGCGCTATCGAAAAAGATGTGCCTGATTTTAAAATTGAAAATGGCGAGCTTCACGCAGACATTAGCAAACCAATTGTAAAAGATGAAACAGATTTTATTTTTGTATTCGATCCAAACAGTACAGACACAAAAGCCTATCCAAATCGAGATGGGATATTCATTTTAAAAGATAAAATGATTTCAATAGCACAACAACAACCACAATCTTTTCCATATAGTGATTTTGGAAATACAACGTTTGAAAAGAAAGATATCCAAGAAATCGTTTCATTCGTTGATAACATCTCTCCAATTGCGATATTCTTAATTGGGATATTCATTTACTTATTCGAGCTATTTATTACATTTCTTGGTGTTACCCTATTGGCATTTATCGGCTCTGCAATGAGCGGAGAGCGTAAATTATCTTACAAACAAGTTTGGACATTAACTGCCTATAGTTATACAATCCCTACTATATTCTTTATGATTATGGACCTATTAAAAGTACATGTTCCATTCTCATTATTTATATTCATTGGTGTTGTTCTTATCGTTCTTTATTTAACAATAAAAGAAGTGCCAAGACCGAAAGAAAAAAATCCACTCTAAAAAATGCCTTTAAGGTATTTTTTTTTTGGACAAGCATATATTTCTCTACAAAGGAGTGGGAAAATATGAAAAGGCTTGGCAGTGTCTTATTACTACTTGTTCTCGGTTACGTCTTATACTATGATATGACAATTGGCACGTTACCGTTGCTTCATACATATTCCAAAACAAAAGAAACTTCAGCTAAAGTTGCAAGTAATAAACAAAAAGAAAATACATCACCGGCAAAATATAAAGTCATTGAAGTAAAAACAGGCGATACTGTTCTCTCTATTACAGAAGAAATTAATAAGAAAAAAGTCCCTTCTATTGAAAAAGTTGTTACGGACTTCAAGGACTTAAATCAAAACGACTCTCCAGCGAAATTACAAGTCGGGAAAAAATACAAATTCCCCCTCTATCCGTAATAACATCACATAATCCTTGTCAATTACAGTAAGGCGCTGATACAATAGGAAAAGTGAAACTATATAAATACAAATAAAAAACAACATAAAAGCTCCTTTTTTTAGTTGAGCGAGAGCATCTGGCCACGCACAGAAGCGGTTAGGACCTTTTCCCGCCACTTTCAATGATTAAAACAAAGAGAAAAAGCAAGTAACGATCATGTTTTTTCTGCGTATCAGTGACTTATATGTTGAAAAATCAAAGTGGATTTATATAGACATTTAGCTTCACTAGACAAATACTGCATACAATATAAATGCGTTTGTCTACAAAATAAGAAACTTCTTTTATAAGGAGAGCGATCTATTCGTGAATGAAATAACTCATCGTACAAAAACACGTCCTGTTAAAGTTGGAAATTTAACAATTGGCGGTAATAATGAATTAATTATACAAAGTATGACAACAACGAAAACACATGATGTGGAAGCAACAGTTGCTGAAATTAAGCGTTTAGAAGAAGCAGGTTGTCAAATTGTTCGTGTAGCCGTTCCTGATGAGCGCGCTGCAAATGCGATTGCTGATATTAAAAAACAAATTAATATACCTCTTGTTGCTGATATTCACTTTGACTATCGCCTAGCGTTAAAAGCGATTGAAGGCGGTATTGACAAAGTTCGTATCAACCCAGGAAACATCGGTCGTCGTCATAAAGTTGAAGCAGTTGTAAATGCTGCGAAAGAACGCGGTATTCCAATCCGCATCGGTGTAAACGCTGGTTCATTAGAACGTCATATTCTTGAGAAATATGGATATCCAACGGCTGATGGTATGGTAGAAAGCGCATTGCACCACATTAAAATTTTAGAAGATCTAGATTTTCATGACATCATCGTATCGATGAAAGCCTCTGATGTGAATTTGGCAATTGAAGCGTACGAAAAAGCATCTCGTGCTTTCAATTATCCATTACATCTTGGCATTACAGAATCTGGAACTTTATTTGCTGGAACTGTAAAAAGCGCAGCAGGTCTTGGTGCAATCTTAAGCAAAGGTATCGGTAATACGTTACGTATCTCATTAAGTGCAGACCCAGTTGAAGAAGTAAAGGTAGCGCGTGAACTATTAAAATCATTCGGACTTGCTTCTAATGCTGCTACATTGATTTCCTGTCCAACATGCGGACGTATTGAAATTGACTTAATTAGCATTGCAAATGAAGTGGAAGAATATATTTCAAAAATTAAGGCACCGATTAAAGTCGCTGTCCTTGGCTGCGCAGTAAACGGCCCTGGCGAAGCGCGTGAAGCAGATATTGGGATTGCTGGAGCACGCGGAGAAGGTCTTCTCTTCCGCAAAGGTGAAATTGTACGTAAAGTACCAGAAGAAACAATGGTGGAAGAGTTAAAGAAAGAAATTGATAAAATTGCAGAAGAATACGCAGCAAAACAAGAAAAATAAGATGTAAAGCTGCTAATAAAAAAGCTTGTCAGTTTAAAACTGACAAGCTTTTTTATTGTGCACATTTCGGACAGCGTCCATATATTTCAAATTTATGTCCCGTTACTTCATATCCTGTAAAGTCTTTGTTCATGAGTTCCATTGGACACGATGTAATTTCCTTCGTTCCACCGCAATCTAAACAAATGAAATGGTGATGGTGTTCTATAGTAGAACATTTAAAGCGAAAATGTTTTTCACCATTTAACTCTGTTTGTTCTAAAATACCGATTTCTACAAAAAGAGTTAAGTTGCGATAAATGGTATCAAAACTAAGCCCTGGGTAATCACCCTTCATATTAGCTAAAACATCTCTTGCCGTTAAATATTTATTATGATTGGCAAATAAACGCAACATGTCTTCTCTTTTTCCAGTATGTTTATAACCCTTCTCTTTCATAAGGTGTAAAGCTTCTGTAAGATTCATAGTTATCCCTACTTTACGCAGTTTTTTTCTTCTTCCATAAGATTGCACCGATTAAAATAAGAACTGATAACACAACGATTGTACCACCTGGAGCAAGATCAAGTTGATAAGAAGCTAGCATACCTCCAACTACTGCAATCTCACCAAATACAACGGAGAAAAAGATCGTTTGCTTAAAACCTTTCGCAATTCGAATACTTGCTGCAACTGGTAATGTCATTAATGATGAAACGAGAAGAATACCGACAACACGCATTGAAATCGCAATAACAAGTGCAACTAAAATAATAAAAATAAAGTGAATCCATTTTGCACGTAATCCTGTAGCTACAGCATATTCTTCATCAAAAGATAATAAAAACAGTTCTTTATATAATAATATAATGACAGCCACTACAATCACAGCAACGAATCCAATAATAAGCAAATCACTACTTGTAACTGCACTTACACTACCAAATAAATAACTAAATAAATCTGTATTAAACCCATTAGCAAGAGAAATGAAAATGACACCAATCCCAATACCAGCTGACATAATAATAGGAATTGCTAGTTCCTGAAAATGTTTATATACCGTTCTTAATTTTTCAATAAGCAGAGCGCCGCCAATAGAAAATATCATCCCCATATATAATGGATTCAAAAAACCACCTGTAAACACAGTTTTTTCTAGTAATAAACTCGCCGCAATACCTGATAATGTAACGTGGCTTAATGCATCAGCAATCAACGATAAACGACGAATGACAACAAAGACACCAAGCATCGGGGCAACAAGTCCAATTAAAACTCCAGCATATAAAGAATTTCGTAAAAAATCATATTGCAAAAAATCCTGTATCATCGTATCCCCCCGTGATGCTCGTGATCATGCTCTAAACGATGAACATAATAACCATATAATAGTGACATTTCAGCATCTTCTAACTTTTGGAACGCGTCTACATTTCCGTGGAAATGTAGACGCTGATTTAAGCAAGCAACATGTGTAACTTTCTCTGTCACAGCTCCCATATCATGAGTGACAAGAATAAGTGTAATTCCTAAACACTTATTTAAATGTTCTAGCATATCATAAAAGCTTTCTACATTCTTTACATCAATACCGACAGTAGGCTCATCCAAAATTAATAATTCAGGATCACTTACAAGTGCACGTGCAATAAAAACACGTTGTTGTTGCCCACCAGAAAGCTCACCAATATTCCGATTCATAAACTCACTCATTCCAACATCAGCAATCGCTTTTGTCACTTTCGCTTTATCCATCTTTGTTAAGAAGCGAAACAAGCCTTTCTTAGAAACGAGCCCCATCGAAACAACTTCAAATACAGTTGCTGGGAATCCAGAGTTGAAACTATTTGCCTTTTGGGAGACATAGCCAATTTTATTCGAATCTTTAAATTTTTTACTATCCATACCAAACAACCGAATCGTTCCTTGTTTCGGTTTTAAAATCCCTAATATACATTTCAATAATGTAGATTTTCCTGATCCATTCGGCCCTACTAAACCTAAAAAAGCTCCTTTAGGAACTTGCAGTTGAATGTCCTCTAACACATTTCGCTCTTCATAACGAAATGTTAAATTCTCGATTTCTAATATATAATTCATCATACCTCACCTATTTTAATTCAGAATGATTCCGATTTATCTTTGTTTAAATTATATTATAGCTCATTACGAGTTGTAAACCAATCTGCCCTAAAATATACCTCTCATTTTAGACAACTTATCCATTATAACAAAAAGCAGAGAAAATCTCTCCGCTTTTAGTGAATTGCTGATTTAAATTTTGCACCTTTTGTTTCTTGTGTATTCATAATAGTAATAAAGGCATTTTCGTCTACTTCATGAACAATCGTTTTTAGCTTCGTTACCTCTAAACGAGTAATAACTGCATAAATAACTTCTTTTTCTTTATCCGTATAGCCACCTTTTCCAACTAATTTCGTTGTTCCGCGGCCAAGTCGATGTAAAATTGCGTTTGATACTTCTTCATAATGGTCCGAAACAATAATTACTGCTTTTGTTTCATCTAAACCTTGGATAACCGTATCAATCGTTTTAAACGCAATATAGTATGTCATAACAGAATACATCGCTTGTTCTACACCAAATACAACTGCCGCCCAAGCAAACACGAAAATATTCATAAACATAACAAATTCACCGACAGAAAACGGTAATTTCTTTGTTAGTAAAATCCCTAGAATTTCTGCTCCATCCAATGAACCACCATGTCTAATCACAAGCCCAACACCGATACCTAAAATTAGTCCTCCAAAGACAGTCGCTAAAATAGGCTCTGTCGTAAAAGGCTGAAGGGAATGTAATGTCGACTCAATCAAAGCTAAACATATGATTGCAAAAACAGAAGATAACATAAATGTTTTTCCGATTTGCTTATAACCTGAGTACATAAACGGTAAATTGAGGATTACAACTAAAGTGGAAAAGCTTAGCCACCAAATATTTGGTGTAAGGAAATCTAATATGAGGGAAACGCCGATAATACCACCATCAATAATTTTGTTTGGAATTAAAAATAGCTCAAGTGCAACTGCTGCACAGCCAGCACCTATGATAATCATAACAAGACGATACACAAGATGAATTATACTTTCTTTTTTATGCTGTTGTTTTTCCATACTACCTCCTCAAGTATCCATATATTTTTCCCCTTTATTATAACATATCCTCCCTTTTTAATGAGAAAACTGCCTGCTTTGGAATATACACAAGCATATTTTACATATATTCGGATATGAGGACAAAATAAAGGAGGGAGCAACATGAACCTCATTCAACAGTTTGTAAATAAAAAATTAAACAATATGACATCCAAGGAATTATTAAAATATAGTGCAGAATACGGGGTGTCCATTACAAACGAACAAGCAGACAAAATTGTCACATTAATTCAAGGAAAACATATTAATATTTATGATGACCAAGAAAGATTACAACTTTTAAAACAAATTGCGAAGGTCACTTCTCCTGCTACCGCACAACAAATTAATACCCTATTTCAAAAATTAATAAAGTGAAACTTCCATTAGTATTTTTTCCATCCCCCGACTGACGGAAATTCCGCCCAATCGATCACATGCCAACAGTTATCCCCACCTATATAGATGCAAATTGAAAAACTAACATCAAAACCCTTTTCTTTTTCGGTGGGCGAGGGCTTACTGCCCACTAGCGGGATAAAATAAAAAAGGGGTGCTCCCCCTTTTTTATTGTTCTTTAATTTTCTGAAGAACCTCTTCATCAAACACACCATTTTTCAGCATTTCAATTTCAAATTTATACGGTGGCTTTTTATCGTTTTTATCTTCACCTACATATGGCGTTTCAAGAATTTTCGGTACATGCAGTAATTGCGGATGATGTACAATATGGTGCAATGTTTTATAACCAATATGGCCGAAACCGATATTTTCATGACGGTCTTTTCTAGCGCCGCGCTCATTCTTGCTATCATTAAGGTGTAATACTTGTAAACGATCAATACCTATTATTTTATCAAATTCGTTTAAAACACCGTCAAAATCATTAACGATATCATAACCAGCGTCATGCGTATGACATGTATCAAAGCAGACAGACAATTTCTCATTAAGCGTTACACCATCAATAATTCTCGCAAGCTCTTCAAAACTGCGCCCACACTCTGTTCCTTTTCCAGCCATTGTTTCTAGCGCAATGTTCACTGTTTGATCAGTTGTTAATACTTCATTTAAACCTTCAATAATTTTTTGGATTCCTGCATCCGCCCCGGCCCCAACATGCGCTCCTGGATGGAGTACAATTTGCTTTGCAACCCCCAATGCTGATGTTCTTTCAATTTCCATGCGAAGGAAATCAACACCTAGTTGGAATGTTTCAGGTTTCGTTGTATTACCTATATTAATAATATACGGGGCATGAACAACGATTTCCTCAATTCCATTCAGTTCCATATGTTTACGGCCCGCTTCTATATTTAACTCTTCAATCGGTTTTCTTCTCGTATTTTGCGGTGCTCCCGTATAAACCATAAACGTTGTTGCACCGTATGACACAGCTTCTTCACTCGCTGCTAATAACATTTTCTTTCCACTCATCGAAACGTGAGATCCAATTTTCAACATGTAATCACCTCTTATAAATGCAATAGCTATAATGATAGCATAATTTGTAGAAATCTGACACTGTTAACTCCCCTGTAAAAAAAAGATAAGGAAGGCCCTTATCTTTTCTTTTTACTATATTTTTTCTTAATTTTTTCGCGTTCCCATTCAAGCTTTTTCTTATAATTTGGCTTTACTTTTTTCGGTTTTTTCACAACTTTTTGTGCCATAGAATCCAATTGATCGTTTGGTTTCTTACGGCTTTGACGGCGGCGGCGAGGTCCTAATTCAACCAACTCCCCTGCACGCAAGTCCACATGTTTGAATTCAATATGACGTTGCTTTTCTAACGTATCTAACGCTTCTTCATCTACTTGGTCATAAATGGTTGCCGCAATACCAGAATATCCAGCACGCGCTGTTCGGCCAACACGGTGAATAAAGAAATCTAAATCAGATGGAATTTCGTAGTTAATCACATGACTAATTCCCTCAATATCAATACCACGTGCAGCTAAATCTGTCGCTACAATATATTGAAATTCTAAATCACGAACTTGTTTCATCATTTTCTTGCGATCACGCGGTGATAAATCACCATGAATACGACCTACTTTTAAACCGCGTTCCGTTAAACCATGCGCTACTTCCTCCGCCTTTTTCTTTGTATTCGTAAAGACGATTGCTAAATACGGCTGATATTGCAGTAACAGATTTTTCACAAGTTCAACTTTATTACGGTGCCTTGACGGAATAAGGTGATGTTCAAGATTAATCGCTGCGATTTGCTTTGGATTAATATGAATATGCTCTGGATTGTCCATATATTTCTTCATAAATGGTTTTAACTTTTGCGGAATTGTCGCTGAGAAAACAAGCATTTGTAAATTTTTAGGCATACGTGCTGCGATTTTATCCACATCATGAATAAAGCCCATATCAAGCATTAAATCAGCTTCATCGACAATAACTGCAGAAGCCGTATGTACAAATAGCGCTTGATCTTCCACTAAATCTTTAATACGCCCTGGTGTTCCCACCACAACATGCGGTTGTTTCTTCAATTTTTCAATTGAACGTTGTTTATCTGTTCCACCGATAAAACAACGTGCTGTAATCATTTTGTCTTCTTCACAAAACTTTGTTATCTTTACGATTTCTTCATAAATTTGCTGTGCTAACTCACGAGTTGGGGCTGTAATTACCAGTTGTACTTCTTCTCTAGTTGCATCAATACGATTTAATGTTGGAAGTAAATACGCATGCGTTTTTCCAGATCCCGTTTGTGATTGTCCAATAATACTAACTCCCTTTTTCACAACCGGAAAAATCTTTTGTTGAATTTCTGTTGGTTCTGAAAAACGTAATTCACGAATTGCATCTATTAAAAATGGTTGAAAATTATACTGTGTAAATGTTTGCACTGTCATACATTCCACCTTCTTTCTTATTTCTACTGCGTTCATTAATCAGCCAAGTTACCATTATATCGAAATCTATCGGTAAAATCTATCTTTATATATATCCATTTAAATTTTTAACATATAAGTTGCTGCTATGCAAAATACACCATAACCGCTACTTGCTTTCTTCTTTTGTTTTAAACCTTGCATGGGTTAAGGGAACAGGCTCTGACTGTTTCTATTCGCAGCCAGATGCTCTCGCCCCTCGTTTTTTTGAACTTGTATATCTTTAGTTTAGCATTTCAACAGAAAAACTAACCTTCTTTCCCTCCATTGCATATTGTAGTGTATATTACCTAATTGAAGAAAGGAGGATTTCCTAATGTATATGAAACCCCCTCCCTATCAACAAATGTACACGCAGTCTCCATATCCACATACAATGTACCCAACACAAGGTATACAACCAATGATGCCTAAGAAAAAAGGACTTCTTGCAAAATTGTTTCAAAAACACAATCCCGCTACAGATTATATGTATATGATGCCCCCGTATAGACAATTAGAAACATACCCAAATACACCATACCAGCAAAATCAGCCATATATGCACCCTCCAAAACAGCAACAACAAATGATGCAACCTCAAATGATGGCAGAAGGTGAAACACGAGGAGGAAGTGCACCTAGTGGAATTAGCAGTTTTTTCACGAATTTTATTTCAAATCCCACTGGAATGATCAATAACGTCGAAAAAGTTGTCCAAATGGCCCAATCCGTTGGTCCTGTCGTACAGCAATATGGCCCGATTGTCCGCAACATTCCTAATATCATGAAAATACTTACCTCTGGAAAAAATGCGGATGAACAACAAACACAAGAAGTCAAAACAACTACTTCTACTCTATCTGAAGAAATCCCTATTACAAGCAAACCTCTTGCTCCTCAAACAACATTGGAAGATAAGATAGAAATAGAAAACGCACACTCTACCACTCCGAAACCAAAGCTATACGTGTAACATTTCTTTGTCATCTGCTTTCTTCTCCTTTATAATGAAAAGGATTAGCTTTATAAAAACAAATCCTTTTTTAAAGGAGCGGATTAATTACATGAAAATCGTTAAAATTTCTCCTCGCGGCTATTGCTACGGCGTTGTAGACGCGATGGTCATTGCGCGCAATGCAGCGCTCGATAAAACATTACCAAGGCCAATTTATATCTTAGGTATGATTGTCCACAATAAACACGTAACAGATGCATTTGAAGAAGACGGCATCATTACGCTTGATGGCCCAAGCCGCTTAGATATTTTAGAAAAAATTGAGTTTGGAACTGTTATTTTTACAGCTCACGGTGTATCTCCAGAAGTAAAACAACGCGCCAAGGAAAAGGGCTTAACAACAATCGACGCAACATGTCCTGACGTTACAAAAACACACGACTTAATTGAAGCAAAAAAAGAAGAAGGTTACCATATTATTTATATCGGTAAGAAAGGACACCCTGAACCTGAAGGTGCAGTCGGGATTGCCCCGGATATTGTCCATCTTATCGAGAAAGAAGCAGATCTTGAAGCACTTACCATTCCAACGGAAAAGATTTTAGTTACAAACCAAACGACGATGAGTCAATGGGATGTTCAACAAATTATGGAGAAAATTCAAGAAAAGTTTCCAACAGCAGAATTCCATAAAGAAATTTGTCTTGCTACGCAAGTGCGCCAAGAAGCCGTTGCAAAACAAGCAACTGTTGCTGATTTAACAATTGTCGTTGGTGATCCAAAAAGCAATAACTCTAACCGCCTTGCACAAGTATCTGAAGAAATTGCTAGTACAAAAGCATATCGCGTTGCCGATGTAAGTGAAATCCAACTAGAATGGCTACAAGGCGTAGAAACAGTCGCTATTACAGCAGGGGCATCTACACCAACGCCTATTACAAAAGAAGTAATTGCATTTTTTGAACAGTATGATCCAACAAATCCTGCAACGTGGGAACGTAAGCGAAACGTACCACTACAAAAAATCTTACCAAAGGTTAAGGCAAAACAAACTTTCCATCAGTGAAAGTTTTATTGCTCGCAATTAGCGGGATAATACAAACAAAATCCGTTATCTCATAAGATAACGGATTTTGTCAGGCTGTGGAGAAAGCCTTCTCCACAGCCTGTTTTTGTGTCTGAACATCTTTTCATCTGTCAACACTGATAAAAAAGATGCAAAGGAGCGATGCCCCATGATGGGAGCGCTGAAAAATCATCGTGATGAGCGCGTAACAATTTCTGTAGAAGAGTTAGTTCCGCAAGACCATTTCCTTCGTGCCATTGAGGCAACAATCGATTTT
>NZ_KB910969.1 GCF_000383235.1 Bacillus sp. 123MFChir2
CCTTGTAAGCCCTGAGGTCCTTGAGGTCCGGTGTCACCAGTAGCGCCCGTAACGCCTTGTAAGCCCTGAGGCCCTTGAGGTCCCGTGACACCAGTAGAGCCAGTAGAGCCAGTAGAGCCGGTAACGCCTTGAATCCCCTGAGGTCCTTGAGGCCCGGTATCACCAGTAGCGCCCGTGATCCCCTGAGGTCCTTGAGGCCCAGTAGCGCCGGTAGGTCCAGTAGATCCACCAGGCGGGACTGGAGGTAATGTAGGACCTAGTACAGCAGAAACAATATATTCTATTGGATGAAGTTGATTTGCGGATTTTTCATTTTTCATGTATTCACCTCCAAGAGTTTTTCAATATATATTAAATGCAGAGTGGAATCAAAATGATATAGTTGTTTTGTGTTTTTTAAAACATAATATTTAAATGTATTATAGTCATGGCAGGGAAATTTTTCTTTCTTTTTTCATATACTACAAGATGAGAGGAGGAAGGGATTTGGTAAACGAAAATATTACAATTAGCTTGTGTATGATTGTAAAAGATGAAGAACAAACAATTGCTAGATGTTTAGAATCAGTAAAAGAGGTTGTTGATGAAATCATCATTGTTGATACGGGTTCAACGGATCAAACGAAAGAGATTGTTAAGGAGCATACTCCTTATATTTATGATTTTGAATGGATTGATGATTTTGCTGCTGCTCGAAATTTTTCGTTTTCTAAAGCAACAAAGGACTATATTTTGTGGTTAGACGCGGATGATATTTTAATGGAAACAGAAAAGGATAAGTTGTTACAGCTGAAAGAAAACTTGGATCCTAATGTAGATGCAGTTTCGATGTCGTATTATCTTGCGATTGATGAAAAGGGGAAGCCTACTTACAGTTCTGTCCGAAACCGCTTAGTTAAGCGGATACAGAACTTCCAGTGGATTGGATTCGTACATGAATATTTAGCTGTTTATGGGAACATTATGAAAAGTGATATAGCGATTATGCATAAAAAAGAAAAAGAACATACAGATCGTAATCTTCGAATTTTTGAGAACTCACTTCGGGAAGGAAGAACTTTCACACCAAGGGATATCGTATATTATGCCAATGAATGCTTTGATCATAACAAGTATGAAAAAGCAATTGAATTATATAAACAGTTTTTAGATGGAAAAGAAGGCTGGATAGAAGATTGTATACATGCATGTGGGAAATTAGCAGATTGCTATAAGCAACTGCAAAAATCGGAAGAAGCGCTGCAAGCATGTTTTCATTCTTTTCAATACGACATTCCAAGAGGCGAAATTTGTTGTCGTATAGGTCACATATTTATGGGAAAAGAAGATTATAAACAAGCGACCTTTTGGTACGAGATGGCAATCAATGTTCCATTTCAAAATTCCACCAGATTTATAGATTATGCATCTTATACATGGATTCCTCATTTGCAGCTATGCGTTTGTTATAGTAGATTAGGGGATAATGAGAAAGCGAATTATCATAATGAACAAGCGGCAGTATATGTACCGGATCACGCTTCGGTGAAATATAACCAAGAATATTTTCGAAATTTATTGAAAGAAGATACGCAAAAATAAGTTACTGTGTAAGAAATTTTGTCCTAATAAATTTATAGAACATGTGATAAATAAATCGTCCTTTTAAATGAAAAACAAGGCCATCTCACAATATGAGGTGGCCTTGTTTTTAAGCAATTTGTGTTACTGTTAAAGTAGCAGCTCGAACATCTACAGTGCCTCCTACGTCTGCTATCTCTGTTGGGACAATTTGTATTAAGTCTTCTTTATTTAAGTTAATTAGAATCAAGCTGCTTGTTACTATAACTAGGCCTGTGCCAGTGTCGGTTGTACGTACAGCCGTTCCAGAACCAGGAATAGGATTAGAGGTACCGTTTAATGTTAAGAAAAATGTAGCAGATTCGCGGCCGTCAGGTGGGGCTGGAAAATTATCTAAAGAAACTGTTAATGTATAGTTAAGCTGATATATTCCGGATCTTTTGACGCGAAGTCCATTCTTAGGATTATTATTTTCCACATCAAGAAGAACTGGGACAGATACGTTTGGATTCGTATTATTACTTGGTAAAGGAATTGGTTGACCTTCCGAAATAGGTCCATCACCTGCCAAAAAAGCAATTCCAAAAGCAGGGAACTCCTTTACTGGAAAAGAACTGAAATTACAGCAAGAAAACATATTCTCACTCCTTTATACATTCTCATTTTATTTAATGAAAAAAGTAAGTGAAATGTTATAGACAGGTTACTAATTTCCCAAAAATAAGGAATGTGCCTTATGTAGTTAAAAAATAAAACGTTGTGATTCTTTATATAGATATTTGTAATTATGTACATAAAATCAATAATCGTTTTTGGAATAGTAACAGTTATCTTAGTTTGAATAAAACAAAAACAGGGCTTGTTGGTAGCCCTGTTACCATATAATTATTGATAAAACTTTGAGTTGTTTTTAACAGGTATAGCTACATCTGCCGGTAATTGATCGAGCTTAGCTTCAAGACATTTCTGAGCAGCGCGGCCTAACTTGCGTTTACTTTCATTATAATAAGCGCATATGGAAATTTCATAATCAAAAAGATAATCATAGACGTGATAATCTACAAATAGAATATCGTCTTTCGGAAAAGGGATTTCTTTCCCTTGTAATGCATACATCAAACTGACGTTGTTTTTAGATTTATATCGGTATAGTTTTGCAAGGTGGTATAAAGGTTCAGCCCTGCTAGGTCTGTATTCCCAGGAGTTTTGAAGATAAATAGTCGTAAGAGCAAAAAACTGTTCTTCCTGGTCAACGAGGTTAGCTATTATGGATTGATCAAGAATTGATTTCTCTTTTATGGATTCTTGGATTAGTTGTTCGCGCTTAAAAGAACATTGATCAGCTAAGCGTTCGTAACAGAGACCTATTTTTAATAAGGAGTAAAATACTTCTTCTTCCCATCCACCAGCATCCACTCTTTTTTTATACCAGATGATGGCTTCTTCTAATTCATTGAGAATAGATAATGTTTGTGCTAAGTAAAACATGTATCTAATTTTTAAATGGATTGGTGTTGTTTGATTATTAATCCCTTCTAAAAGTAAACGTTTATCCCGTTCAAATTTATCACTTCTACTGCCGCCATCTGCTTGATCATAGATAATTAAACTATCGAGCTTTCCAGTTGTATAAGAGGAAGCCCCTTGATTAGCCCCTAATTTAGAGTAATCTATATCCCAATATTCATGTGTAACTCCAACAGATGCCCATGGTAAAGATGTCTTGAGTAGGCGACTCAGCCAATATTTGATGTTGCTATCATATTGCATAGTAAGGTAATGATCCCTATTTAAGGTACACTTATCGAAGTGAGACTGAACCTCTAAGATCATATCGGCATCAAGTAGCAATAAATAATCAGCTTCTGGATACGCTTCTTGAGCTAACTTTACAGCTAAAGTTCGATTATATCCAAAGTTTCTAAAAGGTTCATGATGCACGGTACCGGGTATGTTACGTTCTCTGCACCAATTTTTAATGATTTCTGGTGTGTTATCAGTCGAACCTGTATCACAAATCGAAACAAAATCAATGATTGATTTAGCAGAATCTAAACATCTTTCTATAATTTTTGATTCATTTTTGACAATCATACAAAGGCATATTTTCTTTTCCGATTTTTTGTATTGAGGTGTTTTTGAGATGTCTCTGGCCATAATCTTTTCTCCCCTCTACTGTGCTAATAAAGAATTTATCTGCATATGTCGAAATGAATGGATTTCATTTGAGTAGATAATAGAGAACCTATAGAGATACGTTGGATTTATCATATGTTGTATAGATTGGCCATGTGAAGAATTCGGTAGTTGGAGGAGAATTGTATCTGAACTATAATTAAAAATTTCTAAAATCCAATGATACAGTCTTTAAAGTAACAACAAAATAAGTTTAAGCGAGTATGTTGTACAAAAAAATTTGAAAGCCAATATCTAAATTACTTCCTAGTGTAATGACATGGAAAATCACCAATTTTATGTAGCGAATTGGTGATTTTTATTTTTTGACATTCATAAATTATGAGGTGTAACAACTGTTTTTTCTTAACTGAGAGAAAGAACCTCTTTAAATTTTAACGAAAAAAATAATTTTTGAGAGAAATGGTAATAAGAAGTAATTATTGATGAGCTTATAACCCTATGGTGACAAAGTGCGTATCATTCACATAAATTGTAACAACATTAATTTGATTGAGAACGTTATGAAATGAGTAATGGCTAGGAAGGGGAGTATGTAGAAAATGAGCGGATATGATCTGTTTATTTTGATATGAAATTTAAAGACGAAATAAATTGCATTTGGATGTATCATTTGTCAGAAGTTATAAAGGCATTTAGCCTTCAAAGAAGGAGAGAGGAAATTGAAAGGAATTATATTGGCTGGAGGGACAGGATCAAGATTATACCCGATTACAAAAGTTACAAATAAACATTTGCTTCCTGTTGGTCGGTATCCTATGATTTTTCATGCTGTTTGTAAATTAAAACAATGTAATATTACTGATATTATGATTGTGACAGGAAAAGAAGCCATTGGAGATATAGTGAAATTTTTAGGAAGTGGTGCAGAATTTGAAGTAGGACTTACTTATAAGGTGCAAGAAAAGGCTGGTGGAATTGCGCAGGCGCTAGGGATGTGTAAAGATTTTGTTGCTAAAGATCATATGGTTGTCATATTAGCAGATAATGTTTTTTCTGATAATATTAAAGGCTATGTAGAAAAATTTCAGCAACAAAAACAAGGAGCAAAGATCTTATTAAAAAAAGTGGATAATCCATCACGCTTTGGTGTGCCTATTATACAGAATGGTCGAATCATTAAAATTGAAGAAAAACCAGAGCATCCGCAAAGTTCCTATGCAGTAACGGGAATTTATATGTATGATTCGAATGTATTTCCGCTGATTGAAAAATTAAACCCTTCAGAAAGAGGAGAGTTAGAAGTTACAGATTTAAATAATTGTTATCTAGAGAAAGGACTCCTCACATATGATATTATGGCAGGTTGGTGGACTGATGCAGGGACACATACCTCTCTTCATCAAGCGAATATATTAGCACAAGACGTGAATTATACGGAAGAAGAAAATACAAGTATGAGACAGTGATTGACAGTTATCACTTTTGAAAATTACATGTAATATATAGATGCAAATTGAAAAACTAACATAAAAACCCTTTTCTTTTTCGGTGGGCGAGAGCAACTGGCCATGCATAGAATCGGTCAGGGCCTATTTTTGCCACATGCGCTGAGAAAACCAAAAAGAGCAAACAAGTGCAGGTTCCTTTTTTCATAGTAGCAATCTATATGTAAAAAAAATAAATTGGATTTATATATAACATGATTTAGGAGAGAGATAGATGAATATTTTAGTAACTGGAGGAGCGGGGTTTATCGGAAGTAACTTTGTTCGTTACATGATAAGGAAATATCCTAATTACAACATTATTAATTATGATGCCTTAACTTATTCTGGAAATTTAAATAATCTACGTAATATAGAAGCTGAGCGAAATTATACATTTATAAAAGGAGAAATTCAAAATAGAGATCTAATAGAGCAAGTCATTTATAAATATGAAATTGATGCTGTTATTAATTTTGCAGCAGAATCTCATGTGGATCGAAGTATAAATAATCCTATTTTATTTTATGATACGAATGTTTTAGGAGTATCGGTATTACTTGAAGCGATAAGAAAATATAATGATATAAAGTTTGTGCAAATTTCTACAGATGAAGTATACGGTTCATTAGGAAACGAGGGGATTTTTACAGAAAATACGCCTTTATCTCCGAGTAGCCCGTACGCTTCTAGCAAGGCTAGTGCAGACTTAATTGTATTGTCATATTTTAAAACATATGGTTCTCATATTAATATTACACGTTGTTCAAATAATTATGGTCCATATCAACATCCAGAAAAATTAATTCCTCTTATGATTACAAATGCATTAGAAGAGAAAAAATCACCTTTATATGGAGATGGTAGGAATATACGGGACTGGTTGCATGTATATGATCATTGTACAGCAATAGACTTAGTTTTGCATAAAGGAAAAAGTGGCGAAATTTATAATATTGGTGGTAATAACGAAAAGAAAAATATAGAGGTTATAAAGAAGATTCTTCATAAACTAAGGAAATCAGAGAGACTAATTTACTTTGTTCAAGATAGATTGGGGCATGATTGGCGTTATGCAATCGATGCTAATAAAATAACAACAGAACTAGGCTGGAAACCAACTTATACATTTGAAGAAGGATTAGAAGAAACGATTCAATGGTATATGGATCATGAGAATTGGTGGAAATCATAAAAAAATAGATGATGATAAGCTGTTAGTATATTTTTGATTTGTAGGGTTAAGTATTAGGGAAGAATTAAGCTCTTCTTAATAATTGAATTCACACCTTATTTGGGATCATTCCAATTCAGAAAGGAGGCTGAACGTTATCGAAATCAAAAAATTTTCTAAACCTATTTACGTCGCTTCTCCCTTCCTCCCTCCTTTTCAAGAATTCTCCAACTTAATAGAACAAATCTGGGAAAATCGATATTTAACAAACAACGGATTACTACATCAAAAATTTGAAATGGAATTAAGGAAATATTTAGGTGCTGAAAAGAATACACTATTTGTGAATGGGCATATGGCACTTGATATTGCAATTAAATCTTTACAGTTAACAGGAGAGGTGATTACAACACCTTTTACATTTGCCTCAACGACTCACGCCATTTCTATGAATGGATTAACCCCGGTATTTTGTGATGTAAATAAACATGATTATAATTTAGACGCTTCGAAAATTGAATCGTTAGTCACTGAACATACATCAGCAATTATACCCGTACATGTTTTTGGAACCCCTTGTGATGTTTATGAAATTGAAAGAATAGCAAAAAAGTATAATTTAAAAGTTATATATGATTCAGCCCATGCTTTTGGTGTAAAAGTAGATGGCAAAGGAATTGGCATATTCGGCGATATATCTATGTTTAGTATGCATGCAACAAAAGTGTTCCATTCTATTGAAGGGGGAATACTTACTTATCATGATGAGAAATTATATGAAATATTAAATCAGTATAAAAATTTTGGAATTCAAAGCTCGGAGGACGTTAGTTTAATTGGCCTAAATGCTAAAATGAATGAATTTCAAGCGGCGATGGGTATTGTGAATCTCCAGTATATAAGAGAAGAAATGAACAAAAGAAAAAAAATAACAAATATTTATCGTGATAAATTAAAAAGTATTCCAGGTATTCGCTTTATAGAGGAAATGGAGAACGTTCAATATAATTATTCGTATTTTTTTATAGAGATTGATGAAGCGAGCTATGGATTAGATCGTAATCAATTATATGAACGTTTAATGTCGTATAACGTATTTACAAGGAAATATTTTTCTCCATTAACGAGCGATTTTATATGTTATAAAGATCAATTTGATTCGTGGAAAACACCAATTGCGAAAGGGATAGCTAATACAATTTTGGTGTTACCATTATACGGAGAATTGCAAGTTGAAGAAGTAGAGAGAATTTGTATGATGATTAAAATGATTCCTGAAAAAGTGTAATTTGAGTATCTAGAGAAAAGCTTAAATATGAAAACCTCTTTAGGAGGGGATGGTGATTGTGAGCGATTTACATGCGATTAAACAAACAGAGAAGGTAATGAGCAATGAATCTTTGCCACCAAAAGTGAATGTTATTATTCCAGCTTACAATATGAAAGATTATTTAAAAGAAACTGTCGATAGTGTTTTACGTCAAGATTATCCCAATTTAGAAATCATTGTTGCTGACGACTGTTCAACTGATGGCACACAAGAAATGATGAAACAGTATGACCAGAATCCGAAAGTTAAGTATATTCGAAATGAAGTAAACTTAGGTTCCAGGATGAATGGTCAAAAATTACTGCATGAACATGCGGATAGTAAGTATATATTAGGTATTAATCATGATGATTACCTTACGCAAGATAATTACATTAGCAAGGCTGTATCTTTATTTGAAGAAAATCCAAATGTTTCACTTGTTTTTGCGAATTTATATTTTTTAAATGTTAGTTTAGGGGAGTTAAGTCCTATCACTCAAGATATACCCAAAATCACAAATGGAATTGATTATTTTTTAAACTATCAATCTGATAGATATCCGCACATTACAAGTGTTTTGACATCTGTTTATAGGAGAGAAGATGCTATTCGAATGGGGTGTTTTCTTAGAAAAATCAGAATGCCAGGACTTATTTTTGTATTTCAAATTAATGTTAATTGGCGATTTGAAATAATGTGGTTTAATAATTAAAAAAGTAATGCATTACAATTGTTGACGAGTATTTCAGAAAGTTATCCTCTTGCATTTAATTGGATTACGAATCGTTTACATTGGCAATGAATGTATCAAAAAAGGAATGTAGCAGGTTATTTTTTGTTCAGCATGGCGGTGAATTGTGTGTTGGAAAGTCAAGTTGGATCTATATATATAAATGTCAATTCAACTGTGAAATATGTTAATTATCTTTAGTGACATATGAGGAAGTGAAGAACGTGAAGAAAATTGTTGTTTTTGGTTCAGGAGGTCATGCTAAGGTTGTTATTGATGTTATTCGACGAGCTGGAGATTATGAGATTTATGGAATAGTTGACGGCTTTCGTTCACAAAATGAAATGGTTTACGGTTGTGAAGTAATAGGTGATGAATCCAGTCTATTCCCTATTAAAGATCATATCCATGGGGGAATTGTAGCTGTAGGCGATAATTGGATAAGAAGAAAGATAGTGGAGAAAGTAAAGGCTATTATTCCAGATTTTTTGTTTATTTGTGCTATTCATCCATTCGCTATTATTAGTGCAGATGTAATCATTAGAGAAGGAACGGTAGTAGCGGGCGGAGCTGTAATTAATAGTAATGTGCGGATAGGAGAACACTGCATTGTTAATACAAATTCTAGTATAGATCATGACTGTGTAATTGATAATTATGCGACTATCGCACCAGGTGTTACTTTGGGAGGGAACGTTAAGATTGGGGATTATTCTGTTGTTTCTTTAGGAGCAAATGTAATTCATTCCATTACAATAGGAGAGCATACTGTAATTGGTGCCGGTGCGACAGTTGTAAAAGATATCGGCTCTTATGTACTTGCGGTTGGCGTACCAGCAACAAAAATAAAATCTAGAGAGAAGGGAGATAAATATCTGTAAGTTCATAGAAAAAGTCAGACTATTCGCTGGGAATCATCAATTTTATTTAGTAGATTGGTGATTTTTACTTTTTAAAGCTTTCGTCATAATTGTTTGTTCTTACTGTGAGAAAATTTTTAAAATTAAATGGAAAAATAATTGTTAAGGAACATGGTAAGTGACTATATATGAGTCATGACCTTGTTGTGGCAAAACATATATAGTTCACATAAATTGTAACAACATTACTTTTAGTGAAAACGGTATTTAGGAGTTAGTGGTTGTGTGATAAGAGGACGTCATAATGATCGTACATTAAATTATTCCAAAAACCTAAATATTTTACTTAATGTAGAATTAGAGCGAAATTACATATGTATAAAAGGGAGAATTGATAATAGTGGTGGCATAGAGCTATTATGAATGAGCGTTCAAATTATGAAAGGAGGCTGAATGTTATCGAAATTAAAAAGTTCTCTAAACCCATTTATGTTACTTCCCCTTTTCTTCCTCCTTTTCAAGAATTTTCTCGTTTAATAGAACAAATTTGGGATAATCGATATTTAACAAACAATGGACCGCTGCATCAACAATTCGAAATGGAATGAAGGAAATATTTAGGTGTTGAAAAGAATACACTATTTGTAAATGGGCATATGGCACTTGATATCGCAATTAAATCTTTGCAATTAACAGGAGAGATGATTACAACACCTTTTACATTTGCCTCGACAACCCACGCTATTTCCATGAATGGATTAACTCCAGTATTTTGTGCTGTAAATAAACATGATTATAATTTAGACGTTTCAAAAATTGAATCGTTAATTACTGAACATACTTCGGCAATTATACCCGTACATGTTTTTGGCACCCCTTGCGATATTTATGAAATTGAAAGATTAGCAAAAAAATATAAATTAAAAATTATATATGATGCAGCCCGTGCTTTTGGTGTGAAAATAGATGGAAAAGGAATTAGCTTATTTGGCGATATATCTATGTTTAGTATGCATGCCACAAAAATTTTTCATTCTATTGAAGGTGGAATGCTTACTTATTATGATGAAACATTATCTGGGGTATTAAATCAGTATGAAAATTTTGGATATAAAAGTTCGGGAGAGGTTAGCTTAGTCGGTTTAAATGCGAAAATGAATGAATTTCAAGCAGCGATGGGTATTTTGAATATCCGACATATAAGGGAAGAAATGAATAGAAGAAAAGAAATAACGAATATTTATCGTAATCAATTAAAAAACATTCCAGCTATTCGCTTTATAGAAGAAATGAAAAACGTCCAATATAATTATTCGTATTTTTCCATAGAGATCGATGGAGCGATCTATGGATTAGATCGTAACTAATTATATGAACATTTAATGTCGTATAACGTATTTACAAGGAAATATTTTTCGCCATTAACAAGTAATTTTAGCTGTTATAAAGATCAATATGACTCAGGGAAAATACCAGTTGCAAAAGAGATAGCAAATAAAGTTTTAGTATTGCCACTATACGGTGAATTACAAGTTGGAGATGTGGAAAAAATTTGTATGATGATTAAAACAATCCCAGAACTAGTTGAATTGGAATAGGAGAAGAATTAGGAGCAAGTAAGAAAAAATTCTTTAGGAAGGGATCGTGATTATGAGCAATTTAGACAGTAACAAACAAACAGATAAGGAAATAAACCATGACATTTTTCCGCCAAAAGTAAATGTTATTATTGCAGCCTACAATATGAAAGAGTATTTAAAAGAAACTGTCGATAGTGTTTTACGTCAAGATTATCCCAATTTAGAAATTATTGTGGCTGATGACTGTTCAACTGATGGTACACAAGAAATGATGAAACGGTATGAGGGGAATCCGAAAGTTAAATATATTCGAAATGAAGTAAATTTAGGTTCGAGGGTGAATGGTCGAAAATTACTGCATGAGCATGCAGATGGTAAATATATATTATGTATTAATCATGATGATTACCTTACACAGAATAATTATATTAGTAGGGCTGTAGCTTTACTTGAAGAAAATCCAAATGTTTCGCTTGTTTTTGCGAATTTATATTTTTTGGATGTTGATTCAGGAGACTTAAGACCAATTACACAAGATATACCTACGATTACAAAAGGTATTGATTACTTTTTAAACTATGAAACTGGTAGTTATCCTCATATAACAAGTATATTAACATCGGTATTTAGAAGAGAAGACGCTATTCGCATGCGCTGCTTCATGGAAAAATCAGAATGCCAAGATCTATTTTTGTATTTAAAATTAATGCTAATTGGTGACATTGGGTTTATTACAGATCATGTCGGTGTGTATCGTTTTCATAAAAATAGTTTAAGTTTTAACATGCCAACTAAGGGTGATTACGGAACGATTGAAGATCTTGAAGAATTATATGTTTATGCATTAGAGCTAGGGTTAGATAAAAGTCAATTAGCTGAGTGGTTAACTATACGAGTGTATAAATATGTGAACTGGCGCTTTGAAATAATGTGGTTCAATAATCAAAAAAGTAGTGCATTACAATTGCTTACGAGTATTTCAGAAAAGCATCCTCTTGTATTTTATTGGATTACAAATCGTCTACATTGGGAATAGAAGTATCATGCATAAATTTTAAGGGGAGAAAGTGCAATGTATATGAAAAATAGATATGAGGTGGAGATAATAAGTGGAAAAAATAAACTTATTATTAATTATTAGAAACTACAGTAAGTGGATTCACACGGCACCTTTTTATCTTCAAGAAGAACTGTCAAAAACCACAAACTTATTTGTGTGGAATGAAGATGGCGACATTTCTAATATCCTTAATACTATTCGTTTTAATCCTGATTTTATATTAATCTACTTATTTGATACAGAGGCGAATGCTCCAAAAATTACAGGACTTCGTAATTTAAAAATTCCATATGGAATATATATAGAAGACTTACATCACAATCCTGCTAAAACATACGCTGCAATAATACATGAAAACGTTGAGCATATATTTACATGTTATAGAGATGCTTTTCATAAATTTTATCCTGACTTTTCTGATAAAATCAGATGGTTTCCTCATCATATCAATACTGAAATTTTTAAGGACTATGGCCAAACAAAAGACATTGATATGCTATTAATGGGAGCAGTTATTCCTTATTATTATCCTCTAAGATGTAAAATCCTTGAAACTTATAAAAATGAAGCTAATTTTGTCTATCATGGACATCCGGGCTATAGGAATATTGATGATGGAGAATTTCAAAATGTATTTGTTCGCGAAAGTTATGCCAAAGAAATAAATAGAGCAAAATTATTTTTTACTTGTAATTCGATATATGGATATACAATCTTAAAATATTTTGAAGTACTTGCATGTAACACGTTATTACTTGCTCCAAGCTCAGACGAAATTTTAGATTTAGGTTTAAAGCCAGGGGTGCATTTTGTGGAAATAAATGAAACTAATTTTATGGAAAAGGCAAATTATTATTTAACACATGACGAAGAACGAGAAGAAATTAGTAAGAATGGATTTGAACTTGTACAAGAAAAGCATTCAACTACTCAACGGGCTCAACAACTTAAAGAGATGATTCATGAAATATTAAAAGGAGGATGACCATTTGAAGGCTTTAGTTACAGGCGGAGCAGGCTTTATTGGTTCACACATTGTCTCCACATTGTTGGAAAACAATGTGGCACATGCTAATTTTTTAGCTCTCACGAATGCAGACAATCAAATCTGTAATATTAGTTCGAATCAACAAATTTCAGTCAATGAATTACTGGATGTAATCTGTAATGAAAATAGAAGATAAGAGAATATATAAAGAAGAAAGACCAGGAGATATTGTTCATAGTTATTTATTAAATGATCATGCAAGGAAAAACTTAATGTGGCAACCAAAATTTTCATTGTTTCAAGGATTAGGAGAAACGATTTCCTTTTTCAAGAAAGTATAAAAGGTTTGGATTTATATATAAGTTAAAAAACGACATAAACCTCATTTTTTGAGGGATATGAGAGTATCTGGCCATGCATAGAAATGGTCATGGCCTTTTCAACTACATGTCAGATTTAACACAAAGGGAGAAAGTGAGTACAGACCGTATTGTCTTTTGCATGGCATCGAATTATGTGTTGGAAAATTAAAATGTATATATAATTTATTTTACGCTTTCTTAATATTGTGAAATGAGCTCTCATTTTCATAAGAAATGTTACATCCTAATGTTTTTAATTAGTATTGAAAAGTAGAAAAAGCTCAAAAACAAAACAGGCTGTGGAGAACAATTTTCCACAGCCTGTTTTTGTTGAGGTATTGTAGCCCTAATAGTCAATTGTAATGCCAGCACTTGCATAACCTGTCACATTAACAATAGCTGTTACACCAGATGCTGTCACAGTAAACACCATTAATAAACGATCGCCAGCGTTTACAGATGCAGTCAATCCAGTAAGAGAATTAAAGAGATTTTGGAAAGTTCCAATTGGTCCTGTAATGTTTGGATTTAAAGTGACAAGAGTAGAAGGAATTGCATTGAAGTCATTGTCGTTAGGATTCGTATTTCTATATACTTGTGCGCGAACTGTTGCACTAGTACCAAGGTTGACAATTGTTATAGCAGAAAGGTGTGCATAAACTGATGTGATTGTTCCATTACGTGGAACAACAAATGCGTCATTGGCTATTCCAGCCATTGACAGTGTTAGAGTAGTATTTGGGTCGGCTCCTAAAATACTTACACCAGGAACAAAAGATCCAAATCCAATGAGACTTCCAGTGCCAAGTAACCCATTAGCAAGAGTAGTCAATACAGCAGGCCCACCTGATGCGAATGGAATTATAGAACCAGGCCCTTCCCCAGTCGGTCCAGTCGGTCCAGTTGGTCCAGTTGGTCCAGTTGGTCCAGTCGGTCCAGTCGGTCCAGTTGGTCCAGTTGGTCCAGTTGGTCCAGTCGGTCCAGTCGGTCCAGTTGGTCCAGTCGGTCCAGTTGGTCCAGTTGGTCCAGTCGGTCCAGTCGGTCCAGTCGGTCCAGTCGGTCCAGTTGGTCCAGTTGGTCCAGTCGGTCCAGTCGGTCCAGTCGGTCCAGTCAGTCCAGTTGGTCCAGTTGGTCCAGTTGGCCCAGTCGGTCCAACTTCTGGTATAGGAAATGCACACTGGATTGGTATGCATTTATTTTGATTAGAATTACCCAAATTAAAATCCTCCTTATTTTTTTAATAGTTGCTTTAATATAGCTTATGAATAATGAAAAAAAAGGTACTAGGTTAAAAGATTTTTCCAAAAATAAAAAAGAGGTTGTTCCAAAAGGGCGTTATTCAACGACCTTTTGGGACAGCTTCTCTTTCTTGCGATTAGTTAAGTGGTTTTATAAGAAATGATTCAAATTCCCGCATGAAAAATAATCCTAACGATTTTCTTTTTTTCGCAAAATCTATTTACGATATACTAGTTTCACACAATTATGAAGGTGTTGAAGTGGTTTCAGAATCGTAAGTTATGTTGTGTGTAATAAGAGGAAAAGCCACTTTCAATAACTTATTCACACATGCAATGGATGCAACTTTATGACATTTGTTATAAGGTTGCATTTTTAATTTATCATAGTATTCCACAAAATGATTGTTCCCAAAGCGTCGTGGGTGGATGTAATAGACAGTATGAAAAATCATAATTATTTATAAATCTCTCTAATTGCCTGGAATATACCTCTGGCACTTCAAATACGATGGCTGGAGCTTGAGCATCACTTCGTATCAAAGTAACAATCTGCTCATGTAATTTTTAGAAGTGTGTTTGATTATGTAGGATTTCCCCCTCAAAAATACAAGATTGTGCTGAGTTATAAATAATCATATAACTTTTCCTCATACTAACATCGAAAGCAATTACACTTTGCATAAGCATACCTCTTAGTTTTTATAGAAGTCTTCACATCACCTTATCGATTCCCTTTTCTTATACACGATCTCAAGGATCCAACATACTAAAATTGATTCTTATAAGGGGAGTGAAATAGGTCAGTTTTTTGTACGAGCTCTAGGTTCTGAAGCTGTAACGATCTATTCTTCACTGCTACTATAAAAAATAGTAGCACAAATCATGGCCGTGGTCTGTGCTACTAATCTTAGTATGTTTTTATTATGGTATTAATAATGTTAGTTTCCTGGTGTTTCGCCAGGCGGCGTGATATCGGTTATAGCCGAAATATGACAAGTCGATAGAACTCTGACATCACCGTCATTTGTTATTCTGATTAAACCTTCAACTATATTGGCTGCAGTTGGAATAACGACATTAAAGTTTTGTAAATTTTGAAAGTTACTAGAACCTTCTGTTTGGAAGTCTGCAGTAGTACCTGCTACTCCTAAAAACGATTCCAGCATAGCTCTTGTCGGTTGTTCACAGCAAGCGCAGAATCCTGTGTCAGCTTCAACTATTGGCTGAGGAAGTGGTACTGCTAGTAGCGGATTTGGTGAAGAATTAGAGCCTAATCCAGCAATTTTACAAATAGGTATCGCTGCATCTCCACCATTAATAACTAAAACGTTACCCATTACCGCGCTAAGTGTTGCATTGTTTATTGCCCCCGCAACGCTTTGTTGTGTAGTTGCGACTGTAATATTATTTACAGCACCAGCAGCAATAAGATCTTCTAAAAATTGTCTCATCGGCTCTACGCAGCAATCACACTCAGTATCAACGGCCGGCCCAGTTGGTCCAGTCGGTCCAGTTGGTCCAGTTGGTCCAGTCGGCCCAGTTGGTCCAGTCGGTCCAGTTGGTCCAGTCGGTCCAGTTGGTCCAGTCGGTCCAGTCGGCCCAGTTGGTCCAGTCGGTCCAGTTGGTCCAGTCGGCCCAGTTGGTCCAGTCGGTCCAGTTGGTCCAGTCGGTCCAGTTGGTCCAGTCGGTCCAGTCGGCCCAGTTGGTCCAGTCGGTCCAGTTGGTCCAGTCGGTCCAGTTGGTCCAGTCGGCCCAGTTGGTCCAGTCGGCCCAGTTGGTCCAGTCGGCCCAGTTGGTCCAGTTGGGCATGGGCATGGTACAGGGAATGCACACTGAATCGGTATGCACCTCTTGTTATTAGAATTACCCAAGTTAAATCCTCCTTATCTTTTAAAAAATAGTTGTTTCAATATATTTTATGAATAATAAAAAGGAATGGTACTGGGTTATCTATCTAAATAGGATATTTCCAAATTGAGAAAAAGAATCTTTTTCCTGTTATATACAAGGGTTGAAATGTAGTTTTAATACCTTGTACATTCTAATTCTATTTAATGAAGAGAATTGAAAAATGGTTACAGACCAATTCCTAATTGTAAGGAAATAAAGAAAATACCTTATATACATAGATAAAGGAGTGATTTTTTATGAAACTTCTCTGTCTCATATGAATATAACTGTAATAATGCACGTTTCAGTAAAAAGGAGGATTAGAGATGGCTGGTAAACAAATAAAGAAAGCGAAAAATAAACCGTTATTATATATTCAACATTTGGATTTATATAAGCTTCAGCATGTGCAGCGGAGTGTAATTGTGAAACAGACAGAGAAAATTACGAAAACAAAGGCGAATGAAATAGATCATAATGAAAATGATGAACCTATTCTAGAAGAGATAAACAGGGGTGAGCAATATAACGAGAAAACGGACATAGAAGAAGGAAATGAGCCAAATCAAAGTGATGAACAAGAGCAAAGTGATGAACAAGAGCAAAGTGATGAACAAGAGCAAAACGACGAGCAATATGCAGAATCTGCAAGCAACACATGGCAGAATAAAGCATTTGGAGATATGAATAATGAAGAGAAAATATATTTCTTGTTAAATCGACCGCATTATATACCAGGTGTGAAATGTATAGTGAAAACAGAAAAAGCTTCTTATGTAGGAGTTATTTCTTCTTATGAAAACGGGGTGTTTCAAATGGTGGTACCAAATCAAATTGGAAATTTTAGTTTAGGTATAGAAGAGGTCATGTCGATTCGCATAATGGGGTTATAATGTGGAAAAGGTGGTAGGATTCCTACCACCTCAATAGTTTTTAGGTTTTACACATTATACGCCTGCAACGTGTACATCGCGTAAGCATTGAATTGCACAGAAACAATTTAAGTCAACAGTTATAACAGAATTTGTTGCTTGTAGTGTAGCAGTAGGGGTATTTAAGAAGTAACAAATTGGATTTTGATCATGTGGTACGTTTTGTACTTCTAATCCACGTAATACTGCACAGCAATCGTCTACACTTTCTACGCGAAGAACCAACGTAGTACAATCTGTAGTATTAGTAGAAGGAATAAATACTTTTAATGGATCTGCTTCACTAGTAAATAATATAAATGGGCGCGTATTTGCGAGTCTCGATCCTTGGTGTGCACCTAGAAATGGAACATCGCAACCTGTTGGGCATGTGCTTGTTGCACAATCTTGTAATTCATTGATGAAGTTTACAACATCACATACGCAATTGATGTGCATACTCTTTTTATCATCATTGTTACCCATTCTTTTCACTCCTTATCATAAGTTTTGATTACACTAATAGAATATTGAATGCGAGGTAAATCTGTTACTGCTCTCAAGTTGTTTTTTTCAAAGGATAAGCCTGTATTTATCTGAAAAGAAAAGGGGATGGGGAACTTGTTTTTTGAGAGCTGGCTTATGTTTTTTATTTTTTCGTTTGCAGTATTTCGGTTAACGCGCCTTTTGGTCTTTGATAAGATTACATCTTTTATACGTGCGCCTTTTATTGAAGAAATACAGATTACAGAAGAGGATGGCACGGTTTCAACTTATATGAAAATAAAAGAAGCGGGTTTACGTAAATTTATTGGGGAATTGTTAAGTTGCTATTGGTGTACAGGAATATGGGTGAGTGCCCTATTACTTTTATGTTATGAATGGATTCCGAAAGTAGCAACGCCTATTATTTTATTGTTAGCAGTTGCTGGGGCTGCAGCGATTATTGAAACGATTGTAATTCGATGGCTGAATGAGTGAGAAATGAAGGCACGAAACAGAAAGGTTGTTCATATAGTAAAGAGAGTGTTAAAAAATAGAGGAGATGTTTGCCATGGCGAAGTATCAGCAACCAAATCCATATCATAATCTTCAATATTGGTATCAAATGCAGCAACAGCAACAAGGGCAGCAGGAAGAGCAACAGCAAGGACAGCAGGAAGAACAACAACAAGAGCAGCAAGAATGGCAGCAACTGGAACAGCAAGGATATGTAAAGAAAAAAGGTTGTAACTGTGGTGGGAAGAAAAATAGATATTCATAGATAATGAAATATGTAAATAATGAGTCTGCTTTTAAATAAAAAATACCCTGTTTTATCCTTTGGGGAAGAAAAAACAGGGTATTTTTTGTTTTATCCCGCTATTCGTGGGCAGTAAAGTGGAGGGTGAAGAAAGCCCCTCTGATTAAAGTTTCACTTTATTTCATAAAGCTTTAAGCCAGTTGTTATTTTGTTTTTTGTAGGTCATCTCTTGTCAAAAATAAAAATCTCGAAACATCAAGTTTTTTTCCTCTAAAAAACTGCGGAGAAGAAATGTATAATTCTTCTTTTGCTCGTGTAATTGCCACGTATGCTAAGCGTCGTTCTTCTTCTAATGCCTCGGAGGTATCGGTGACGCGGTCGTTTGCATCTTTTAATGACGAAGAATGCGGTAATATTCCATCGCTTGCACCGAGTAAGAAAACGCATGGAAATTCAAGGCCTTTGGCGTTATGAATTGACATAAGCGAGACCGCATCTTGCTGGGCTCTTGTTTTTAAGGCTTCCATTTCTTTTTGACTTTGTATCGCTGTGTTTACAAAGTCTAAATACGCTGGAATGTCGGAAAAGCGATTTGCAGATTCAATGAGCTCTTCAAGCATTTCTTCTTGTATTTCTTTTTGCATTGTGAAAGAAGAACGGTCATTGCTTTGCAGATATTCTAAATATTGTCCTTTTCCTTTAATAATTTCTTTTAATGCATTTTTCGGTTCAAGTTTTTTAATGAATTTTAGAAAATCAATACGATCATTGATTTTCTTTACTTGGAACGATTTTAAATTCGGATTCAGTAAAAGAAAATGTAAAAGGGAAGGGAAACGTCCTTCACCGTATTTCCATTGTTCTCGTTCAATAAATGATATACATTCATCGCGTCCGATATACATCGTTGGCAAAATACTTGCAAGTGATTCTAATCGAAATGGCTCAAAGGCCAATCGCAGTTGATCTAATACCGGTTTAATAAGTGAGTGTTCATAAAATGATTGGCTTACCCCGTATTTGACGAACGGTATTTTATGAACCGTAAGCTGATCGAGTAAGGAACGGCTTACAGAATGGGTCCGGTATAATAAGCAAAAGTCTGTATAGCGCCTTTCACCGCTTGCTACTTTATCTTGAATCAGTTGCAGTATTTGATTTGCTTCATCCAATGTTGTTGCCGGTCTTGAATAAAACGGCTGCACGCCTTCTTCGTGAACGGAGTACAGTTCTTTGTTAAATCGTTCTTGATTTAGCTTAATGACTTCATTACCAAGGCCAACAATAAATGGGTTCGAGCGATAATTTGTATTTAAAGTAATAATAGTTGTATCATCAAATTCTTTTGGAAAAGCAAGGATAATTTGATGACTAGCTCCGCGCCAGCCGTAGATCGCTTGATCGTCATCCCCCGCGATAAATAAGTTGTTTTGCGGTGCTGCTAATAATTTTACAATTTCATACTGAGCGTATGATGTATCTTGAAATTCATCCACTTCAATGTATTGAAAGCGAGATTGCAGCTGCGTTAATAAAGCTGCATTATTTTCTAACAAATAGAACGTTTCAAGTAAAATATCATCAAAATCTAAATAGCCATGACTTTGTTTTACGTCTTCATAACGTTGATACACTTCTTGAAATTCACGTTCCACAGGTGTTTTAGCTTGGACATCTTTTGGCCTATTTAATTTATTTTTTTTAAGTGAAATCATTGCTAGCATACTTTCCGCATCATAGTCATCTTTTAAACGAAGTTCTTTTAAAATTTTCTTTATAATAATTTGTTTGTGCTTTTCGTTTGCTAAAATTTGTTGGTTGTATCCTTGGCTGCGAAGTAACTTTAAGAACACAGAGTGGAATGTTCCAGCAACAAGATAATGGCTCGCTGCAGGTGTCATGCCAGGTAATGTTGCTACGCGGCTTCGAATTTCTTCTGCTGCTTTTTGTGTAAAGGTAAGCAGCAATATGTTGCGCGGGTGAATACCTTTTACATTGACTAAATAGCCAACGCGCGTTGTTAAGACAGACGTTTTTCCACTGCCAGCACCAGCTAATGTAAGAACGGGCCCTTCAGTCTGACGAACAGCTTCTAATTGCTTTTCATTTAAATATATTCCTTGTTTTTCAAGAGCGCGAAAATAAGTAACATCCGCATCATTTGGCTGAACTAAGTCCGTAGATGTTTTCGGAATATGATAAGTTGCGCGAGGTATATTCGAATGTGTTAATGATTTTTGCGAAAAATTTTCCTTAGTCATAATTTCACCTTCAATAAGTAGCATCAACTTATAACTTTAGCGGAAGATAGGGGAATTGGCAATGTAAAAAGTAGGGGAGTAATGTGATTTCGTTTGGGGTGTAGAAATTAAAAACCTCTCTTTTTTGGATTGGCGAGAGGAACTGGCCATGTGTAGTAGCGGTCAGTTCCTGTGTTAGCCCCGTGCGATGTTCAACCAAAGAGAGGGAACGAGTGCAGTTTGAATTTTTTTTGAAGAAGCCGTGATTTATGTGTTGAAAGGATTAAAATAAACCACTTATCGGTACGTCTCGATAACGTGCCCAGCGCACGGCGTTGGCCACGTCCTGAGTGTCCACGCCTATTTGATAAAAAAGAAGCGCCAAACAAGGCGCTTCTTTTTATAGATCTTTTATCATGACAACATGCGGAATATCAGCATCCATAAATACATCAGAAGTTGTTTTGTATCCAAGCTTATGATAAAACGGCTCAGCATGTGTTTGTGCATGAAGTTTCAGTTTTGGAAGAGATTCTTCTTTCGCAAGAACCTCTAATGCGTCCATGATTATCTTGCCAGCCCCTTTTTGGCGGTGAGATGATAAGACACAAATGCGTTCCATTTTCCCGATACCATCGACGATGCGAAAGCGTCCAGCTCCAACTGGAACATCTTGATCGTATAAAACAACATGTTTTGCAGCTTGATCATATTCGTCGTATTCTTCTTCGGATGTAACCTTTTGCTCATCTACAAAAACTTGTTTACGAACGGAAAAAGCATCTTCTAGTTGTTTTTCATTTTGTACGACTATAATTTGCAAATTATTGTTGCCCCTTTCCTAAATGGAATGTTTCGTATACTGTCCATGTTCCGTTTTCTAATTGGTATAGTAAATGGAACCGATCGATTGGTTGCTCATAATAGAAATCTTTCATCTTTAAGCGACCTAAAACATCTGCATGCTCTGCATCTGATAATTGTTGTCCAATTGTAAGGTGCGGCACAAAAGCATATTCGCGATCTTGTGTGAATATACCGTTATGCATTTCTTCGTTTAGAAATGTTAATTCAGGTGTTTTTTCTACTTTAAAATAAATAACGTTATTTACAGGTGCAAATGAGCTAACTTTTCCAACATGTAATGTAAACGTATTTGTTTTATTTGCAATTGTATGAAGCTCTTGTACAATCGTTTCTAATTTTTCATCAGCTACTTCGAAAGGTGCTTTTAATGTAACGTGTGGTGGAACTAATGCATAATGTGGATCATAACGCTTACGCAGACCGTTTGCTTTATCTTGAATCATTTTTGATGGAAAAATTACAATACCTAGTTTCATCTCTAAATTCCTCCCCTTGTCTGAACGTAGTTTGTATGAAAAAAGAACTCTTTGTTTATTATATCAGATAATTCTGAATGATACTGTATATTATTTCAGCACTAGCATATGAGAAAACGCATGTGGTAAGTTTTTTTGCCAATATTTCCATGTGTGATTGCCAGTAAACTCTTCGTAATAAGTTATAAATCCTCTTTCAGTAAGAAGAGAATGCAAATCACGGTTTGGCGTTACAAAATCAGAAATATTACCATCTGTTGTTTTTACAGCTGTTTCTTCTGTACCGATGATGTGATATAAATCTAAGACGTGCGGCTCTGTAAAGACTTTAGTACGCTCTAATACAGATTCATTTACAAATGGTGACTGCATAATTACCTTTCCAAATGTATGCGGATACATAAGTGCAGTCATAAATGAAACCGTACCGCCTAAAGAATCCCCGATTAAAACGCGGCCTTTTCCCATTTGATATGTTGGGTACTGCTCATCTAAATATGGCACGAGTTCATGAGCTAAAAAGCGAATGTACATGTCATTTTGTGAGCCGTTTGGATGATATTTTTCTTTTCGATCGTGTACGTCTTTATATGGAATACCAACAATAATCGTTCGATCAATTTCCTCTGTTTCGCGAAGTGACTCTATAACGCGATGTGCTTTTCCAAGTTGAAAATAATCTCTGCCATCTTGTGCAATCACAATGGTGTGCTTATGAAGCGGTGTGAAATTTGCTGGTAAATAAACGAGAAGCGTTAGATCCTCTTGCAATGATTTGCTGTAAAAAGTAAGTTCTTCAATTTTTCCGATTGTTTGTGTCATCGTGTAATCTCCCCTAAGTAAAAAGTTACTACAACTTTATTTTAGCATAAGAATGAGAAGAATCTAAAAAATTAGTATTCAGTATGGAAAGAAACGGCTATAATGAAATGAGAATTTTTCTTGTAGATGAATTTGAATTAAAGATCTGACATAAAACCTTCTTTTTTTAGATGGGCGAGAGGGACTGTCCATGCGTAGGAGCGGTCAGGGCTTAATTCTGCCACGCGCGAGGTTTAAAACAAATGGAGGAAGCGAGTAGCGGGTCATGTTTTGTTATGTATAGCCGCCACTTATATGTTGAAAAATCAAGATAGATATATAGAAATAAGGAGACAGTATATGAAGCAGCAACAATCTATAGCACTGCCGTTAGCGATTTCGATTATTACGATTTCATTTGCGGCTATTTTTGTAAAAATGTCTACGGCACCATCTTCTATTTTAAGTATGTATCGTTTATGGATTATTGTGATTATTATGCTTCCGATTGTCTGGAAGAAAAGAGCAGAATTTACGAGAATTGAGAAGAAAGACTGGGGATTTTTAATTGGATCTGGATTCTTTTTAGCACTGCATTTTCTTCTTTGGTTTGCATCGTTAAAATTTACAACAGTTGCAAGCTCTACGATTATTTTAGCATTGCAGCCACTCGTATCCCTCATTGGCGGATTTTTCCTATTTAAAGAAAGAACAACACTCATGTCACTTGCAACAATGGGAATTGCGATTATTGGTGTAGGGTGTATTGGATGGGGAGATTTAGGACTGAGCAGGGAAGCAGTTTTAGGGGATATATTATCATTTTTGAGTGTAATTGCAGTGGTTGGATATTTATTTATTGGACAAACGACAGTGAAAAAAGTATCGCATTGGATTTATAGTTTTACTGTCTTTACATTTGCAGCTCTATTTTTAAGTATATATAACATGATATTACAAATTCCATTTACAGGGTATTCGTCATGGGACTGGACTGTATTTTTCTTACTTGCAACCGTACCGACTGTATCTCAAATGATTAATAATTGGTTATTGAATTATGTAAATGCAACAACCATCTCTATGAGTATTTTAGGTGAGCCTGTCGGTGCGATGATCCTTGCTTTCTTTTTACTCGGTGAAAAATTAAATTCTATGCAAGTAGTCGGAAGCATTCTTGTATTATGTGGTGTGTGTATCTTTTTATTACAGCAACAAAAGCGCCCATTTAAAGAATCGGTAGAAGGCATGGTATATACGCAAGAGACATAGTTGTTTCGGACAATTAAAGTATTCATTCAACTAGCCACCGGTAAAGCACTGGTGGCTAGTTTCACTTTATTTAGGTTTGATGATATAGGGCTGAACGTGGACAGTACATAGATCGCGGAATTTTCCTTCTGCGGTTGTGACAACAATAGTAGCTTGTCCGGCTTGTTTTCCTATTACAGTTGCTTTCTGTTTTTCGGGATGAATCTCTACAATATGGGGGTTCATGCACGTCCAAATGATATCTTGGTTACTTGCCTGTGAAGGAAGGACAGCAGCAGTAAGTTCTGCTTGTTGCCCAGTTTTTAGTTTTAACTTAGCTTTTTGCAGTTGTACACCGATGACCGGCACAATAGAAGGAATAATGGTAATATGAGGCAGATCGGTTTGCATTGCAGCACATGAAGAAGAGATAAGGTGTTTTTGGGGATGAAATGGTAATTGCATATAAGGTGTCCTCCTTCTAATAATGTTCTTAGTTATACTATATACAAAGAATGTTAGAAATAATTTAAGGTAATATAAAGAATTTGTTAATTTACAGAAAATTCAGTACAATAATATATAAATACAAATTGAAAAACTGACCTAAAAAACTCCTTTCTTTTCAGGTGGGCGAGAGCATCTGGCCGTGCAGAGAAGCGGTCACTGTTTGTTCTGTATAGCAGTGATTTGCATGTTGAAAAATCAAAATGGATTAATAAAAAAACAATCCCCGCTTCTATTGTACAGAAGCAGGGATTGTTTTTTTATTAAGAAGCTATTTTTTCGAACTCGTCAAATTCTTTTTGAACCTTTTCTGATGGCTTTGTTAATAGACTTACAATAATAATAACGAGTAAGCTCACAGCAAAACCAGGAATCATTTCATATAGCATATCTTTTAAAAACTTAAATTGTGTCCACGTAATAACAGTTGTTGCACCGGCGATCATACCAGCAAGGGCGCCCCATTTCGTCATTCGTTTCCAGTATAGGCTTAATAAAACAACTGGTCCGAATGAAGAACCGAATCCTGCCCAAGCGTAGCCGACAAGTGCTAGAATTGTGTCATTTTGTTTAAAAGCAAGTCCGGTTGAGATTAGAGCAATGATCAGAACGGCCATACGTCCTACAAAAACAAGTTCGCGGTCCTTTGCAGAGCGGCGGAAAAATGTCCGGTATAAATCTTCTGTTACAGCACTTGAAGTAACAAGAAGCTGAGAAGAAATTGTACTCATAATTGCCGCTAAAATGGCAGCTAATAAAAATCCAGTAATGAGAGGATGGAATAAAATATTTCCAAGCTCAAGGAAAATCGTTTCTGGATCTGCTAATTTCATATCCCTGTCAGCATAATAAGCAATTCCAATTAGTCCAGTAAACATTGCGCCGACAATAGAGAAAATCATCCAGCTCATTCCGATGCGGCGAGCGCTTTTTAATTCTTTTACAGATGAAATTGCCATAAAGCGCACGATAATATGAGGTTGTCCAACATAACCAAGACCCCAAGCAAATAAAGAAATAACGCCGAGGACAGAAGTGCCTTTAAAAATATTTAATAACGTTGGATCGACAGATTGAATCGTATGAAATGCTGATCCAAGACCATTTACATGCATAATTGTTACAACTGGAACTAAAACGAGTGCGATGACCATAATAATTCCTTGTACGAAGTCTGTCCAACTTACAGCTAAGAAACCGCCAAATAACGTATATGCTACAACAACAGCTGCAACGATGAAAAGTCCTGTGTGATAGTCCATTCCAAATGTATTACGGAATAAAACAGCGCCTGAAACTAATCCAGAAGCTACATAAAATGTAAAAAAGATTAAAATAACAAGTCCGGAAACAAGACGTAGCATATGAGAATTATCGTGGAAGCGATGTTCCAAAAATTCTGGGATTGTAATTGAATTGTTTGCAAGTTCAGAGTAGGTACGTAAGCGAGGAGCGACGTATAGCCAGTTTGCATATGCGCCGAGTGTTAAACCGATCGCAATCCAACTGCTGCTTAGACCTGTTGCAAACATAGCACCGGGTAATCCCATTAATAGCCAGCCGCTCATATCAGCAGCGCCTGCACTAAGTGCTGTTACTGCGGGGCCTAATGTACGCCCGCCAAGCATATAGTCAGTTAAATTAGATGTTCGTTTGTAGGCGATGTAGCCAATTACTAACATCCCGATCATATAGATCGAAATAGAAATCAAAATCTGTGTGTTCATGTTAGTCCCCTTTCCTAAGTAGTATCTTTTGCTGCGTTACATATTATAATCTAACATGATTATATGTAAAAATCTATCCTCTAAATATGAATTTTCAGAAATATAAGCGTATTTAGAAGATAAAATATTTTACCAAAATAAAGTTTTTTGTTGATGCATAGCTATTTTTATAGAGTATTTATTATTTTTACATAAAAATGAGTTGTTTTGTCAATATAATATTTAAGATGGACATAAAAAAATTATTTCTTGAAGGTATTGACTTCCAAAAAAAGAAAAGCATATAATGATTTCAAATTTAAAAACGCAAGCGTTGATGAAGAAGAGTACATATTATGGACATGTCAGAGAGCTGATGGTTGGTGCGAATCAGTATGAAAGTAATATGGAATGGGCTTCGGAGCTTCCAAACCGAAACGACAGAAGTAGGCTTTGGCGAAAAGATCTCATCGTTACAAGAGACACGTATTGTATTTCGATACGGAAAAGTGCGTTACTTTTGTAACGAATTAAGGTGGCACCACGGGAGTACCCGTCCTTTTTATAGGATGAGTACTCCCTTTTTGTATACAAAAAAATGAATAGGATAAATCGATGAGTAAGAAGAGTATGTATATTGGAGACGTTTCAGAGAGCCGGGGATAGGTGAGAGCCCGGTGCGGTGCCATATGCAGAATGGGCTTACGAGAGGTATGCTGAACTGTAAGTAGGCAGGCCCGGGTTCCGCCGTTACAAGGATAGGGTATAAGATTGTACCTGAAAAAGAGGGATGCTTTGCATCCAACAAGAGGTGGTACCGCGGTAAATTTATCGTCCTCTGCATATTTCCATATGCAGGGGACTTTTTTATTTTGCATAGAGAGGTGACAGTGATGATGACGAAAGAACAATTTATGATGGGAAAACAACAAGGGAAAACCTTTCTTGTTATTCAGGAAGAAGAAGGTGATAAATTAATGCGGGATTGGTGAGGGCTGATAATCAGTGGGGGATGAAGAAAACCCCCCACTGATTAAAGTTTCACTTTAACTCATGTGAAAGAGGAGGAGAGAGTATGAATGGCTATCTTCGAAAATTAGTAGAAGGGCAAGATTTAACGGAACAGGAAATGTATGAAGCGGGTATTAGCTTATTAAGCGAAAATATTTTAGAAAGTGAAATTGCAGCCTTTTTAGCATTGTTAAAGGCAAAGGGGGAAACAGCAGATGAAATATACGGCCTTGTTCGCGCCCTTCGTGAAAAAGCATTGCCGTTTTCCAATCATATTGCAAATGCGATGGACAATTGCGGAACAGGAGGGGACGGGGCTGGGACGTTTAATGTGAGTACAACATCAGCTTTCGTACTTGCTGGTGCAGGTGTAAAGGTTGCGAAATACGGAAACCGCGCCGTTTCTAGTAAAACAGGAAGTGCGGATTTATTAGAAGAACTTGGTGTAAACATTGCATGTTTGCCAAAGCACATTGATTATTTGTTAGAGAACGTCGGTATCGCTTTTTTATTTGCACCGGCAATGCATCCAGCACTGCGCCGCATTATGAAAGTAAGAAAAGAATTAAACGTTCCAACAATCTTTAACCTAATCGGACCGCTTACCAATCCCATTCATTTAGAAACACAGTTCGTCGGGATTTACAAACGGGAGATGTTACGTCCGGTAGCAGAAGTCTTGCAAAAGCTTGGCAGAAAAAGAGCGATTGTTGTAAACGGCAGTGGATCTTTAGACGAAGCATCTTTGCAAGGGGAGAATCACATAGCAATTTTAAAAGATAACAGCATTATGGAAGTGGGAATTTCCCCGGAAGAGTATGGATTTTCACGTGTGACAAACGAAGCGATTCGAGGCGGAGATGCAAAGGGAAATGCCAATATTACATTACATGTGCTGCAGGGAGAAGATAGTGTATACCGTGAGACAGTGTTATTAAATGCCGGGCTTGCCCTCTTTGCAAACGGAAAGGCAAGGACAATTGAAGATAGCATTCGCTTAGCAGCTCATAGTATTGATTCAGGAAGGGCGCTGGAGAAATTACAGCTCTTAATTGCTGAAAGTAACAAAAAACTAGAAAGGGTGAAGTAAATGGACACAATTTTAACGAAAATTATCGAGCAAAAAAAGAAAGAAGTAGCAGTGTTGTATGAAACGTATATCCCAGAAAAGAAAAACCGTACATCCTATTCTCTTGTAGAAGCACTAGGACAATTTACAGTCATTGCAGAAATAAAACGTGCTTCACCGTCTAAAGGAGATATGAACTTACACGTTGACGTTGCGAAACAAGCGGAGCTTTATGAAACAAATGGTGCCGGAGCAATCTCTGTTTTAACAGATATTCACTTTTTTAAGGGCTCATTTCACGAGTTAGAAACGGCAAGAAATCATGTGAATGTACCGCTTTTATGTAAAGATTTTATCATTGATCGGATCCAAATTGACCGGGCGTATGAAGCAGGAGCCGATCTCATTTTATTGATTGTTGCTGCATTACCAAAAGAAGAATTATTTGCGCTATATGCGTATGTAAAAGAGCTCGGCTTAGAAGCAATTGTAGAGATTCATAATGAAGAGGAATTAGAAATAGCGTTAGAGCTAAATCCAGATGTCATCGGCGTAAACAATCGGAATTTAAAAACATTCGAAGTCGATTTATGTATAACGGAACAACTTGGGAAACGGTTAAATAAACAAAACGTACTTTGGATTAGTGAGAGCGGTATTCATACGAAAGAAGATATTACACGTGTGAAGCAAGCCGGAGCAAAAGGAATTCTTGTCGGAGAAGCGTTCATGACAGCCTCGTCTGTCGGAGACTTTTTTCAATCACTGCAGGTGACGAAATGAAAGTAAAGATTTGCGGGATTACCGATATAAAAGCGGCGAAAATCGCTTGTGAATACGGAGCGGATGCTATTGGCTTTGTATTTGCGGAAAGTAAACGGAAAATTACTCCCAAACATGCAAAACAAATTATCGAAGAGCTTCCGGAAAATGTAATGAAAGTTGGTGTTTTCGTAAATGAGTCGATGGAAGTAATTGAAAACATTGCAACGCATTGTGGTTTAACGCACGTACAACTACATGGAGATGAACAAAACTATCATATCAAAAGATTGAATATTCTGTCTACAAAGGCGATTGGTGTGAGTTCGCGCGAAGATATAGAACGGGCAAAGGAATATGAAACTGATTTTATATTATTTGATAGTCCGAAAGAGCAGTTTCATGGCGGGAATGGAAAAACATTTTCATGGGAGTTATTGCGATCAAATCCGCTTGAAAAAAAATGCATATTAGCAGGCGGATTGAATCTTGAGAATATAACATATGCAATTGAAATGGTTCGGCCCTATATGGTTGACGTGAGCAGCGGCGTAGAAACAAACGGCAAAAAAGATATCGAGAAAATAAAACAATTTATAACAAAAGCGAAGGAGTGTTAACTATGCAATATGTATATCCAGATGAAAAAGGTCATTACGGTATGTACGGAGGACGTTATGTCCCAGAAACATTAATGCAGTCTGTTTTAGAATTAGAAGAAGCGTATAAAGAGGCAATGCAAGATGAATCATTTCAAAAGCAATTACAGCATTATTTACAAACGTATGTCGGCAGAGAAACACCGCTTTATTTTGCAGAAAATCTAACAAAGTATTGCGGCGGCGCAAAAATTTATTTAAAGCGTGAAGATTTAAATCATACAGGTGCTCATAAAATTAACAATACAATTGGGCAAGCACTTCTTGCAGTGCGAATGGGCAAGAAGAAAGTTGTCGCTGAAACCGGGGCTGGGCAGCATGGAGTCGCAACAGCAACTGTATGTGCCTTGCTTGGCTTAGAGTGCGTCATTTTTATGGGAGAAGAGGATGTGAAGCGTCAAAAATTAAATGTCTTTCGAATGGAATTGCTCGGCGCAAAAGTGGAAAGAGTTGCAGCAGGAAGCGGGACGCTAAAAGATGCAGTAAACGAGGCGCTTCGCTACTGGGTTGCACATGTACATGATACACACTATGTGATGGGATCTGTTCTTGGACCGCATCCGTTTCCGCAAATGGTACGTGATTTCCAAAGTGTGATCGGCGAGGAAACGAAGAAACAATATGCAGCGTTAGAAGGGAAATTACCGGAAGCTGTTGTCGCTTGCATTGGCGGCGGGAGTAATGCGATGGGAATGTTTTATCCGTTTGTGCAAGAGGAAGAAGTTGCACTTTACGGCGTAGAAGCAGCAGGCAAGGGAATTCATACAGAGAAGCATGCCGCAACATTAACGAAAGGAAGCGTCGGCGTCCTGCACGGATCGATGATGTATATTTTGCAAAATGAAGAAGGACAAATTCAAGAGGCGCACTCCATTTCGGCAGGGCTTGATTACCCAGGAGTTGGTCCGGAACATAGCTTATTAAAAGACATTGGCCGTGTATCGTATCATTCCATAACAGATGAAGAAGCACTCCATGCGTTTCAGTTGTTAACGAAGAAAGAGGGGATAATCCCGGCATTAGAAAGTTCACATGCTGTTTCGTACGCACTGAAACTAGCACCGACTATGAAAAGTGATGAGGGACTTGTCATTTGTTTATCCGGGCGCGGTGATAAAGATGTTGAAAGTATAAAACGATATATGGAAGAGGTGTAAGTGATGGGAGTAGAAAGAATAAGTGAAGTATTTGAAAATGGAAAAAAAGCGTTCATTCCGTATGTAATGGGCGGAGATGGCGATTTACAAGAACAAATTCGTTTTTTAGATGAAGCCGGGGCAAGCATTGTTGAAATTGGCATCCCGTTTTCTGATCCAGTTGCAGACGGACCAACGATTCAAAGGGCTGGAAAACGAGCTTTAGAAAACGGAGCAACGTTAGAGGGGATTTTTCAAGCACTTGCGGAAGTGCGAAGAGAAGAGCAAATCCCATTTGTACTCATGACCTATTTAAATCCTATTTTAGCATTTGGGAAAGAGCGTTTTATAGGGCGCTGCATCGAAGCAGGCGTCGATGGGATAATCGTGCCAGACCTCCCATATGAAGAACAAGATATCATTGTACCGCTACTATCCGATGCTAACATTGCACTTATTCCGCTTGTAACAGTAACGAGCCCCATAGAACGAATTCAAAAGATTACAAGTAAATCACAAGGATTTGTTTATGCTGTCACAGTAGCAGGCGTAACGGGAGTACGCCGCGATTTCACGCAAGAATTACACACATACTTAGAAAAGGTGAAAGCGCATGTGCAGCTTCCCGTTGTTGCTGGATTTGGTATATCAACAAAAGAGCAAATAGAAGACATGACTCGAGCGTGCGATGGAGTCGTGGTCGGCAGTAAAGTCATTGAACTGTTAGAGAAGGAAAAACGAGATGAAATTCGTGAGCTGATTGCTGCGGTGAAATGAAGGGATTTTGGCAACTCTTTAAACTGTACACGGTGCGTCGAACGGTGTCGAGGAATCTTTATCCCGCATTAACGGGCAGTAAAGAATGGGGAAGCACGGGGAAGAAAACTGCCCGTAAAAGCCCGATTGGTGAGAGCTTTCCATCAGTGAGAAAAGCGTCACTGATGGAAGTTTCACTTTAAATTGTGTCGAAGCGCCGATATATTCTAAAAAATGGTCGATATATAAAGAGGCCACTGAAAAACTCACGTTTTTTCAGCTCAAAAACCGGATGTGAAATTAGAAAGGCGACTTTTCGTTCAAAATGGAACGAAAAGTCGCCTTTCTTTCTATTCTTTTTTTACTTTTCTTCCTTTTTTTCCTTCATTAAGGTCATAATTCGTTTTAAATTGACGGCAAATATAGCCATCGCACCTTGCATTCGCATACCAATGAGACCCGAGGAAGATGCTACATCATACCCGTGTCTGTGCTTCAGTTCACTATTTTTCGCTTCGATTTTGTAACGCTCTTTCCCTTTTTC
>NZ_KB910970.1 GCF_000383235.1 Bacillus sp. 123MFChir2
TTCATGAGAGATTCCTCGTTTCGTTAATGTTGGTGTGGTAACTTACATTGTACAAGAGGAATCTCTCTTTTTGTATTCATTTTTTGGTAGAATTTAGATAATCAACAGACGTGATAAAATCCTTTTCTTTTGAGATAGGAAAAGCAGCTGGTCGTGTTTTATTCTGTACAGCGGCAACGTATATGTTAAAGAATTAAAATGACTTTATATCATTTCTCAATCGCTCATCCTATATGCGTTAATTCCAATTATTGTTTTCCTATTCTGACTTTTTTGCAGACGTTTGACCTCTGATGTCTGGTGTGATAAGTTACATAAGATAATGTTTTCAGAGAAACGGAGCATTTCTACTATTTGTAATGTTTCGATAATTTAGAGAGGAGATTTACAAGCATGAATGTTTTATGGGGAATTGGCGGCGTGCTTGGAATTTTGGTAATTGCAGTTTTACTGTCTTCCAATCGCAAAGCTATTAATTGGCGCACGATTTCAATTGCGCTTGCACTTCAAATTACTTTCTCCTTCATCGTCTTAAGATGGGATGCAGGAAAAGCAGTTTTAAAGCATGCTGCTGACGGCGTACAAACTCTTATTAATTTCTCGTATGAGGGAATTGGATTCGTTGTTGGTGGTTTAGCTAACCCAAAAGGGCCTTGGGGCTTCGTCTTTATTATTCAAGCATTACTTCCAATTGTATTTATTAGTGCACTCGTAGCCGTATTATATTATTTTGGTATTATGCAATGGTTTATTACAATTATTGGCGGCGGATTAAGCAAACTTCTTGGAACTTCACGAACAGAAAGCTTAAATGCTGTTACAACTGTTTTCTTAGGACAAACAGAAGCACCGATTTTAATTAAACCTTACTTAGAGCGCGTAACAAATAGTGAATTCTTCGCTATTATGGTTAGCGGTATGACATCTGTTGCCGGATCTGTTCTTGTTGGTTATGCGGCAATGGGAATTCCGCTAGAGCATTTACTTGCAGCTGCTATTATGGCTGCACCTTCGAGCTTACTAATCGCAAAATTAATGATGCCTGAAACAGAAGAAGTAAATAACGATGTAGAGCTTTCTACAGAGCGTACAGATGCAAATGTTATTGATGCAGCAGCACGCGGTGCATCTGAAGGGATGCAACTTGTTATTAACGTTGCAGCAATGCTTATGGCATTTATCGCATTAATCGCTGTATTAAACGGTCTACTAGGATGGGTTGGTTCTTGGTTCCACATTAAACTAAGCCTTGATCTAATTTTTGGTTACATCCTGTCTCCGTTCGCTATACTAATCGGGGTTCCGCCTCATGAGGCGATTCAAGCTGCTGGTTATATCGGACAAAAACTTGCAGTAAATGAATTCGTTGCATACGGAAACTTAGGTAAGCATATGGCAGAGCTTTCTGACAAAACAAACATTATTTTAGCGTTTGCAATTTGCGGATTCGCAAACTTCTCATCTATTGCGATTCAATTAGGTGTGACAGGTACACTTGCTCCTTCACGTCGTCAACAAATTGCGCAATTGGGAATTAAAGCGGTAATTGCAGGTACATTAGCGAACTTCTTAAATGCTGCTGTAGCAGGCATGATGTTTTAATAAATAAACAAAATCCATCTTAAGTTCATTTTCTACTTAAGATGGATTTTTTATTTATACTTGATTCTGAGTTAAAAAAACAAGCGCAGAGCTGCCGTATGCTCTGCGCTTGTTTTTTTAACTTATATATCGAACTAATACCCCTTAGTTGAAAGTTACTTCACGCCCATCCCCCAATGAACGTAATACTTTCTTATTATAAGTACGAAAAAAAGTGGATACTACTTTTGCAAGACAAGTTGCTTTTCTCGCTCCTCTGTAGTTTTCTCTATTTTCTGCTCTGCGTTTTCATGTATCGCTCGTTGTATAGTACGCTTTAAACAAATATGTTTCCACTTTCGTTCGTAACGTTTCATTATTCTTGATGTCCTCCCCTTGATTGCCATGAAACTTTAATTGAAATCGCTTACAGGAAATAATATAGCACATATAGAAAGATGTGACAACACATTTTCGACACTTTTTTGTAAATATCATGCAAAATTAAATATCTCATGCCGAACAAAGCTTCTAATTCGTTCTATCTGCCTTCTCACCAGCAATCATTTTACAAAGACATGTATCTATAACCATTCAAAATTTTCGAAACCTACGTCGATGCTATGCACGGCTGGATGCTCTCGTTCTTCCCTTTTTATGTCGTTTTTTTACTTATATATAGGAAGAACGATTACGAAGCAAGTCCCTCAATCATCTCATTTACGTACTATTACAGAAATAAAACAGGCTGAATTTGTTCTATGACACCTTCTTTTTTTGTAACAATTATATGATGATTTCCCTTAAAAACGAGCTATATTTTGTGAAAAATAGCACAAATTAATTATATTTTTATAACTATATTATTTGTGAATTAATAAAATCCTCTATTTACGCAACACTTCTACAACAACTTTGTAATATGAGTGAAATAGGATTAACTGGTTTGCAATATCTTATCTCCGTTCTTCCATCCTTAAATATGTAATAGAATCCTTTAAAACATAAGAAAAAAGCATTTTCTTTATACTTCTTTTTATATTACAAAGTATTAATGAACTGTTACGAAAGGTTTGTAATTGTGTGTTTTCCCATTTCCCTCAAAAATCTGTTGCTATAATGAGGTCACGAAAACAAAAGCATTGGAGGCTATTTCATGAAAAAGTTACTTGGTATAGCAACAGTAGCAGTTTTTGGTCTTGGGATTTTCACTTCTTCTGCACAAGCAGAAACAGTTGTTAAAACAGACGTATTAAACGTACGAGAAAACCCAACTATCGAATCAAAAGTTGTAGGCAAAGTATTAGATGGTCATAAATTAGATGTTAAAAATACAGAAAACGGTTGGCTAAAAGTGAACCTAAATGGTAAAGAAGGATTCGTAAGTGCAGACTTTACGAAAAACATCTATTATGTAACAGCAAACGTATTAAACGTACGTGCTGATGCAAACACAAACTCAGAAATTTTGGGCACATTAAAGAAAGATGATGTGATCGAAACAACACATCAAGTGCAAAACGATTGGTTACAATTTGAATATAACGGAAAAACAGCTTATGTAAATATTCCTTTCTTAACAGGTAATGCACCTGTCGTAACAGTACAGGAACAAGCACCTGCGCCGGCAAAAGCTCAGCCAGCTCAAGCTCAAGAAACGCAGACTGCTACAAAAACAAAAGCTGCACCAGCTGAGGGCCGTGAATTAACAGTTGTAGCAACTGCTTACACAGCTCATCCAAGCGAAAATGGCGGCACACATGGCGGTCGTGTATTAACTGCAATGGGGCATGACCTAACAGCAAATCCAAACATGAAAATGGTTGCTGTTGACCCAAAAGTCATTCCACTTGGCTCAAAAATTTGGGTAGAAGGATACGGCGAAGCAATTGCTGGTGATACTGGCGGTGCAATTAAAGGAAATCGTATCGACGTCTTAGTAGGCTCTGACAGCTCTGCAAACAACTGGGGACGTAAAACTGTAAAAGTGAAAATTATAGACTAATTACTATTGTTGCTAAAAAAGGCGAGCCAGCTCTCATCAGTTGAGAGCTGGCTCTTATTTTTCTTATAATAGAAGAAAGGGGGCATTCATATGGATATAGATGCAAACGTTGACTGGATTGGTACGCCAACTCCGTACATATATAAAGATGCAGTTACATACGATGCAACTGCCATTGATTTTTCATTAGAGCATGACGATAACCGTTATAGACTCATTATCTTACAGCACGGCGAGGACGTAGCATACAAAATCATACAGTACGGCGTCAAGCCTGGCAGCCAAAAACCATTTCCAATCGATACTGGACTCCACTTCAAAAATAAAACAATTCCTTTAGTCGAAATGATTTTGCAAGATCCTTATGTACAAAGCATATTACAGCAAAAGACTACCTCTTCATAGAAGAGATAGTCTTTTTACATTAAGGATTTGTTGGTCCAGATATTTGTTCATCCTTCAACGTATTATTCGCTCCTAAAGAATGATACATTAATTTTCCTTCTGGTGTAACGGTAATCAAATGCTCATTATTAAAGCTTTTAAATTTCACAGATCCATCACCATAACGAATGTGATATTCTTCATAGGATGTTACTTTGTATTGCGATTCACTTGTTCGTTCTACCTTACGCACTTCCAATCGCAATAGATCTTCTGTAATTCCTTTTTTCTTCAGGTATGCTATATATTCACGGTCTTCTTTATACGATTTTCCGCTCTTATCGTAATCCCCTTCAACTAGACTAAAATCATTTAGATTAATCGCTCGCACGTTCTTTTATATATGAGTGCGCATAAATTCTCCAACTTCAGACTCCGATGTTTGTTTTGGAAATCTTAAATAATAGCGGCTGTTCTCTCCAATTTTCACATTCTCTGTCTTTCCTGTTCCCCAATCAAATTTCTTTTCTAAGTGAACTTCTACTGTTTCATCCGTTGGCACAGGTCCTAGTTTATAGCTGCCTCGATTTAACGTTCCGCGTTTCTTTCCATTTACATATATATTACATCTTTTACATCTTTAAAAACATGAAAGGAATGAAATAAGAAAAGTTAGGAGATAACTGCCCTTAAGAGCAAAATTAGAAAGGTATTCCCTTGGTGCGAAGTAAAGAACTCCCCGCTGAGGGAAGTTTCACTTTACCCCGCATTAACGGGCAGTAATCCCCTCCTCTAAATTCAAGGAAAGACGAGGAAGATTGACGGGGGATAACTGCCCCTAAAAGCCCGATTGGTTCAACTAACCCCCAGCGGGAAGAACAAAACCACCCGCTGAGGGAAGTTTCACTTTATAATAGAAAAGAAGGAAATTTTTTGCGCGGAGGAACATTATGCTGCAACATTCAATTACGAAAGATGAAATTATGGAAATTGCCAATGAGTTTTTGAAAGGACTCGATCCACAGCAACCGGCTGACAAAGAACAAGTATCAAATGCACTTCAGCTCTATCGTAGTGGCCTCGTGTATAACGTCGATTTCGATGGATACACATTATCAGGAACAATCGGGCATGACGGAAATATTTATAGTGTTAATATTCCGATTCGTAACGTGTCCGAAAGTTACTGTGATTGCTTTTCACCGACGCAATGTGAGCATATGCTTGCCGTATTGCTATATGCAGCTTCAAGCTTTGGACAAGTGGGAGACATTCTAACTTTATTTAAGAAAAAAACGAAGCCGGCGCTCCCACCTATTCGTACAGCACGGCAAATGCTGCAAATGACCGATTTTACGGATACAGATTATGAAAGCTGGCTTTCGTACTTTGAATCTGAGTACGAGGCATTTGCTAAAGAACATGCACGCCTTTCATACAAACAAATGTATTTTTTAATGAATATTTTTACAGAGTTTTATATGAAAGTGGAACGAAACGCACCGCGCATTGTTACAGTTCACGAATTATTTAAACTGAGTGCAGCACTCTTTTCTTTTCAGAAGCTACTGAAAGAAATTGAAACATTTGAAGCAGATAAACTGTATTCTTATCATCAACCACTTAATATTGTAAGGTTGTTTGTGAATAAAATAGAAAGCATTGTACAGGATTTGAAAGCTGAACCATTTCAAGATGTACTTCAGCCATTTTTGCAGAACATCGCCAAAATGCTGCATACAATCTTCTTCTCTACCTATTCTTATACACAGGAGCGATTTTTTATTTATCGACACCTATGGGGAGAACTATTCGTAGAACCAGATTGGATACAGGAAGAACAGCAGCGGATTGAAACAAAAATGCATCCCGTATCAAAAGCACTTGCATCCGCTCACCTTCTCTTTCTACAGGGAAAAGATAAAGAGGCAATGGATGTACTAAGCACGCAGCCACCACAAGCTGTTGGCCTTTACTTTGATTGGCTTGAAGATTTATTAAGTTCCATGCAGTGGGAACGAGCAAAAGAGTGGCTGTCCTTCACTTACAAGCAGGTGAAAGAAATGATAACGACCAAGCCCAACCCTAGTTTTGTGATGGATGTTGTCCGCTTATTTATGATGATGTATGAAACATATGCAACGCATACGAATGAACAAGCCGGTTATGAAATGATTCTTCAAGAATTATTGCCATATAGCTTCATTAGTTATGAGCAATATGTACTTGCCAAAAATCAATATCACACATGGACTGAGCTTCATTTACTGTATGAGCCTCAACCCATTGAATGGTTAAAAGAAGCATTAAAAGAAGTTGAGAAAAAAGCGCCAGAAGCTGCTCTTCCGCTCTATCATTATGCTGCCATGCAAGCTATTGAAGAAAAGAATCGCAAATCGTACCGCAAAGCTGTTCGCTACTTAAAAAAACTAAGAACACTATATAAAAAGCTCAAGCGGACAGATGAATGGGAGTCTTTCATTATGATTATTGCCTCCTCTCACTCACGACTGCGAGCATTACAAGAAGAACTGCGGAAAGGAAAGTTGATCCATGACAACACAAATTGACATTATCATTCGGCTCGAACGAATGAAACAAAACTGGTTTCTTTGGGCAGAGGATGAAACAGGAAACAGTTTGCCTTTAAGCAGTTGGAAACAACATGCGTTCATATGGCACTCCTCTTCTTTCTATGGAACACTTCTGCAAGAAGGAACGTATGAACAGCGGAGCGGTATTATTTTAAACGCTACTCAAGCATTTGAATATATCGCGAAAAAGCCAGTAAATTCATTTACAAGCCTACAAACAAGTGCAGCCATTAGCGAACTTACGCCAATGGCAAAAAAAATGTGGGAGGCTTACACAATAGGAGACTTCCTTCCTGACATAAAGCAATGGCAGCAATATCCTTCCTGGAAAATTGCTCATGAAGAAGGAATAGATGAAACGGTACAAACACTATTTTCAGAAGCCATTAATGAAACAATTCGCCAGCAGACTCGTTCGGGCACAGCATGGGAAGGTGCACAGCGCTTATATACGCATTATGATTTTACGAAAAGACAGCTCGAAACAGCCATTCATGAAAACGATTGGCTGCGTAAAATTGGCTACCTCGAAGATGATTTACCATTTGCAATTGGACTCCGCCTCCAAGAACCGGACAATGATTTTGAAACGTGGCAGCTCGAAACCATATTAACACCAAAACGCGGTACTCATCGAATATACGTATATACAGGTACGGAATCCTTGCCGAAAAAATGGTCAAAACATGAAGAACGTATTACGGAAACACAAGAAGGCTTCGGTAAACTTGTCCCTTGGTTAATGGAAGACGATCTATTTCGAAGTGAATTACACGAAACGGAAGCATGGCGCTTTTTAACAGAAGCCAGCAATGAATTGCTAGCAGCCGGCATTGATATCTTACTACCATCATGGTGGCAAAACTTGAAAGCAAATAAGCCAAAGCTACGCGTCCAAGTAAAACATAACGCAAAAGCAGGACAGGCATTCTTTGGCATGAATACGCTCGTTGACTTTGACTGGCGTATTTCTACAAACGGCATCCATTTATCAGAGGCCGAATTTCTCGCGCTCATTGAACAAAACAGACGTCTTATTCATATAAACGGACAATGGATGAGACTGGATCCGGCCTTTATCGAAGAAGTGAAGAAGCTGATGAAGAAAGCAGACAAATACGGCCTTGAAATGAAAGACATCGTGCAGCAGCGCTTACTTGGCGGAGTAGAAACAGAAGTAAGCGAGGAAGAAAATCCATTTGCAGATATGGAAATGGAACTCGATGATTATTATGACAAGCTATTCGACAGATTGCTGCACATCGGAGAGATTCCATCTATACAAGTACCTCCTTCCTTACAAGCAACGTTACGACCATACCAAAAGCAAGGGATCGAGTGGCTCCTTTATTTACGGGAGCTTGGATTTGGTGCGTTGCTAGCCGATGATATGGGACTCGGAAGTGCGAAACGTTCGTATATAAGTGTTGCCTAAACACGAAATTACGGGAATAAGATTTCACCTTATTCTAACTGTATCGTTGAAACATTAGGTGAAACTCCTAATGAGAACAAATGACCTTTCTGTTCTATCTATAATACTCCTGCATGCAGCAACTTACCTTTATAAGTTGTTGTATGAGAGCCAGGTGAAGTCGTCTACTGATGGGAGCCTACACTCCCTGATATGAGGCGGTAGTCCTTAAAAGTATTCTATGGTGAGCGAAGACGAACCCTCGTTATGCACGCACCGTTACCCATAGCCATCTTACGTAGGTCAAAGGATGGTCTGAGTGAAATACTTGTATATTTTCCTAAGATACAAGTGCTGCTTCGTTACTTTGCCTAAATGACGAAGTTGGCTCAAGAAGTTAAGGTCAATCTAACTTGAGCGAAGTAACTCCGGTGTATAGAGGGCACCTAAGGAATACAAAAGAAGGGATAAACGATACGGAACGTTTGAGATTCAACTCGTGGAGTATAAAGGTACAGCGAAGCGGGTTGAAAGTCAGCGGTCTCATAGTAGCGATAATAGATGAGCGTTGATGTGACTATAAAGCAGATGAAATGCTGCGGAAGTGTCACGGAGCAGAAAAACATCTTAGCGAAGGGCACCAGTCGGTAGTGTATGTTAATCAGCAGATTCTACGGTAAGACGACCCTTTCTTTCAAAGAATGTGGAAGTAAAATAGTTAATTCACGAATAGCCATTTATTCCTCAAACAAGGAGGTTATTATACAACGTGAAGGTAGATGCTCGTAGAATCAAATCTGCTGATTATAAGGCAGCTATGAATGTGAGTTCATAACTAGCAGCGAAAACAGGTAGAGAAAACTACCTGTAAGTAGCACACTATCGATGGAACGCCGTGTGCATTGAAAGGTGCATGCACGGTGTGGGACGGGGGAAAAGCCAGAGATAACTTCAAAGGCTTACCTATCGTCATAAAGCATCCAAACAATTACTTACTTACTCTATATAAAAGAACACAACCTAAAAACAGGCCCAGCGCTTATTGTTGCGCCTACATCTGTTCTCGGTAACTGGCAAAAAGAGTTCGAGCGCTTTGCACCGAGCTTACGAGTGAAGCTTCATTACGGCGGCAACCGGGCAAGGGGAGAAGATTTGCCCACTTTTATGCAAGATGCCGATGTAATTCTAACATCCTATGCACTCACGCAGCTTGATGAAGAAGAACTCAGCTCACAGCGCTGGGATGCGATTATTCTCGACGAGGCGCAGAATATTAAAAACCCGCACACAAAACAATCGCGTGCTGTGCGAAAATTACAAGCAAATCATAAAATCGCTTTAACAGGAACACCGATGGAAAACCGTTTATCAGAATTATGGTCTATCTTTGACTTTCTGAATCATGGCTATCTTGGCAGTTTACCGCAGTTCCAGCGCCGCTTCGTAACGCCGATTGAAAAGGACCGCGATGAAAGAAAAATTCAGCAAGTGCAGCGCTTAATTGCACCGTTCTTACTACGCCGAACGAAGCAAGATAAATCCGTTGCCTTGAACTTACCAGATAAACAAGAGCAAAAAGCATACTGTCCATTAACGGCGGAACAAGCATCGCTCTATGAACAACTCGTTCAAGATACGTTAAAGAATGTAGAAGGGTTAACAGGCATTGAGCGCCGCGGCTTTATTTTGCTCATGTTAAATAAACTAAAACAAATTTGTAACCATCCCGCTCTCTATTTAAAAGAAGAGCTACCCGAAAACTTAATCAGTCGTTCTATGAAAACAGAAACATTATTAGAACTCGTTGAAAACATACGGGATCAGCATGAAAGCTGTCTCATTTTCACGCAGTATATTCGCATGGGAAATATGCTGCAAACATTGTTAGAAAAACATTTTGGTGAACGCGTCATCTTCTTAAACGGCAGTGTACCGAAGAAAGAGCGCGATAAAATGATTGAACAGTTCCAAAATGGACAACACGGCATTTTCCTGCTCTCTTTAAAAGCAGGCGGTACAGGACTGAACTTAACTGCAGCCAACCATGTGATTCATTACGACCGCTGGTGGAATCCTGCCGTTGAAAACCAAGCGACAGACCGCGCTTATCGCATCGGACAAAAGCGCTTCGTCCATGTGCATAAACTCATTACAACAGGAACACTTGAGGAAAAAATTGATGAGATGCTCGAACGAAAACAATCGCTCAATAATGCAATTATTACAAGTGAAAATTGGATTACAGAACTATCTACAAACGAGCTGAAAGAATTATTGGGAGTATAGGCAATCGCGTCGCACGTTGTCGAAGCATCGATATATAATATAAAGGATTTATTTCAGCCATAACCATCAAGTTAAGATTACTTGTGTATAATTTCAAACAAAAATAGCCATCCCTTCATGAGATATCCATGAAAGAATGGCTGTTTTTATGACTGCAATGAATCTTATAGAAGAACTTCAATTATTAGAACAGGAACTAAAAGGCAAATTTTCACTTTCTTTTTTAGAATCACTTGCACGAGAAACAGGAATGATTCAACACGCAAGAAAATATAAAGCACAGGCGCGTTTCCTTATCTTCCGAGAACCTAAATCGACGCTTTTCCTCTCGTACTGTTCAATTCTTTAACAAATATTTTTACAACTCTTTCACCAAAACATTTGTTCAAACCCATCTATAGAAGAAGATTTCAAACGAAAGAGTATGATTTATTATTTGGTAATTTTCTTTAAATAGATGTAGATCATGCGGCAAGTAATGATAATGCATATGGACAAACCCGAACGAACACATTACAAACAAGCGTCTTACATCATACATATTTATTTTTTAGTATACGCGATGTGCTTTTTTCGTCCCGTCGAGACATGGTACCCATTCTTGTCAGATTGTTCGAATACCTATCAAAAAATGGCAGGAAAACACATTGGTGTACTAAATATTCACCATTTCTCTTGGCATTACTCAAAAATATCAAAATCCACTTCAACACATCGCTTAAAAAAATATACGTTGAAGTCTTCTTTGATCATATCCAAATATAGAAACTTATATTCTATATCTAAACAAAAACACTTCAGATGCTTTCAGCATCTGAAGTGTTTTTGTTAACTTGATGGTTATGGCGTACCTACTTCTCTTTATTAGTAATTGAATTTATTATATCATTCATAAATTCTTTTTCTATCCCATGTAATATTTTCTTTAACAATTCTTGCAGGAATACCAGCTGCAATATGATTTTGAGGTATATTAGAAGTCACAATAGCATTTGCTGCAATAACACTATTTGAGCCTATTTTTACACCTTTTAGAATTTTCACATCACGCCCTATCCAAACGTGGTCTTCTATATTAATATCCTTAGCATAATTAATTCTTCTATTAGTATTTATGTCAATTATTGAATGGGAGTCACCGTTTCTTATATCAATTCCTGCTGAAAACATACAATCACTTCCAACGTTTATACATGAAAAAGGCTCTGTTACAGATACTCCTATACCCTCCATTGTCGTTTTCGAACCTACTGATATCGAACAATTGTTATCCTCGATCCAAAATGTAGAGTTTATTCCGTAACAGCCTTTCTTGATAATTATTTGATGATTATCACCTAGTATATGAAAACGACAATTAACTAAGCGTACTCCATCTTCACATAGTATCCTATTATTATTACCAGCGACAAAAATTCTACTATTTTTAATAAACGCTCCAGAAACATTAATTAAGTTATTTTTTCCTTTGAGTTTTTTTCGATTAAACATTATCGTATTATAAATTCTTGATAGTATCTTTAATACCATATCGTTAGACTTACTTATATACCACAATTTTTTTAACACAGTGTAATCACCCTATTACCAAATTATTTTTATTCTTTTTCTTGTTTTCTGTACTTCATTTCTGAGTTGTTCCTTTCCATATCTCTTACTAATAAATAATAGTGAGAATATAATTATCCAGCTCGCTGAAGCCTGGTAGTCCCACCTAGATTCAGAAACGACCAAATTATAGATATAATACAGGCCATGTAGAAACTTATCGGATTACAAAGAGTCCTCCTCCTAATCTTATATTATAGTAGCAAAAAATTATCAAAAATAAAATATTAGGAAGATAGATATCTTTTAATTCATTATCCTGTTACAGACATATAAGGCTTTAAAATCGTTATTTGCAACGTAACAGATGTACTAGATGTAGAATTACTTTTAATCCACACATCGACATTGTTGCCGTTTTTGACATAGCTACACAAAATTACTTCTTGCTTGTCAGGCTTTGACACCCTGATTGCAATAGAGTCATCTGTTCGGATTGGCTCATCGAATAGAACAGAGAACTTTCCATCAAAAATACTCCAGATGCTTTCAGCATCTGGAGTATTTCTGTTAACTTGATAGCTATAGCTATCTCAGCTCCTTTTTCTTTTCCCAATGAAACTACTTATGAAAATACCTGTAAAACCACCGCATGTATCTAATACAGAATCTTGCCACATCGGTGTACGGTCACCTGTGAAAGCTTGGTGAATCTCATCCATGCTCGCATACGCAGCGACGAGAAGTAGCGCCAACCAAAAAACGTGCTTTCGTTTAAGCCCGCACTGCAATAATGCGAAATATGACAATGCACCAAGAATAGCGAATACAGTAAAATGAGCGCCTTTACGAATAAAAAATTCGATAAAACCACCAACACCTTTGTTCGCGATGCTAACAGGAGTACCTCCGCCATAATCAATGGATACCCATGAAAAATGCTCTTTCACAAACTCCACATTTACATATTTTGTGATATCTGAACGCATATCTTGCTTCTTATATGGTTGAGAAGATGAATAAAAAATGACCCCCATCCATATTAAAACGGGAATCCAAAATAACAACTTACGCTTCATATTTGAAACTCCTTACCTTATTTCCTTTAAGCGTATCAAAAAAAAGAAAAAAATTCACGCCAAAAATATGACCTTCCCCCCTATATATATGACGAAAGGAGGGTGAAAAACATGGCGATTCAAACGATTGTATCTGATATGAGCTTACGTCTTGTCCTAAACGGCGGCACAGACAAAAGCGGAAAAGCAATCATGAAAAACAAACAATTTAAAAACGTCAAACCAGATGCGGACTTAAACAAAGTACACGAAGTTGCAACTGCAATTGCTTCATTACAACAGCACAAACTTGATTCAGTTCAGCTTGTCAGCACAACTGACGTATCTAACCTATAACAAAAGGAGGGAATAACAAATGGAAGTACTAGAACTTGTTTTCTTAAAGGAAGACGGTAAAACAGCTACTTTCTCAATTGAAAATCCTGTTACACCTGTAAACGAACAAACCGTAAATAGCGTCATGGATACCATTCTATCCGCTGGCATTTTTCTAACATTTGGACAGCATGCTCGCAAAAAAGGCGCACGCATTGTCGAAAAGAGCATTTCTGAAGTGAAAATTAACATATAAGCAAAAAGGAAAGAGGGACTATCCCTCTTTCTTTTTTGGCATTTCAACTGGTATAAAAATATGGGAAATACCGACTGAAACATATTTATAATTTTCTTTCCCTATCTGAAACTCTGTTGTATATGTTGAGAAAAAAATATAGTTATTCCGCTTCGTATAGTGATCAATTAATAAGCCCACTTGCGGCTCTACATAATTCTTCGCTAATTTCTTGCCAATTGTAGCTAACTCACCAAGAAACCCCTCTTTATCTTCTTTCTCAACTTCCGTCAACTTTTTATGAATATCATTTCGCGTCATAAACTGCTTTGCTGCCCAGTCCGTATATTTCCCTTTACCTGGGTTACTATTTGCTAAATATACGAAAAGCACGACAGCTAAAGCGAGCAGTACATATTTCCATTTCATCTTTCTTCACCGCCTATCCTTTCTATCTTCATATATATGGAATCCCCTTGCAAATTAGACAACCTAAATAGCTACAAATTTCTAGCGGAGCATCCCTTCCGCAAATATCGAGGGGAAACAGTAAATATATACATTTTTTAACATTAATTTACAAATTCTTTAAATTGTTTTTATATTTTATTTTTATAATAGGAAGTGTAGTTCATTACACTATGAGGAGGCTTTTCCATTGACTGACTTAGTTGATTGGTATGAAATTTCCGCACAAACGATGGCACTTGAGGCATACGCTCATCCTATTTATCAAACAAAAATTTGGGAAACGCAAAGAATCATCTTTTCAGTGAAAACACCGCTGCAGCTCATTCGTGAAAGTTGTATTATGCGAAACTACTCGACTTATGAAGGAAAACGCTTAGCCATTCAAGAATGTTGTCGTTTTAAACAAAACGTCCCAATCCCTATTGATCACCAAAACCTCATGTGCGCCATTCCTACAAAGTCACCTTCATCTTGGCGATGCTCCTGGATATTTTATGCTTATATTGAAAGACTTGAACGTCACGATTCACGCCACACAAACATATATTTTCGCAATGGTAAAAATCAAATTTTCCCTATTAGTCCCAATCAAATGGAGAATCAGTGGATAAAAGCCGGCCATATTTTAGCAAAACTCATTCTTCTAGATAGAATGAATCTATCAATAGATCGTTCTTTTCCTCCTCTTTAAGTGAACGCTGCATACATATAGAAAAGGAAGGCCACCCGCCTCCCTTTTCTATCATTATTCCACTACATGCGCACGCATTTTGTTTAGCGCTTGCCTATATATCCAGCGTGCTTGATGATAGGTCATCCCTAACTCCGTTGCAATCTCATGCATTTTCTTTCCACCGTAGAAATGCTCAAATAAGACAAACTGCTCATTCTCTTCTAACATACTCATATACTCAAACGTCTCTCGCTGCTTCTCCTCACCACCTATACTTTCTAATATATAATGTTCCGTACACACTTCCTTGTCTTGCACACGACACTCTTTCTTTAACTGCTCTAACAAATATCCACGCACCGTTACAAGGGCATATGCTGGAAAACTCCCCTTTTTTTCATCATATTTCTCATACGCCCGCCAAAGTGCAATGAGCCCGCACTGATAATACTCTTCATAATCTCGGTAAATACAAAGCTTCTTCATTTGATTTTTAATCATCTTCTCATACAGTGCTACTGTTTCCGTAAAGGTAACTGGCTTCACGTTTAACCCATTTCTAAAAGGTATACCTCTTTGTTATTCCGCGGTACCATTACCTTATAAAAAAACAGTACCCCTTTCACGGCACTGTATTTCATGATATACTAGCAGAATTTCAAATTTACCTATGCAATATTTGAAATTCTGCTAGTATTATGTGAAATTCCAATACAATTTTATCGCACCGTTATGCAACATAAAAAAGGTTGCCGGGAAATTCCCGACAACCCTCTCATCATTTTTCTTAAGCACCAAGACCTCTGAAAGCACTAAAAGCAAGAGAAATAACAAAGAAAATCACAACAAGAATCGTTGCTTGTTTCTTGCTTAAGCCTGCTGTAATGTGTAGTCCTAGCCATGTTACAAATATGCCCCAAATTGTAAAGATTTCAATTGAGTTTCCAATGCTAAATGCGGTTGTCCCTTTTTCAAATAAAGGTCCTAAGCTTGTATAGCGTTCAATTCCATCGCCACCTAGTATAATTGCTAATACAGCATTCACTAATAAGCCAAGACATGTAATTACGCTAGAGTATACTGTAATAGATAATAATTTCTTATAGGTCGTATCATTTCCCATAAACATCATAATAACTTTGTAAAATGCAGCTGAAATAAAGAACATAATCATTGTTGTAATGAGACCCGCAATAAATCCTCCACCCATTATAAAATACTTAGCAGTTCCAGTAGGATCTTCTTTAAGCGCTTTTACTAATTCGGGGTTGTTTAATGATGCATAGCTAGCTGCCATGAATACAATACCACCCAAAAGAACTAACAAGAAAAACGCGCCCCACACCGGTGCATTCGTTCTCATTCTCTCAAACTGCAAACCAGGTGAGGTAATCATTCCAAATAATGAGGGCTTTTCTCCACTTACCTTCTGCGTGTTTACGTTCGCTTCCATATGTAAAACCTCCTTTATTTTTATACCCGTTCTAACGGGTGGTGAATCCCCACTTTTCCAAACAGGGATTCACCACCCATAAGAACTGGGTGTTATATAAAAAACCAGTTTTTTTAGATGGGCGAGAGCATCTGGCCATACTTGGCGCGGTCAGGGCTCTTTTCCGCCACAGGCAATGTGAAAACAAAACGAGCAAGCAAGTAGCATGTCACTTTTTGTTTTACATAACAACAACTTAGATGTTGAAAAGTCAAAATGAATCTATATATTATTCATAGCGCAGCGCTTCGATTGGATCTAATTTCGCAGCTTTGTTTGCTGGAATTAATCCGAAAATAATGCCGAGCGTCATAGAGAAGAGGACGCCGCCAAGCACAACTTCCCATGAAACGAGTGGTGGCCATTTCGCAAAGGTAGACACGATATAAGCACCGCCGTATCCAAGACCAATTCCAATTAAACCGCCAAGAAGTGTTAACATCACGGCCTCGATTAAGAATTGAAGCAAGATTTTCCCGCGCGTTGCACCGAGTGCTTTTCGAACACCAATTTCACGCGTACGTTCTGTAACAGATACGAGCATAATATTCATAACGCCGATACCACCAACGACAAGGGAAATACCTGCAATACCGCCGATAATCATCGTCATGATACCTGTTACTTTCGAAACGCTTTCTTTCATTTTCTCAATATCGACAATTTCATACTTCCCTGGAATATCGTCTGATTTGCGGTCATTTAAAACGCCAGCAGCCTTCTTCCCCGCTGCTTCCATTTGATCAACATTTTTCACTTGCACCGAAATATTTTGAATCTCACTTTTTCCATATAGTGTTGGCCAAAGCGAAATCGGAATTAATATTTCTGACGGTCCCATGCCCATAAAGCTATTATCTGATTTATACACCCCGATAATTTGCAACGGCTGACCTTTTATCTCGATAATTTTCCCAACAGGATTTTCTTTCGGATAAAAAGTATCCTTTGCTTTCGTACTAATCATTACAACGTTATTGCCACGCTCAACATCTGATTCATGTAAAGAGCGACCTTCAGTCAATTTAATTTTATTCACCGCAAAATATTCACTATCAAGTCCGATAATATTGACCATGTCTTTTTTATCATTAATATCGAGTGGCTCCATACCCGAATTCGTCGTAACAACATGACTAATCTCTGGCAACTCTTTCAGCGCGAGAATATCTTCATCTTTTAATTCTGGGCGTTGTCCTATCCCCATCGAATATGGATCATCGATATCCTCTTGAAACTGAAGGGGAATCACATTATTACCTATACCTGCAAATTGAGACTTCAGCATCGCTTCCCCGCCTTGCCCAATCGCAACGACGGTAATAATCGAGCCAACACCGATAATAATCCCAAGCATCGTCAGTGCGGAGCGCAACTTATGAGCTAGAATAGAAGAAAGAGCGATTTTAATACTATCTAGTAAACTCATACAGCACACCTTCTATCTTCTGTAATCTTTCCATCTCTCAGCACAATGCGGCGAGATGAATACGCTGCTACTTCCTCTTCATGCGTAACCATTACAATTGTTGTACCTTCTTTGTTTAGCTGGGTGAAAATATTCATAACTTGCTCACCTGATTTTGTATCAAGCGCACCTGTTGGTTCATCGGCCATAATAAATGTTGGATCATTGGCAATCGCCCGCGCAATTGCAACGCGCTGTTTTTGTCCACCTGATAATTCATTTGGCAAGTGATGTACGCGATCGGCGAGTCCAACCTTCCCTAATGCCTCTAATGCTCGCTCGCGGCGTTCCGCTTTCTTCATACCACCGTAAATAAGCGGAAGCTCTACATTCTCCACCGCCGAAAGACGAGGTAGTAAATTAAAGTGCTGGAACACAAAACCAATGTATTCATTTCGAATGAGTGCCAATTTTGACTCGTCTGCTGTTAAAATATTCACATCATTGAGCATATATTCACCTTCTGTTGGACGATCGAGACAACCAATAATATTCATAAGCGTTGATTTCCCCGATCCAGACGGTCCCATAATCGAAACAAATTCACCGTTATCAATCTTTAAGCTAATACCGTGTAAAATTGGTACAGCTAAACTTCCTTGATAATACGTTTTATGAATATTGCTTAAGGTAATCATTTTTTCTTCACTTCCATTCCGTCAAACACTTTATCGGAAGGATTTTCAACCACCTTTTGTCCTACTGTTACGCCTTCAACTACTTCGGTCCAATCTCCATCACCTGAACCTTTCTTCACAATTTGCTTGCGAAGCTTTCCTTTCTCCTCTACATACACAAATGATTCTTCTTTTTCTGCTACAATACTTTTACTAGGAACAGCAACCATTTTCTTATTCTCTAAGTTTACTTGAATAGACACATGGTACCCTGGTGATAATCCATCTTGGGAATCTAGTGATGCTTTATATGTATAATAAGACATATTTGCGCCTGCTTCCCCGCCTGCCATGGCTTGTGCATTGGCTTCCGCACTTGTCGGATACTCACTTACTTCTGTAATTTTCCCAGCCCACTTCTTCTTCGGCGCTGCCTTTGCTGTTACTGTAATCGTTTGATCTTTTTGGATTTGTGATTTTTGTAGTTCCGTTAATGTACCTTGAATTTGGAATGCATCTTTAGAAGCAATTTGTAAAAATGCTTTCCCTTGACCACCCATTGCTGGCGTAGAACCTTGCGACGCATCTTTATCGAGCTTTTGCACAACACCGGCGAAATTACTGTAAACAGTAAGCTCTCCTCTTTTTTTCTTTAATTCTTCGATATGAAGATTCCCTTTTTCTTTTTCAAGATCAGATGTTTTTTGTTGCATTTCTAATTCATTTAATTGCGATTCTAACGGCTCGATCATCTCTTTCGCCGCTCCGCTATCCTTTGCTTTCTTAATATCTTTTTTCAATGAATCTATTTTTTTCTTCCCTTGATCAAAACGCATAGAAGCCACTTTCTGTTCGATTTCTGCTTGCTTCACTTGTAAATTAATTTCTTCATTATCATAAGAGAACAGCTTGTCCCCTTTGTTCACTTCTTGTCCTTCTTTTACAGCAATATCTTTCACTTTTCCTTTAGTCGCATCTGCATAGAAACTCTCGATATTCCCTGGCTTTACTTGACCGGAAACGAGTTTTGTATTATTGAGCTGACGTTCTGTTACTTCCGTAAATTTCACTTCTTCTGTACTGCCTTTTTTCTTATTCTGCATGAGAAAAATATTTACAGCAGCAACGATAATAATAAGAGCAATCACTCCAATAACAATCCACTTTTTCTTCTTATTCGGAGTACGAACTGTATCTGGTAACATTGTCTCTCTCCTTTTATTTAAATTGTCGATATAATTAAATTATACAAACTTTTCCAAAATATCTCAACAAACATAAGACATTTATTACATTTATATGACATAGTTTGGGATACATACTATAAATTGTATCAAACAATGTCATATTTTGTTACAAATATGCATATATGCATATTATTCTTAAACAAACGTTTAATTAATATGAGGAACTTCAAAGAATTCTCCATCTCCGTACTTTTTTCTAAAATTCTCGATATATATAAATACAAGTTGACTTTTTAACATCTAATTCGCTGCTATGCATGGTCAGTTGCTCTGGTCTCCTCCCCTAAAAAATTGTTTTTTATGTCATTTTTTCAATTTGTATTTATATATTTCACTTCTCTACAGTTAGTCATTTATGGGGATTTCATTCATTTTTTGAAGTCAGTTATTGGATTCGTGGAATGGTAAATAAACGTCAACGGCTATATTAAGGTGGATCTAATGGAAGTTACAATGCCAGTCTTAACATTTGCAAATAAAATATTGAAAAGCTTAAATAGAGCGTTTTTCATGAGAAACGAAAAAGCCCCTATCATAAGATAAGGACTTTTCTGCTGATGTGTCCATTCGACAAGCAATGTCCACAATTACCCCTATTTGAATACTCTTCAAGCTAGATTTTCTTATCATATAAGATTCTTCCTAATTGTAGGTAATCAAGAATAGCTTTTTCAGAAAATCTATATAGTCCTTCTTTGTCTTCCATTCGACCAATTAAACTTATTAATTGATCAAAGTATGATTCTTTTACTGAAGAAAGCTCCCACAGGTTATGGTATTCCCTCCCAGGTCCCTTTTCATTGAGGACAGTTGTACATTCTTTACACCATACCTCCAAGCTTTGAATTACCCTAGTATCAAACATTTCGTCTTTTTTAATCCTTACATTACCTTTCCAATCTTGAAGATGTGTTTTACACTGCAAACAAATTGGTGCATACATTTCTCTTTTCATAAAATCACCTCTGTAATTATAATATTGCAATAAATAAATAATAATTATAAAAAATATATAATTTCACATAAATGTGCGATTGAGGCACATTTATGTTTAGACCATAGACTACATTTTATCGTAATTTCCATTTAATTCATAACAAAAATTCTGTTCTTAAGTTATGTAGCCTAATTTAAGGTTACCTAGAACATACCCTTATTAAAACGTCTACTTGTGATTGTCGCTTTTTCTATATTAATACTCAAATGGTAAATCCGAAACCAGCTGTTCTTTTTCATTATCATTCATCACTACTACTCGATTATGATCCATCAAAAGACCACCTGCTAACATTACTAATGTTACTAAAAAGCCCAACAAAAAAATTTTTCATAAAGCACCCTTCCTGCATACTAATAACTTTTTTGGGAAACAACTCTTGCTTTATATTCTTCTGGAGAGCATATTCTAGTAATTTTTGTGCTGGGAATATACACTTATTTACAAAATAAATCTTCCTTCATGAAAATTTGTCATTACTATTTTTCCTTTCCATGTTTTCACCTCGCGTAATTTCCTAATTGATCAAACCCACATCAAGTATACTGTCTATTTATGCTGAAAAAGCGAAAAGCAACTAATTTGTAGATAAATATGCAAAATTGCATATTTTGTTTTCTATTGCTCATTTTCGCATAGACAGCTAAATATTGATTCACAGAAATTAAGCATTTTAACATCTTAGTTTGCTCACAACGAAGGGCATGAAAAACACACGAACATATATTGAGAAGAATTACAAATATAGCGTTCTTCATTTCTCTTTAATTTAGCTGCAAAAATAAAAAAAATGATCTGTATATGAACCTATTTGTTCAATACACAGATCATTTGTACAATACTTATAAAATAATATAATAGCGATAAATCTTACTTACATTACTGCTTTTAAAAGGTCTGCTACTAATGGAATTACTGCACCTAAAAATTTTAAAACTGCCATTGCGATTTCCATGAACAATCCCTCCTGTTTTCTGAATATTTGATAATTTATACTTATATTATATTCTAAAATAACAATACTTTCAACTCATTTCAATATGCAATATTGCATAAACCAACTTTATTTATTAGTAATATAATAAATAAGGTGAACTAGTCTATCTATAAAAAAGCGAAAAATGTTTATAATTTTTCGCTTTTTTGTTTTTTTTACCATAATTGCTATAATATAATATATAGATAAATAAAGAAAAATGTGGGGTATTATAATGTTATTTCTAAAAAACCATAAAATTAGTGCAAAATTGAATGTATTAATGATTACAGCTAGTATTGCATGTATTCTCTTATCAATTATAGGATATAGGGGATTAATAAAGACAGGCACTGCTTCTAAAACTATGTATGAAGACAGGTTACTTCCAGTTTACTGGGTAGAGTCTGTAGAGTCTAATTTCCATTATAATAATAAAAACCTTGTAGAACTTATCCTTTCAGCTGATGAAAATAGAAATAAACAAATATTAACTACAATGGACGGAGTACGAAGCGAGAATAATCAACTACTAGAAAAATACGAGGCTACTATCTATTCACAGGAAGAAAAACAATTATATGAAGATTTTCAGAAAAGTTACCAAGATTTAAAAAACAAAATAGATAACACAAAAGAATTAGTGAAGAAGAATGATCACGATGCTGCTTATACTTATTATATAAACGAAATTGATTCAGCTACGAAAAAGTCAAGTGAGAAAATTAAAGATCTCATTCAGTATAATGTTGATCAGGCAAAACAATTACAAGAAACTAACGCTAAAAGCGGGGAAAATACACTGCTAATGTTTATTATCATTTCAGTTATAGGGGTTGCAGTTGTTATATTCATTGGATATATTATTAAATCTGCTGTTCAACGTCCAATTACTTTATTGGAGCATGATATGAAAGAAGTAGCAAACGGAAATTTAGTCATACGTACTTCTTACCAAGCAAATGATGAACTAGGAAATATTGTTACTTCCTTTAATTATATGTTAGATAACTTACAACAACTAATGGAAAGAATAAAGGTAACGGCACAAGAGGTTACTACCTCAACTGATAGCATGTTGAAAAATACAAACCAAGCATCTCAAATCTCTAATGAAGCAGTTCAAATAATTCATGAGGTGAACAAACAAATATTAGGACAAGTTACAAGTATTCAAGAAAGTTCAATCGCAATGAATGACGTAGCAGACGGAGTTCAAACAGTAGCTGAATCCGCATCAACTGTTGCGGAAGTATCTGTTGCTACAACAAATCGTATAAATAGTGGAAGTAAAGTAATCAAACAATCGATTACGCAAATGAATAATGTTCATAAAGTTGTTGAAGAAACCTCTACAGTAATCGAACGCCTAGTTATGCGTACGCAAGAAATCGATAAAGCGTTAAATGCCATTACAAATATAGCAGACCAAACAAACCTGCTTGCTTTAAACGCTGCAATTGAAGCAGCACGCGCAGGGGATAATGGAAAAGGGTTTGCAGTTGTTGCAGCTGAAGTAAGAGACTTAGCTGAACAATCTAAGCAATCTGCAAATGAAATTAATGATTTAATTAAATCCATCCAGCAGGACACGAAAGATACCGTTCAAATTATGAAAAAAGGGCAAGAGGAAGCAAAACAAGGAAGCAATGCAGCTAATGAAGCAGAGCAAGCATTTTCAACAATCATGACAGATGTTCATAAGATAGCACAGCAAATTCAAGAAGTCTCAGCTACAACAGAAGAAATGGCTGCTGGGACGGAAGAAATTAACGCTACATTATCAGCAGTGTCTGAAACTTCTACTAATGTAGAAAACGATACGAATGTGACTGTACAGGCAATTCAAACACAAGCATCATCCATTACAGAAATATCAGATCAATCTATGCAAGTAAAGAAAAAAATTGAAGAATTAGAAGGACTGCTTTCTCAATTTAAGATTAAAGAATAACTTATACAAGTATTGACCTAAAAACCCCTTTCTTTTAGGTCGGCGAGAGCATCTGGCCGTGTATAGAAGCGATCAGGGCCTTTTCCTGCCACATGCGAGGTTTAAAACAAAAGGAGAAAGTGAGTGCGAAGCTTCTACAAAAGTGCCCACTCTGAGTCAGTAACATATCCATATACAGAAATCAAAAAGAAGATAATCCCCTACATACAATAGGGAGTTATCTTCTTTTTCTTTTTGATGAACTCTTTCAATATTCTTAGCGAGTGTAGGTCATTTTTTTCTGCATAACAGCAATCTACGAGGGGGAATATATAGATGAAAATCGAAAAACTAACATAAAAACCCTTTTCTTTTCCGGTGGGCGAGAGCAACTGGCCATGCATAGAAGCGGTCAGTTCCTTTTCCTGCCACATGCAAAGTTTAAAACAAAGATAGACAACAAGTAGCGGCCATGTTTCGTTCTGCATAGCAGCGACTTAGATGTTAAAAAGTCAACTTGTATTTATATATAATTTAAACAAACGTTTGATTAAAAAAGAGAACCTATCAATTGATAGATCCCCTTCTCCAAAATCATTAAGCTAGTTTCTTCTTAGACTCTTTTCTTTCATGTCCAAATTGAACGATGAATAAGAATACAGTAGATAAAATACCACCGGCTATTAATAGAATGAAACAGCCGTCCCAACCAGAGCGATCAACGATAACACCAATCGCTGCGTTTGCAACAAGGCTTCCTCCTAAATAACCGAACAAGCCGCACATACCTACTGTTGTACCTACTGCGAATTTTGGTACTAATTCCATTGCACTTAAACCAATTAAAAATTGTGGTACATAGATTAAGCAACCAATAATCGAAACTGCCGCACTCACAACAAGTATGTTAGATGCTTGCCAGTATACGAACGTTCCAATAACAACACCAACCATACTAAACACACATAGTGACATACGTTTTCCTTTGAATAACTTATCACTTAACAAACCAACGATTAATGAACTTGGAATTGCCATAACTTCAAAGATTGAGAACGCTGCATGTGCTTCTGTTTTTGTAAATCCTTTAACTGTTGTTAAATAAATTGGTACCCAGTTAATTACACCGAAACGAATTAAATATACAAATGCATTCGCAATACATAAATACCAAACAAATTTATTTTTCACTACATATTTCATCAAAATTTCTTTTGGTGACATTTTGCTAACATTGTCTGCCTTCTCAAGATCTTCATAATCATTGCGATATTCATCAATTGGTGGAAGACCGACAGATTCTGGTGTATCTTTCGCATTGATCCACATAAGAATTGAAATCACCATTGCAATGATCGCCGGGAAGATAAACACAGCGGATTGCCAATGACTTTCACCAAAAATACCAAAACCAATTCCAACAATCGGTGGTACAAGCATCGCACCGATGTTATGTGAAATATTCCAAAGTCCTGTTTTCGTACCGCGCTCTTTCTTCGAGAACCACTTTGTCATTACGGTACTACAAGGCGGAGCCCCCATACCTTGGAAAACATTATTTAACACTAATAATGTTAAAATCATGCCAAATGAAGATACAAAACCAAAACAAATATTTATAATTGCTGATATAAACAACCCAACCGCTATAAAGCGCTGCGCATATGCTTTATCTGATAAATTTCCCATAAAGAACTTACTTAGTCCATACACAATCGCCACAACGGAACCTAGTAAACCAATATCCGTTGTAGTAAAACCATATTCTTTCATTAAGTACGTACTAGATAACGTAAAGTTACTACGAACTAAATAATACGATGCATATCCAACCGAGATTCCAAGTAACACACGAAGACGTAGTATTTTGTATAATTTGTCAATCATATTCGCTGGCAACCGCTCGATTGCTGGTGCAGGCTTAAGCCAATTAAACATATTATCTCTTCTCCTTTTTTCACTTTTGAGAGAGACGTTGTCTATTCCATAACTCGATGATTCCACTACCTGATACTGACTGATTCATATTTCCAACCGGCTGACCTTGCACTTCTTGCTGCCGATTTGTAAGCATCGTTGGTACGCCAAATGAAACTTTTTCTAAAATATGCCCCGCTTCTTCTGATAAACAATAATCAATAAATAAATCCGCTATAATGCCACTCGGTGCATGTTGTATTTTAGAAATCGCATTCACAGATAACCCTGTTTGCCTTGGTACCTTACTTACAATCGGAAAACCTTGCTTTTGCAGCATACGCTGGTCTCCTAAGAAATTAATGCCGATGATCGCTTCGCCGCTTGCAACATATTCCGCGGGCATATACCCATTAACCGTTACCTTTGCAACTTGTTTGGCAAGCCCGAGCACATAATTGTTTGCCTCTTCTTTTCCAAACGTATCGATCAGTGATTGAAACAGCGTATACGCTGTTCCTGATACATTCGGATCAGGTATGACAATTTTTCCGGCATAAGCAGGATGTAATAAATCTTGCCATTCTAACGGATACGAAAGGCCAAGCGGTTCCATTTCCTGTTTCCATCGCTCTTTATTAATAGCGATCGCAAGCTGTTCTACTTCATAGCCATACCAATAGCCATCTTGATCCTTTAAGGCTTTTGAAATGTTATTGGCATGCTGACTTATAACAGGAACCGAAATATTCTTTCGCTTCATCGTTTGATGAGCATCGAATGTGCCCCCAATAATCACATCTGCCTTTGGATTATCGGCTTCCTCTTCTACTCTTCTTAACATTTCCTCTGTAGAAAGACGAATAAATTCATACGTACACCCGCGCGGCTTGCAAAAAGACGATAACAATGCCTCGCCAACCTCTTCACGGGCTGCTACATAAGCAACGAGATGACGGTCTTTTAAAATCGGAAGGCCGCTCTTATCATATTTAATAGTGGTAGTATCTCGAGAACAACTAGACATCGTTCCTCCAATTACTAGCAAAAAGAAGAAAAAGGCTATCTTTTTCACGAAACATTCTCCTTTACAAATAACGATGCTAGGGAGCCTTTCATATACATAACATTTCCATTATTATCGCCGAGATATTGAACAATAAAGTAATCTCTATATACAGAAATCGTGAGAATATCCTCGCGTCTATTCTCTATTTGTTTTCCATTTTGATAGGCGGTTATATAAGCGATTGGATTTTTCTGCGCATACAGCAAATTTTGAATTTCTGCATAATCCGTAATTTGCTTCGCTTGCCGGATTCGCGTAAGTATCGGATCCAAATTGGCAGCACGCATATTATCCCCTTGCCGCACAACCACTTCCTTTGCATGGGCAAAGAAATCACTAATTCTCTCGGGCGTATAATATAGACTTAACAAATACGTTTGAAACGCGGAGATCATTGGATCTGTACCGTTCTTTCCGTACACATCTGCCCCATACTGAAACAAATCACCTACTGCGAACGTACGCTTATGCCCGTTCAAGTACGTTATTTCTCCAGTAAATACTTTCTCTCCGGCATCTGTCTGATTCTTTTCCATTCGAATCCGATCAAAAAATGAGATAATCGCATGCAGACGAACTTCGTCTGTCACAACTACTTCTCCCCACTTTTCATGCTTTACTCTTACTTCAGTAGGAACAGATTCATTTGCTCCTTTTAAAACTGCTTGCTTGTCATTTACAATTGTGACGCGGTTGTACAACTGCCCCTCAATGAAATAAAACAAAAGGACAAAACACATCATACAACAGACAAACAAGAACACTTGAAATGATAGCCTTTTCATTTCTGCCTACCTCCAAGATAAAAAAACGTTGTTTCGAAAATATCGCATAAATGTTTCATAAATGTATCATTTAATCGCTTTCAAGTGTTTTATATCTTCCATATACCGAGGTAACAGAAATGTGATATATACCATCGTTCCCATATTCTCACTGCTTTCAATCCGCATGCTTCCTCCTTGCTTACTCATAATCTCCTTACAAATGAACAAACCGTATCCGTTCCCGTAACTAGAAGATAACACTTTCCCATGAGAAGAACGATTCCATTCTGCAAGTACCTCTTCGTCCATTCCAATTCCATCATCATAAATGAGCAGCTTTGCTTCCTGTTCATTTATAACCGTACTTATCCTTAACTGGGAAGCATCACTATATTTAATTGTATTATCAAATACATTTAAGAAAATCTGCTTCGTCTTATCAAAATCAGCCACAACATATGTAGAATACAATTCATTTACAACCTTGATCTCATATTGCTGCAAACGCGGCTTCACAATCGAAACAACTTCATCCACAATTTGCTTTATATCCACAATCGTCGGTGACACTTCAAACGTACTCGTTCCATACTTCGAAGATTGCAAGAGCTCCTCCACTAAAGAGAGTAACCGCTGACTCTCTACCGAAACATAATGAAGACTTTCCTTCACATCTCGCTCCCGCTGCAGTTTTGGAATTAAATCGACATAACCAATAATGGCAGTAAGCGGTGTTTTCAACTCATGTGTAATCCGGTCCAAGAAATCTTTCTGCTTCTCCTTCTCTTCTTTTAATTGCGTCATATGCAGCTCAATTGCATCGGCCATCGCATTAAAAGAAGCCGACAACTGCGCAATTTCCACATACTCTGTTAACTCAATTTTGCTTTTATAATCACCATTCGCAAGACGCCTTGCCATTTGTCTTAATTGATCAATCGGCTTATGAAGCGACCTCGCCAAACGAATCGCAAAGAAAATACCCGCTGCCACTAAACAAATTGATGTTACGACAAATGTCCAGCTCACATTCATCAACACTTCCTTCTCATCACACAGTTCATCTACAAACCGGATAGCCCCAATCACTTCATTACCGTAATAGACGGGACTCGAAAACAATAAAAGCGGAGCTGGATCACCATTTTCCACAACATAAGCCTTCTTCCCTTGCAGTGAACGTTCAATATCGACATTCCGATATAATAGTGCCCCTTTTTGCGTATCTGCCACAATTTCTCCGTTCTTCCCAATCATCTGGACACGGACGTCCATCCGTTTTGCTAAATAAGAAGCAATTAATAACGAATTGGGCCTAAGCGTCTCCACTTCTGCTTCCTTCTCTAAATAATTCATCGTATAAATTTGCGCTTCCACACTTAACTTCTCTAGCGAACTTGCCGCATTCCGGTACATATTCTTTTCAAGGGTAATATAAATTACCATATAAAGAAGAAACAAAATAGGAATCAATAACCCTACTATACCAAGCACCATATTTCGTTTTAACGACATCCCATCACCTTTAACAATCTAACTTATAGCCAACGCCATAAATTGTTTTAATACTCTCTCCGCTACTCCCAAGCTTCTTCCGCAGACGCTGCACCATAATATCAACCGCTCTCGTATTGCCGATATATTCAAAACCCCATACTTTCTCTAACAACTCATCCCTCATAAAGACACGCTGAGGATTCACCACAAACAACTGACATAAATTAAACTCGCGGTACGTCAAATGAATTTCTACTCCATTCACATGCAGCTTTCGTTCCTTTGGACAAATGACAAACTCACCGGTTCGAATCACCTCATGATGAATCATTTCCTTCTTCTGCACACGCCGCGTCATATTTTTCACACGCAAAAGCAACTCTGCATAATGAAAAGGCTTCGTCACATAATCATCAGCGCCGAGCTGCAAACCAAGTAACTTATCATTCATCTGACTCTTCGCTGTTAACATTAACACGGGAATATCGCGATCCCTTTCCCGAAACAACCGAAGAAGTTCATAACCATCTATATCAGGAAGCATCACATCTAAAATTAGTACATCCGGCTTCTCTTCCCATCTTTGCAGCGCCTCATTTCCACTTGCCGCTGTAAGTACTTCATACCCTTCCATCTCTAACTGCATCCGAATTAAATTGCAAATGCTAGCTTCATCATCGACTACGAGTATTTTCATGGTGTTCCTCCTTTCGAAGCTATATACAAAATGTAACTACTCAGTTACCTTATGAAAAAGGGCAGAAAAGCATTTTTTAAAATGGGCGAGAGGGACTGGCCGCGCGTAGAAGCGGTCAGGGCTGTAACCGTCAAGACGAATTTTACACTTTCTGCTAAGTTTCATTTTACAATTCTGCTTAAAATAAGCTTTGCCTATTCTTCATACGATAACTGTCTCCATCCATATGGATAACTTCCACACGATGCAATAAACGATCCAAGATTGCTGTTGTAATACCTTGATCCCCCATCAAATGACTCCATTCTTCTGGGTTTTTATTCGATGTTAAAATGATTGAACTTCGTTCATACAAATGATTAATAAGCTGGAAAAACAAATTCGCTTCTCGTTG
>NZ_KB910971.1 GCF_000383235.1 Bacillus sp. 123MFChir2
CATCGAATAAAAACCCAGAAGAATGGAGTCATTTGATGGGGGATCAAGGTATTACAACAGCAATCTTGGATCGTTTATTGCATCGTGTGGAAGTTATCCATATGGATGGAGACAGTTATCGTATGAAGAATAGGCAAAGCTTATTTTAAGCAGAATTGTAAAATGAAACTTAGCAGAAAGTGTAAAATTCGTCTTGACGGTTACACCAATTTTTACATCATTCTAAAATAAACATCTAATGAGGATTAAAAGTCGGAATAATTTTTTAGTCGGGATAAGGTTGCTTATTCCGAATTCTGAATAAGCAACCAGCGAAGCTCCTTTTGTGAGAGATTGCGTACTTCATTTTCATCTTTCGGCCATTGCATTTTGCCGTTGTCTAAACGTTTATAAAGCATGGCGAATCCATCCCCATCGAAATACAAACATTTATAGCGATCTTTACTCCACCCTGAAAATAAGAAAATGGAATCGTCATATGGATCAAGTTCGAAAGAATCTTGAATCAGTGTTGCCAGTCCATCAATTCCTTTTCGCATGTCTGTTTTACCGCAAATGATGTAAATATTTTTTACACTTGGATAATTTTGTTTCAACAGTTTTTCAACTCCCTCATGACTGTTTGGATGATGTGCTCATCTGCGCCGGTATAGAAGGAAATTTCAGCGTTAGCCGTTTTGATCGTGCAAGTAGGATTTGACGAAAGCACTGTTGGCTTTGTTGTGGAAGTATTTTTGTTTTCGGCATGTAATGTTACGGGGACAATATTTAGTTTTTGTTGCGACATATGAAGCACCTCCTTAAATTGATACATTCATCGTACCAGGAGGCGCTACGTGTTTATATGCGTTGTTTGATTGGGGGCTTACATTATTCGGAAGAAGCGTCGCTTCTTTAAAGGGAATTACTCCAATACGTTTCCAAATGTTTTAAACCGTGAATTCAAAGATCGTCAACAAAATGAAGCGCTTGTTACAGACATTACCTACCTACGATTTCAAGAGGGCTTTCGCTATCTTTCTGTCGTACAAGATATTTATAATAACGAAGTTGTTTCTTGGAAAATTTCCAAGCGTAATGATAATGAACTTGTATTAGATACAATTGAAATGTTGACACAAAAAAGAGATGTGCGTGGAACCATTCTCCATTCAGATCAGGGATTCCAGTACACATCTCATGCCTACAACAAACGACTTTTAGATTTAGGTATCATTGGCAGCCACTCTCGCAAAGGAAACTGCCATGATAATGCCTGTATCGAGTCATTTTTCTCCCATTTTAAATCGGAGATGTTGTATTTGAATCATTTTAAAACAGAAGCGGATTTAATACAAGCAATTGAAGAATATATTTACTTTTATAACTATAAACGTTTCCAAAAACGACTCAACCATCGAGCTCCGATAGAATATCGAATCTCGATGGCTGCTTAGTCTTTTTTATACTGTCTACTTGACAGGGATAAGACCAATCATGGGCTTTTTTCTAGTGTCCACGATTCGGGGTACAGTTCATTGCAAATTGGATACCCTCTTTTATATTAAATTTATATCATTTCACTTTTTAGTCTTTCTATAAATTTCTCTAATGACATTTCTTCCGATTCTTGTTCTCCATACTTTCGAACATTAATACTATTATTTAATTTTTCTTGATCTCCGAGGACGAGCATATAAGGATTTTTTTTCATTTGTGCTTCTCTTATTTTATATCCAACTTTTTCATCTCGGGCATCAACTTCCACACGAAATCCTAATTTTTGTAATTCAAGCTCAATATTCATTGAATAATCTAAATGTTCAATTGACGAAACAGGTATAATCTTCACTTGTACAGGTGCTAACCACGTAGGAAATGCTCCTGCATAGTGTTCAATTAATATACCGATAAAACGTTCAAGAGAACCATATATAACCCGATGTACCATGACAGGACGATGTTTATTTCCATCTTGTCCAATATAATTAATATCAAACCTTTCAGGCAAATTAAAATCTAGTTGAATAGTTCCTATTTGCCAAGTTCTACCGATAGCATCTTTTATTTTAAAGTCAAGTTTTGGACCGTAGAATGCTCCATCACCAGGGTTAATTTTATATTCAATATTTTTACGTCGTAAAACATTAGCTAATACTTTTTCAGAGAATTCCCAAATTTCATCAGAACCAATTGCATTATCTGGTTTTGTTGACAATTCTATATGATACTCAAATCCAAAAATTTCTTTATAGAACTTATCAATCAAATTAATAACTCTAATTATTTCATCTTCCACTTGATCTTCTCTCATAAATATGTGTGCGTCATCTTGCGTAAAATTGCGTACTCTAAATAAGCCATGTAAAGCACCACTAAATTCGTGTCTGTGTACCAAACCTAATTCACCCATTCGTATTGGAAAATCTCGGTAAGAATGTAAAGAATTCTGATACACTAAAATAGCACCAGGGCAACTCATAGGTTTTATAGCAAATTCTACTTCATCAATTTCTGACGTATACATATTTTCCCTATAATTAAACCAGTGTCCTGAAGTTTCCCAAAGTTGTTTATTTAACATTATTGGTGTTTTAATTTCAATATATCCAGCTTTTTCATGCTCCTTCCGCCATAACTCTTCTAATATATTACGTACGACCATTCCCTTTGGTAAAAAGAATGGAAAGCCAGGACCGTATTCACTAAGGAAAAATAATTCTAACTCTTTACCTAATTTGCGGTGATCTCTTTTATCTGCTTCTTCAAGAATATGTAGGTATTGAGCCAGATCTTCTTTAGTAAAGAAAGCCGTTCCATAAACTCGTTGAAGCATTTTATTATTGCTATCCCCTCGCCAATATGCACCAGCAACATTAAGTAATTTCACTACCTTAATTTTCCCCGTAGATGGGACATGCACTCCTCTACAAAGGTCAAAAAACTCACCTTGTTCATAAATTGTAACTTGCTCGTTCTCCGGAATGGAGTTTATTAACTCAATTTTGTATGTATCTCCAATTTCAGTGAAGCGACGTAAAGCTTCGTCCCTAGTAACTTCAACACGGTGAATTGGTATATTTGCATCAATAATTTTCTTCATCTCTTTTTCAATTAGTGGTAAATCCTCTGGTGTAAGTGATTTTTCTAAGTCCATGTCATAGTAAAAACCATTTTCAATTGTTGGACCAACACCAAACTTTACTTCTGGAAATAATCTTTTAACTGCTTGAGCAAGTAGATGTGCACTGCTGTGTCTTAAAATCTCTAATGAATCTTCATGTTCAGGTGTAATTATTTCAAGAGTAACATCTTCATATATTGGTCTAGCTAAATCTATTAAAGTGCCATTAATTTTTCCCGCGATAGCTTTCTTCTTTAAACTACTACTAACAGAACCTGCAATCTCTTCTGATGTGATTCCTGGTGGAAACTCCTTAATTAATCCGTCTGGAAATGTAATTTTAACCACGTCATTCATCTACCTTTCATTATTAACTCCTACTCCAAATAATTGAAGGGAAATTTTGTATGAATTAATCGCTCTAGTATCATATTGTACATAAGAGTATAAAATTAATTATCACCATATTTTTGGTAAATCAAACATTTATTAAAACAATATATGAATTCCAAAACTTATAATCATTTTAATCCTAAAATTAATTTAGTATCTTTTACACTTGCTACTTCTCTTCCTAAAGCTTTAGATAAATCTGCTACTCTTTTAACTAAAATACTATTATTGATGGCCAAATCATTTTCTTTATCATATACACTGTCTTCATATCCAATTTTTATGTGTGCCCCTAATAACAATGCCTGTCCTAATGTAATATATCCTTTTCTATTACATTCAACATAAAACCAATTTTCATACCCCTCTAAATATTCCGACATATATTGGATGTTTTTGGTTGTAGCAGGCATTTGACCAGGATATCCTAGGTTTATACTATAATAATACGGTATCTTTTCAGGCCAATTATTCAACAATTCCTTTGAATTGTTGAACATTCCCATATCAAACACACAAAATTCAGGTACCAAATTTAAATCTAAAGCAGTATTTAACTCATTTTCTATGTCTTTTCGTGTCACTTTTACAGCAGAATCAAATAAAGTTAATGATCCAGTACGTATCGCAACTGTCTTTAATTGGGGCCATTCATTGATATATTCTTTAATAGTATCAATATCACTATTACCTATATTAATGATTATATCACATTTTTCTTTTATTAACTCCAGTGTATAAAGATAATTCTCAATATTTTTTGTAGTCCGTCCTTTTTCATCCCTAACATGTAAATGCGCTATTGATGCCCCTTGTAAATAGCATTTATATACTTCATCAGCAATTTCTTCTGGAGTTAATGGATTATTAATTCCTTCTGTAGTAAAACTTGTTGGTGCAACACAAATAATTGTTTTTTTCATTATATATATCCTCACTGTTTACATTTTTACAAAATTTAATTTTATAATTTCCATTCTGGCCATATAATTCCATTAAACATTGGTAACCCTTTTGTTCGTACTTCGAGAATAAATGAATTTGATACTGAGTTTGCTTTGGCTAAAACATCATTCAAACTATCATTTTCTGCAAAATAATAATTAATACCAAAGGATTCTGCTAGTTTCTTATAATCGGGATTAGTAAGTTGAAAGTGTTCATTTTTCGACTTATAAATTTTGGTGTGTGTTTCATCTACTGAACCAAATAAATTGTTATTAAACAATATAACCTTTATAGGAATATTATATTTTAAAGCTGTTGAAATTTCTGTAAAGCCATATGAAAATCCACCGTCACCTGTGATGCAGACAACATCCTTACCACACACTGCAGCTCCAATTGCTGATGGTAAAGATCCACCTAATGTTCCAAAATTATTTGGCATATGTATACTAAATGGGAGCTCAGTTTTAAGATAACGTGTTAACCAATATGCATCTTGACACATGTCTAACGAAAATTGTGTTTCAATATCAAAATTGTTTCTTATAGAATTAACAACTTGCCAAACTTCTGGGACTGTCCTTTTTAGCCCATCATACCACTGCTCTTTTATATTTTCACAGAGCCCTTCTAATTCTTTCAATCTTTCTTCACTAGCTACTTGACTAACTTTAGGTAATAAAGCACATAAAAATTCATTTATATCACAGTTTAAAGTCTTTGAATTCTTATAATTTTTCTTTAACATAGCCCCTTCATTAGCTACATGATATACTTTTCCATCAATAGGAAGCATTGCATTTCTTGTTTCAAGTAGACTTAAACTTGTACCTAATGCTAATACAAAATCACTTTTTTCAGCTATTGCATCAAATGGCCTAGCTCTCTCCCAGATACAGCCTGCATTTAATGAAAAACTATCTGGTATAGCACCTTTTCCTTTTAATGTAGTTATAACTATTGCACCCATTTTTTTTGCCAGTTCGCATATGGCTTGTCCTGAATTAGAAAGATGCGCACCCCAACCAATATATATCACAGGGAATTTACAAGTTTTAATCTCTTTTATAACCTCTGAAATATAACTTTCGATATTTTTTTTAACAGGGATACCGTAATTAACATCTTCAAAAGTGAATTCAACAATTTCAGAGATTATATTACTAGGTATTTCAATGTAAACAGGCCTACACTGCCCATTTTTCATCTTAGAGATACATCTTGTTAGATAATCGACAAACTCTGAACCAGATTCAATTCGCAAGCAATCGTACGTAATATCTCTAAAAAGCGGCCTTGAATCCGGCAATTCATGGATGAGCCCTTTTCTTTGATCTAAATCCCAAGAATAGTTGTTAACACCAATTGCAATAAGCGGTAAAAATTCAGCATTTGCTTGAGCCACATGTGAAATCATACTTGTTATTCCAGGTCCAGCTGTTGAAACTACTATTGCAGGAAGACCAGTTGACTGAATATTTCCTAGGGCACCGAAACCAGCACCATATTCTGTTCTCCATGAAATTAAATTTGAATAATCTAATTTAGTTTCGGCGGATTTATATAAAGGCAAAATGTGTGCGCCAGGTACAGCATTTATTTTAATTTTTTCATTTTTTAAATAATCTAATATATCCATAGTATTAGCCTCCTAAATAAAATTCAACACTCTGATAATCAGGTTAAGCTCTTAACTAACCTGATTATCATGTTTTAATTAAAATCTAATTCCTTTATTTCTTTCATTTTATCTTTAATTATCCATGGAAGAACTACTCCTATTTTATTTTCCACAGAATAGGCTGTTATTGGATAATCAATAGACACATTAAGACGATTACTCTTTTTCATCTCACTCATTAGAATTAATTCTTCATCTTCTGTTAATTCGCCGATGTAATTAAAATTCATAAAAGTACTTATCATCAATTCTTGTAATTGCAAATCATATAATTTATTACCAAAAACAAGATCTCCAATATCAAAGCCTTCATTTATAAAAATTTCATTTTCGAATGAAACAACATCTTTATAGCACTCATTTATACTGTTAGTACTACATAATATTGGATGTGAAACATGACAATCACCAATCAAACGTTTGAATTTTTCATGATACACTCTACCATCTCTGATAATTTTGATTGGAATTTTATTTTCTTCAAATAATATTTCACAAATTTTCATTACAATGTATAAACTAAGGCCAAAGTTTTTATCTCCATTCGGAAGACCGTAGCTAACATCTTGATCGTAATAATACTGAAAACACTCTGAATTAAAAGAATTAACGTCAGTTTTTAATGTTTCAAATTTTCCCTTTAACTTTTTCACATTTAATAAATACTCTTCATAAGTGAGGTATTTTTTAATTTTTTCAATTTTCTCAATATTAGTATTTTCATTGATGGAATATATATATTCTTTGTATGTGCCTTTTTCAGTATCTGGTTTTGAATTTTCTTGGTTAATTTTTTTTAGATTATCAAAAAAATTAACCATCAGAATTTTTTTACTTGCACCATCAAAAATATTATGATCAACAAAAAACAAAATATCGTAATCTTTTTCATTCTTTTTTATAATTAATAGATTAAAGAGCAAATTATGAATAGGGTTTTGACTTATTAGTTTTTTAGTAGCATAGTCACATATTTTCTCTTCAATTTTCTGTTTTGTTTCTTCCGTATACATTGATAAATTAAGTACTTCCATGTCAAAATCCTTAATTTTTTCGTACTCAATAAAGTTAATACTATCTTTATTGTTATCAATTACAGATCTAAATACTGAGTCCATATTTAAGGTTTCTTTTAGTGCTTCTTTAATATGCTTTAAATTCATCTCATCAAAAACTTGAATTTTTGTAATCAGTATACTTTTAAATTTTTTTGTTATATAGGCATTTTGTAGATAGGATACTTTATATCTATCTACTATCTGCTTAGATTTAATCTCTAAATTTAAATAACTTGCTTGTCTATCGATATATTTTTCGATGATTTTATTATTAGTATCTTCACTTCGTATCTTATTTTCCGCTTGAATACGTTTAGGAACTACTTTATTTTCAAGCATGTGATTAAAAGGTCTAATATAATGCGGAAATTTACTTGGAGAAATATAATTTCTCAAGTAAGGAAATATTTCTTCATAAGATTTATTTGTATACAAAGTGATGTATTCTTTTTTATTTATTTGTACTTTCTTAAATTTATACTTCCCTCCGATTTCTTTTTCTAGATTTTTCTCAATTATTGCATAATCAAGAATTTCCATTTGCCCCTTAATCTTTTCGCTTATTAATTCAATTGTTGTATATCTGTATAAATCAGCGATAGGTATTTCAAGATTCAAACTATCCTTTATCCTCAAATGAAGTTTAATCACTAAAAGCGAATTTCCACCTATTTCAAAAAAGTCATCTTTAACTCCGATTTCTTCAATCCCTAATAACTCTTTCCAAATCAAATGTAGTAATTTTTCTATCTTATTAGAAGGTTTTTCATATTGCCGTTCAGGGATATTCACATTCATTTCCAATAGAGTCTTTCTATCTACTTTTCCATTAATTGTTTGAGGTAATTTTTCTAATTGAATGAAAACTACAGGTATCATATAATCCGGTAGTTTTTCTTTTAAAGAATTTTTTACCTCCTCCATATTTATTTTCTTATTTGATATAAGAAAAGCACACAAATAATTTTGATTTGCACTCACACTTTTTGCTACTACTACTGCTTCTTTTATTTCTTTATAGTTGAGTAGTGAATTCTCAATTTCCCCCAATTCTATTCTATGTCCTCTGATTTTCACTTGATTATCAATCCGACCCAAATATTCAATATTACCGTCTGGCAACCATCTAGCTAAGTCACCTGTCTGATACATTATTGTACCTGGTTCAAAAGGGTTATTAATAAACTTTTCACTTGTTAAATCTTGTCGGTTTAAATACCCTCTTGCTAGTCCTGCACCTGAAATATATAATTCTCCTTTAACACCTATAGGTACAGGTCCATTGCCATTTAATATATATAATTTTGTATTATCAATCGGCTTTCCTATTGGTACCACATTTGTAATTTCATGATTGCATTCAAAATAAGTCACATCTATTGTTGCCTCAGTTGGTCCATATAAGTTTATAAGTTTTATACTATTATCCATTCTTCTAAAAAATCTTGATACCTGACTATGATTTAATGCCTCTCCACTACAAAACACTTGACGTAAGCTAGAAAATGATTCATTATCATTATTTTCTTCTAAGTAAAATAGGAAAACATCAAGCATTGATGGTACAAAATGCATAGTTGTTATTTCATATTGTTTAATTGCCTCTATAATTTTTTGAGGATCTTTTTCATTATTAGGTCCTAGCATACAAACTTTAGCACCGACTATAGACCACCAAAGTATCTCCCATACAGAAACATCAAAGGCATAGGTCGTTTTTTGTAATATTGTGTCTTTTTCAGTTAATGGATATTTTTTTTGCATCCAATTTAATCTATTAATTAATGATTTATGTTCAATCATTACACCTTTAGGATTTCCGGTTGTACCTGAAGTATAAATTACATAGGCTAAGTCGCTAGATCTATTTATTTTTTCTAAATTATCTACTTTCCCTTCAAACAAAACACTATTAGATAAATCTAATATTTCGCCTTGAAATAGATTCGAACCCCCTATTAAAGTTTTTTTGCTTAGTAATACTTTACTTCCACTATCTTTCAATAGAAATTGTTTTCTTTCCTCCGGATAGTTAGGATCTATAGGTAAATAGGCACCTCCTGATTTCAATATCCCCATTATTCCTATTATCATTTCTAGAGACCTTTCAACCATTATACCTACAATAACATCCGATTTAACGCCCTTTTCTCTTAATACTCTTGCCAAACAGTTAGCCTTTTCATTTAATTCTCTATAGGTTAAATATTTATCTCCAAATATAACAGCTATTCCATCTGGTGTTTTTTCTACTTGCTCTTCAAATAATTCTTGGATGGCCTTGTCGTCAGGGAAATTTACCACTGTATCATTGAATTCGTTTATTTTTTGTAATTCACTCTCAGTTAAAAAATGAATATCTGATAGTTTAATATAACTATTTTTAACAATTTCTTTTAATATTTTAGTAAAGTGCTTAAACATTCTCACTATGGTTTCTTTATTAAACAATTTCGTACAATAATTAAAATTGAGCTCTAATGTCTTGGTTCTTTTTATTACATTTAATGTTAAATCGAACTGAGATGTAAGGTTTTCAAAATCATATAACTTAAGCATAACTTTATCTAGCACTATATCCTGACTTTCAATAGTATCTTCAACATTAAACAAAACATCAAACAAAGGGTTTCTACTTGTATCTCTTTTGATACTTAACTTATCTATAAGCTTTTCCAACTGATAATCTTGATTTTCGTATGCTGTCAATAGATTTTCTTTTGTTTCTTCTAAAAGTTCAATATATTCCTTCTCACCTGATGGATTACTTTTAATAGCTAATGTATTTACAAACATCCCGACTATATTTTGTAGGTCTACATTTTGCCTTCCTGCAACTGGTACCCCAACAACAATTTCCTCTTGCCCACTATATTTTGAAAGTAAAATATTAAATACTGATAATAGCACCATGTGTATTGTACTACCTGTTTTCCTTGAAAGTTTTCTTAATCCTTCAGTTATTTCTTCATTAACTGTGAAATTTAGGTTAGCCCCTTCATATGATTTAATTGCTGGCCGTTCATAATCATAAGGAAGATTTAACACTGGTATTTCACCTTTAAATATATTCATCCAGTACTCTTCTTTTTCTCTTATTACTTCTGACTCTAACAATTCATTTTGCCATTTTGCAAAATCTTTATATTGAATTCTTAAGGGGGCTAATTCCTCTCCGTTGTAAAGCGCTTTAAATTCTTTCAAAATAATATTCATTGATATCCCATCAGAAATAATATGGTGCATATCCATTAATAAAAATGTTTTCCCATCAGTTTCTATAAGCTCAGCCCTAAATAAAGGTGCCTTTTCTAATTCAAATGGCTTAACAAATCCTCTTAGGACATTCTCTACATCTTTATTTTCTTTTCTAAAAGTAAGTTTAAATTCATTTAAGGATTTAAACTTCTGTACTATTTTATATTCATTCATTTTAAAAGAAGTCTTAAATATTTCATGTCTGTTCATTAATTTTAGAAATGCTTTTTCTATTCTATTGACATCAACCTCTCCGCACACCTCCATTATGATCGGCATGTTATATGCCGTACTTTCTCCATTAAATTTTTGTAACATATACATCCTTTTTTGAGCAGATGATGCTTGATAGTATTCTTTCTCTTTCGATTTCTCTATCCTTAAAAACTTACTCTTTTGGGCATTTTTAATAAATCCAATTAACCCATTGACTGTTGGATTACTAAATAGCACCTTCAATGGTATTACTACATCTAGCTCTTTATGAATTTTAGTCATAAGTAGCGCTGCCTTTAATGAATGCCCTCCAAGTTCAAAAAAGTTATCGTTTATACCTATTCTTTCGACACTAAGAACGTCTTCCCAAACCTTCACCAACAGTTCTTCTACTTTGCTTCTTGGAGCTTCATATTTGTTTAAATATTCATCTCTATTTAATTCTGGAAGAGCCCTTCTATCAAGCTTCCCATTTAATGTCAAAGGGAGTTCCTCTATTTGTTTAAAGTATGACGGAATCATATATTCAGGTAGGCTTTCCTTTAAATAGTCCTTCAAGTTCAGTTCACTAATCACTGACCCACTTACTATATATGCACAGATGTATTTTTCTTTTCCATGATGCTCTTTTACAACAACCGCAACTTCTTTGATTTTTTCATGTTGTAATAATTTATTCTCAATCTCTCCGAGTTCTATTCTAAAACCTCGAATTTTAACTTGATTATCTATTCTCCCCAAACATTCAATATTACCATCAGGTAACCACCTCGCCAAATCACCTGTTCTATACATCTTTTTTCCATGTTCAAATGGATTATCTACGAACTTTTCATTCGTTAATTCACAACGGTTTAGATACCCTCTTGCTAATCCATCTCCACTTATACAAAGTTCACCAGGTACTCCTATTGGCATTAATTTTGAGTTTCCATCAACAATATATACTTTTGAGTTAGAAATAGGCTTTCCTATTAATACCGAGTTTTTATATTTATTTCTATAATTATAACTATGAACCACACATCCAACCGTTGCTTCTGTTGGTCCATACTCATTTATAATATCTACTCTATTCTCAAATAAATCACTTGTATTTTTCGCCAATTCTTCTGTTAGGTCTTCTCCACCTACAATAATTTTCTTAATTGACTTGTTTAAATATTTCATTTCTTTTATTAAACCCAAGTGAGCAGGTGTTAACTTAACTATAGAACTATCATTGCCTAAAAACACATCATTTACTAATTCATGAATATCGCCATCGCTATATATAACCATTGTATTTCCGCTTACAAGAGGAGTAAATATTGATGTTATTGTTAAATCAAAAGAAACTGATGTATAAAATGGCATATAAAATTTCTCATTAATACCATACTTGTTTTTTGAAAATACCACATAGTTAACTAAAGATTTATGTTCAATCATTACACCTTTAGGATTACCTGTCGTACCTGAAGTATAGATTACATACGCTAAATCTCTTGATGTATTTATTTTTTCTAAGTTGCTTGATTCTTCTTTAAATAAATGTTTATCCAATAAATCTAAGATTTCCCCTTTAAACTCTATATTAGTTGTTAAACTGTCACTACTTAATAACACCTCACACCTACTATCATCCAAAATAAAGTTTATTCTTTCCTTTGGATAACTAGGATCTATAGGTAAGTAAGCGCCTCCCGCTTTCAAGATTCCCATTATACCTATTATTAATTCGGGCGATCTTTCTACCATTATTCCAACTATAGAATCAGCCTTTACACCTTTTCCCCTTAGCACTCTTGCCAAACTGTTTGCTTTCTCATTTAACTCCCTATATGTCAGTTGTTTATTCTCTAATGTTACAGCTATACTATTTGGTGTCTTTTCTACTTGCTCTTCAAATAATTCATGAATTGTCTTTTCTTCAGGATATTCCGCTTTGGTATTATTAAATTTGTATAATATTTTATCCCTTTCCTCTTTCATAAGTAATTCAATTTCAGATATTTTTTTTTCCGGATTAATGGTTATTTCATCTAATATTTTTAAGAAATGATTCTTCATTCTTTTTATAGTTTCTTTTTTAAATAATTTCGAACAATACTCCAAACTAAATTTAAAAATATTATCTTTTTCCAATACATTTAATGTCATATCAAATTTTGAATTGGTACTATTGTAATCTATACGTTTTAACAAAAGTTCGTCTAATTTAATATCAGCTGTATTCTCTATATCCACAATATTAAGCATAATATTAAATAGTGGATTACTGTTTATGTTCCTCTCAATATTTAATCTTTCTACTAATGTTTCAAATTGATAATCTTGGTATTCATATGCCTTTAATGAGTTGTTTTTTACTTCTTTTAAGAAATTTATATACTTTTTACTTTTCTCTGGCTTATTTCTTAAGGCTAATGTATTTACAAACATTCCTACTATATTCTCAAGTTCCAAGCGTGATCTTCCTGCAACAGGTACTCCTATTACTATATCTTCTTGTCCACTATATTTTGAAAGAAGAATATTCAAGGCAGAAAGCATTACCATATGAATCGTAGTTCCTGTTTTTTTGGCAAGTATTCTTACCTCATCTGATCTTTTTTCACTCAAGTGAAAATTTACAGTGTCACCTTCAAATGTTTTATGTGCTGGTCTTTCATAATCATACGGTAAATCTAAAACTGGTATTTGGTCATTAAATAAATTCAACCAGTACTCTTCTTGCTGCTTTATCTTTTCCGATTTCAAGTAATTATTCTGCCAAGTAGAAAAATCTCGATATTGTAAATTCGATGGGGCTAATTCTTCCCCATTATACAGGGCGATAAACTCCTTTATTAAAATATTAATAGATATTCCATCTACTATTATGTGATTCATATCTATTAATAAGTAGACTTTCCCTCTACTTTTTACAAGTTCAACTCTTAAAAGTGGTGATTGTTCTAAATTAAAGCATCTAATGAATTCTTTTACAATCATATTTATGTCTTTATTATTTTCACTCTTAACAAGAGTAAAGTCATAGGATTGATCAATCTTTTGTACTATTTCACCTTCAATTGGTGCAAAATAAGTCCTTAAGCTTTCATGTCTTTTAACTAGTTCTTTAAAGGTTTTTTCCATTTTTCCTTTATCAACATCCCCCTCTATTTCAAAAAGAAGAGGTATATTATATGCTGTATTATCCTCAAAAAATTGTTGGACTAGATACATTCTTTTCTGAGCAGAGGATGCTCCATAACTATCTCTTTCATCTACTTTCTCTATTATTGAATACATATTTTTATCTATTTTTTCTATCAAAATTCTTTGTTCCTTAATAGTTGGTGAATTAAATATGTCCTTTATCGTTATTTCTTTATTTAGTTCTTTATGGATCTTAGCTATTATTGTTATTGCATTTAATGAATTTCCACCCAAGTCGAAGAAATTATCATTTGTGCCTATTTTTTCAACTCCAAGGGTAATACTCCAAATATTCGTCAAAATTTCTTCTAATTTGTTACTTGGGGCTTCATATTTATTTAAAACTATCTCATTTACATTGGGTTTTGGAAGTGCTTTTCTATCCAGTTTCCCATTAAGTGTTACGGGCATTCTTTCGAGATTGACAAAATATGACGGTATCATATACTCTGGCAAATTTGTGCTTAAATAATCTTTAAGCTCTAAATCACTATATTCACGCATGCATACAATGTACGCACATAAGCACTTCCCTTTTTCCACATTATCTCTTACAACAACTACTGCTTCTTTTATATCTTTATGCTGTAGTAACCTATTTTCTATCTCTCCTAATTCTATTCTAAATCCCCTTATTTTCACCTGGTTATCTATTCTACCTAAAAACTCAACATTTCCATTAGGCAACCATCGCGCTAAATCTCCAGTCTTATACATTTTCTTTCCTATTTCAAATGGATTATCAACAAACTTTTCCTTTGTTAACTCTGGTTTATTAATATAGCCCCGTGCTAATCCGTCACCACTAACACATAATTCACCCGGTGTACCTATGGGCATTAAATTATTATCCTTATCAATTATATAAACTTTTGAATTTGAAATCGGTTTTCCAATTGGGATGTTTAGATAATACTCATCATCAACCAAAAAAGTCGTAGAGAATGTTGTATTTTCAGTCGGTCCATACCCATTGATTATTTTTAAATCACTATATTTATTCCTTATTAAATTAATATATTTTGTTGATAAAACATCCCCGCCCACCAATAAACAACGTAATTTTTCAAATATTTTATCGTTTTCATCAGCTAATTGATTAAACAATTCGGATGTTAACCATAATGTAGTTATCTTATTTCTAATGATAGCTTTTTCTAATAAAAAAGGTGATAGTAAAGTTTCAGTTTTAATCAAACACAACTGTAAGTTATTTAATAATGCACCCCAAATTTCAAAAGTAGATGCATCAAACATTATAGAGCCTGTTTGAAGTATTCTATCATCATCTTTAAATGAGATAAAACTTGCATTTTTAACTAATCTTATAATATTTTTATGTACACACATTACACCTTTTGGATTTCCAGTGGTCCCCGATGTATATAATATATAAGCTAAATTATCAGAATTATTTGCAATCTCTAAATTATGTGTTTCCTCCTGAAACAATTCCTTGTTCGACAGATTTACAACATCTCCATTGAAATCAATTTTCTTTAATAAATCATTTGTTGAAAGCAACAGTTCACATCTGGAATCATTTAAAATATAGTTAATTCTCTCATCAGGGTATTCTGGATCTATTGGCAGATAAGCGCCCCCGGCTTTTAGTATCCCAATTATACCGATCACCATTTCTAGTGATTTTTCAGCCATGATCCCTACAATTGATTCTGCCTTAACTCCTTTACCTCTTAAAACTCTTGCTAGTGAATTTGCTTTTTCATTTAACTCTTTATAAGTTATTTGTTGGTTCTCAAATACAACAGCTATTCTATTTGGAGTCTTATTTACTTGCTCTTCAAATAATTCTTGAATAGTCTTCTCTTCAGGATATTCTACTTTTGTGTCGTTAAACTCATAAAGAATTTGTTCCTTTTCAGCTTTAGATAATAGCTCTATTTCTGATATCTGTATATTTTTATTATTCATACCATTCTCTAGTATTATATTTAAATATTCAGCTAATTTTACCACTTCAGATTCATTAATTACTTCAGGATTGTAGCTATATTTACAAACAAAACTATTGTATGTTGATACTTCCAAAGCCATTTTATAATTGGTTTTATCATATAATGAATAATCCTCAATGCATAGTTTACTTTCTTTGTTACAATTTTTCTCTATAGGCTTATCTTCTATAGTAACTGTAGAACTGATAAATTCTTTATTTATTTCCTTACTTAAATATCTTTCGATGTCAATTAATGGTGTATTTTCAAAATACTTTCTTTCATTTAATGACTTTTCAATATTACAAATTAATTCCATAAACGTAATAGAAGTTGAATCTACTCTTAGAGGAATTCTATTAATAAATAATCCAACAGCATTTTCAATATTTTCATTTCTTAATGATACTGTTGTACCAAATAATGCTTCATTTGAATTATTCAACTTTTGTAAAAGTACTCCCCATACCCCATAAAATATCGCTGACAAAGATATCCTATGTTCATTAGCAAATTGTTTAATTTTATCCGATTTACTAGCAGAGAAACTATAAAAATATTCTTTTATTATATTGTTATTTTCAGAATAAAATAAATCTTTATCCATTTTTAATCCTTCGAAATAATCAGACCAAAATTTTTTTTGTTCATTCTTATCAATAAGATTTGTCCTATTCATGAAGTCAACAAACTTTATTTTATTTATTTTTGAAGGCTTAAGCCCCTTATATACATTGTTATATGTTTCTATTAATTCTTTTAAAATAATATTATTACTCTGTCTATCATATATAATATTATGATTGCTAATTATCATTTCATACTTATTTTCATCTAACTTGCATAAGTAAATTCTTAATGTTTCTTTAGTAATATCTATTCCCCGTTTTAAATCATTCGATTTAATTTTTTGAAGTTCTACATACTTTTCTGCTTTTCTTGTCAGGTCATAATATTTGATTTGAACTCTATTTTTTTTAAGAGTAATTTGTTCTGGTTCATTTAATTCTTCCCATCTAAAAACAGTTCTTAACATTTCATTTGAGTTTATTACACAGTCCCATGCTTGTTGTAGAATATTTAATTTTATATCACCCGAAAGCGTTAAACTTAACTGTTTAATATATTCTCTTTTTTTATCAGTAATATAATCAAACAATATCGCTTGCTGAATACTAGTTAGTGAACTGATATTTTCTATATTATCTTTTTCAAGCTTTTGGATTATTCCCACTCGACTCACCCTTCTATTAAAAAATTTATGATTTTCAATTAATTCTATGTAATTATCTTCGCTGTAATAACTTATACTACTTTTGTATTATTTCTCCAAAACACTTTCATTCATTAATTAATCTGTTCTTACACGGTATTTGACTGCATACTCAATATTAAAGATGCCATTTTTTTAACTATCCCCTTCATCCTTTATTTCTCTTACTTCCCACATTCTATAACACAATAAAATTTAGCTAATACAGGATAAGTAATGATACCTTTTTCACCTAATTTTCTTTTAAAAAGCTGTTTATTAATATATCTCCATCTATTTTTATAACGTTGTTGGAAATTTCAGAATTAACCGAGCAAACAGCCATCTTATAACTTGACCCTATATTAAACATTTTTAATTTATAATCTTTATATTCACTATAGGATATTACTTTAATATCCTCCATATTGTTTAATTCAATTGAAAATGAATTTAGCGGAACTGATAGACCTTGTCCTATACATTTTAAATAACTCTCCTTCAGAGTCCAGATTTCATAAAATTTATCTAATTCGAGGCTTATATCACCGTTAAACACATAATTTTTTTCGTTTTCTGAAAAAAAACTTTTAACCACATCTTTATATTCAATGTTTTTTACTTGTTCAATATCAATTCCTATAGGCTTTTCATCTAATGCACATACTACTAAATTCCCTGAGTGAGATATATTAAAATTAAAATTTGAATAGCCTTCTAAATAAGGTTTACCATATTTATTTTTCTTAAATTTAATTTGTTTCTGTTTAATCCCTAATCGCTCAGCCACAATAGACCTTATAAGTATCTCACCAACCATTGTTCTAACACTATCTTTTATATTAAGAAAATTTTTCGACGTTTTTTCATCTAGATCACTCCATAAAAGCAGTTTATTTAATATTTCTTGATTAATATTTATAATTTCTACAGTATAAATCACCATATAATTCCTCATTTTTTGTTATTAATTATTATCATAAAATACACTATTGCTATTTTTTGTGAAAAATAAATTTATATTCTGATATATTATTCTAAAAGGTTTTATATTCTAGTTTCCGTTCTTGTTTTGACTCACTTAACTTAAAGCTATACCTAAAAAGTAGAAAAGAAACAAATCCGCTTATAGCAAGCACAATTAGCATTCCCTGACTTCCTATCCAACTATACAAAGTAATACCTAATGCACCGATTAAATTACACAGTTGATAACTAATCGAACTAAAAGCACTATATGCACCTCTAGCACTTTCATTCATTAATTCAGCTCGCATTGTTGATTGAATAGGAGTATAAATAATTTCTCCAATTGTATTGATAAAACCTGCTATAAAAATGACCCATACTATATTTGAAAATCCTAGGAATAAGTAACCTACCGTATAACATGCGATACCGATGTATAACATGTTTTTTTGATTGGATTTACGAATCCATGCCGACACAAACAGAGTAAATAATACAACCAATACTGTGTTTTGGCTTAAAAGAAACCCTACAACTTTAATGCCATCTAAATGAATTTTAGGAAAACTTAACAAATGAAGGTCAATTGGTGTAAACTCATGTGATATTCTAATTGCAATATAGTTTGCCCCATGATTTTCTAGTGACCATAAAAATACTATTGCAAATGTAAAGGCCATAAAGGCTTTATCTACAATTACTACCTTATAACTATTTATCATATCCCGAATAACATGTACTTTTTCTACAACTGTTTTAGGAACATACTCATCTGTCATGACAAAAATGACCATAAATAATGTTATTCCAGAAGTGACTGTTAACCCAATGAAAAGCTCAAACCGGTGTTCGTTGAAAAAGAGGCCTCCAAGCAGAGATCCAATCATAGCAGCAACATTCAATGACCAGTATGTGAGGCTATACATAAAATTACGATTTTCCTTGGTACTACTATCAATTAAGATAGCTTCTGCAGCTGGACCTACTAAGCTATTACAGATACTATTAATGGTGAACATAACAAACGTTATCCAAACTGATTCAAACCATGGAGAATTAGCTATTGTCATTAAAGAATAAGCTATAATATTAATAACCAATCCCATGGCCATAACTCTCTTTCGACCAATTTTGTCTGCTAAATATCCTCCATAGAATCCACTGAATATCCCAAGTATAACATTAAGACACAATAATACTCCTGTTAATGCTGTCCCAAGCCTTTCTGAGAAATAAATAGCCATAAACGGGAAAATCATTGAACCAACAATCCTCATAAAAAAGGATGTAATCACCCTAGTCTTAATATTCCTATGCAATGATGAAAAATTCAAAATATTACCTCCTCAACATTATTATACCTAAAAATATTCAAAAAATGAAGAATGATTCAAAAACAAAAAATATTCCAAGCTCAAATGTGACACTAATGAAAAAAACGAACTAGTTGGTTCTATGTCTGTCGAAAAAGTTATTACCGCTACAATCAAACTAAATGAAAAATCGTCCCCTACTTCTGAAAAATTACAGCAACTAAAGCAAATGATACAAAATCAACGAGATGCCGCCTTCAGCAATATAAAAGGAAATAACGGCGCAATTCAGCATATTATTCACACCATGAACAAGGTAGCAAAGACAGATGCAACGATTTTAATCACTGGAGAAAACCGCGTTGGGAAGGAACTATTTGCCCAAGCGATTCATGATGCAAGCCTTAGAAACAAAACTGTATTTCTATTAATTGCGGTGCTATTCCTGCTGCTCTATTTGAAAGTGAGTTATTCGGTTATGAATCAGGAGCATATACTGGCACTAGAAATATAGAATTACTTTCAAGAAAGATCACTCTTAGATATATCGATGATTCGACACAGAATATTGAACACTCAACAAATCCCGACAACTTGTTTCATACCAACTCATCCAAGATCGTCACCTCAAAAAAATAAAGATTCCCCGGCAGCCCAGGGGATCTACTAAACTTTCACGTACACAACGTCCGGTACCTATTTGGCGATTCCTTCTCCAATTTTCAGACTAGCTGTTGCAGCCAGAGACCGTGTGTTGCAAATGTGCATAGAGTTTATCCCAGAGATGACGCAAAAATCATCTACCATGTTTCCGTTTGATAAAATGGCTTGTTCCCTTACGCCACAGCCATGAACTTAAGAAGTACATGGCTCCTAAAAACATAATAATGAACTAAATTCCCACGGACAACAATGAAGAGACAAAACTTTCGTTTTGGGGATATTTTAAAATCTTACCTTACTGGATATGCTATTAGAAAGATAACATTACTTGTTAATAGCTCGTTTAGTAATAGATATAGTAGCAATATTATTCTCATGAATTATAGTGTTTAATAAATGATGACATCCTTCTAAGAGCATTTCATAAACCTCTTCAAAACCGCCATGTAAATAGGGATCTGGTACCTCTTCCCACTTACTATTAGTAATATATTGAGATAGAAGTTTTACATTTGTTTTTAAATCTTGATTTGCATTATTAATATCATAGATATTTTTTTTATCCATTGCGATTACATAATCAAAATTCCTCAAATCCTCTGGAGTAATTTGCCTAGCTTTAATTCCTTCAAATGATATATTATTCTTCAATAGTACTTCTTGAGTTTTAATATATGGAGCTTCACCTCTATGCCAATCTCCTGTACCCGCTGAATCTACAATAATATGTTTCTCAAGGTTCTGTTCTGTTACTAGATTCCGAAAAATCGCTTCAGCCATCGGGGAACGACAAATGTTACCTAAACATAAAAATAATACCTTATTCAATCAGATCACACCTTCTATAATTTAATATAAAACTATAAACTCAGATAAATTTTTTCATTTATATTTCTAATGGAGTAGCACCAACAAAATGCGAATTTCGTATACCAAGGATTTTTCGAGTCAAAAAATTTGGCTTTACAGTACGCTACTAAGTTACGGTAACCTATACCCCAATGATGATTGGTAAATATCAAACCATTGCTGTCGAGAAAGATTTAGGTTCAAGGATTGGATAGCGCTATCAATCCTATCATATTTTCCAGAACCAATAATTGGCATTATTTTTGCTGGATGCGCTAATAACCAGGAATAAAGTACTTTATCAGGGTTATTTGTATCAATCTCTAGTTGTATTTGGGAAATCTTTTGTCGAAGACGTATTGCTTTTTCAGATTTCGAAGTAAAAATCTCTCCTCCTGCAAGTGGTGACCATGCCATTGGTGGTATACGTTTTTCTTGACATAAATCAAGTGTTCCATCTTCAAAGTTCTCAAGATTATAAGCTGACAGTTCAATTTGGTTTGTAACAAGTGGAAAATCTAAATACGATTGTAACAAGTTGAATTGTGAATATTTAAAATTTGAAACTCCGAAATTAAGAACCTTGCCATCTTTTTTTAAAATATTAAAAGCTTCTGCAACCTGCGTAGGATCCATTAATGGATCCGGGCGATGTAATAATAATACATCAATAAAATCAGTTTGAAGTGCCTTGAGAGATTGTTCCACTGAATGAATAATATGTTCTTTGCTTGTATCGTAATGGAAAACTCTATGGTTTGGTCTGCCATCTGTTACGATTTTTATATCCGTTTTAGTTACAATTTCAATTTTTTCACGAAGAGAAGGCTTCAATGATAGGGCGTCACCAAACAACTTTTCACAGGTGTAACCCCCATAAATATCCGCATGGTCAAATGTAGTAATACCTCTTTCCAAACAATACTCAATTAACTCTAGGGTTTCTTCTCTGGTATATCCCCAATTAGATAATCTCCACAAACCGTAAATCATGCGGGAAAAAGATAAGTTATCAGTAATTTGTACACGTTCCATAAAACTAATCCCCCATTTAAAATATTGTAATTAAGCCATAAACCTATATAATATCCTTATCTCTTCCAAATTAAAATTCAATTGACAATCCTTAGCAACACCACAATCTAATTCATACCTTAAAATTGAAATATTGTACACTAGATTATCTTACTATTTATTTCACGGGATCTTTCCACTCGTTTTAATTTAAATACTGGAAATGAGATAATAAATGCACAAAATATGAGTAAACCAATAAATCCATAAACAATTCGTAATGAAAGTAGATCTCCCAAATATCCAATTCCTAAGTATACAGCTAAACTTATAAAATCAATTACCATATAAATAGTACTTTTCACTCTTCCTTGTAGCTTATTTTCAACCTCCGATTGAATTATAGTATCAATTTTTATTCGTATATTTACAAAAAGTAGCCCCATCAAGAAATACCCTATCATAGCTTGAATTAGATTTTGAGAAATGGAGAATAAAAGAATGATAGGTGATAACACTAAAAAACCACATTTTATAATATTACTATCCTTAAACTTATTGAAAAAAACAGATAGTAATAAAGCCCCTCCTACAATAGCTCCTGCTGCCCATGCTGCATCTATTAACCCAAAACCAGTTGATCCTACCTTTAAAACTTCTTTTGAATAAGCAGGTAAAATAATATTAGTTGTGTAAAATGAAATATAGAGAAAAACTTGTAAAACAGATATTCCAATTATATATGGACGATACTTCAAATAATTTAATCCAAGGATGTATTCTTTTAATACTTTCTTTCTTTTCGATTGGTTTTGTGGATGAACTATACCACTCCGTACAAAAATCGTAAATATAGAAGAGATAAAAAAAGTAGCCGCATTAATCCATATATTAAATATTGGATTAATGTACATAATTAGAACTCCACCTATACCTGCACCTACTAACAATCCAGTTTGCGCAAAAATATTACTTAGTGAATTAGCAGATAATAAATGTTTTTCAGGTACAATTTCCTTAACTAGTCCACCTGAAGCAGGATAATAGAAACGATTTCCAATTGATAAGAAAAAACCAACGATATACAAATGCCCAATCTCCAGTTTATCTAAATAATAAAGTAGAGGAATTACCAAAAGTAGAAATCCTCTAAAAATATCCCCAGCAACACAAATTATTCTCCTATCCCACCTGTCAATACATACACCTATTATTGGAGAAAAGAGAATACCTGGAATTGCTGAAATAGCCAATAACCATCCCATGGCAGATGTGGTACCCGAAAGCAGAAGAACTAACCAAGAAAGCGCAATAAAGTACATGCCATTACCAATAAATGTAATGGTATTTCCTATAAAGAAATTAAGGAAATTTTTATTCCTCAAAACTACATGCATTTTCTAATCACTCACCTGTCTTATAATGTTAATTATTTCAAGCAATAACATCCATAAATTTATTTATAAAAGTTAATTATTGGTGATACTAAATGGTGATCAAAGTTATAGTTTTTATAAAATTCTATAATCCAATCCCTTCATAAAGAGATTAAATTATAGAATTTTTCACATTGGATGTACGTCTATATTTCTTGCATTTCAAGCGAATCCCCAATATAAAAGATTCTTTTCACTTAAATATCTACACTTAATAGGAAAAAGTTAGATTATTCAATCGAATCATCTTTTGAATCTGAATCAGTTATTATAGAAATTTTAGCTGCGAAATAATCTTCTAGATCGTCTAAGTTATTTTTAGTGTTTGAATCAAAAATAAATGCTCCACAACGATCTTTCGATGCTTTAATTTCAAAAAGTTGATCACCTTTTTTTCTTTCGATCAATAATTCTTTTATTTGTGGTTCATCATTATGATTACTAGGCGTAATTAGTGGTCTTATACCTTCTTCTCTTAACCAAACAGGGGTAATACCTATGTCCTCTTCAATCAAGAAATCCACTAATATTCCTGGTGTATGATCAAAGTAAACTTGGCGAGCAAATCTATTTGGAGCAAGATATTGAGCTTCTTTTTCTAATGCAATATCAATTAAAATATTCTCTAATGGTATACCAGTAGTAACCTGATATAATTGCAATATTCCATCTCCTGGGTTTCTTGCTGCAATTTCCATAAGATAAATATTCCCTTCTGAATCTATTTTATATTCTGCATGCGAAATTCCATTTTTAAAATTCAGTTTTTTTACAATTTCCCGATTAATATCTAAGAGTTTCTGGTATTCTTCTTCCTTGAGATTAGCTGCAGGTACAGTATGAGCCATTTCAACGAAACAATTTCCTTTTAACTCATTAGTTCTTTTTTGTGTAGGACAAGAAAAAATGATCTTTTTATTTTGAATAAGAGTCTCTACCGAATACTCTCTACCTCTAATATATTGTTCAATAAGGACAGTTTCGTCTGAGGCATATTCTTGTTCTAAAGCTTGCATCATTTCACCTTGAGAGTTTACTCTCAATACTCCAGAGCTCCCCTCCCTACTAATAGGTTTTAAAATAGCAGGAAATGATTGATCTCTAATTGCAGTTACTTCGTTTCTTTGTTCAGGCGTTAAACAGACATAGCTAGGGCTCCATTTATCAAAATATAACCTTTGTAAAAATTTATTACGGCAAACTTGAGAAGCTCTTAAGCCAGGCGAAGGAAGACCTAAGTAATCGGCAACAAGTCCTAAGATTTCTACAAAACTCTCTCTAATTGTATATACACCTTTAATTTCATACGAATTTTTCCATATTAAAATCTGGCTTAGTACCTTCTGGATTTCGTTTGGATTAATCAACGCAAATTCTTTTATTTTTTGAAAGGGATGACCTTCTATAGACTCTCTTCTATGTAAATTCAATTCTGTGCTGTCATTTTTCACATCAATTACCAATATATCTAAATCATATTTTTCAATGGCCGTTATGAAGTTTGGATATTTACCTGTAGTAAATCCTCCAAACAATAAGAATGCTTGTTGAGCCAACTTGGTTTCCTCCAGTTTAGAAAAAGTTTTATAATAAAACAGCCTTTCAATTTTTTAATTTCAAGTTTTGATACGTATAATAAAATTTAGATTAAGAAAAAATTCTCGAATTAGTATTCTATTTGCTTGATAGTTTCAATGTAGATATCTGAATCAAGTAAACGATATATAATAATTATTTTTTCTGTATATTTTGTAACTGATTAAACAATGTTAACAATTCACCTCTTTGAATTTTTCCTTTTTGATCCCTCGGAATCTCCCTAATAAACTTGATTTCTTTTGGAACTTTATATAATTCAGTTTTTTCTGTACATTTCTGTTTTATTCGATTACTAAATTGCTCATTATAATTTTGATGCTCAGTAACAACAAAAGCAGCAATACTTTCGCCTAATAGTTTATCAGAAACACCTATAACAGCAACGTCGTTTATACCAGGAAAAGTAGAAATCAATGATTCTATTTCATATGGGCTTACCTTAAGTCCATCTATATTAATTTGTTCTTTCACCCTTCCAGTAATATATAAAAATCCATCTTCATCTATAAAACCTAGATCACCTGTGCGAAGCCATCCATTACAAATTGATTGAGATATATCTTCATTTAAATAACCACTTGTTACATTATGCCCAGATATTAATATTTCTCCAACATGCCCAGCTGTGGTTTCTTCTTTCGCATTTTTTTCATTATAAATTTTAATGTGTACATCTTGTGGTGGCTTTCCAACACTCCTTAATTTACTTCGATTCGAGTTGCAATGCAGATATGTTGATCTACTTGCTTCAGTTAAACCGTAGTAAATATATATATCGGTATTAGGTAACGTATCAAGTAACTCCTCTGTAAGATCGTGTGGCATTGGAGCAGTATTGATAATCATATACTTTAGTTTTTTTGCTTTTTCTTGAAATTCCTTTTTATAATATTGAAGTAGAAATCTTACTCCGGCCGGAGTAAGAGGAAAACTAGTTGCTTTTTCAAGAGCATTAAAAACCCTCTTAACATCTAGCAATCCCGTCTCTATATACATTGTCCCTCCAATCATCGCATAACAATGGAAATGTCCCAATCCAAAAGAGTGACTTAGGGGGAGTGTTGTTAATTCTCGATCTTCTGATTCTATATGTGCCCATTTGATAATCGCTTTTGCTGTAAATTCAATATTATCATGTGTGATTTTAACACCTTTAGGACTTCCTGTTGTTCCACTTGTATACATAATATGGGCTATTTCATTTGAATATTCTGTTTCTTTTATGAATTCTGGCTGATTCGATAAGACACCAGCTTCAGGATAGCTTTCACATTCTTCAAAAGAGGATATTAGATCTGTTCTCTCTAATGTAAAAAATAAATTAGGATTTAAGTCCTTAACAATAACCTGAATGGATGACATATTCATATTATAATCAGCGAAACAAACAGTCGCTCCAACCAACATAGTTCCACAATAAGCAACCAATAAATCACAAGAATTGGGTAAACACAATAGAATACGATCATTTTCTTTTACGTTCTTAGCGGATAGATATGACGCAAATTGTTTTATTTCTTTTGCCATATCTCCATACGTAAGTGATCTTGATTTGTCTACAATACATTTTTTTTCAGGATGTTTAACAGCGTTATCCAGTAGATTTTGAACAATCATATTATCATTCTCCTAAACACAAGTTGTGAATATGTAATCTAGCGTTCCTCCATTTGTTCCCTACAAAGTTTATAATCGTCTGAATTTTCCGTAATTATAATGACAATATACCTTGGATTATATCTCTTATCATTTCCTTATCTCCAGGCTCTTTAATCATATTCATCCAGTCTTGTATAATAATATCTTTGAATTTTTATAATGTTTTAAAGTTTAAATTATTACCTATGTGCTCTTTGCAAAGAGCTTCCTAATAATTTTAACTACCTTACTTAAGATAATAACATTATTCCAAATACAGCTAGGTATTCCATTAAATAACAATTTTATTTTTTGGTACAAATTATACTTTCCACAATGGTAGCAAGATGATCCACATGGGGGCGTAAGAGCATATTTTTATGTGTACCAGGCGATTCCCAAGTACAAAATTGCCCTTTCGTTCTTTTCCTCCACTCATTTTCATGTACAAATCTGAAGTTGTCATTATTCGTTGAGTGTTCGGATGCAATTATCCAATTAATATCAGTACAGATTTGCCCATCAAGTGTATATTGCCTTAACGCGTTAAATGTTGCGACTGAAACCTTTAATTCTCTTCTAGCCATCTCTCTACTAACATCAGGGTGTAAAACCCCATTTTTATATGCGTTCGTGTTCATCCATTCGATAATTTCTTCTTCTGTTAAATCTTCAATTTCAGGAATATTAACTCCTTTACTTTCACAAAATATCTTCCAATACTGCAATCGTTCACTACTTCTCTTTTTGTTTTTTTCGGAAATTAAATTATATTTCGTTAATTCAGGGTAGACCGCTAAAGTATCAAAGAGTATAACACACTCAATATTTCTCCCCATTTTCTCTAGCCTACGTACCATTTCATATGCAAAAGTCCCACCAGAAGACCATCCCACAAAATAAATTAATTCCCCATCATTAATTTTACAAATTTCATTTACATACAAGTCTACAATTTCATCCAAATCCCACAAAGGTTCATCGTTTGTATCAATACCAAGCGCTTGGATTCCATAAATAGTTGCATCAGTATTTAAGCGTCTAGCAAGATCCACATAGCAAAATACTCCGCCACCTCCTGGATGAACAAAAAAAACATGCTCTTTGTCATTTCCAGGCTTAATATTTACAATTCTAGAACTCTCTATAGATACTTGATTACGAATTGCATTACATAGTTTCCTAGGTGTAGCATTCTCAATTAAAGTGGTTATAGGTATATCAATTCCAAACTTTCTCATCACCGTTTCAACTAATAGTATTACTTTTAATGAATGACCTCCAACTTCGAAAAAATCTGAATCCATATTTATATTCTGATTTTCCAGAACACCATTCCACAAGCTTAACATTTCAAATTCAAGTTTGTCTCGTGAAACACCAGTTATCCTTTCCTCTGGAATAGAAGACTGGAAGTTAGTAAGATCGAGTATTTTTCTATCAACTTTACCATTTGGGGTTAATGGTATTTGTTCTAGCCATACATATGTTGTTGGTACCATATATGCAGGTAGCCTTTGTATAAGTTTTTTGCGTAGAAGCTGTGTATCACTTTGCGATTCCCCAACGATATATGCCACAAGACTTTTATCCCTAGGCGTATCTTCTTTCATCTCCACTATTGCTTCTTGAATACCTTCACACTGCTTTAATACAAATTCAATTTCTCCAATGTCAATCCAATATCCGCATATTTTGGCTTGTTTGTTAATTCTTCCAATAAACCTAAGACTTCCATCTGGCAAATAGTATACTAAGTCTCCTGTTTTGTACATCCGTTCTCCTGTTTTATCTACGAACGGATTTGGTACAAATCGTTCTGTCGTTAGCTCCGGATGATTTAAATACCTCTTTGAGAGACCGTCTCCTGCAATATATAATTCTCCTGGTACACCGATAGGTACTGGATTCATTTTTCTGTCAAGTATATATACTTTCGTATTTGCAATAGTTTTTGCTACCGTGATAGTTAACAAACTCAAGGAATTCTCCAATATATTGCACGTTATTGAACCTACGGTTATCTCCATTGGTTCATAATAATAAAGAACTTCACAATCAGGTGATACAAATTTAATTTGTTTGCAAAGTTCAACTTCAAAGTTTTCGCCTCCTAATATTAAAAAACGGCGTGGCAATACTTTTTTTGGATCCTCCCTACTCAAAAGTATCCTTAAATGTGATGAATCAATTTTCAGACCATCAATATCATACGTTCGAATATAATTCCCAAAAGCTCTTGTATCAGAAAGTATATTCTTTGATATGATGTGTACACTACCTCCGGTAACTATTGACGGAAAAATCAACGCGTAACCCATGTCAGTTGCATAATTGGTAAAGGCAAAATTCATTCCTTTACTTATTTCAAAATACTTTCTGTATCCATTGATATGTTCTACTAAAGAATAAATTTGTATAGATACTCCTTTAGGCTTTTCTGTCGTATCCGACGCATAGACAACATATGCCAAATTATCTGGAGTTGATATATTCTTCGGATTACTCCCACTTTCTTGAGCAATCACTGGCCAATCCTCATCTAGTTGTACGATACTTGCATCACAAGTCGGCAAGTTGTTTAATAAATGCGATTGAGTTAGTATTACCGGTGCCTGCGTATCTTCTAACATGTATTGTATCCGCTCAGATGGATACGTAGGATCCAAAGGTACATAAGCTCCTCCGGCCTTAAGGATTCCGAGCAGTCCCGAAACCATATTCA
>NZ_KB910972.1 GCF_000383235.1 Bacillus sp. 123MFChir2
CATATTCCTTTTGTGCTTTTTCACTACAGTACGTACTGTTTTCTTTGACATTTCTTTTTAATTCTCGTGCGATAGAAGAGTGATGCCGCTTCAAAATCGCACCAATTTTTCTTGTGGAATACCCTAATTTATAAAGTGCTTCTAGTTGTCCACGTTCAAACGTGGTAAAATGTGAATAGCTCATACTCGTCCTCCGTGTAAAAGGTTGTGTGGTAACTTCTATTTTACACGAAGCGAGGTGGGCTTTTTTGTTTTTTTTAAGTGTCGCACTTAATAATACAATTCGTCATGACGAATGAAAATAATTTGTAACTACGCAGTTACTTTAAGAAAAAAAGGCAGAAAAGCATTTTTTTTAAGTGGGCGAGAGGGACTGGCTATGCATAGGAGCGGCGAGTATTTCCTTTCATTTCCAACAATTTTATGAAAAATTCCCCCTTTCATTCGCACACGTTCTAAATACTGTACAATGATAGTAATCCCCTCATCAAAGACTTCACATCAAAGTACATACTACAATACAAAATTTCTACACTACAATTGCTAACTGTTTTTCTACTGGAGGTGCTTTTATATGAGCAATTGGTACAGTAAGACGAAAACTCAGACATTGCGTGAACTAGAAACAAATGAGCAGCAAGGTTTAACCGAAGAAATGGCAGCAGCCCGATTCAAAAAATACGGGAAAAATGAACTCGTAATGAAGAAAAAAAGAACTTTGGGTCAACGTATTTTCTCTCAAATCAATGATATTCTCGTCTATGTCCTTTTAATTGCAGCCCTTATTTCTGCCTTTGTCGGCGAATGGGCTGATGCTAGTATTATTACTGTTGTTGTCGTTTTAAATGCTGTAATTGGTATCATTCAAGAATCAAAAGCAGAGCAAGCTCTAGAAGCTCTACAAAAGATGGCGACTCCGAAAGCAATTGTAAAACGAGGTAGTGAATTAAAAGAAATTCCATCCGAAAATGTCGTTCCTGGAGACATTGTTCTGCTTGATGCAGGTCGCTATATTCCGTGCGACTTACGGCTCATCGAAACAGCCAATTTAAAAATTGAAGAGTCTGCTTTAACGGGTGAATCCGTTCCTGTAGATAAAGATGCAACGTATGAACCTTCCAAGAAAAATCACGAAAAGGTACCACTAGGTGATCAAAAAAATATGGCCTTTATGTCCACACTTGTTACATATGGCCGGGGTGTTGGCGTAGCTACTCAAACAGGAATGCATTCACAAATAGGAAAAATCGCCACTCTCTTACATCAAGCTGATGATGATACAACGCCTCTTCAAAAGAGCTTAGCGCAAGTTGGAAAATATTTAGGCTTCGTCTCTGTAGGAATATGTATCATCATGTTCTTAATTGGTTTTTTCCAAGGACGTGATACGTTAGAAATGTTTATGACAGCTATTAGTTTAGCAGTTGCCGCGATTCCAGAAGGCTTGCCAGCTATCGTTTCTATTGTTCTGGCGATCGGTGTACAGCGTATGATTAAACAAAATGTGATTATACGGAAACTTCCAGCTGTCGAAGCACTTGGCTCTGTTACAATTATTTGTTCAGATAAGACAGGTACATTAACGCAAAATAAAATGACAGTTACCCACTTTTATAGTGACTGTACATACGATGCATTAGAAAATTTAAACGTACATAATGATGTTCAGCGCCTATTATTAGAAAATATGGTTTTATGTAACGATGCATCGTATAATGCTGAATCACAAACTGGAGATCCAACAGAAATTGCACTTCTTGTTGCGGGATTGGCCTTTGACGTTCAAAAAGATACACTAGAGAAGAAGCATAAACGTCTAAATGAGTTTCCTTTTGACTCCGATCGTAAAATGATGTCAACGTTGCATGAATACGAAGACAACCACTTTAGCATGACAAAAGGAGCAATTGATAAACTCTTACCAAAGTGCACACATATTTTTAAAAATGGCACTGTGCAGCCATTAACTGAAAGTGATCAAACTGAAATAGTAGCAGCGGCACAAGCGATGTCAAAAAAAGCGTTACGAGTACTTTCGTTCGCTTTCAAACAATACAGTGCCGAGCATACTAATATGTATGAGGCAGAAGAAAATCTTATCTTCATTGGTCTTGTAGGGATGATTGACCCACCTCGCCTAGAAGTAAAGGCAGCTATCAAAGAATGCCAGAAAGCTGGCATTCGCACGGTTATGATTACAGGAGATCATAAAGATACAGCATTTGCCATTGCAAAAGAGCTTGGAATTGCTAAAAAAGAATCCGAAGTAATAATTGGAACACAATTGGACAATCTTTCAGATGAACAGCTCGCAAACGAAATTAATCATTTAAACGTCTTTGCCCGCGTTTCTCCTGAACATAAAGTAAAAATTGTAAAAGCATTACGCGCTAAAGGAAATATTGTTTCCATGACTGGGGATGGTGTTAATGATGCCCCGTCCTTAAAACAAGCAGATGTTGGTGTCGCAATGGGGATTACCGGAACAGATGTAGCGAAAGGCGCAGCTGACATGGTATTAACTGACGATAATTTCTCTTCAATTGTCAAAGCAGTCGACGAAGGAAGAAACATTTATCATAATATTAAAAAATCTATTCTATTTTTGCTTTCTTGTAACTTCGGAGAAATCATTGCACTCTTTTTAGCTATTTTACTTGGCTGGGCTACGCCCCTTCGTCCCATTCATATTTTATGGGTGAATTTAATTACAGATACACTTCCAGCATTATCACTGGGGGTTGATCCTGAAGATCCAGATGTTATGAAGGAGAAGCCGCGCCGCGCAGCAGAAAGCTTATTTAGCGGCAGTGTACCATTTCTCATTTTAAACGGGATTGTCATTGGGCTCATCACGTTAATTGCCTTTATTGTTGGCGCAAAATTATATACAGGGGATACGAATCTTTTCCCTCTCTTTCCATCACAAATTGGAGCAGATGCTTTATTACATGCGCAAACAATGGCCTTTGTCACATTAAGTTTTTCACAGCTCGTTCACTCTTTTAATTTACGATCACGTACAAAATCAATCTTCTCTATTGGGATATTTACAAATAAATACTTAGTTTTCTCTCTTCTTATCGGCGTATGTATACAAGTATGTATTATTTCGATCCCACCTCTTGCAAGCATATTTGGTGTCCATGCTTTAACAGTAAACGACTGGGGCTTTGTTTTATTACTTAGTATCATTCCACTACTAATAAATGAAGCAATAAAAATATTTAAAAGGCAGTGAGGAATCTCCTCACTGCCTTCTATTCTTATCCTTGCATTTCTTTCTTAATTCGGTCCGTTAAGTCTGCCATACGCTTACGGCTCTCTTCACGCTCACGTTTGTTTTGTTCTTCAATTTGTTTTGTTTCTTGAACACCTTTCGAAATAATGTTCCAAGTCTCTTCAAGTGTTTCCATCTTAATACTTGAGGAACCTGCTAATTTCGCTACTTCGACACTTTGCGTCGCGATATTTTGTGCATTTCTCTTCAATAACTCGTTTGTACGGCGATCAAGTTCTGCCATGGAATCCGCAACAAGTTTTTGACGCTTTGCATTTACAGCTTGAATGATGCCATTTTTAAAAATAGGAATTGTCGTAATAAACGCCGAATTAATTTTCCCGATTAACTTGTTGTTACCACGTTGAATCATACGAATTTGCGGTGCTGTTAATAGGGCAACCATGCGCGCTTTTTCTAAATCATCAATGCGTTGCTCTAAAATCTCTACAGAGTTTTTTAATGAGTCAAGTTCGATTCCTGCAAGTTGATCATTGTTCTGAACGCGCTCTTCATACATTGGCACTAATTCTGTTTGCAAGCGCTCAAGTAACATTTCACCCGCAACAACGTACTTCTCTAAATCTAAATAATATTTTAGGTTTTGATCATATAAACCATCTAACGTACCAATTGAACGCTTCATTTCATCTTGATATTTCGTGATTTCCACGTATACTTTATCCATTTCGCGTCCCATCGTTTGATACTTATTAAAGATTTGTTCAATCATTTGATTTCCTTTTTTAAATATACGAGAGAAAAAACCGCTTTTTTCCTCAACGAAATCTTTACTATCGAACTTGTCCATAATTTTCCCAAGCTGTTTTAATAGCTCACCAGAATCTTCTACTTTGGATAATGTCATCGTATGTAAAATCTGATCAGCAAACCTTGAAATTTCTAAAGATGGCTCTTTTCCTAGCTCAATTAATTCTAGTTGATCTTTTATATCCACTGAATTATAAATGCGCTGCACCTCAGAATCTTGTCTTAACTGCAGGCGAATATCTTGTGACGTTTGTTCATTCAATTCTGTTGTTGGATCTAATACGATCGGATTCATATATATCTTCCTTTCTTTATAAAAACGGCTTAAATAATCCTTTTAAAGTATTTGATAAATTTTTATAAGACGATGAACCATGGAACTCTACATCAAAGCTCACTTCTTCTAGCCAGTGGCAATCAAATGCGCCTGCTTCAATGTACTGCTCGATATCATTACGCCCTGTCGGATTAAAATGTAACACATCGACACCAATTTGATTTAAAAAGAGCATGAGTACCGCGTCAGAACGTGTCAGTTCTCCGCTTTTCTCATTGTTAAATATGACTATTTTCGGTACTTCTTGCGAATAATCAAATTTCTCAAGCTGCTCAAGTATGTTCGGTGGAATTTGCGAAAGCTGCGCAAACACATATAAAGCAGCGTCTTGCTCTGTTTCATTTCCCATTCTTTTGCACAGCCTACTTTCACATGTATGAATCATTGCCTCTGCAATGCCATACTGCAATCCTTCTGGTAAACGCTTATGCGGCCACCAATGGCTTTGAATGATGTTCTGTGCATCAAGTTTTCCCGAACGGTTTAACGCATCACGATAATGAAATTGAAAATTCGCTTTCTGTTCCTTTGTAAATGGAAATTGATTGATTAGCAAACTATTTTCATATGATGTTAACGTTTTTAATCTTTGAAAATACTCTTTCTCATTTTTAGATACACCAGACACTTTCGCAAATAACGATGGAATATAAATATGCCCTTTTTCTACAAAGAATGTTGGTCTTATAAATGCTTTTTCTTTCGTAATGATAAACAGTTCATCATACGTCGTTTTTAACGTCCGGGCAACTGGTGTATACGCCCTGAATTGCCATGGTTTATACAAGAGTGAATTATCATGATGAAGCACCTGCTCAATCTCTTTTGAGGCTTGATAAGCAACAGTTGCAACGCGCTCCCTCTTTTTATCCGGAAATGGCTCTAATGAAATTTGACTTGGATGCGAAATCACAAATGTTCGACTTTCTTCATCGATTGTTTCAAAACCATCTTTTCCTTCTGGATGATAATACAATACGTCACATCCGAGCATAATAAGAAAGTATAAAAAATAAATTCGACTTTCCGATGCATCACCGTACCATATAATTTGCGGCATTTGTACTTTATAATCTTTTTGTGAAAACCACTTCGAAATGTAATTTTCACTTAACTTAATCATATCAATTAAAAAACGGCGAAAACCTTCTGTTTTTAACGATTGATTATGCTGTTTTTCGTACAGCTTTAAAATTGAAATAAATGTTGTATGTATGTAGTGTTGTATATCAGGATGATCTACCTCGGGCAACAAACGTTTCCCCGTTAAATGAGCAACGAGACGATTAACAGTTAAACCGTTTGCGGCTTGTTGGTGCAATGAAAAAACTTCCTGAATATCGCGAAGCTTCTCTGAAGGAATGACTTTATTTAAATTTTGCTCATGAAGCACAGTGATCTTCTCATTTTGACTATACTCAAATAACTGGTTATAATACTCATCCGCATCATTTGGCACACCAAGAATGCGACATCCTATATAACTAAAATGTAGATTATTCTCTGTCAATTCATAATGCGGCCGCTTTGCTAAACCGACTTCAAACTGTTTTAATGCTTCTTCCCCGCTGAGTAGCTGTGGATGAAATGCAAAACGTGAGAACACACTCGTTCACCTCCAAACGAAACGTTTATAAAAAATGGGCGCCCGTATGACGAGCAAACCCATTTAGTCTATTAATCTTCTTTCTTAGTAGCTGCCACCTCTTCGCGAGTTTGGCGAGATGTTTTCATATAATGTAAAATAAATGTCGCACCAAATGCAATAACTAAGATGATGAAGAATAACCAGTGCTCCATTTCAATACCAAATACAGAAAGCAACATTTTCACAGCAATAATTGCAATTAATATATATGCTGTCGTTTCTAGTTCTGGAATACGTTCTAATAATCTTAAAAATACGCCGGCAATACCACGCATCATTAAAATTCCAAGCATTCCACCAAGAAGTAAAATCCATACTTCATTTGAAACACCAAATGCCGCAAGAACGCTATCCACAGAGAACGCAATGTCCATTAACTCAACCATTACTACTGTTCCCCAGAACATGCCAAACATTCTAAATAAAATGCTATCTTGCTTCATACCATGCGCTTCTTCGTCTTCTTCATTTCCTTTAGATTTATCAATGAAGTATTTGACAGAAAGCCATGCAAGATAAAGAGCACCAAGTACTTTTACCCATGCTAATTTAATTAAGTACATACCAATTCCGATGGCAATAAAACGAAATACATACGCACCAATAAGTCCATAAAATAAAGCTTTTTTACGCTTCTCTTCTGGAAGATGTTTTACCATAACAGCTAATACAAGCGCGTTATCAGCAGATAGCAATCCTTCCAAAATAACAAGCGTACCAATTAATCCCCAAGATACTGGATCTTGTAATACTTTTACCCACATATCTAAATTAAAGAATTGGGCATACGTATCAAGAATTCCGTGTAAAATCTCCATACAGCTCTTGACTCCTATTCTGTTTTTAAATTTCTAGAAAGCGGAAAAGAAGGAAACGAAAGTCGCTTCCTTCTTATGCATCCAAGCCGTACGCTCTTACAAGCGCACCTAGTCCACCTTGGAAGCCACTTCCGACAGCATTAAACTTCCACTGTCCATTATGACGGTATAATTCACAAAAGACAACCGCTGTTTCAATGGAGAAATCTTCCCCTAAATCATAGCGAAGCACTTCCTCATTTGTTTCTTCATTTGCTAAACGAACAAACGCATTGGCAACTTGTCCAAAGTTTTGACGACGACCCTCTGCATCATAAATGGTAACTGTAATTGCAATACGGTGTACATCAGCTGGGATTTTGCTTAGATCAACAACTAATTGTTCATCATCACCTTCACCTTCTCCAGTTCGGTTATCACCTGTATGCGTAACAGAACCACAAGGAGATTGTAAATTGTTATAAAAGATAAAGTCTGTTTCTTTCGTACATTTACCTTCTTGATTTAATAAGAAAGCAGATGCGTCTAAATCATAATCAGATCCGCCGTCATATTGTTTAATATCCCAACCAAGACCAATAACTGCTTTTGTAAGGCCTGGGCTTGTCTTACCTAAATCAATTTTTTGTCCTTTTTGTAACTGAATAACCATCGCGCTTCACCTCTATTTACATAGATTCTTTATCCCGCTTTAACGGGCAGTAAGATCCCAAAAAAAGCGAGGAAGATAAGCGGGGGATGAACCCTCCCCACTTATGAAAGTTTCACTTTACTCTACATCTAAACCAAAGTTTTTACATAAAGCTGCTAATCCACCTTGGAAGCCGCTTCCGATTGCATTAAACTTCCAATCACTGTTATGACGGTATAATTCACCAACTACAACTGCTGTTTCAATCGAGAAATCTTCACCTAAGTCATAGCGAATTAGCTCTGTGTTCTTCTCTTCATCTAAAATACGTACGAAGGAGTTAGATACTTGTCCAAAGTTTTGACGACGACCTTCTCCATCATAAATTGTAATCGTAAAGCAAATACGTTCGATATGCGCAGGAACATTTTTCAAATCAACTTTGATTGTTTCATCGTCCCCTTCGCCTTCTCCTGTACGATTATCCCCTAAATGCTGTACAGATCCGTTTGCTCCAATTGGATTATTATAGAAAACGAAGTCTTCTCCTCCGCCAACTTTACCATTTGCTCCAACTAAGAAAATACTTACATCTAAATCAAAATCAGCTTGTCCATCATATTTATTTGTATCCCAACCAAGACCAACAATTACTTTTGAAAGACCTGGATTTGTTTTCGTTAAATCTACTTTTTGTCCTTTTTGTAATGAAATAACTGCCATATGTAGCGCCTCCTTAAAAGTTATTGATAACGCGTTACAATTTCACTTAAATTTTTATCTTGTGTTCCTTCTCCGATCGCCGAGAACTTCCAATCATTACCATAACGGTACATTTCGCCAGCAATTAAGGTTGTCTTTCCGCCGTAGTTATCAGTTAAGTTATAACGCGCTAACTCTTCACCTGTTTGCGGATTTTGAATACGAATATACGCATTACGAATCATCCCAAAGTCTTGACGACGGTTCACACAATCATAAATATTTACAACAAAGATGAGGCGGTTTATTCTAGATGGAATTTTTTGCAATTCAACAAAAATAGTTTCATCATCTCCTGCACCCTCACCTGTTAAATTATCACCCGAATGAGTAACACTTCCGCAAGAAGATAATTTATTCCCAAAATATATGAGATCATGTTTATGTAAAAACTGATCATTCTCAAGCATGATCACAGATGCATCGCAGTCAATATTTGGCTTACTTCCAAACAATGAAGATAAAAATCCACCTGCTTTTTCAATTGGATCCCACCCTAAGCCAACTTGTAACTTTGTTAACCCTGGTTGTCCTTTCGTTAAGTCGATCTTCTGTCCTTTTTCTAAAATGATAGGCATGAAGTCTCTTCCTTTCTACAAATGCTTTTCCAGCTAGGAAAAAATTGTATTCTTTCTTTAATATTGTAGCATTTTTCATAGATTGAAAAAAAGAATAATTTTTTGATTATATGAAAACATCTATTTAATTTCTCTGCATCAATGTCAGAAGTGCACAGCCCCCAAATAATATATCGGTGCAAATGTTGAATTTATCGGCACTTCGACATAAAGATTGCGGCTATACAGAAGAGCCTGCACTTGCTTCTTTCCTTGTTTTACCTTGTATGTGGCGGGAAAGGGCACTGACCGTTTTCTCACCCATCGAAAAAGAATGTTTTTATATACATACAAATTGCCTTTTTAACATCTAAGTCGCTGCTATGCAGAACAAAACATGGCCGCTACTTGCTGTCTATCTTTGTTTTAAACTTTGCACGTGGCTGGAAAAGGAACTGACCGCCTCGATGCATGGCCAGTTGCTCTCGTCTCCTCCCCTAAAAAATTGGTTTTCATCTCATTTTTTCAATTTGTATTTATCTAACTTCTTTACTTCTCATTAACATTATGAATCTAGCTATTTTTTAATATGAAGATATAAGTTTTACAGAACTCGCTTTCACATACACACTATTATACGCTGGGTTGTCAGAAACTAACTCATAGTATGCTCCACTTGAAGTTTGAATGGTGTTCTTAATTGCAACTGTCATATTACGAGGTGCCACACTCGCTTGTGTGCCGCCTATATTTTTTAATATTCCAGCCCCTGCTTGCACCATACCTAGCTGATATCTATTCAAATCTTTTCCACCGTTCATGGTATCAAGTTTATTCATAAGAGAAGCAATTTGTTGGCCCCAATTCTCATCACTTGCATACATGACGTTCATACCTTGTGATTTATCTCCCAAATTCCCGCCATTATATGTCCAGCCATTTGGATTTAAATAGTTTTTATCAATATATGAAGCGCAGAAGTTAATACCCTCTTCCCATGTTTTAAATGCCGTTGCACCGTTGTATGGATCAGAATCTACTGCTCTAAAACCAAATAAATTTTTCTTATCTTGTGCAATCCGACTTTTCCCCCAACCAGATTCCAAAACGGCATGAGATAGTAAATAACCTGCATTTAAATTATATTTTTGTGCTGCATTAACAAAATATTTTCCAGTTCCAATTAACGGACTACCTGCACTATTTTTTCTTAAGAAATCATCAATGTCTTTCGCTGTATAAGTAGATGTGGCGCGAATCGGCACATATTCAAAATATTGATAACTATCTTGGCCGCCAATTTGCGTTTTATCAAATGCCTCATAACGCTGACCTTCTTGTAAATGCTTTGGTGCATTACCAATTTGGTACGCCACGTGCTTATTCGTAGAGTTGTTATATACATAGTGATAAAGCTTTCCATTTTTCACTGTATAATATGACGTTGACTCATGAACCATATTTGGATATAAAGTAACATCGTCTATATTGACGTATCCTATTGTACCATCAATTTTCACATGCACACGGTCACCATCCGATTTTAGGAACTTTAAGTCAGCTCCTTCTCGTACATATGTTAACTTTTTACCAGTCGCAATATCATAAATATTAATGAGTTTATTCGCTCGTACAAAGCCTTGTTTCATATTCACAACTTTACCATTGCTAACAATATAACCATCTTCTTGTTTATTTTGCAGTTCTTTTTCTGCTTCCGTTCCATTCGATTTTTGGACTTTTCCAGCAGCTGTGATTACTTCATAAGAAGATGATTGTTTTAATTTTAAGAACTGTAAAGAAACATAACCTTCTTTTCCATTTACTCGCACTTTCGCCCAGCCATTTTCCTTGCCTATTACGGAAACAGATTCACCATTTTTCAAGTGGGCTACAATTGAAGTATTTGTTGAAGGACCTTGGCGCACATTTAATAAAGATGTATTTACAACGCCTCGTTCTTCCGTCACTTGTCCATTATTTCCGTTATTTCCATTGTTTCCGTTGTTAGCATTCGAACTCGTACTAATTTGCACAAACTCTAGCGATACATAACCTTCTTTTCCGTTATATGCAATCTTCGCCCAGCCATTTGCTTTTCCTAGTACTGTTATTTTCTCGCCTTGTTTTAAGTTTCCGAGAATCGTACTGTTTGTGTTTGCTCCGCTTCTTACTCGCAAACTTGTCGCTGTTATGGTTCCTGCTTCTTGTGCACCTGTCGCTATGTTTTCTGGTGGTTTCCCTGCTGGCTTCTCTGCTACCTTACCTTCTAATTTCACAAACTCTAACGATACATAACCTTCTTTTCCGTTGTACGAAATCTTTGCCCAGCCATTTGCTTTTCCTAGTACTGTTATTTTCTCACCTTGTTTTAAGTTTCCGAGAATCGTACTGCTTGTGTTTGCTCCGTTTCTTACTCGCAAACTTGTCGCTGTTATGGTTCCTGCTTCTTGTGCACCTGTCGCAATACTTTCTTGTGGTTTCTCTGCTGCCCTGCCTTCTAACTTCACAAACTCTAACGATACATAGCCTTCTTTTCCGTTATACGAAATCTTCGCCCAGCCGTTTGCTTTTCCGAGTACTGTTACCTTTTCGCCTTGTTTTAAGTTTCCGAGAATGCTACTACTTGTGTTCGCTGCGCTTCTTACTCGTAAACTTGTCGCTGTTATTGCTCCCGTCTCTTGCGCACCTGTCGCAATACTTTCTTGTGGTTTCTCGGCCGGCTTCTCTGCTGCCTTACCTTCTAATTTCACAAATTCTAACGATACATAACCTTCTTTTCCGTTATGCGCAATCTTCGCCCAGCCATTTGCTTTTCCTAGTACTGTTACTTTCTCGCCTTGTTTTAAGTTTCCAAGAATCGTACCGCTTGTGTTTGCCGCACTTCTTACTCGCAAACTTGTCGCTGTTATGGTTCCTGCCTCTTGCGGACCATTATTAATTGTTGGTTGCTGCGGCGGTGCTGGTTGCGGTGCTACTCCTGCTTTCTCTCCCACTTTAATAAATTCTAGTGAAACATAACCTTCTTTTCCTTTATATTCAATTTTGGCCCAGCCATTTGCTTTTCCTATAACGGTAACAGTCTCTCCTTTTTGAACACTTCCAAGAAGAGTGCTACCTACACCAGGGCTATTACGAACATTTAGACGTGTCGCTGTGACAACACCCGTTTCACGTTGTCCATTATTAATACTTGTTTGCTGCTTCGATTCGGTTACAGGTTTTGTTCCTGCCATCTTTAAAAACTGCAGTGAAACATAACCCTCTTTACCATTGGATGAGATTTTTGCCCAATCTTTTTGTACTTCTAATACCTTTACAGTTGTTCCTCGTTTTACTTGTCCGACAATTGGACTTTGTGTTGTTGGTTGTTGACGTATATTTAAATTTGTGGCATTTACTGTAGCTGTGCTTTCTTCTTGTGCAAAAGCATTTGTAGAAATAAGAGATGCTGCTGTCGCTAAAAATGTGCCTGCTATAATTTGTTTTGTTGTTCGTTTCATGATTAATTAGAATATAAGGATTTTTATATTCTGAAGTCACTTCCTTTCCTTATTTCTTATCTCATATTATAACATAACTATTAGTGCGCCTTATGTTTGAAAATTGTTAAAAGTCCATGAAATCATATGTCCACTGATATATCGGCGATTCGACACAAGATAAAGGCGCTTCGACAATGTTCAACATACTAAATGCACGAAAAGGAGCTGACTAATGTCAGCTCCTTTTCGTTAATTCTTTAATACGCCTTACCCCAATACACCATATGTTTTGCCTCTTTCTCACAGCACACACAATGCTTAGCTAATTCCTCTTGTTCAAATGGCATACAACGTGATGTAACGCCTACTTCTTCTTTTAACGTTTCTTCACACTCAAGACTTCCACACCACATCGCTTTAATGAACCCTTGCTTTTCTGCTGCTTGCTTCATCTCTTCAAAAGTAATAGCTGTATATGTTTTTTCTTCACGCAGCGCTTTTGCTTTTTCAAATAAAGACTGATGAATATCCTCAAGTAATGTTGCAATACGTTCTTCTAATTCGTTTATAGATACAAATTCCTTTTCTTTCGTATCACGACGTACAAGGACAACTTGATTTTTTTCAATATCTTTCGGCCCTACTTCTAAGCGAATTGGTACCCCCTTCATCTCATATTCATTAAACTTCCAGCCTGGTGTTTTGTTGCTTGCATCCATTTTCACGCGCGCAACTTTTTGAATACGTGCTTGAAGTTCAGCTGCTTTTTCTAACACACCTTCTTTATGCTGAGCAATTGGTACAATCATCACTTGCGTTGGCGCAATCTTTGGTGGTAATACAAGACCATTATTATCACTATGCACCATAATAAGTCCGCCGATCATTCTCGTTGATACGCCCCAAGATGTTTGGTGGGCATATTGCCACTTCCCATTTCGATCTAGAAACTTAATATCAAATGCTTCTGTGAAGTTCGTACCAAAATTATGCGACGTGCCCGTTTGCAATGCTTTACCATCATGCATTAAGCTTTCAATTGTATAAGTCGCTTTTGCCCCGGCAAATTTCTCTTTTTCCGTCTTTTGTCCTTTTATAACTGGAATCGCTAAATACTCCTCACAAAACGACGCATATATATTTAAAATGTTAAGCGTTTCTTGCTGTGACTCTTCTGCTGTCTCATGAATTGTATGACCTTCTTGCCATAAAAATTCAGTTGTGCGTAAGAATGGACGTGTTGTTTTTTCCCAACGGACAACAGAGCACCATTGATTATATAACTTTGGTAAATCATTGTACGATTGTACAATTTTTGAGAAATGCTCACAGAATAACGTTTCTGATGTCGGACGAATACAAAGACGCTCAGCTAATTCCTCATCTCCGCCGTGCGTTACCCACGCTACTTCTGGCGCAAAACCTTCTACATGGTCCTTCTCTTTTTGAAGTAAACTTTCTGGAATAAACATTGGCATATATACATTTTCATGATCTGTTTCTTTTAACTTTTCATCCATTACTTTTTGAATGTTTTCCCAAAGGGCGTACCCATACGGGCGTAAAATCATACATCCTTTTACACTTGAATAGTCAACAAGCTCAGCTTTTTTTACGATATCCGTATACCACTGCGCGAAATCTTCTTCCATTTTTGTAATGGCTTGTACTTGTTCTTTTTTCATTTTCTTTTCCTCCTTCTCAAAATAAAAAAAGCCCGCATCCCTAAAATAGGGACCGAGCTTTTTGCCGGCGTTACCACCCTGATTCATATACAACATGTATATGCTCTCTTGGTTGATATCGGAAATATTCCGCTGCATATGCAGAACTCAAAGGTAGGTTCCATATTGTCTTTTAAGAATCTCTCAGCCACTGGATTCTCTCTCTGCAAAAAGATTGAACATGTACTAGTCCTTTTTCATCGTCGTAACAATATAAATTTGTTGATTATCATAATACACACCCCATAATAACGCAATAGGGAATTTTTTGATTTTTATATATTCTTTTCAGTTTATTTTGTTTTATACTCGTATTACATATCTTTCTTTCGGAAAAATTTCACGATTTGATGAAGTAACATCCCAACAGTTGTTCCAATTAATACAAAAAAACAGAGGAAGCCATATCCCATACCTTCCCATCCATCAAGAAAAAATAACGTAAAGAAAAAACTAACCAAGCAAATAATAATCACAATAAGTCCGAACGTAATATCAAACGAACGATTTGGAAAACTTTTGCGCAATATGAACGAAATCAAAAAAACAAGAACCATTGTGATTATGCTACTTATTAGAAAAAATTCCATTCTTTTCACTCCTTTAATTGTATTATACGTTTATCCCGCATTAACGGGCAGTAATACTCCCACCTCAAAATTTGGCGAAAGCAAAGAAGTTAGGTGGGAGATAAACTGCCCGTAAAAGCCCGATTGGTGAGGGCTAATAATCAGTGGGGGATGAAGAAAACCCCCACTGATTAAAGTTTCACTTTATAAATCTAAAAATTCTAAAAAAAAAATTCTTTTTGGTAGTAGTTTTTATAACCAAGTATTAATAGTAATATATATAAATAGGTTGTAGAACTTTTGGAGGTATTATTCTATGAACAAGCCTGCAACAAAACATGTAATTATTTTATCTTTTGATTGTTTATCAGCTTTAGATTTTCCTATATTACAAAACCTTCCTCACTTCCGTTCTTTACTAAAACGTGGTGCATACGCTGAAAAAGTTGAAGGTATTTATCCATCAGTTACATATCCGAGTCATACAACAATTGTGACAGGAAATTATCCTGCAAAGCATGGGGTTGTTAACAATACACTGCTGCAACCTGGGAAGGAATCACCGGACTGGCACTGGTACCGCCGCTCGATTCAAGGAACAACCCTTTATGATGAAGCACAAAAAGCAAACTTAAAAACAGCTGCACTTCTATGGCCTGTAACAGGAAGAGCAAAAATCGACTACAACATGCCAGAAATTTTTCCAAATCGTCCATGGCAAAATCAAATACTCGTCTCCTTATTTAGCGGGAGTCCATTGTATCAGCTAGAGTTAAATCGGCGTTTTGGTCATATTCGGAATGGTTTGTCACAACCAGAACTAGATGATTTTGTACTCGCTTCTGCAGTACACACGATTCAAACGAAAAAGCCAAATCTTATGTTTGTTCATTTCACTGACTTAGACTCGCAGCGCCATTATCATGGATTTTCATCTGAGGAAACAGTCGCAGCGATTCAGCGCCATGATAAACGTCTCGGTGCAATTGTTGATGCACTTCGCGAAAGCGGTATGTATGACAGGGCGACGATCATAGCGCTTGGAGATCATAGCGCCTTAGATGAAAATAAGGCGATCCAATTAAATGTCTTATTGCGTGAACAGGGGTTCCTTACTGTGAATCAAAAAGGAGAGGTAACAAATTGGAAAGCGTATTGTCAAAGCTGTGACGGCTCAGCATATATATACGTAAAAGATAAAAATGATACAGAAACCATTGGAAGTTTACACCGTTTACTACAAGAACTCATACAAGATGAACAAAACGGCATAGAATTTCTATTAACCGATGAGGAAGCAAAAGATTTAGGTGCCGATGGAAATTGCCTCTTTATGCTAGAGGCGCGAGAAGGCTATTACTTTTTAGAGAATCATACTGGAGACCTTATAAGAGAGATTACAAGAGAAGATGTGACTTCTAATAAAAAGTATACGTTTGGTACCCACGGCTATTCCCCGTCAAAGCCAAATTATGAAACGATTTTTATGGCAGCCGGTAAAGGAATTCGTCAAGGCGCGATTATTCCGCACATGCGACTAATTGATGAAGGTCCTACAATTGCGAGATTGCTTGGATTACATCTTGGTGAAACAGACGGAAAGGTTATAGATGATTTATTAGAATTGTAAAGTTTTGTAAACTCCATGTAAATATTTAATCAGTTTCTCTTTTTTACTTACGTATTTCTGTACAATAACATTACATTAGTTAGAGGAGGAACGTTTATGAAAAAAATGTCCAGGCAAGAAAAAAGCTGGATATTATATGACTGGGCAAACTCAGTATATTCACTCGTTATTACAACTGCTATATTTCCAATCTACTTTAAAGCAGCTGCTAAAGAAGCTGGTCTTGCAGGCACAACATCAACTGCATATTGGGGGTATGCCAATTCCTTTGCAACACTTATGGTGTCTATACTCGCTCCAATTCTTGGCACAATTGCTGATTATAAAGGATTTAAGAAACGATTCTTCACATTCTTTTTCCTATTAGGCATTATTTTTACAAGTATGTTGGCAGTCGTACCAACTTCGCAGTGGATGCTCTTACTTTGCTGTTACATGCTCGCTTTAATTGGATTTGCAGGAGCCAATATTTTTTACGATGCATTTTTAATAGATGTAACGACAGAGGAACGAATGAACCGTATTTCAACACGCGGCTTTGCCCTTGGCTATATTGGGAGCACGATTCCATTTATCGGCTGCATGGCTCTTATTATTCTTTCACAAAAAAGTATCATCCCGTTATCAGTCGGCATCGCAAGCCAAATTTCATTCGCAATTACAGCGCTTTGGTGGGGACTCTTTACAATCCCTATGTTAAAAAATGTGGAACAACGCTATTTTATCGAACGTGATCCAAGTCCTGTTGTGACAAGCTTTAAGCGTCTTATTCATACATTTAAAAATATCCGTCAATACCGAACAGTTTTCTTCTTTCTCCTTGCCTATTTCTTTTATATTGATGGAGTCGACACGATCATTACAATGTCAACAGCATATGGAACAGACCTTGGTATTAGCGCAACAAGTTTAATAATTATTTTATTCGTCACGCAGATCGTTGCCGGTCCGTTTGCCTTGTTATATGGCAAGTTATCTGAAACATTTACCGGCAAGAAAATGCTATATGTTGGAGTTATTATGTATATTATTATTTGTACGTACGCTTATTTCCTAAAAACAACGTTAGACTTCTGGATTTTGGCAATGCTCGTTGCTACTTCACAAGGTGGTATTCAAGCGTTAAGCCGCTCCTATTTTGCAAAGCTTATTCCGAAAGAATCCGCAAACGAATTCTTTGGATTTTATAACATATTTGGTAAATTCGCAGCCATTATGGGCCCGGTTCTCGTCGGTGTCACAACGCAGTTAACCGGTAAAACAAACGCTGGTGTGTTAAGTATTATCGTACTATTTATCATAGGAGGATTTCTGTTAACACGTGTACCAGAGGGAGCTTCGGCTTCTATAACAGAATCTTCTCAAAATCTGAAAACATTATAATCGAGCGCTCTCCCGATTTATATGGGAGAGCGTTTTTACCACTTACCCTTCTTGTTTTTGTGTCATTTTCATTCGAAGTACCGGTAAAATAGCCGCTAAACCTAATACCGCGGCTATGCTAAATACGATTACGAGCGATGTTGTCTCCTTCAATACGCCTCCTAGCGACACACCGATTAGCAGCGTGCTCATGAATAGTGGTAATACCGTTCCATTTACCCGGCCAATCATGTTCTCATCTACAAGTTGAATCATAAACGTTCCGACTACGATGTTTACACAAGCTAAACAAACTCCTGTTATAAACCGCATGCATACTGTAATCCAAAACGAAGTCGAAAATCCTTCTACAACAAATGAAACTGCTAAAACAAGCATTCCAAAAACAAGTAGATGTTTCTGCTTTACTTTTGTAGCCACCATAGCTGCCACACCGCCCCCAATTAACATCCCAATGCCATCAGCTGCAGTTAAATATTGGACAGCCTCTTTCTCCATCCCTAATCGCTCCACAACAAGAAAGATTTCAAGCGGTTGTACTAAACCTGCTGCTAAGCCAATAATCGAAAAAGCAATAGCCAACATTCGCAGGGGATTCAAACGTAACACATACAACCAACCTTCTTTTATATCATTCCATAATGAAGATTGCCGCGTCTCTACTTCTTTCATCCACCGTGGCAGAAATGAAAGACAAAGAGCTGATAAAGCAAAAATAATGATTAAGCTGTAGAGTGATGCAAATAAACCGAGCTGCGTATATACGAATGTTCCTACAACTGGACCAAAGATCAGGAACAATGCTTGTAAACTTTGAGATATAGCAATAGCTGCACTCACATGTTCCTCTTCAACATGACGTTTAAAAACACGCGAAGTTGCTGGCTGTGAAAATTGGCTGACGACCGCTGACACAAATGTTGCCGCAAATAATGCTTGCCAATATCCAAGCTTTAATAAGAAAACAATCATAACGATAGATAGTGCACTTAATATATCCCCTGTAATCATCGTACGATTTGGATTCCACCGATCAGCCAAGGCACCTCCAATAAATGAAAAGATAAATATAGGAGCATATTCCATGACAGACAATATAGAAACAGCAATAGGATCATTATTTGTCTGTTCCATAACAAAAAACAAAAGCGCCATATTTCGGATCCAAATCCCAAATTGCTGTAAAATATCCGAAGCGATTACGAGCAAAAACACTCGATTCTTTAATAGAGCATTCATCAATATCTCCCCCTTTAATAAACCGACCGTTCAGTCTAAATTTCTTTAAAAGAAAAGCTGCCGATATTACGATCCAGCTGCCATTCCCTGTAATAAAACATCAATTGCCTTTTTATAAATCCGTTTCATTTCTTCTGCATTCATTTCATAATATAATGGTCCAAGCCCAGCTAACAGACCGTTCACAACGTACATAAGATCATTTACATCGTCTTGGCAAAATTCACCTGATGCCATCCCTTCTTCAACTAGCTTCCTGAAAATGCTATACGTTTCACGAGTTAAGGCGATCATTTCATCCATTATATCTTTCCTTACAACTTGACTCGTTAGAAATTCTTCAATTGTACTAGAAATTGGGTTTTGGACATCTTCCACATAATATTCCGCAAGGCCATATAGCTTTTCCGTACTTGTACGATACTGTTTTTCTTTTTCGGCCCACTTTTCCAACCAATCGTACGTATGCTGCTTCACTACAAATAAAAACAATTCTTCTTTACTTTTAAAGTGATAGTAAATACTGCCCTTACTCCGCTCAGTAACTTCACAAATGTCTTCCATCGATGTTGCTGCATACCCTGTTTTTGAAAATAATTCTTCTGCTTTATACGCAATTTCTCTTTTAATTTCTTCAGCACTTTTTCTCATGACTGCACCTCACTATACCGACCGTTCAGTCTAATTTTAACAAAAACTGCCTCTTCCTTGCAAGAGGCAGTTTCCTTATTTTATGAAAACATCTTATCAATCCAATTATGAATTGCGTACACTTTCCCTACCTTTAACGCAATCTTAAATAGAATAACACCACCTGCTACTACAGCAAATGCAATCATTTTCCCTTTGTTTTTTACTTTCGGCTTTTTTTCCATTCTCTATTCCCTCTTTATCTCTTTATTAAATTCCTCATGAATCAGATGTTTATCTATATAACTATACTTTGTTTTTCGAATATATAAGTCGCTGCCACGCAAAACACAACATGGCCCCTACTCTCTTTCTCCCTTTGTTTTAACCATCGCACGTGGCAGAAAAAAGGCCCTGACTGCACCTATGCATGGCCATTCGCTCACGCCCTCGACTAAAAAGAAAGGTTTTTTGTTACTTCCATTAATCAAACGTTTGTTTAATACATTTCCCAAGGCTTTGCCCCAACTAATCAAACGTTTGTTTAAATTCCAAAACAATAAAAAAATGCGCCTTTTCGGCGCATTTCTATATCAATCTCCACCACCGCCGCCACAGCTGCCACCATCTCCGCCAAAAGAACTTCCGCAATCTCCCGAGCTGTCACTAGATCCTGCAAAAAATATTGGTGCACTATAGCTATCCGTTGAATCGGAATTGTATCGGCTTCGTCCCCTTTTTCTCCCACTCGATCCATTTACTTTTACAATAATTGCAACTAGTAAAGCAAAAAATATAACGCCTACTACCATTTCCATTCTAAAATCCCCCTTTCACTCTTCAACTAGAGTGTGATTTATATTTTTCAGGGAAAGCAATTACAACTATATATTTCGCCAAAACTTACTCCATATCCTCTAATAAAATTACATTTTTGCTTAAATTAGGATAAATTTCGAATAAATAGTATAAATAGCGATTTTTATCTCTTATTTACTTCAAAATCATATAAACTTCCTTATAAAATTTTTCGAAATATTTTATCGCGGTATAAACCAAATGAAGCTGTTTCTTTTAATTTTCGGCTTTCGATCAATTGTTGAAAACGAAGTGATTTTGCCGTTAATTCCTCTTGTAATCCCCGTCTCTCTTCCTCATCATGGCAACACGCCAGTAAATCTTCAATTTTTAACATCTCTTTTTGCAGATGCATTTCTTCAGGGATCATTGATAGATCCTCTAATTCAAGAGGCCCCCCTTTTCCTGGCAGGTCTTCAAATTCACCATCTTTCAGCGCTTGCCGAATTTGTTTTTGCGTCATATCCGGCCGCAGTGACCATACTTCCTCAAGCGGTGTTTGCTCCGTGGCAAATTCTTCTTGTGCAAAATAAGCCGGGTTTACTCGCTCTCCTATTTGCACCGTTCCGCTTAAAGGCTGCAAATACCCAAGCAATGTTTTTAACATTGTTGTTTTCCCAATCCCGTTATAACCGACGATCGCAATTTTTTCACCGCGCTTTATTTGTAAATCAATTGGACTGAATAAAGGCTCTTTATAACCAATCTGCATATTTTTCGTCTCTAAAATTCGGCTAACAGGATCCAAATGTACCTGAAACATAAAACGCGGTTGCAACGCAGAAGTTAGCTTTCCGATTTGATTGATTTTTGCTAATACCTTCTCACGGCTTTTTGCTTGTTTCGCTTTACAAACTTTATTCTTTTGAATAAAACTCTTTAGTCGTTCCACTTCTTTTTGCTGCTTATCATACGCTACTTGTAATTGCTGTTTATGTTGCTCATAGTTTGTTAGGAATGTTTGATAATTACCAATATAGCGTTTCAGTCCTTTATGTTCTAAATGATAAATGACATTCGTAATTTCATTTAAAAACCTTTCATCATGAGAAACGACAATATAAGCATGTTCGTAATTTCTCAAATACCCCATAAGCCATTCAATATGCACGCTATCAAGATAGTTTGTTGGTTCATCTAGTAATAAAACATGCGGCTCTTCTAATAATAATTTTCCTAATAACAGTTTTGTTCGTTGGCCACCGCTTAGTTGTTCCACATCACGATCCATACCGAGTTCTAAAATTCCTAATCCCGCAGCGATCATTTCAATTTTTTCCTCAATATGATAAAAATCAGAATGCTCTAATACACTTTGTAATTCTCCGTATTGCACTAACAATTGTTCCAGGTTATCACCTGTTGCCATTTTCTCTGCGATTTGCAGCATCCTACTCTCGATATCATACAAGTGAGCAAAAGCACTTTGTAAATACTTCATAATTGTTGTGCCAACCTGTAAATCGATATGTTGCTGTAAAAAACCGATCTTCATATGAGGAAACCACTCAATCGTCCCCTCATCAGGAAGTAACTCTCCAGCTAATATACGTAGTAACGTTGATTTACCCGCTCCGTTGCTCCCTACAAGACCAACATGCTCACCTCGCAGTAATCGAAAGCCAATATTTTGAAAGATTATTTTATCCCCATACATATGGGTAAGATTTTCAACTGATAACATACTCATGTTACTCTCTCCTTTTCGCTTCATATTGAAAGCCAAACGAGAGAACAGTACAAAAAACAATATTCAATTCACTAAACGCAAAAATGGATAAGGCAAACACACCTCATCCATTACAAATTATTATCGCAAAAAAGGAATAAGGTTCTTTATCTACTGTCTTTCGGTTGGCTTTTACTCAAAAATTGGGCAGACTACTCCCTTATCAAGCCAAAACCATTTGAAGAACAGTTGATAAAGTCATCTTATCCTTTCACCTCTTTAGAAATTATTATTTGTGTATAGAATAAACTAAAATCATACATTTATTCTATTATATGCTACATTCTGCAAATTTGTTAAAATTCCTGCTTAGAATCCATAAAAACCCCTTTCTTTTTAAATGGACGAGAGCATCTGGCTATGTATAGAAGCGGTCAGAGCCCTTTTTCTGCCACATGCAATGTTTTTAAACAAAAAGAGAAAGAAAGTAGCGGACTCCCTTTTTTCTACATAGCAGCGACTTATATGTCGAAACATCAAAATAAATTTATATAATAAAAAACCCCTTAACAGTAATTGTATCAAAAACCGTTAAGGGGCAATATTTTATTTCCTCATATAAGGAGCCAATATTTTTAATATCGCTGTTTTATCTTCTTTTAACTCTTCTGACGTTAACATGTCCATCGTTCTTGGGCGCGGCAAGTTCACTTTCACTTCTCCGACAATTGTTGATGGTTGCTGTGACAGAATGAAAACACGATCTGATAACAAAATCGCTTCGTCTAAGTCATGCGTAACCATAATGATCGTTTGTTGCCCTTTTTTCCATGACTCTAGTAACCAGCTATGCACTTCCATTTTTGTAAATGCATCTAATTTTCCAAAGGGTTCATCAAGCAACATAATTGGTTTATCACATAAATACGTACGTAAGAAGCTAACACGCTGCCGCATTCCACCTGATAAAGCATCTGGGTAATGATCTGCATATTCATCAAGTCCAAATTGCTTTAATGCTTCCATACCAATGTCTAATCGTTTTCTTTTTGGTTGCCCTTCAATTTCTAACGGTAATACGATATTATGAAGAGCCGAACGCCACGGAAGCAGGAGATCTTGCTGCGGCATATAGCTCACAATATCACGATTCATAACGGATTGGTCTTCGTAAAGTACATCTCCATCATTTGCTTGTTCAATGCCAGCAATAATGTTTAATAACGTACTTTTTCCGCACCCGCTTGGTCCAACAAACGAAACAAATTCACCTTCTTGAACCGAGACATTCATATGCTCTAGCACTGTTTTCCCATCAAATGTTTTCGTAACGTCTTTTACTTGTAGTCCGTTCATTTTTCACTCGGAAGGAATTCGTTCGTAAAGGCCGCTTTCACATCAATTTTCTTTTTAATGACTTTATTGTCATATAAGAAATTCATATAATTCGTCCATACTTCTTCCTTCTGTACTCCCCACGCTTTCGCATCATCTTGGTATTTCGTACTTAACCATTTTTGGCTTTCTTGTACTAACTCTTTATTAATGTCTGGTACATTTTTAATTAAAATGTCCGCTGATGCTTGCGGCTCCTTAATCGCAAAGTTATAGCCATCTGTTGTTGCTTTCATAAACTTTTTCACAAAGTCTTTATCCTGTTTTGTATGTTTTTCACTAGTAATAATAACAGGGCTATAATAATCTAACGCTGGATTTAAATCTTTTAGCATAATCGCGTTTAGCTCAATACCTTTTCTCTTTGCTTCAATACCATCCCAGCCATAGTAGATCCATTCGAAATCAGCGTCACGACCAATAGATTTAAAGAAATCTGTTTGTCCAAGTACAACCTTTTGCACTTTATTATAGTCTGCTTGATGTTTATCCATAATTGTTTTTAAAGTAGCTTCTTCAGCTGGTGCTCCCCAACCGCCATATCGTTTTCCTTCAAATGCTTTTGGAGATGTGATGTTATCCTTTTTTAAAGATGCAAATGCAGATGTATTATGTTGAATAACCGCACCAATTGATACAACTGGAATACCTTCCACACGAGCTGTTGTTACGTTCTCTTGATAACTTACACCAAAATCAGCTTTTCCAGATGCAACCATTTGTTCAGCAGACGTATTTTCACCTGGCTGAATAATTTCTACGTCTAGCCCTTGTTTTTTATAATAGTCTTTCGTCTTTGCTACATATAAACCACTATGGTTTGTATTTGGAAACCAATCCAATACTACTTTTACTTTCTGCTCTTTACTCTCTTCTTTTTTTCCTGCTGAGCAGCCTGCAAATGTAAATAATAACGTAGCTGCTAATAACGCTTTTAACCCTTTTTTCATTTCTCTCCATCCTTTCTGTAAACCCATGGTGCTGTTAGTCTTGCCATAAATTCAACTATAAAATACAAGAGTAGCGTTACAAAGGCAATAACAGCAGCGATTCCAAACACACGAGCTGTTAAAAAAGATTTCGTCGCTCTTGTCAGCATAACACCTAATCCTTCACTTGCCCCAAGCCATTCTCCAATAATGGCCCCCATTACGCTATATGTAACGGCAATTTTTAATCCTGAAAAAAAGTATGGCAGTACTGCTGGAAACTTCACCTTTTGATAAACTTGCCACTTGCTTGCCCGCATTGTTTGCAGTAGCTTTAGCATCGCTTTGTCTACCGTTTGAAAACCTTCTAAAATACTAAGTGTAATCGGAAAGAAGCATACAAGAATAACAACCATTACTTTTGGCAGCATTCCGTAGCCAAACCAAATAATAAATAAAGGTGCGAGTACAACAATTGGAACGGTTTGTGAAATCACTAATAATGGATTAATTAACACACGGAATAATGGAATTACATCCATAATAATCGCAATACTCGTTCCAAGTACGATGGCAAAAAATAATCCTATGAAAACTTCTTGCAAAGTCTGCACCGTATTGGGAAGTAATAAATCTTTCATTTCTATCAGTTCATGTACAATTGCAGAAGGCTTTGGCAAAATCCACGGTTCAATATGGAATACCGAAACAGCCCCTTCCCATATTGCGATGAGAAGGAACAGCCAAATTGTTGTAATCGCTATGTTAGATTTCTTCTGTTTTTTCATGATCTTCACGATACTTCCACACTTTTTCATCAATTGTTACGCCTGTGCTTGGACGATAGTGAATTTTAATAGAAGTAATGACTTCTTCTGCCCCGTCATCTATGCAAGCTTGCTGCGCACGTTTAATAATGTCGAGAAGCTCATCTAATTCCCCTTCCATCGTCGTTTCCATCGCGCCAACTTCATAGCGCACACCTGATTGCTGAACAACCTCAATTGCTTTATCTACAACCGCATACACATCTTTATGCTTTGCTTGTGGTACAACAGAAAATGAAACTGTAACTTGCTGTGACATACTAAATTCCTCCTTATATTAAATAAATTTCGTAGCTACTCAGTTGCCTTATAAAAAAGACAGGAAAGCATTTTTTATAGGTGTGAGAGGGACTGGCCATGTATAGATGCGGTCAGGGCCTTTTCCTGCCACGCGCTACGTTTTAAAACAAAGAAAGATTGCGAGGTGCATTGTCATTTGTTTTTTCATGTCAGCAATCTATATGCTAAAAAATGAGTAGTTACATAAATTTCATACAAAAAAGGCTTTCCTGCCAAAAGCAGGAAAGCCTTATATACAAGTTATCATAGAATAACAATTACTACGATTCTTGATACAACTCCCTACGCTGGCATTATCCAGATCAGGTTAAGGGTCGATGTATTGTTACATCCTCTCAGCCACATAGGCTCCCCTGTTTCAATTCGTTTTCATTGTAGCACGTATTATTTTTATGAACAAACAAATTTATTTTTTTCCTGTAAATACTATTTCTAGGTACTCTTCATACAGGGAATTGTACTCAACAATTGATGTAGGGGGGTGAAATTTGTATGGGAATGGATGTCTTAATATCTCTTAATTTTGCATGAAATACCTATTCAATTATTACGTCTTGACTGAACTTCCATTCATGATGATTGTATTAGGTCTTGCTGTTATAAAAGTTGGTTATTTCATAAAAAAACAATTCTTTACCAAAGATAGTTGGGATGTGTTCTTTTTAATAGGTTTAGGGGTACATCCCATCGCTATCAAGCTAATAGTTTGGAGTATCTCCAAAATGGAAGTTTCACTCCATTTTCTCATTTTGGGATATTTGCTTTTCTTAGGTTGATGGTGATGGAGCGAGCTCCCAATTAGTACTCAAATAGGTAACACAAAAAGGGCATATTCCTTTTGGAATCGCCCTTTTCCCTTGAAAATATGTGTCCAGTTTATTGTGTTAGCCGGGTGTACTCTGGAAAACAACCCCCTATCAACTGATATCGGTTTTTTATTTTGCCGAGCGATACCGAAAAACTACTCCATTCAAGGTATCAGAAAGTATATCACACTATAGCAAAGATTTATAGTTGTTCTCTGTTTTTGGTTGTATTAATTTACAATATTTGTATTGACATGCTTTACCGCGTTTCGCTAGCACTACCCTATACCCATCAAGCTAGGATTTTGAAGCACACCAATTTTTTAAGTTAATGGAAATGTCTAGTGACCCCTATATAGTTAAAAAGACATATAAAAAGCAACAACTATACAGTTGCTGCTTGCTCAATTTCTTTTTTTATTTCGACACTTTTGATTTGATGGGCGTCTTTAGAAAGAATCTTAAATTCATATTCTTCACTTTTTATTGTCTGTCCTTCTTGGATATCATAATTCTGCATCATAATCCAACCACCAATCGTGTCAACATCTTCATCATTCATATGTAATCCTAGCAAATCGTTTAATTCACTAATGAGTACCTTACCTTCTACTACGAAATGCTGTTCATTTATTTGCTGAATGGGCGGACGTTCATCTTCGTCATATTCATCACGGATTTCTCCTACAATTTCTTCTAGAATATCCTCAATGGTTACAATACCAGCTGTACCTCCATATTCATCATATAATACAGCCAATGGAATACGCTTCTTTTGCATTTGCAGCAAAAGATCATGTATTGGAATGCTTTCAATCGCTTCTATTACTGGACGTGTATACGAGTGGATCGAATCGGATTCTTTAGTTTCTTTATTCATGTAACGAATAAAGAAATCTTTCACATTCACCATTCCAATAATTTCATCTTTGTCTTCTCCAAATACAAGATAACGTGTGTACTTTTCATGACGAATTATTTTTATATGATCTGCTAAAGAATTATCTACATGTAGCCCTATAATTTCCGTTCGAGGGACCATAATTTCTTTAGCAATACGATTATCAAATTCAAAAATATTATTGTATATAACTTAAATTCGCATAATTATTAGAGGTACTATGAGAAAATTGAGGTAGTTCAGACACCTATCCGAGTCAACATCTGATTCTAATAATGTTCCACCGCCTTGGTTAAATTATCTACATGCTATCATGTAACATAAAGCCACGTCAAACATTAAATTATTTTTTCTGAAAATTACCCCAGACCCTAAAAAGCCTCTGTAATTCAAAATTTTCACATCAGAGATATACATAAAAAACTCCTTATTTATATTCCCCAAAAGGGAATAATCCTTTTTAAACAATTATGCATCTAGTTTCATAGCACAAATTTTTTCATATACGACACAGAATACAAATTCCTTCCTAAAAATAAAAACCTGTCAAAACGACAGGTTTTTATTTTTAATCACCACTTGCACTTTATCAGAATCACGCTGCTATCCCATTTGTTGCTGATAGTAGCTTATCTTTTCGATTCATATCTTTACAAAAAAAAAGGACCAATGTTATAAAAACATCGGCCTAAACCAACCCTATCAGTCCGGTAACTGGCTAGCATAGTCATATTTGACCTTAGCTCCTATAGCTTTGCGACCTTGCGTTTCCACAAGTTTGCCTTTCTCGAGAACGAGTTGAACGATATGGGAGTTTTATGAGAATTAAATAATTCTCTGTCCACAGATTACAACATTTAAATCATTTTGTCCACTTATTTACACATATAAATATAAAACTTCAAAAAAACCTCTTGTAACATAATGTTAACAAACAGAGTAAATCACGTTTTTAATGTATTATATAATGAAAACAAAGCTAATTTTACATATTTATTTTCTATATATCCATTTAAATTTTTCTGCATAGAAGTCGCTGCTATGCAGAATACAATATGAGCGATTTTATTTTAAGCATCGCATGTGCTAAGAAAAGAATTGACCGTTTCTATGTGCGACAAAATGATCTGGTCTTCCCCAAAAAAGAAAAGTCTATTTATCCCGTATTAACGGACAGTAAAACTCCCACCTCAAATTTCAGCGAAAGCATTGTCTAGCTCTAGCGGCTCCCGCTTTTCTTAAGAAGTTAGGTGGGAGATAAACTGTCCGTAAAAGCCCGATTGGTGAGGGCTAATAATCAGTGGGGGATGAAGAAAACCCCCACTGATTAAA
>NZ_KB910973.1 GCF_000383235.1 Bacillus sp. 123MFChir2
CTTGTACTTTTTCTTGATGACGTTGCTGATCATCGTGTCCTTTACGATGGAGGGACCAATTTTCCTGTGAGATCGTATAATTGTTTTGATTTTCTTCTGTCATTCCTTTCCCTCCTTACATAGTTTTTTATGCTTTCATAAAGTGAAACTTTAATCAGTGGGGATTTTCTTCATCCCCCACTGATTATTAGTTGAACCAATCGGGCTTTTACGGGCAGTTTATCTCCCGCCTAACTTCTTTGCTTTTGCTGAATTTTGAGGCGGGAGTATTACTGACCGTTAATGCGGGATGAAAACACATCCTAAAACATGGGCTTCTTAGTTAGAAAATAAATTTTAAAGAAATGCACTTCATACTTAAGAAAGAAACACAATGCATTGTTGCACACTTTACGGCTCTGCAACATATTGTATTGTGTTGACTTTTTTCTATATGAATGGTTGGTTACTCTATCATATGCTGGTTGTGAAAATAATTGACAAATAAATTCATAAGATTGCATTTTAATTTATTCATAGCGGACAAGCATTGCCTCTATATAAAATCCAGTTAAAAATGACATAGCGAGCATAGTTTGTTTACATAGCAACTTATATGTTGAACAAGCACAATATACAAAAAAACTGCCTCAAGTAAGAGACAGCTTTTCTGCTATGATGATTATCGATTTAATAAGCTACCTACATAGCGGAGCAATTCGTTTGCCGATGTGGAATTGTAGCCATGTTCATCAATTAACCTTGCTACAACATTATTAATTTTCTTCAACTGATTTTCATCCGGCGTTTTCGTTGACGTTGTAATTTTGACAACATCTTTCAAATCAGCGAATAGTTTCTTCTGGATTGCTTCGCGAAGACGTTCGTGCGAATTATAATCAAATCGCTTCCCTTTGCGGGCATATGCAGAGATGCGAATTAAAATTTCTTCGCGGAACGCTTTCTTTGCGTTTTCGGAAATACCAATTTGTTCTTCAATCGAACGCATCAGTTTTTCATCTGGGCTCATTTCTTCTCCAGTTAATGGGTCACGAAGTTTCGACTTATTGCAATATGCTTCTACGTTATCTAAATAATTATCCATCAGTGTCTTCGCTGATTCTTCATATGAATATACAAACGCTTTTTGTACTTCTTTCTTCGCAATCTCATCATACTCTTTACGCGCTAACGAAATGAAATTCATGTAGCGTTCACGATCTTCGTTACTAATAGATGGATGTTGGTCTAATCCATCCTTTAAAGAACGTAATACATCTAAAGCATTAATGGATGCTACTTCTTTACGAATAATCGTCGAAGAAATACGGTTAATCACATAACGCGGATCGATTCCACTCATACCTTCATCTTGGTATTCCCGCTGCAATTCTTCTACATCAATAGAATTGTATCCTTCTACCATTTCACCATCATATAAACGCATTTTCTTAATTAAATCGATGTCTGGCCGCTTCGGATCTTTTAAGCGTGTTAAAATGGTAAACATCGCTGCGACGCGAAGTGTGTGCGGTGCAATATGCACATCGGAAACATCACTTTCATGAATCATTTTCTCATAAATATGCTCTTCTTCACTTACCCGTAAATTATATGGAATTGGCATTACAATAATCCGTGAATGAAGTGCTTCATTTTTCTTATTTGAAATAAAGGAACGATATTCTGTTTCATTCGTATGAGCAACAATTAGCTCATCTGCGGAGATTAATGCAAATCGACCCGCTTTAAAATTTCCTTCTTGCGTTAGTGATAATAAATGCCATAAAAATTTTTCATCACATTTTAACATCTCTTGAAATTCCATCATTCCGCGATTTGCTTTATTCAACTCCCCGTCAAAACGGTAAGCGCGCGGGTCAGATTCCGAACCAAATTCGGCAATGGTAGAAAAATCAATACTACCTGTTAAATCAGCAATATCTTGCGATTTCGGATCAGATGGACTAAATGTTCCTATCCCTGTTCTGCGATCTTCCGAGAAGAAAATCCGCTCAACAATTACATCTTCAATTCTACCGCCGTACTCTTGTTCTAGACGCATTAAGTTTAATGGTGATAAGTTCCCTTCAATCCGCACTCCATACTCTACATAAAAGTCCTCACGTAAATGATGCGGAATAAGATGTAGCGGATCTTCATGCATAGGGCAACCTTTTATGGCAAAAACTGAACCGCGATCAGTATGTGAATATGCCTCTAATCCACGCTTTAACATTGTAACTAATGTAGATTTCCCGCCACTAACTGGTCCCATCAGTAATAGAATTCGTTTTCTTACGTCTAATCGTTTTGCAGATGGATGAAAATACTCTTCTACAAGACGCTCTAATGCTTCTTCTAATCCAAATAATTGATTACTGAAGAAGTTATACTTTCTTCTGCCGTCTACTTCCTCAATTCCAGCATCCTTTACCATATTATAAATACGAGAATGTGCTGTTTGTGCTACCCATGGTTTTTCTTTCAGAAGCTCTAAATAGTCAGCAAATGTCCCTTCCCACTTTAAACGCTCTTCTGCTTCCCGGTGCTGTTCGATTTTCTTTAAAATATCCATTATAGCTCCTCCCCCATCTCCTTGTTCAAGCGGATTATTATAAACGTATGCGAGGATGTCCTTAAACATTCATACGAATCAAAATGAAATTGTACATAAACTTTATAAAGTTTATTGCCAAAATTGAAAGAAAATTCGGTATAATAAAAATGATAGAGATAAATATGAATGGGGGCTATGCTCATGAAGCTTTTATTAATTTTAGGTGTTATGCTCACATTTCTTACTGCTATTTTCACATCAGGATACAATGATAAACCAAGAGCAAAATAAAGTGAACCTTCCATCAGTGGTGTCCTGATGGTTAGTTGAACCAATCGGGCTTTTACGGGCAGTTATTCACCTCCTATCCTCTTCGATTCTCTCTGATTCTTGAGGTGGGGGACTTACTGTCCGTTAATGCAGGATAAAAAGTGATGAGCATGCTCATCACTTTTTATCTGTCATCAAATAAAATCTCTCCATATCACTTACAGAAAGAGGTTTATTAAAATAATACCCTTGGGCTACAATCGCATTTTTTTCTTTCAAAAATTCAACCTGTTCTGCATCCTCTACTCCTTCAGCAATGATGTTTAAGCCTAACGTATGAGCAAGATGAATAATAGCTGTCGTAATATTTGCCCCTTTTTCATCAGCACCTACTTCTTGCATAAAAGAGCGATCAATTTTTAAAGTATCAATTGGATATCGTTTTAAGTAACTCAGTGACGAATATCCCGTTCCAAAGTCATCAAGATGAATGTTCAAGTTCTTTTCCTTCAAACGAAGAAGCACTTGCTCTGATAATTCTTTATGCATTAATGCTCCTTCTGTAATTTCAATTGTTAATAAATGCGGTGGAATGTCATATGTCATTAAAGCATCCGTAATAACCTCTATTAATGTAAAAGAGCAAAAGTGCTTTGCTGAAATATTTACTGCAATCGGGACAGGAGTAAGTCCCTTATCCAGCCATTCACGCATTTGTCTACATACTTCATGTAATACCCACTCATCAATTTTTAGAATAAACCCCGTTTTTTCGGCAATTGGAATAAATTCTCCTGGTGAAACATTTCCGAGTTCTTTATTATTCCAACGAAGTAAAGCTTCCATCCCGACCAAATTTTCTGTCATGATGTTAACTTGCGGCTGATAATTTAATAGGAATTCATTTCGCTCTATCGCTTGATATAATTGATTTTCAATGATGATTTGTTTCTCACGCTGCGCACTAAGATCACAAGAATAAAAACTATAATTACCTTTTCCTTGCTCTTTCGCACATTCTAGTGCTAGATCAACACGCTTAAATAATGTTTGTTCATCTTTTCCATCTAAAGGAGACATGACAACCCCAGCGGAAGCACTTAAATATACTTCTCCTTCCCTCATCACAAAACGCTTCTCCATTTCTTTTAACAGCCTTGGAACAAATTCTTCTGCATATTCTTTATCTGCATTTTCTATTACAATGACAAACTGATTACCATGTGCTCTGAAGAGGTATGCCCCGTTTGGAATAAGGGATTCTAAACGTCTTGCTACATTGCTTAACACTTTATCTCCAGTTTCATGACCAAATGTATCATTAATGAAATGAAAGCGATCTAAATCTACAAACATAAGTGTAAATTTCTTGTTCTCCTTGAACAAACGAGTTAACATCTCTGTGCACGCAATACGATTCAATAAGCCCGTCAATTGATCATAATAAGCTAAATACTCTGTCTTTTGTTCATTTAATATTTGCTTTGTCACATCTCGGGCGACGACGTATACACCGATTATATCGCCATTAATAATAATAGGAACTGTTCGAAATGATACATACAATTCATAACCATTTCTATGATCATATTTATGTCCAAAAAGTTGCGTAGAATGACCTTGCACTGTTTCTTTGAACATACTTTGAAACTCATTTATATAATCTCCTTCAATATATTGAAAGATAGACTGATTTTTTAACTCTGCAGCTTCGTGACCAAAAACCTTATATGTTGCAGGGTTTGCATACATAATTCTTCCTGTTAAGTCAAGCGAAATAATCGCATCATCATTATATTCTAATAACGACTTGAATAACATTTGCTTTTCCTGCATCTCTGTTTTTTCCTGTACATGCGCTGTAATGTTACGTTTAATACAAATAATATATTTACATATACCATTATTACAACATACAGGGTTTAATAATGACTCATAATGCAAAATTTCTCCTGTATCTAAAGTCATATAATCACGAAAAGTACTTGTTTTTTTCTTTTTTAAAGCCTCCTCATATTGTATTTGCAATACATATGCGATATCTGGAGGCAACAATTCTTGAAATGTCTTTCCATAATAATTTGTATCTACATTCAAATGTTGTAGTCCTTTTTCATTTATATATACATATTGAAACCATTTATTTTCTACAACTTTTACAATAAACACTAAATCTTGAATGGCATGAAGCAATCCTTGGTGAATTAAAGTCATATCTATTCCCTGTAAAGGGTTAACTACATCTTTCTTATTTGCAAATAGTTCCTTCATCAACATCGCAACCTGCCTTATGTTATATTTATATATTCTATTTTAATAGAATATATCTTTTTTTGAAACAGGTGCAAGCCTTTATAAAAAAATATTCATTTTCTTATCAAAAAAGTGTTGGTTTAGAATAAAGGTTGATATTAAAGCCTACATATTAAGAATTTCATATCTAACTAAAGAAGTCGGTTAGCTCCACATGATTAAAATAAGTAAATTGTGGTATAATTTTTGCATTGTAATATTAGTTTCTCACATTTTGGGAGGGTAATAATGGAAATCAAATTACAACCAGAAAGTAAGCCGATAGTAACTGATGTGAAAATATTATTAATATATTTATTTATATTCAACTTTGTTTGGATTTTTAAAGAATTATGGTTAGTACAGTATATTGAGCCATTGAGTGAAATTACATCCACATTTTTAAATGCATCCATTAAGATTCTCATATGGATATTCCCCGTCTGCCTATACATAAAGTATTACTTACACGCTAATCCAATTAAGTATTTAAAAATGGAAGATATAAATAAAGGTATGTTTTGGGGAACATTTCTTTTGCTACTTCTAGGTCTTTATTTTATGTTTGAAGTATCTATTTTAAATGATCAACCTTTTCATTTTAAATTATCTTTAAATAACTATATGAATGGAATCCTGTTGGTTGGAATTACTGAAGAAGTTGTATTCCGAGGTTTCATTTTACAAGAACTTGACAAAAGATTATCTTTTTGGAAGGCTAACATAATCACTTCTTTTTTATTTCTAATTATACACTACGCTATTTGGATCTATGATGGCGTATTCTTTGACCTTTGGAGTCATATCTATGTTTTTCTAATTGGCATATTCTTTGGACTAGTATTTAAAAAGTCAAGATCGCTTTGGTCAGTTGTTATATTGCATTCTTTTCACAATTTGCTTGTTAGTATTATGTAATCAAAATTTATTTTAAAACTACAAAAAGCCGTCATAAGACGGCTTTTAATAAACAATTTCTACATCTAATCCTGGGAAATTTTGTTGACGTAATGCTTCATAAATCAAAATAGCTGCAGTATTCGATAAGTTTAAAGAACGAACTTTATCAGTCATTGGGATGCGTAAGCAACGATCAAAATTATGTTCAATCACATTTGCTGGAAGCCCATTTGTTTCTCTTCCAAATACGAAATAATAATCTTTTTCTACGTTGCTATAATCAAATGTTGTGTGTGCTTTCTCTCCATACTTTGTTAAGTAGAAAAACTCACCATTTGCATTTTTTTCAAAAAATTCCTCAATAGAGTCATAATACGTAATTTTTACGTGCTCCCAATAATCTAATCCAGCACGCTTTAACGCTTTATCGTCAGTAGAAAATCCAAGCGGTCTAATTAAATGTAATTCTGCACCTGTTGCTGCACAACTACGCGCAATATTACCTGTATTCGCTGGAATTTCTGGTTGATATAAAACAACATGTATTCCCACAATGTTCACCTCAATCTTTTTCTACTACGTATTATACCACTTGGATAAAAAATCTCTAGTCATTATCGAGAATATGAAAAAACTTATACTTCATTTGCGGTGTATACTTACTTGAATCTTCATAATCCCAATACCGTCTGCGACTATTGGCAGAATGTGCATTTACAAGAGGCATACCATTCGCATCTTTTGCTACGACAATTGTCGTATGATTCCATCTTCCATCATTTTCAAAGTCATATACAATGATATCGCCAAGCATTAGATCCTGCGGTTTCTCAACTTGCTTTGCTCGAAGTCCTAGAGAATCACTTGATAAGTACCAATGAAAAGAATGAGCTACCGCCCAGCTCCAGCTCCATTGGCGATTTTGCTGCCACCATCCACTGCGAATATTCGGATATCCAGTCATTGGAGTTTCACCAGCATGCAGACATTGAGAAATAAAATTTGTACAGTTATCAGGAAAGTTCTGATAAGCTGGATTCCGATCATCCCACCATCGCTCTGCATATTTCACGGCCTCTAAACGATTATAACTGTATGGAACATATTGTCCTTTTCCCTTTGTTACTTCACGTTCCAACGTTCCAGTTTTCTGTTCATCTATCGGCGTTCCAATTGCTATATCCTGCTTGATACATCCATCTTCTAATCGTAAACGCCTCTCCATTTGTTCTTCCTCGACATAAAATAAATGATGATGACGAATAAAATACTGAAAATGAATTTGATAATCTACCTCATCATAGTCCACACCTTTTAACTGTCTCATAAAAGATACGTTAGCATTGCTTTTTACTATCTCAGCATTCCGGCTTTTAAAGAGTTTCTTTTTACGGTGTAACATGTCAACAATATCATCGGAAATTTCAGCTTCATTCATACGTTTATTTGTTATATAATCCAATCTCCTTTGCAGACACTGTTGAAGATGCTGTTTTATAGACATAGAGTCTCCCCTCCCCTTATTACAATATGAGGGACCTAAGGATAATCTGCTATTTTTTCTCAGCTAACAATTCAAGACCACGGTTCATCTCATGAAGCACTTCTTCATCCTTTTCCCGCTCTTTCGCTTTTTCGATTGCCTCTTGCACACCTTCGCCGCCAATTTTCCCTAATGCCCACGCCGCTGTGCCGCGAATAACAGGACGAGGATCTTCTTTCATTACAGCAACTAAATCAGGAATGGCCGTGTCATCTTTAAAATGAGCCAGTGCCAAGATTGCATTTCGCTGCAACGGCTTTTTCCCTCGCCACGATCCAGACATGATTCCATACTTTTCTTTAAAATCACGATTGCTAATGGTCAGAAGGGGTTTTAATAACGGCTTTACAAGTTCAGGATCAGGTTCCATTTCCGGATGATTATGAAAATCTATCCCCTTGTTTTTTGGACAAACAGTTTGACACGTATCGCATCCGTAAATTCGATTTCCAATCTTATCCCGATATTCTTCTGGAAGAAAACCTTTCGTCTGCGTTAAAAACGCAATACATTTTTGAGAATTTAATTGTCCTCCTTGGACAAGCGCTCCTGTCGGACAAACATCAATACACTTTGTACAGCTCCCGCATTGATCTTCAATTGGAGCATCTGGTGGAAAAGGAATATTTGTAATCATCTCGCCTAAATAAACATACGACCCAAACTCCGGCGTAATAATGGAACAGTTCTTTCCACTCCATCCAATGCCTGCTCGCTCTGAAACAGCCCGGTCGCTTAATTCTCCCGTATCTACCATAGATTTGACCTCTATATTTGGTAAACGTTCGATTAAATATGCCTCCAACTTCTGTAAACGATCACGCAAAACAAGATGATAATCTTGCCCCCAAGAAGCGCGGCAAAAAATGCCTCGTCTCTCTCCTCGTTTGCTTTGTGGTGCATTTTTTAACTTCGAAGGATACGCCAACGCAATTGCAATAATTGATTTTGCACCTGGTAATAACAAATCCGGATTCGTTCTCTTTTCTATATCTGATTCTTCAAAACCTGATTGATATCCTAATTGTTGCTGCTGAATAAGCCGCTGCTTCAATTCCTCAAATGGAGAAGCACTCGCAAAGCCTATCTTATCGATACCAATTGTTTTACTATACGCAATAACATCTTGTTTTAATTGTTCAAAATTCACAGTTACTCTCCTTATTAAGATGTATATTTATTTCATAAGCAGTCATTTTGTAATATATATAAATACAAATTAAAAACCTCATATAAAACCCTTTTCTTGTTAGATGGGCGAGAGCGTCTGGCCATGAGTAGACGCGGTCAGGGCGCCACATGCGATGTTTTAAACACACAAGGAGCAAGCCAGTAGCGATTCTGCATAGCAGTGACTTATGTGTTGAAAATCAAAGTGGATTTATATCGAATTACACGTTACTATTTTTACATATATTCATGTAATCAAAACATAAAAAAACGCAATGCTTCGTTTATCTGAGAAACGAAACACTGCGTTGATCACAATAATTATAAAAATACGGAATAATTTCTGGAGCGGGTGAAGAGAATCGAACTCTCGACCAGAGCTTGGAAGGCTCTTGTTTTACCACTAAACTACACCCGCGAATATTAAGAAAATATTAACTTTCTGTTAACTTATGTTGAAAATTATAACATGTAGTATAGGGTAGTGCAATAATTTTATCGAAAAAAGTCGAAAAAGTGATGAATATCTCATCACTTTTTCGTAATTTTATCAATTGCCGCCTTAATACTATCATAATCTGGATTAACAAGTTTACCATTTACATATATAGAAGGTGCACCTTGTACTTTTAACTTCTGAGCAAGGTCAAAATCTTTCTGCACTTTATCTTTTATTTCCTTACTCTTTACATCCTTTTTAAACTTCTCTACATCAATCGTAGGTAACTTTTGTTTTACTATATCTAATATTAAATCCTCTGTAATCCATTCTTCTTTTTCATTCTTTTGATTTTGATATATTTCATCATAAAATGTCCAAAATGCTTTTGGATCTTGTTTATAAATCGCTTCTCCAGCAGCTGCGCCTAAATCAGAGTCTTTCCCGATAAAAGGAAAATTAATAAAATGAAGCTGAACTTTTCCTTTATTAATATACTCTTCCTTTAAGCGTGGCAATACCGTTGTATCCCATGTACGACAAGCTGGACATTTAAAATCTCCAAATTCAACAATATGGATCGTAGCATCTTTCTCTCCTAAAGATTGCTGCGTGCCATATAAAAAGGTATCTTTTCCTTTTTCCTTCTTATCGTTCACAAGACTATATACAATTGTACCAATTACAATAAGTACTGCAACAGAAAAAATAACACCGAGAACCATAATATTTTTTGATTTCATATACATTCCTCTTTAATGTTTTATTCTTTGTATACCACTATATATACAATATTTATGATAGCAATTCTCATATAAACAGTCCATTGAAGTTGCTCATAAAATAAACAAAATCAAATAAATGTGACAATATTGTGTCTCATTTCTCTTCCATTCATTCACAGAAAAAAAAGAGTGCGTTCTTTTTGAACACACTCTTAACTGACAGCTTTCTCAGGCTCTACTGGTTGGTTATTAGGAATGTCATGACGAATAACCAGCTTTTCACTTGTAGCTTGTACATATTCAGCATGAGTAATATATCCTTCTCGCTCCATGAGCTTCAACACAACATTACGTCTTTCTACAGCCTTATCATAATTTTTTATAGGAGAATAATAAGATGGTGCTTTCACAACAGCTGCTAACATTGCACTTTCACTTAATGTTAATTGATCCACCTGCTTACCGAAATACAGTTTCGCAGCTTTCTCAACTCCCCATGCCCCTTCTCCATAATAAATATTGCTTACATAAAGTTTTAAAATCTCATTTTTCGTAAATGTTCTTTCAATTTTTTTTGCATAGAAAACTTCATCCCACTTACGTGAAAATGTTCGGTCACTTGTTAAAAAAACGTTTTTTGCAAGCTGCTGTGTAATTGTACTACCGCCTTGTACAACACCACCAGCCTTTATATTTTCGATTGTGGCTCTAACAATTGCAATATAATCTAATCCGTTATGATGATAGAATCTCTTATCCTCAGTTGCGATAAATGCATCCCCTAATTGTTCTGGTAACTCAAAGTGAGTAGGTACTGTCAATTTACTTATATCTTTGCTTTCAATCATTTTATTTCCAGCAAACAACAGTATAGAACATAGCAATACTAACAATATAAGGGCTTTATAAAAAAACTTTGCAATCGGAGTTAAAGAAATATTATGATGCAAAGTGCGATATGCTGTTCGTTCCTTCACAACAGACACCCCATTTCTTTCAGCACTCATTTCTCTTAATTTAAGCATACATTTATTTTTAAAAATATCCAATTCATTTCTCTTACAACTTCCTTACAAATTTGTAATTTAAAAGCCTGAAAAGAAAAAAAGTATCTTCTACTACAGTAGAAAACACTTGGTAGGTTATTTATGATCCTAATAGGTAATTTACCGTTTTCGATGCCTATTCTAACCTTTCAGATATTACATGAATTGTTGGTGTTATGCAAGCCATTGAACCTACTAGTTGCAAAGAATGAATTCCTCTTATAACATAATTGCCATTTGCAATTGTATTGAAACTTAAAATTGTCAGATAAATGTTGAGAAATATATAAAATTAATCTCCGATAAATGTTCTTCTGTTATCATTATTTGTAAGAATATTCCAAAAGAGGAGGGGGTTTCATGAACATTCAAATGAAGGGGAATGAACAGATTACAAAATTACTTAACGACTGGTATCAAGCTATGTTGCAACAACAAGTTTTAAAAGCAACTAACTTGAAACAAGAAATTGACGGGGAAGTTGCTAATATAAAAGAAGATAAAAATCTATTGTTTTATTATTCATTACTTGATTTTAGATATAAGGTATTAACTGACGGTTTAAGCATTACAAAAAATAGCTTTAACATGATTGAGTTATATAATATACCTTCTGATAATTTTCTATCCTACTATTATCACTTTTTCAAGGCCATACATGCTACATTAACAACCAATCATAATGAAGCTAGTGAATACTTTAATAAAGGATTGGAAGCGAGAGAAAAAACATTTGAGAAAGGGGCATTAAAATAATGTTTAAAGAAATTAAAAAGATTGGATCCATTATTTTAGGTTTATCTGTTATTGGTATTGTATCTGTTGGCTTACATAGTTCATTCACATATCAGGCAGGCCACGCAACAGAGAGAAATAAATAAAAAAGCGTCCCCTACTATTTGAAGTAAGGAACGCTTATAAACGTCGATATTACGCTATTTCTTTGAATAACTTTCGATAAATAAACATAAAAAAAAACGAGTTAATCTCGTCTAAACAGTACCGATGGTCGGGGTCGAACCGACACTCCAGAAGGAACACGATTTTGAGTCGTAGACGAGTATTTGTAAGCCGCTTTATATGCGGGATATTCTCGAAGTATTCAGCGTCTATTGTAACTGCCGCTACCTCTTCCGTTCTAATCGCTACACACGATTATTTACCATTGAATCTATTGTATTATAGTGAGTTAGAGAACGCAAGTGAAAAAAAAGCTTCCTTATTATATAGGAGTATATCTTTTCGTATTCTTCGTGGTCTTCGTAGTCTTCACAAAACGACATAGAGCGTATTTAGACGCATAACTGTACGTTAACTCATATCTAATCGCCTTGTAGTGCGTTTCTCGGCGTAACTTTCCGTACTCATATGCAAAAAAAGGACGCAAACAAATAGACCTGCGTCACACTTTTTACTAACATACTTACGCACGATAGCAGTCGAATCATCAAGCCTTATTTATATTTCGCAAAGAATTCGTGAAGTGCTATTTGTACAATTTCTTCCTCGCTCAGACGATATTTATCTTGGAGAGTATCTATCATCGTACATGTACCTTTATCCAAGCTTACAGTTTTGCGTAACTTGTCTGTAGACTTCCCCTCTTCCGCATGTGTGTGTAACAAATGGATAGACTGTTCAAATTTCCGAGAAGGTTCTTTACGCTCTTTAATCGTAGTATCTATAACTTCTGTACCCGTTTCCAAACCTTTTACTTTTTCACGAAATATCTTCATTTCGCGTGTTGTTAAACTGTTGTTTTTACCTTCTTCCTTCTTATTTTTAGGAATGCTATTAGTTTTCGATGTAATGATAAACTCTTGTATATCTTTTTCTAATGGGGGTTTACCAGTAGACGTATACTGCCATCCAGCTTTACCTTGACGCTGATATTCATATCCTGCAAGTTTTATTGCTTTCCGTATTTTCTTTTGATTTATACCTATCTTCTTCTCTAATGTCCGAGTTCCAGTCGTTTTTAATTCATTTATAATATTTTCAATATTCATGTTCTCTTCTCCATTTCCTAGTTACATTTGCACTTTTTATGCATAAATTTAATTATAATGTTTCGCTTTTTGCGAAATGCGCATAAATTATATTTTTATTTTATTTTTTTATTAAACGAAAAAAAGAGGGCGTAATAAGCAGAACTAAATCCGCCTAATACGCCCCTTTCGTTGTTATTATTATCCCTGTACTGTCTCTGTTACAGTTTCGTCACCTAAGATGTACAGTACGCCTGTTTCTTTATTTGGATACGCTGTGAATGTGATCTTCGCTACTCGCTCGTTATCAGCGTTGTAAGTGTAGTCTGGGTCTGCGATAGCTGATGCCATTGGAATAGTAATCCAGTCATTCGGTGTAGTTGCTGGGTCTGTTGGTTTGATAACCATTTTCTTAGCTGTCGCTAACATGTCGTAACCAGCTTGCGCACTAACTACGAGTTTCTTCTTGTCTCCGCTTACTGTTAACTTAGAGTTAGGCATTACCTTCGCTAACTTATCTAAGTCGTGTAACGCAAAAGGTACTGTAGCCTCTGCCTTACGCCCTTTCATGATTGCCTTAACAGGCGTTTCGCCGAATTGGTCTACTGTTACGTCCTGTATGGAAGTAGATACACCGAACTTAATACCGCCTTTTGTAATGTCGAATACTACCTTTTCTGTATCGTCGCCGTACTCTACGATAGCTGCACCGATAGGTACGTTAATGCTCGATGTTTTAACCTCTGCCATGTCGTTTTCCTCCCTTAGTTTCTCGTTGTTAGTGACGCTGACTATACCAGCCACCCCACTTTACGCCCCGTAAGCATCATGCCTTCGTTCGCATTCTCTATAAGGCTCTTAGTACTTGCGGGGATAAGCTCATCTAGTGGCTGCCCGATGGCGCTCGTAACGTTGTTCTCTTTGAATGTGAATGAGCCGACGCCAGTAACACTAAACCCAGCGATACCCTGCTGCTGCATTTTGTTAGTATCGTTAAATGCGATAGCTAAATGCGCCGCAAACTCGAATACAGCCTCGTCGGGAATCACAGCCGCCTGCGCTTCGTACTTATCTCGTAATGTTCTCTCAGCCGCATTAAGTAAGCGGGTTTTCTTTTCGTCTTCCGCTTCGTGCCAATCTTCGTTACTAATCACATAGGCGTCGATATGCTCGTTCGCTGCTTCGATTCTATCTGCGTAATTTTCCACGCTACCACCGCCTTATATTAAAAAACGACTAGAGCCGAAGCCCTAGCCGATATATTTCGATTATTTGTTAGTTGAAAGACCCACGATTTTAGCATGTGCTGCTTCTTGTAGCATTTCTAGCGTGTACTCACCGACTAACATGCCTTTCATGTAGTCGCCTGTCTTACCTAAGAACGTGTGTGAAAAGTCACGTCCAATTAGTGGTCGAATAGATAGGCGGTTAGCGTCTACGATTAACACCTCGCCAGCTGGTAGGTTGCTATTTAATAAGATTTCCGCTGCACCGAAGTCGGATACATAATGGTCTACTACTTGTCCTCGTCCATTATCCACACGGTCTAAGCGGATTAACGCATTATCGAAGTTAGAGATAGCAATCTTTTGTGTAGCACCTACGATAATTTTATAGTTACCACTGGCAGTAGAGCCGCTTTTCTCGAAGATTGCACGGAATGCTTCGATTAGATGCTCATCTGAAATCACTGCGCCGTTGGCTTTGATTACGTTTGTTTGAATGAACGAACGAACACCACGCATCATGCGTGTATGACCTCTCTCGTAACGAATACCGCTGATTACTGCTTTTTCTAGTTGTAACGCAAGCTCTAGCTGTTTCTTTTGCTTCTCTTTCTCGTACTCGTTGTCTACGCCGTATTGAGCTACTGCCATCGCTGTACCTGTAAGCTCTACAGATTCGTCGAAGATTTGCGTAATATTAGATACACGCTTACGAGGTTTGTAACGAGCGGCACGGGCATCTGCACCCTCTGCGCCTTCTACGAACATTACTTCGAGAGTTGCTCCGACTTCTACCTTTTCGGAAACTGTTTCCGCATAGCCACGAATTACCGTTAACGTGCCGCCTTCAATCTTAATGACTAAGATTAGCTCTTCGCCATTTCGAATAACTAGATTAGGACGGAATGCTTCGGTACTTTCAACTTCAATAGTTGTAGCGTCTGCTGCTGCTTCCTTCGTTGCGATACCTTCCTGAGCAAACATTTCATCTTCGAACCAAACGTGTTCGACGTTCGTTACTGGGTCGCCGAATCCAAGTAGTTCGAGCATAGGCGTTTGTAGTGGGTTTAGTAACAGCATTTCATCTGTTACGCTTTTTTGTTTACCGATTAGATCATTAGAGTATGTTACCATTTATAATTTCCTCCTTAGAATTAGAAAAAGCCGCCCGATTATTGGCGACTTCACTGTGTTTTATTTATATTAATAGGCGATTAGCCTACAGATATTAATTAGCTCATGAATCTTGCAGGTATTTGTTTATACTTCAGAATTTTATGCCAGTCGTTATCATTTGGCGGTACGGGAATATCTCCAATACTTGCCGCATTCTGCATAAGAGGACGAGCACCCTTTCGACTTCTAAAACGTTCGTTCATGAAGTTGACCGCCCATTCATTCTCGCTCTCGACTCGTAAAATTTCTTCGACTGCCTCGAAATAATCTCGTAATCCTTGCTCTGCCTTTTTACGCAGTGGGTCGACTTTATTTTTGCGTACGGTCGGCACAAAGTTTGTTTGCCAATCACGAGCAAGGTCATCGAGCGTTATCGTACCTGCTAGATTCGTCATTGCGTAATCATTCGCTTTGGTGTACTCGGATTCGGCAACCTTTAAGGCTGCTTTAGCCTTTTCGATATCTGCTAGTGCTGCTTTCTTTTTCGCATCGACTTTCTTTCCAACGAATTCTTGGTTTAGAATTTCTTCATATGCTTGCGTGGCTGCCGTTACATCGTTTTTTGCAGCTTGTACCTTTTCTCGATATCCTGCGATAAACTCATGTGCCTTATCGTGTTGTACCGAGAATTCATCATAGAGTTTCCATTCCATCTTTTATTGCTCCCTTCGTATTTGCTTTTGTATTTCCTTCTAGTAATCTGATACACTTGCGTAACATTGAGATTAACTTTTCACGCCACTTCGGCATTTGTTTCTCATTCGGATCTTTTAATTCATAAATATCTATTAAAGCTGTTTGTACAATCTCGTCTTCGTAGTACCTACGTGTTTCTGACGTCTCTTCTCCCGTTTTGAAATGCCCTGTAATATCGGTTTCACTAATACAAGCCTTATATACCGCTTCTGTGCTTGTCCATACGTCAAAGGCTGGCAAGTCTTCGCAGTTACAATACACGATTTCTCGTAGCTTCCTAGCTAGCGGCTTGGCTTCTAGCGGCGCTGCGGTTTGCGCTACTAATACGTTATTGACATACAAGAACGAATATAAAAACGATTTTCCTCGTAGCTTGTGTACGTTTGTTACTAATAAGGGTCGCATATTAATCTCCTTCTCTCGGTTTTAATCGTTTCTTTAGGTCTCCGCTTATAGCGGTCATGCTGCCATCGAACGCACTTAGTAGAAAAAGGTTATGAGAGCCGATTAGTTCCGTTAGAATCTCAGCTTTCTCTGATGGTAGCTTTTGTTCTCCCGATAAAAATCTCGACACGCTCGCCTGCGTCGTTCCTAATAGCTTCGCTAAATCTAATTGTGTGAGTTGAGCGAGCTGTAAAATTAATGCAAGTATCGAAGAATTGTATGATGGTTTGTTCACTTTTTACGCCTCCTTATTTCATATTCATAGTTGATCGGGTTGCGCCCCCGACCCAACAGAGGCTCGACGGGTAATGACAGACCCGCCGAAAATTAAGGGAAAAGCCCACTGTAAAAGTGGGGAAAAAGGAAAGAAAGGAAAAGAAAAAAGGAAAACTTCTCCTCATCTATATGTATAGCTGTAGCTTAGATTCTTGTATATTCTATACATATTTTTTATATTTTTTTGATTTATCACTATATAGCGGCATTTTGATAAAACGAAGGGTCGAATATATCAATATCTTTTATACCGCCCGTTCCTCTCGGTGTATGAGGTACGGCGACCCAATTCGGACGCCTTTCCATACCCTTATTTACGATACGACAATACTCACCATATTTTTGACGACCTTCGGCGATAACCTCAGATAGTTCTTGATTTATTTGTGCCCTTGTCTTAGTACCGTTTGTGCTGTTTGTAGTTTTCATTTTTTCGTTATCTCCTTTGTGTTGGTTTATTTTTTTACGCAGATTTCTCGGCATTATGCTTCTCGTCCTTTACCTTCTTATATAGTTCGGCGATTTCTATTCGCCCTTTGGTCGTGATATACGTATGTGTATAATCGAAGCTTGTCCATTTTGATTTCCTCGTTTGTATGCTGAACCATCCTAACCCCCTGTATTTTCCGATTGCTCGATATACTCCTTCCCTCGTTTTTTGACCTAGTACACCACGTTCTTGCAAGAACTCACGAAGACTTTTCGCTGATAGACCGTCGATTTCTTCCGCAACCTCACCGAACGTATACACCTCGCTAGATTCGATGAACTCCGAAACCTTACCGCTTAGTACGTCCCTTTCTTCCGTGACTTCATTTAGCTTTTCTTCGACTTTTTCGATATGGCGGTTTTTATATTCGATAATCTTCGCATTAGCTACGGCAAGCCCTTGAACGTCACCAGCCATCATTGCCCGAACCGCTTCAGTAGTTAATTCCTGTTCCTTATTGATTTCGACTACTTTGACCTCTTTGCTCGTATTCTCTTCGATGTTTAGAAGCTGCGTGCGTACTTCCTTCGCTACTTCACTATCACGTAGCAGCATACCTACACGTAGAATTGCTCGTTTTGTGAATAGCATAGCTCGGTGTACGAATTGGTTTAAACCTGCATCTTGAAGGCTAGACTCATTATGAGTTTTACCTTTTAGCTCCCGTAAATCATCACCCGCATATAGTGCCATCCCATCTGATTCTAATTCTGCTCGATTCCGCTGATATAAATTAGAAATTGTATGTACTGAAACCTCGTAATACCCTGCTACTTGATGCGTTGTCGCTAGTTCCGCCCCGTCTAGCAGTAACAGTCCTTTGACTTTGCTTAATACTTCGATTCTCTCGATATACTTCTCACGCTGCGCTACGTTTGACGGGTCTGTTAGTACGTCCGCCCCATGTGCTACTGCTGTTACCTCTTGTTTCGGTGTTTCCTCTCCGAAATTTGGAATTAATACTAGTTCTTCACCTTTGTATTTCATGTTTGTTACCTCCGATTAGTTATTTTAGTTAGTTTTTATAGTCGTTAGCGACGTAATCCCAGTTATGTAAGGTTGCTCCGCCGTTCCATTCGACTTCGATACGATCTTTTGTAGAATCTTTTTTATTTTTCTTCGCATGACTATGCAATTTCTCGCATTTTAGCGTTTCATTTTCTGCCTTTGCCTCACCTCCTTTAACTTCGTCTTTGCCTTCGTGCTTCTTACGCCGACGTATTCGCCTTTTCTTACGCATTAGCTTCGCTTTCTGTTCTGCTGGCATATCTAGGTATCGTGTTTGGCTCTTCGGAATCTCTATGTATCCTAAAAACATCGATACGCCTCCCTATTCCAATTTGTTTGCAGTATTAGCTTGCTGCTGCGTCTTTTTTAACCCGCTGCATGTCCTTCTTCTTGTACTCTTCGATGTGCTGTGAGAATTCAATATCGAATTTGCTTGCTCGTGGGTATCGGTCTAATAAAGCAAGTCTTTCGAGTGGTCGTAGCGGTTTATATAGATTCGTTCGCCCTAGCCCTCTACGCTCGATTTCGATTAAACCGACTTCTTCCAGCAATGCAATATGCTTCTTTACAGTCGGTACGCTTTTCTTTAATACTCGTGCCATTGCATACTGTGATGGATACGCAGCGCCTTCGTTTCTGTTATACCAGTTGATAATTATTTGATAGATTAGAATTGAATCTGCATTGAATCCGTACTCATGTAATGATAAGTACTCGAATATAGTTGCTGGCATCTTAACGAAGTCAACGCCATTCTCCTTATCTTCCTTGTCGTATAGTGGATTCAGCTCACTATCCCTTTTTATAGATTTCAACTCGTCCCTTAATGCTTTTTGTTGCTCTCTTCTTTCCTTTGCTCTCTCTTTTGTCATGGTTTCCCTAATCCTCCTTTATGGTTTCTAATTGGTAATATTTACCCCCGTTGCGTACACGCTTTTTTAGACGGTTAGCTGGCTCAACGTCAAGACCGTGCGTGTGCTATACGGAATACAGATTTACTCTTATACAGATGTTATACAGATTTAAATACATTTGAGTTTCGAATACTAACGTATTCTTACTCGTTAACATTTACGCAGTAATAATAGATAGTAGAGATATAGAGCGTAGACCTTAATATAATTAATCCCGCCCCTGCTCTTTCTTGCTGCGTCGTTTTCCCTTACGTTCTCATAGGCGCTTGTTACTCGAAAGGCTGGTGTATAGTTTGTAAAAAAAGAAAAAACACGACATAAGCCGCAGTCTAAGGAGAAAGCCAGTATGACGTTGTAGTAGCGGACAACTCTAGCCGCCCTTCCGAATGGATAGGCGCAGATAGTTAGCAAGATTGGTATGCATAAACACCCCGAGTTGAAATTTTATGCTTATAACTTTCGTACAGCTCCTGTAGAGCCTGCCATAGACGCCTTGGGGGTTCGGTGAAAAGCGAGCTGGTTTAATTGGATTCGCTACGCTGCTTTAATGCCTCACTAACTAACTTCGCAGCTGCTAGCTTCCAGCCGTTCAATTGATGATTAGTTTTGTTGCGTAACTTTTAGTTACGTTTCTTAACGCAGACATTACGATTAACTTCGTTAAAGAAGTAAAGAAAGACAATCTTTCCTTACTTGCGTTATGATCTTTCATCTCGTTATTGATTCGCAATGAAGACGGCGAACGACACGAAGACTTACGAAGACAAACGATTAAAGAAGCAACGACAACGATGTGATTAATACTCACATCATCGCAAGTAATCTTATAGCTGTGACGTTGAGCGCACATGGCTACACGTACAAGTAGTATCGTATGCACTGCACCAGCAGCCCTTGCGTATGTAATGTATACACCAGCACATAACACCACGCACGCCCTACAGACTCGTACAAGCGTCATACACACCCTAAATACATTACTCAATTGCATATGCGAGCTTATACGCAAGCCTACGCAGCTATATACCGAAGGTGTCGTATCGTATAGGCGTGTGAACAGATATCGGGGTGTGTTAGTAGAGTGCGAGAACATGGTGCGCCCTATTCGAATATAGATGCTGCGTAGGATTACGTCGTTATCGATAGAGTGTACTTATGCGGTAACATTTTACAATAAATTACAAACACAGTAATAACAAGGGGTTCAGCTATACAGCTTCGTTACCGTTTGACCGTTACCAAAAATAATGTTACTATTAAACTACAATAATGGTAACGGAGGAAATAACATGAGAAAGATTGCGTACATTCGAGTAAGTAGTGAGGGTCAGAATACAGCAAGACAGCGCAAAGCACTTAAAGAGGCAGGCTGTGAGATATTTTACGAGGAAAAGATCAGCGGTAAGAATACGGAACGTGAGCAATTACAAGCAATGCTAAACGATTTACAAGCAGGCGATATCGTAATGATACACGAACTGTCACGATTAGGGCGCAGCACTAAAGACTTACTACAAATAATTGATGTAATAAGAGAGAAGAACGCGGCGCTTAAATCTTTAAAAGAGGCATGGCTAGATACTTCGGAGGAAAGCGCTACGGGTGATTTTTTACTTGTAGTTTTTGCGGGATTAGCTGAATTAGAGCGAAAAATGACGCTGGAACGACAAAAAGAAGGTATAGAGATTGCGAAGAAAGAGGGCAAATATAAAGGACGCAGGCTAGAAGTAACAGAAGGCGGCAAGAAAGCTGAGAAGGCAGCGCAAGCTATAGAATGGTATAAAGAAGGCAAGTCTGTGCGGTATATATGCAAAACGCTGTCTATCGGAACAGGTACGCTTTACCGATTATTAGAACGAGAAGGATTGAAGTAACAGGGCGCTAAGCGATTGGTGTCTTTTTTTTGCTTAGATACGTACCCCCTTGAGTTTTGGAGGCGCTCCCCGTCCGACCCTTGCAGCACGTGAAAATGCGTATACAAAAGGGTATGACGTTAAAATAGCGTAAACAGTTGTAACTATTTTGATTACACGAAAATCATTGTAAACCCTACAGCCGCAAGCAATGCACCGTTTCACCGATAAAAATACACGAGTTTACAATGAGATCAGCGCCAACAACTCGCAACGCAATGACCGAAATGTCGGCGCTATCCCATTAAGTAAATCTATGTTATGTTCGCATTCAACGAGCTAGTTTTTTAGTTTCAATATCTATTTTTTCTTTAACGCAATAATCGTCAGAACTCCGATTACAATCGTCACTAATTGTTCTGTCATTCCTAAAACATCTTTCGCAAAGTCTACCAAATAGCTACACTCCTTTTCTTACATCACGTTGCGTGCGTGACTTGGTAATTCAAGCGTAGCATAATATTAAGTAGGATTTCGCATGACATAATTCAGTATTATTTTTATACATTTTTTAAGAAAACCCTTATATATCAAGGAATCTGCCTGCTTTTCTTGTTTTATCAATATTTCCACGTGAAACAAGGGAATTCGACATTACCAGTAATGTAAATCATTTATATATAATGATAATTATATGTATTTTATAAATAAAAAGAGACTGCGCTCTATTGGCAGATAGGACGCAATCCCCAGTCCGTATAGAATTTCCGCAACTATACAGACCGCTTAGTTGACTGGTAGAAGTGCTACAACTTCCAGCAAATCTATTATATCATTTCGCACGTTGCGAAGTACATACAGTATCGTCGATCCTCGCATAGCTTCCCCAATCTTCTAGTAATTTCGCTTAACAAAGAATCTCCTAAAATATCGAATAAAATACACGCTTAAAATTTCTCTTATATCTAGTAAAATGGTATAATTAGATATATATGGTAAAGGAGGCGTGATTAAATGATAGTTTATGGCGAAGTTGGTCTTGGAAGAAACAAAACACCTTACAGTATTGAACTTCCATATGAAGACATTACTCAATCTGCAATGCCTATTGAACAATCTACTGCATTAATAGTAGATGCTATAAATAAGAAATATGGAACAAGCTATCCATATTCAATCTTCATGACAGTTGAATTTAAAAAATAAAGTAAGGCACTCATTAGAGTGCTTTTTAATTTCGGATTTAACTGGGATTATCTAGTATAGACCTTAATCTATATTCTCATCTACACATCGCTCCACGTCACTATATACCGCTATAAACTAGTAACTTACGTTCATTCATCGAGTAGTTCGTATTAATAAACGCCATTTATCCATTACTCATGCTATTACGTGATAGCGAAGTAGCGAAAGAGGTACGCACACAGCTGTTAAATATCGAAGAGAAGGCGAATACGGGCGCTAAAACAATGGATATTATATAAAGAAAAAAGACACTTGTTACACCGTCCCACCTTCGTATCCTATTCGTTTCATCTTGTCCATGTCCGCACTAATTTCATTGTTGCGCACCTTCCTGCTCTTCCATTTCCTTCATTTCATCTTGCCATGTGCCGCCAATACCACCGCTAGGCGTATTCCAGCGTTTTTCTTGGCGTAGGATTCTCGCCTTATCTTCTTCGGTCATTTCAGATTGGTATTTCTTCGCTTCCTCACGTTGTTGTTCTTCATATTCTCTTTCCTGTTGTTGCAGATGTTTTTGGTGCGCTTCTTCATCAATAATCTTATCGCAGCCGTGCGCTTCTTGCTTCGTTTCGTCGTGTCCATGTCCGCAGTAATCGTTAGGAATAGCAGACTTTGTACTCTTCGCAGGTGTATCCGCCTTACTAGGTGCGGGCTTGTGAGTAGCTTCGCTATTATTCGTAGGTGTATCCTTTGCCGTATCCGCTCCTTGTCCGATAAATCCGCGTTTATTATCTAGCGTCGTTTGTTTCCACTCATTAGCGCGGTTTATTTCCGTACGATGCGCGCCATATAACTTCAATTCGTCGTTTTCGTGAGTGAAATACACTTCAATACGCGTTTCTATTCCGTTAGATTCGTACTTATATGTGTACATTGTACCTTCCCACTTCTTGCCGTACTGTTTGATGCGCATGAATGACGCAAATGCAACGTTTTTATTTAGTGTTTTCGCTACCTTTTCCGCACTCATACCGACTTTTAACGATTTAAATGAATCTATCGATAAATTTCCGCCGTTATCGACATCAAACGTTAGTTTCTGCGGCTTCTTACCGTCAATTTTGATGTCAAGGTCGATAAGGAATTCACTGTTCTCAGATTCGCGTAATGCGTTCAGTTCTTTTTCAACTTCCTTCGACTTCTTTTCGGCTTCGTACCTTTCCTGCGCGATTTCTTTCGGTGACTTTTCAGCATTGACTTCGTTAGATTTACCTTCGTTAGAACCACCGCACCCACTTAATAGCGCTGTTGCCGTGATTCCTACTAACATTACTTTTTTAATTGATTTATATGTATCCATTATTTGATATCCCCTTCACTATGTCCAGTGCGTTAACCTCTCACCCATGATTATTTTGAATGTACTCATTTATGTATAACAGACTTCCTCCGACATCTTTATTGAATCGAACCTTAATGCGTCCCCTTTTCCTTTTTCTTTCGCCAGTCACCGATTGTCTCCGTAATAGCTGCTGCGACTACAGCCATTCCAAATATTACTGCGGCTGCACTAAGATACAAGTTTCCGATAATATCCGTAACTATTAGCGCTATGAACGCTATTAACAAAAGTATAGCTGAATGTTTCTTTCCCTTCTTTATTGTTATTTTTATCTTAAACATATGCGCATTCCTCTCCTTTACTTCTTCGCCAACCTACCCTAAACTACGTCGTTAACTCTAGCTAAATCATACTTATACATAGCTTCACAACAAAACACGCTATAGGGTTTTTGGTATAGAAAATAACTTTTGGAATCTATAACCAAGATAGGGTATAATACGAGTATATGAAAAAAGCCCATCGTATTAGCGTACGACAGGCTTTTCGCAAGGGTGGTGAATACATACATGGACGCAATCACCGTTACTGCGGTTTGTTCCTTACTCATGGTTGTCATAAACGTAATTAACATGAGTAAAGACAAAAAATAGTATTTTATTTAAAGTCTTTCAGTGCTACCAACACTGAGAGGCTTTTTTATTTATATAGTATTCCACATTTGATGCAGAATATTACTTGTAAACCTATAGTTTACTTAGTAGGCATACGAATTTGTCAAAATGACAAATTTTAGCGTAGAGTTGTTCCTAAGGCAACATAAAGATTAAAAAGGTTCACTTTAAGTTAACTTTTATCCATAGATGCGTTTTCCAATCCCCACCACCGCCAGGGTCATACGTGATAAATTTTGTATCAAAAACGTTTCTTATAGAAACATTATAACTTAACACAGAATCGAGTTACAAGAAAAGTTTACTTTTAGGAAACTTTTTTCTGACCTTTTTCAGATTAAATTCTGATTAATTTCAGCTTAACTTGTAGGTCTGATTTACATGATACATTTTGTATCATGCTAACCTCTTACGTTTTATAAACGAGCGAACAGCCCCTCTTGCACTATGAAATGTACGTCCTGTCCTTTTAGCTAATCGTCTTGCAATTTCGCTCTTATTTTCTACGTGATCTTCATCTAAAACAATACGCATAATTATTTTATCCACTTCCCTATCGCAGTATTTTGCGTATAGCTCCTCTTTTATTACTGCGTATATCGCTGCTCCTTCTACATTTACTGTATTATCGATTATTTGTAATGCGTCTAGGTCTTCGCCTATTAGCTGTAACACTTTGCGTTTCTTTCCTCTATTCCCACAATACTGCTTTACACTTTGGTTAATAAGCACCCTCACTCTCCTATCGAAATTTCCTTTATGTATATCAAACGTTCTGATTGAGTATTCAATCTTACGATAACAATCGTCTATAAAATGCGTTTCATTATTCATCTTAAACCAATTTTCGAATGCTAGTCGTTCTATTAGAGGCATGTAGTGAGCTTTAATTTCCCACAATGCCGTTTCATTCCTCTTTGCTTCGATAGCTGCTGCGTTTAGTCTGTCGATTACCATTGCGTTGCTTCCCCTTGCTGCGTATTGTGTTTATCTACGCCGCTTCGCAACTCTTCGCCAATGGCTAACATTTTCAATTTTTATACTTGACTTGTGTTAACGCCTTTTGCTAGCAGAGGGAGAGTGTCTAGGAAATAACGGCGCAGTTTACCCCTACTCACAAAGATAAAACTATCAATGCGAATAAGAGGTAAAGCACGATACTAGCATCGGTCGATTGCTGAGGTTTCTAAGTATGCCCCTTCCAACTTCGGCGATTTCTCGCCCCTCGGTCTTTCTATATCGCAGAGCTTCCCACGATACATATCTTACCGAAGACCCTGTTACCGTAGTAACAAAGCTCGTCCACTCCTCGCATTTTTGCTTTCGCATGGTAGCGACCACCTAGCCTACACACGCACGGAAGGGATATGCGTTGAATGTGTAGCGCTGATGTTTGCGGTGGTTCAGCTCCCCTTTTACGTTTTTAGTTTAGCGACTTGGTACGGCGTCCACGTCGTGAGTCTACCGCAGCAGTACCTAAAAAAGACAGCACTTAAGAAGCCTTGCATTCTTCAAATTTTTTCGATAAAATGAAGGTACTGAATGACGGTATCGTCTGTTATTTGGTTTTATCTCATTGAATTTTTGAGTCTCCAGTTGGCGCTGGGGACTTTTTTCTTTAAATGTGACGCTTCTCTAATATTTTTAAAGGTGAAAACTTCTTATGCGCTTCTCTTACGTCGTTTCCGAATAGATTAACGTACGTCTTCACAATCTCCATACTTGTATGTCCTAGAATCGCCTGTAGTTCGAATATATTAGCTCCTTGTTGTACAGATAGCTTCGCAAAAGTATGTCTAAACGTATGACAGCTACATCGTACTCCTTTAATACCCGCAAGCACACCGTACTTCTCAATTCTATTTTGAAGTCCACGCTTAGATAGTGGTGTATTATCTACTGTCACAAATAAGGCGTCTACTTCTACATAACCACGTATGGCAATATACTTCTTTAACTGCTGCTTCATTTGCGTTTGAATTGGTACTAACCTCTCTCGATAGCTCTTCGCATTACGTACACATAGCAAGCTGTCTTCCCAACGGATATCTGCTAACGATAGACCTACCAGCTCATTAGCTCTTATACCCGTTTCGAGTAATAACATCATAATTGTGTAATCCCGAACGCCTGTAAACGTCTTTAAATCGGGTTGTCTGAATAGCTTGTCTAACTGATCTTTAGTAAAAGTCGCAATGATATGCTTGCGGTCTTTTAACAACTGTACATTATCAAACGGATTTTTCTGTATATGCTTATTTTTATATAAGAAGTTAAAAAATGCCCTTAGTGCCCTAAGCCTTGTATTAATAGTGACAACACGAGCGCCCTTATAATTGCGCAAGTACAAAATCACATTTTCTTTAATATGCTCTTCAGTTACGTGGTTCGGCTTTAAAACGTTTGGGTCTATATCTTGCTCTCTTAAGTAATTGAGGAATGTATTTAATTCACTTCGATAAAACTTCATAGTATGAGGTCTAAGATTGCGTATTTCGCAGTCTTTTAAAAAGAGGCTTATTGCTTCCTCGAACGTCTCTACATACGATTTTGTTGTACGACGTATAATAGCTAATTCATTATCGTCTAATACGTTTTTACGTCTACTCATGACTATCTATCCTCCTAACATTGCGTATTATTGATGCACACGATTAGAAGGGATTTAGTAGTGCCGTATATAGAAGCTAAAGGACATAAAAAAAGCGCCTCCCACCACAGTAGGAAACGCTTGATATTATCGAGGTATTCACGCTTATTGTACGCTTACAAACATAAAAAAAACGAGTTATCCTCGTCTAAACAGTACCGATGGTCGGGGTCGAACCGACACTCCTTACGGAACACGATTTTGAGTCGTGCGCGTCTGCCAATTCCGCCACATCGGCAAAATATGGAGGCGGCAACCGGATTTGAACCGGTGGTAAAGGTTTTGCAGACCTCTGCCTTACCACTTGGCTATGCCGCCATATTAAATTTGGAGCGGAAGACGGGATTCGAACCCGCGACCCCAACCTTGGCAAGGTTGTATTCTACCACTGAACTACTTCCGCAAAAATGGCTGGGCTAGCTGGATTCGAACCAGCGCATGACGGAGTCAAAGTCCGTTGCCTTACCGCTTGGCTATAGCCCACCGAATGTTTAATACATTATATGTTATATTACGTATTTTATTACTTAAAATATCCAATCAGGACATTAAGTATATTATCACAATCCATTTAATTTGTAAAGTGATATTTAAAAATGGGGCGACTGATGGGAATCGAACCCACGAGTGTCGGAGCCACAATCCGATGCGTTAACCACTTCGCCACAGCCGCCATGCTGTGTTGGCAGGGGCAGTAGGAATTGAACCCACACTGGAGGTTTTGGAGACCTCTGTTCTACCTTTAAACTATGCCCCTATATAAAATGTAAATGGTGGAGGGGGGCAGATTCGAACTGCCGAACCCGAAGGAGCGGATTTACAGTCCGCCGCGTTTAGCCACTTCGCTACCCCTCCGAAACTTACATGGTGCCGGCTAGAGGACTTGAACCCCCAACCTACTGATTACAAGTCAGTTGCTCTACCAATTGAGCTAAGCCGGCGTTATTTATTTGAAAATGGTGGCTCGGGACGGAATCGAACCGCCGACACGAGGATTTTCAGTCCTCTGCTCTACCGACTGAGCTACCGAGCCTTAATAAAAATGGCGGTCCCGACCGGGGTCGAACCGGCGATCTCCTGCGTGACAGGCAGGCATGTTAACCACTACACCACGGGACCATTGGTTGCGGGGACA